>NZ_JBSFVG010000012.1:0-244926 GCF_053592195.1 Streptomyces sp. NPDC002776 | reverse complement strand
GGGCTCACAGCCCAAACATCAAGCGGCGTCGGCGGACAGCCCCTGTACCGATTTTCACGCCTGCGGGGCGTCACCGCAGGTGAACGGTCGACTCCCATGACGTTCGGCGCCGACGCGGGCTCCGCCGTCGACTTCCTCTTCGCCATGGGCCCCACCCGCTACAACCTGCGCGAAGTGAACCCCGAGACCGTCTCCCGTATCCGTGCCGAAGTGCATGACGCGCTCGCGGAGTTCGAGACGTCCGACGGGGTCCGCATCCCCGGGTCCGTCTGGATCGTCACGGCTTCCAGGGGGCATGCCCAAGAGCGGGTATGAAGTCGCTGACCCGCACCGGCAAGGGCGCATTGAGCTGGAGGCCGGAGCGTTTCCGGTGACGGTGGATGCCTCCTACGACGACCTGCCCGAAGCCCTGCTCGACCTGGCCCGAAGCCGCTGGTCCTTTTCGGCTGAGCACCGCGTCAGTTCGCCCGGTGACCTCGTGCGACGAGTGCCTTCTTGAGGGCTCGCAGGGCGTAGTAGGAGCGCGACTTGGCGGTGTCCGGCGGGATGTGGAGGTGGGCGGCGACCTGGGCGACGCTGCGTTCGAGGTGGTACAGGAGGCGGATGATCTCCCGATGCTGCTCGGTGAGATCGTCGAGGGCGTCGGTGACCAGGTGGGAGGTGAGCAGACGCTCGACGTCGTCATCGGGGGCGGTCGCGTTGTGCAGGGTGTCGGGGGCCACGGTCTCGGGGGGCGGAGGCCGTCTGGGCCGCCGGGTACGTGAGTCATGCGGGTGTCCGGGCCGTGCGGGAGCTCCGCGGTCCGCCTCGTGGGGTGGCGTCCTCATCCGTGATCGGTGTGTGTTCCGTAGCGGACTCACACTGCGGGGCGGGGCTTGGACAAACCTTGCCGCCACCTTGCCGCAGCCCGCATTCCCCTTGTTGAAGCCCGGCCTGGTGCGGCGGATCGTCGAACTCGCCACCGGGCGCCCGCGTTACGCGCCCAGGGCACCGGACCGGGCACGGCTGCTGGACACGGTCGGCCGCCTCACTTGAGCGCCCCGACCGCGGCATCCCAACGACGCCGCTCAGCCCAGCGAGTCCCAGAACGTGGTCAGCTCCCAGGCGCTGTGCTCGGGATCCTGCAGCATCCACCAGTGCCCGAGATCCGGCAGTCCGACATGGCGCGCGCCGAGGAGTTCGGCGGTCTGCTCGGACAACTCGGCGATCTCGACGTGGTCCTGCTCCGGGATCAGCACCAGGCCCGGGCTCTCCGGTGTGCCGGTCGTCGTCCCCCAGTCGGCGAACACGTTCGGGGTGGCCGACCGGTAGAGCGAGAGGATCGCGTCACACATCGTCCGGTCCAGCCGACCGTTCATGGCCAGGGCGTGCTCCGCGGGCACACCCCAGCCGCGCAACGCCGTCGCCGTGCTCTCGGGGTGGTCCGCCGGAGTGGTCAGCGCATGTTCCATGAACGCCTCGCCCGCTGCCGGCGTCTGCCAGATCCGGGCCAAGTCGTGCCAGACGTACGAGGGGTGGTAGACGCAGGCCACGTCCATCACCCAACTGCGCAGCGGAACCGCCCCGTTTGTGGCGGCCCTGGCGGTCAGCAGCGCACCCCAGTCGTGACCGACGAGGTCGATCGGGCCGTCCAGCTCCTTCAGAGCGTTGGCCAGCCAGTCGGCGTAGCACTCCTTCGTCGGGGTGGCCCCCTCCGGCAGCGGGGCGCCGAAGCCGGGCAGGGACAGCGTGACGCTGTCCCTGCCGAGCAGGGGACGCAGTTCGTCCCACACCTCAGCGGTCTCGGGAACGCCATGAACCAGGACGACGGGCATGGATGGGCTCCACTTCGTTGAACGACACCCGATGCACGCGTCCTGCGCCGCACCGGTGGATACATCACTGACTACGTGCGGAGTGCGAGGTTATGTCGATCCGTTCTATGGGGGTATAGCCGGGCGCGCGGCAGTAACCTCGGCCGCCACCTACCGTACGAAGAGTTGTCCCGCGGGTGTCGACGAACTGCTCGATCCGCTCACCGCAGCCGAGCGGAGCGGACGCTTCGGTGACATGCTGACTCCGTCGCACCGTCACCCCCGCAGCCGACCGACCCCCTCCGCCAGCGGTTCCACCACCTGGCCGAGCAGATGCAGCGGCCCGGCCGTCACTCCGGCCTCCTCCACGGCCCGCCAGTAGGCCAGGGCCGTAGGAGCGTCGACCAGGCCCCGTACCAGGGGTACGTCCACGCCGGAGGCGTGCAGCAGGGACTCCGCTCGGCAGGATGCCAACGTGCCCGCGATCCCGTACGCGGCCGTGGCCTCGGCACCCGCGACCGCCTCGGGAAGCCCCGCCGCCAAGGTGCGCCGGGTGTCACCGACCGTCAACAGCCCCCCGCCGACCACAAGTACATCCGCCCGATCCCGCATCCTCGCCAGGGCGCGGTCCGTGGCGAAGCAGTGCGGGAAACTGTCGTCCACGACGACGGCACCGGGCCGCAGCCGGTCCACGTCGATGAGGTCCCGGTGCCCGCTGACCGCCGCGACGACCAGCCCGGCCCCGTACACGGCGTCGGGCAGGTCCGGGTCGGAGACGTGGACGGCGACCTCATCGGCCAGCCCGCGTTCCCGCAGCGTGCGGGCCAGTGCCCCAAGACGTGGACCGCTGCCGGGCACGTCACACAACATGAGCCGGGCGGGCGGCCGTTCGGCCAGGGTGAGCAGCAACTCCAGCGACGAAGCGCCGATCGAGCCGAGCCCCACCACGGCCACCTCCAGGTCGGACAGGTCGCCGCCGGTCGCGGCCAGCGCCGCGTGCACCGTGCTGACCACGGAGACGACGGTGGTCGCGTGCCCGGTGGTGACGGACGCCGCCGCGGCCCGGTCGGCGCGCAGTACGTCGAAGCCGTAGCCGGTGAGGGAGGGGATCATGCCGGCCAGCGAGACGCACCGGGCGCCGAGCTCTGTAGCCGTTCGCACGGCCCCCACGGTGTGCGCGACCAGCGTGCGATCGCCGGCGAGCTCGTCGGCGAAGAGCGGCAGCGCCACGAAGCCGGACCGGCCCAGCGGCGTGGAGGTCGTCTCCAGCAGCCGCGGCTCGCCGCCCGGGAACAGCAGGCGGCGGATGTCCTCTCGGGTCGAAGGGGTCTCCGGCAGACCCGCCAGCCGGGCCAGATGGGCGGGAGCGGGGAGATAGCCGACGAGCGCGGCGTCCAGGTCCTGGCCTTGGGGGCGCGCGACCCGCCGTACGGGTCGGGGCTCGGAGGCCGGCACCGTACGGACGAGCCGGTCGCGCAGTTCGTCGGCGAACTCGGCGAGCGCGTCCGTATCGAAGGCCGCCGCCGCGCCCCGCACGGTGATCTTCAGCCGGTCCCCGTCGGGCCGCACCGCGAGGAACACGTCCGTCCCGGCCGCGGGCGGAGTGAAGCCGCTGTCCTCCTCCTCGTCCCAGGACACGGCCAGCACCTCCCCGCCCTGCGGGCCGAGCGCGCCGAAGTCCAGGAAGGTGAAGAAGAACTGCGACGTCAGCGGCAGCCCGCTGGTGTCACGCGGTACGACGTCCTCGTGGACGCGGGCGGCGACCGTCTCCTCCACCACCCGGCGCACCCGGGACGCGACATCGTCGCCCCGGGGCGCTGTCACGCCCGGCCCGAAGGGGCGGACGGCGACAGCGGTGGCGAACGGCCCGAAGACACGGTGGATGTCGGGCAGGGGGTGGTCCCGCCCGGACACGGCCACGCCGATGACCAGGTCCTCCTGGCCGGTGCGGGCGGCGAGCGCCGCGTGGTAGGCGGTGAGCAGCGGCGCGTACAAGGTGGCGCCCGTGTCGGCGGCGAGCTTGCGGAGCGCGCCCGTGACGGTGGCGTCCAGGTCGAAGCCGTGGGAGTGGAACCCCGGTGACGGAGGCATGGAGGCCGCCGCCGGAGCGGCGCGCAGGACCGGCTTCGCGTACGGCGCGGACAGTGCCGCCCGCCGTTGCCGCGCTCCCTCCTCCTCCGCCTGCGGACCCCCGGCCCGCTCGGCGAGACGCTGCGCGAACGCGCGGAAGCTGCCGTGCAGTTCGGGCAGCGCGGGTGCCGCACCCCGGCTGAGGGCGTCGTACACCACGGTCAACTCCCCGAGCAGCAGGGCCGCGCTGTAGCCGTCGCCGATCAAATGGTGGGCGTGCACGACGAGTACGTGGTCGTGCGGCGTCAGGGTGAGGACCCGCAGGCGCAGCAACGGCCAGGCCCACGGCTCGAAGCGGCGGCGCCGCTCGTCCGCCACCCGTTCCGCCAGCTCCGCCGTCCCGGACACGGTCGTGAAGTCGACGGGCAGCCGCAGCGACGCGGGCAGTTGCTGCTGAATCGGCGGCCGTACCCCGGCCGGGAAGACCGTGCGCAGCATCGGATGCCGGGCCACCAGGGTGTCCACGGACCGCTGGAACACTTCCCGGTCGAGAGGGCCGGTCAGCCGCACCCGGGCCAGCCAGGAGCCCCCGGTACCGGGGGCGAGCGCCTCGGCGAGCAGAAAGCCGCGCTGACTGGGGGTGACCGGGAAGGCTGCCGGTACGACGAGGTCTGCCGGGAGGGACGGCTCTCCGGGACCGCCGTCGGCGCCAGCCGGTTCCGCCTCGGCCGCCGCCATGTCCTCGGCCGCCGCTTTGTCCATGGCCGCGGCCAGCGCGGCCAGGGTGCGGTTGCGGTACACGGCGGTGGGCCTGGGCAGCGGACCGCCGCCGTGCCGGGCGAGCCGGTCGAACACCTGCAACGCCAGCAGCGAATCGCCGCCCAGCTCGAAGAAGTCGTCGTCCGGTCCGACCCGTTCGACGCCGAGCAGCTCGCACCAGATGCGTGCCAGCCGTTCCTCGGTGTCACCGGTGGGGGACCGGGGCGCCTCCGCCTGCGGCGCCTCGCCCCGGGCGGGCAGCAGGGCCCGCCGGTCGACCTTGCCGGTTCCGGTCAGCGGCAGGGCGTCCAGGAGGGTGATGCGGGCCGGCACCATGTACGGCGGCAGCGTCTGCGCCAGATGACGCCGCAGCGTTACCGCGTCCGCGTCCCCACCACCCTCCGCGTCCCCACCACCCTCCGCGTCCGCCCCGCCCTCCGCGTCCCGGAACACGACGAACGCGGACAGCCGCCCCTCACCGGCCAGTACGACCGCCTGTGCCACGTCCGCACGGGCGCGCAGCGCGGCCTCCACCTCGCCCGGCTCGACCCGGTGGCCCCGTATCTTCACCTGGTCGTCGAGGCGGCCGACGAACCGCAGCACACCGTCGGGCAGCACCTCCACACGGTCACCGCTGCGGTACCAGCGACGCCCGTCCCGTTCGGTGAACGCCGCTCGGGTCAGGGCGGGGTCGCCGAGGTAACCGGCGGACAGTCCGACGCCACCGATCAGGAGCTCACCGGTGCCGCCCGGACCGCGCGGCTCACCGTCGGGTCCGATGACGAGCAGTTCGGTCCCGGACAGGGCACGGCCGATGGGCAGGGCCCTGACCTCCTCGCCCGGGCGCTCGGTGACGATGTGATAGGTGGCGTTGATGGTGGTCTCGGTGGGCCCGTAGAGGTTGACGATCGTCTGCCCGGGGCCGAACAGGTCGTACCAGCGACGCACCCAGTCCGCCCACAGCACCTCACCGCCGACGTGGACCAGGCGCAGCGCGGACAGATCCGGCAGCGGTCGGCCGCGCCGGACCAGTCCCTCCGCGGCGGTCAGCAGCCGTTCCCACAGCGACGGCACCGAACTCCACACGGTGATCCGGGCCCGCGCCACGTGGTGCAGCAGCAGTTCCGGGTCCCGTACGAGGTCGCGGTCGGTGGTCACCACGGTGGCACCGGTGAGCAGCGGCGCGAGCAACTGGCGTACGGAGGCGTCGAAGCAGGGCGAGGAGGTGTTGGCGAGCCGGTCGCCGGGGCCGTACGCGAAAGTGATCGTGGCCCAGTGGAGGTAGTTCTCCATGGCGCGAAAGGTGATGGGCACCGCCTTGGGGCGGCCGGTGGAGCCGGAGGTGAAGATGACGTACGCCGCCGCGTCGGCGTCGGCTGTCTCGCCGGGCCCGTCCGCTTCCTGCCCGTCGTCCGGCCCGGTGACGGGCACGGTCGTCAGCGTGGTGAGCGCCCGCGCCGCGGCCTCGGTGCTCTCGTCGTGCACGACGACGCGCACTCCGCACCGGCCCGTCTGGTCGGCCAGCCGGGCCGCCGGGTGCTCGGCGTCCAGCGGCACCCAACCGGCGCCCGACCGGAGAATGCCGACGACGGCGACCACGGTGGTGGGGCCGGGCGTGGTGAGCATCCCCACCAGGTCACCTGGCCGTACGCCGTTCTCCCGCAGCCGCCGGGCGAGGGCACCGGTGGCCGCGTCGAGCTCCCGGTACGTCAGGGCGCGTCGGCCGTCGTCCACGGCGACCGCGTCGGGTGCGGCCCGGAACTGCTCCAGCAACCGGCCGACCAAGGCCGACCGACTCACGCCCTCCGGTCCGGCGGATGTGCGTGCCAGCGCCTGCGACACCGGCCCGATCGCCGCGCAGCCGCGCAACTCCTCTTCGAAGGCGGTGGCGAGGTGGGCGATCGTCGCCTGCGTGAAGAGGCGTTCGGGGAAGTTCCAGGACAGGCGCAGCGCGGGCCCGTCCTCCCAGCAGAGCAGGTTCAGCCGGGTCGCGGCCGAGCCGGTGCCGGCCGCCGTGGGCCGGACCTGGACCGGGCAGTCCGGGTCCAGGGGAGCAGGGAAGCGGGCGAAGCTGAAGCTGGCGGGGCTCACCGTTCGCGGTCCCGAGGGGTCGCCGGGCAGCAGGCGGGCGAGGTCGAGGCTGCTGACGGTGGCGTGCCGCTCGCTGTCCAGCCAGGCCAGTCGCACGCGTTCGGCGACGTGGCGGAGCGGCTCGTCCGGGTCGGTCTCCAGCAGCAGCGGCAGGGTGTCGGCGAGGGGGCCGACCAGTCGGTCGAGGCCGGGCAGCCGGGCGTCGCGGCCCGCGCGGGCGACGTTCACCGCGATGTCGTGCTGTCCGCTCCAGCGCGCCAGGCAGCGGGCGTAGGCGGCGAGCAGGAGGTGGAAGAGGGAGACGTTCCAGCGGGCGGCCCGTTCGCGCAGGACGGCGACGAGGGCCTCGTCCAGGAAGCGGTGCTCGGTGACGAGCGGGCCGGGGCCCTCATCGGGGTCGGGGCGGCCGTCGTAGGGCAGGGGCATGGGGGAGCGGCCCCTGAGGCGGGCCGTCCAGTACGTGGTGTCCTCGGCGCGGGCGGAGGGCGTGCCGCCGGTGGCGAGGGCGGCGAAGTCCGCGGTGGGCGGCAGCGGGGTGGGGGCGCGGCCCAGGGTGAGGCCGGTGTAGAGCGTCCAGAGTTCCGTGCCGAGGACGTTGAGGCTGTAGCCGTCGGCGGCGACGTGATGCGCGCACAGCACCAGATGGGCCACTTGGGCGTCTTCGGTCAGCAGCAACGCCCGCAGTGGAGGTTCGCCGGTGAGGTCCAGCGGCCGATTGGCCAGCTCCGTCTCCAGCGCTTCGAGGCCGCCTTCGGGGCACGGCCGCGTCTCGAACCACACGGCCGGGTCGGCACCCGTCGTCACCGTCTGGTGCGGTACGGGGGAGGGGTGGGCGTCGTCCTGTCCGAGCCGGATGCGCAGCATGCCGTGCCGCTCGGCGAGCGCGGCGAGGGCGCGGCGCAGCAGGCCGGGGTCGAGGGGGCCGTGGATGGTCTGGCGCACCCAGCCCCGTGCCGGGGTTCCCGGATACAGGACGCTGCTGGTGTGCAGGGCCAGTTGGACGGGGGTGAGGGGGAACGGCGTGCCTTCCGGGACGCCGCTCGTCGGGAGGGTGGTTGCGTTCGTGTCGGAGGCGGCGGTGTCCAGGTGGGCACAGAGTTCCCGCACCGTGCGGTACTCGAAGAACAGCGTCGTCGGCAGCTCCCTGCCCAGCGTGCGTTCCAGTCGCCGGACCAGGTCGACCGCGGTGAGCGAGTCCAGGCCGAGGGAGAGGAAGGGCGTGTCTTCGTCGACCGCCTCGGCCGGCAGGTGCAGGGATTCGGCGAGCAGGGTGCGCACGAGGGCGCGGGTGCCGGATCCGGATACGGCGGAAGCAGGCGCGGGCACCGGGGTTGGTATCCGGTGCCGAGGACGCCGTACCGCTGGCGCGTGACCGCGGATGTCGGCGAGTACGAGCTGCGCGGTGTCGGCGGCGCATGCGGCACGCAGTGCATGCAGCGCTTCGGCCGGTGCGAGGGGTGTGCCCCCGGCGTGCAGAGGCATGCGCTCCGCCGCGGTGGCGGCCAGCCCCGTGCGGGCCACGGCGCCGAGGTTCACAGCCAGCCAGCGGTGCCCGGCGGCACGCTCGGCCGCGGCGAAGGCGTCGAGGTAGGCGTTGGCGGCGGCGTAGTCGCCCAGCGCGCCCGCGGCACCGGGGAGGACGGACGCCACCGAGGAGAAGGCCACGCACAGGGCCGAGCGGTGCCCGTGGCGGTGGAGGGTGCGGGCCAGCAGGCGGGTGCCGATGGTCTTGGCGGCCAGTGAACGGCCGGTGTCGGCTTGGGTGGTGCCCCGCAAGGAGCCTGGAACGGCCACCCCGGCCAAATGGAACACGACGTCCAGCGGCGGGAGTTCGGCGAGAAGCGCGTCGAGCCGTCGTTCGTCGGTGACGTCGGCCTGCCGGTAGCGGGCGTCGGCGCCGAGTTCGCCGAGTTCGGTGAGCAGCGCGGCCGGTGGCCGTGGGGAACGGCCGGTGAGGACGAGAGTGGGGCGGCCCCGCCCGGCGAGGTCCCGGGCGAGCGCGGCACCGAGGCCGCCCGCGCCGCCGGTGATCAGGTAGGTGCCGTCCACGGGCAGCCGGTCCTCGCAGTCCGCCACGGTGTCACCGGGCCGAGGCTCGATCCCCCGCAGCAGCCGCGCACCGCCGCGCCAGGCGGCCACGGCCACCTTCTCGCCCGGTGCCCCCAACTCGGCGACCACGCCGGCGAGTTGCTGCGTGGCCGTGTCCCGGGACGACAGGTCGGCGCAGACCAGCTCCGCGTCCTCGGTCTCCTCCGGGAAGGCGAGCGCGAGCCCGGTGAGCAGGGCCTGACCCGGACGCGGCGTCGCCTCACCGTCCGCGCCGGTGCGGTGGGCGTCCTCGGTGAGGAGCAACAGGCGCTTGGCACCGGCCCGGTCGAAGAGCCGCAGGGTGTTCCGGAAGGCGGCCGCGGTGTCCACGCCCGAGTCGTCGTCCGCCCGCCCCGCGAGGTGGACGACGGTGTGCGCGGACGCCGTACCCGCCTCGGCCACCGGTACCCCGCACTCGGCCAGCCGCGCGGACAGCTCCCGCACCGCATCGCCGTCGGGCCCCGCGACCAGGGTGACCGGCACCGGTCCCGGCGGCTCGGAGAGGGCAGTGGGCGTCCAGGCGACCCGGTGCAGCAGCCGGGCGGCGGCGTCAGGTCCGGGCCAGTAGGACCGCCGCTGGAAGGGGTAGGTGGGCAGCGGCACCCGGCGTCCCGTCGGGGCGAGCGCGGCGTGGTCGACGGCGACACCACGCGTCCACAGCCGGGCGACGGTACGCAGCAGGGCACCCCTGTCCCACCCGTCCCCCTCACGCGCGGCGGGGAGGGCGGAGAGCGTGACCGGCGCCGGGCTGGACCCGTCGGCGGCCAGACGTACGGCGCTCGGCAGATCGGTGCCGGGCCCGACCTCCACGTACGTGTCCGCGGGCGGCGTCGTACAGCGCCCGCGCGGCTGGTTCCATCATCGGTGAGTGGAAAGCGCGCGTGACGCTGAGCCGTTGCACGGAGACGCCCCGCCCGGTCAGCTCGGCGACCGCGTCCTCGACCGCGCGCACGGTCCCGGACAGCACCAGCCGGCCGGGGGCGGTGCGGGCGGCGACGCTCAGCGCGCCGTCCGACGCGGCGACCAGGGCGTGAACGGCGTCGTCCGCCCCGCGTACGGCGGCCATCGCGCCCTGCTCGGTCAGCTCGGCGAGGAGCCGGCCGCGTTCGGCGGCGAAGCGGACGGTGTCGGACAGCGGCAGCAGGCCCGCCGCGCAAGCCGCGGCCAGTTCCCCGACGCTGTGACCGGTGACGGCGTCCGGTACGACGCCCCAGGCGCCCAACTGCCGGGTGAGCGCCACGGCGTAGGCGATCAGGACGGGCTGGGTGATCTCGGTGCGCGCCAGGTCGGCAGGGTCGACGCCGGGGTCGGTGCACCAGTCGGTGAGGGTGCGGCCGGACAGCGGGCCGAGGTGTGCGGAGGCCTCGTCGAGGGTGTCCCGGAACACGCCCGCGGTGGCGTACAGGCCCGCCGCCATGCCAGGACGCTGGGTGCCTTGACCGGGGAAGAGGAAGGCGAGGCGGGGGCGCGCCTGGACGGTGCCGGTGGACGGTTGTCGCGTGGTGTCACTCGCCGAGGCCAGGGCGGTCAGCTGTGCGCGTACGTCACCGTCGCAGACGAGCGCGAGCCGGTGCGGGGCGTCGTCGCGGGCGGTGCCCGCGGTCAGGCACAGGTCGGGCTCGGTGATGTCCGGGCGGGCGGCCAGGTGGTCGGACAGTTCCCGGACCAGGGCGCGCAGGGCGGGTGGGGTGGTCGCGGAGAGCGCGAGGAGGTGGGGCCTGTCCGCCTCCGTCTCAGGGGTACGGCTGAGGGGTGGCGGCGCCTGCTCCAGTACGGCGTGGGCGTTGGTGCCGCCGAAGCCGAAGGCGTTGACCCCTGCCATGAGCGGGCCCCCTGAAGGCGGCGCGGGCCAGGGGACGAGCCTGCCGGGCACCTGGAACCCGGACCCGGCGACCGGCGCGGCGGGCGGGTCGGCGTGCAGTGAGGGCGGTACCTGGCCGTGCTGCAGCGCCAGTACGACCTTCACCAGGCCCGGCAGCGCGGCGGCGTTGAGCAGGTGTCCGATGTTGGTCTTGGCCGAGCCCAGCAGACGCTGGTGCCCGTCGGGCAGAGGGGGGAAGGCGTGGGCGAGCGACATCAGCTCCACCGGGTCGCCGAGGGCCGTGCCGGTGCCGTGTGCCTCGACGTACGTCACGTCGGCCGGGTCGACGGCCGCGGTGGTGTGGGCGGCGGTGATGACCTCGCGCTGGCGGGCGGGGTTGGGTGCCAGCAGGCTCAGCGAGGTGCCGTCGTTGTTGACGGCGGTGCCGCGGACCAGGGCGAGAATCTCGTCGCCCGCCTGCTGTGCGTCCTTCGTCCGCCGTAGAACCAACACCGCGCCGCCCTCGCCGGGCACGAAGCCGTCCGCGGCGGCTCCGAAGGCGCGGCTGCGGCCGGTCGGGGACAGGGCCTGCGCGGCGTGCAGCATGCGGTGCGCGGTCGGCGTGAGGTGCAGGTTGACGCCGCCGACGAGGGCGATGTCGCACTCGCCGTCCGCGAGGCTGCGGCGGGCCAGGTGCAGGGCGACGAGGGCGGACGAACAGGCCGTGTCCACGGCCAGGGCCGGACCGTCCAGGTCGAAGCTCTGCGCGATGCGCGCGGCGAGGAGGTTGGGCAGGTTGCCGGTCAGCGCCGCGGACGGCAGGTCGGTGCCGTGTGCCCGCTCCAGGAGTTCCCGGTAGCTGCTGTCGCCGGTCGTGGCGAACACGCCGATGCGATGAGCGCGGCGGCGCGGACCGGCGTAACCGGCCCGCTCCAGGGCCTCGTGCGCCAGTTCCAGCAGCAGCCGGGCCTGTGGGTCCAGGGCCCGGACCTCTTCGTCGCCGATCCCGAAGCGAGCGGTGTCGAAGTCCGCCGGGTTCTTCAGGAACGCTCCCCACCGGGCTTCGGGCATCTGCTCGCCCTCCCACCGGTGCGGCGGTACCGGGGTGACGAGGTCCCGCCCTTCGGCGAGCAGGTGCCAGTACTCGTCGGGGGTGGTGGCGCCGGGGAAACGGCAGGCGAGACCGACGACGGCGAGGGTGCCGCCCGTACCGGTGTTGCGTACTTTCGGGGATGTCGGCGCGGGGCGCGCCTGCGACTTCGCCTCGGGCTCGTCGAGCAGGTGGTCGACGATGTCGGCCACCGTGTCCGCCCCGGCGCGCAGCGCCGACACCTCCAGGCGGCGGCCGAAGGCGTCCTCCAGCGCGGCCAGTACCTCCATCGCCTTCAGCGAGGTCCCGCCGAGCGCCCGGAAGGACACATGGGTGCCGATCCGCTCGACGGGCAGCCCCAGCACCGCGGCCCACACCTCGCGCACCGTCCGCTCGGCCGCGGCCTGCGCCCGGGGCGCATCGCGCTCGCCGGGGTCGCGGGCCACACCACCGGGCGTGCGGAGCACGACGTGGGGGAAGCGGCCCGCCTCGAACCGCTTCCGCAGCGCATGGCGGCGCAGCTTGCCGCTGGTGGTGCGGGGGAAGCGGCCGGGCGGCAGGGCGACGACCCGCACGTCGTCGTGGAAGAGAGCCTCGCCCACGCGGTCGGCGACCCGTCGCAGCACCTCGTCGGCCGAGCGCGGGGGACGGGCCCAGGCGACGCACACCAGCACCCGCTCATGGCCGGTGACGGGGTCGGTGGACCCCACCACCGCGGCGGTGCCGGGCGGCAGCCCGGGCGTCGTGGCGGCGACCTCCTCCAGGTCGGCGGCATGGTACGTCAGCCCGTTGAGGAAGAGCACGTCCTTGTGCCGGCCGCTGACGAACAGGCGCCCGTCCCGCAGAAAACCCAGGTCTCCCGTGCGCAGCCAGCCCTCGGTGCCGAAGGCGGCGGCGGTGGCGTCGGGCAGCCCCAGGTAGCCGCGGGCGAGTTGGGGTCCGCGCACCTCGATGTGGCCCACGCGCCGCTCACCGAGCACCTGTCCGGCGTCACCGACGATCCGCACGGAGCAGCCGGGCACGGGACGGCCGAGGTCCATGAGTTCGACGGCGCCGTCGGCCGCGTCGGGGGAGGCGTCCACCACCCGGCCGCGGCTGAGCGCGTCCCGCTCCACCGCCAGCGGCACGGCCACCTCGCCCGACGGCGGGAACGTCACGGCCAAGGTCGCCTCGGCGAGCCCGTACACGGGCTGAAGGGCGTGCGCCGCCAGTCCCGCGAGCCGCGTGCGGCGGGCGAAGTCACGCCAGACGGTGGCGGAGATCGGCTCGGCCCCGACCACCACGCGCCGGACGCTGCGCAGGTCGAACCGTGCCATGTCCGCCTCCGTCGTCCGCCGGACGGTCAGCGCGAGCGCGAAGTTGGCGGCCGACAGATGGGTCGCCCGGTGGGCGGTGGCCTTCTCGAACCAGAGTCCCGGCCGCCGGGCGAACGCCGACGGCCCGATCTTGACCTGCCGGGCACGGGCGGCGAGCGGCGCGAGGTGCGTGCCGATCAGCCCCATGTCGTGGAAGTACGGCATCCAGCTCACCACCACGTCGGCGGCGCCCAGTTCGGATACGGCAATGATCTGGCGCAGGTTGGCCGTCACCGCCGCATGGGTGAGTTCGATGCCCTTGGGCTGCCCGGTACTGCCCGAGGAGAACTGCACGAACGCCAGATCACCCGGCGCACCCGGCCGGACGGCGTCCCCGAGCTCCCCGTCCGGCAGCCGGTCCACCCGCAGTACGGCGGCCTCGGCGGGCAGGTGCCGCGCCGCTTCCTCCCCGGCCGCGTCCACGAACAGGTGCGGTCGGCCCAGGTGTTCCCACACGGGCGCCACCCGGCGGGTGTCCGCGGCGAGCGGCACGGGGACCAGACCGGCGCCGACGAGACCCCAGAACATCATTTGGAAGTCCTCGCTGCGCTCGGCGACCAGCGGCACACAGGTGCCGGGCGCGACACCGGCCGCCCGCAGCCCTGCGGCCACCCGCAAGGCGTCGGCCAGCAGTTGGCGGTAGGTCACGGCCAACTCGCCCCCGTCGCCGCGCACATGCAAGGTCACCTGCTCGGGGGCCTGGCGGGCGGCGTCCAGCAGGACGTTCCACAGGGTGTCGTTGCTCATGTCGTCTGCTCACACCAAGTCGAAGCCCTGCGGCAGGGCGGGACGGAGACGGCTCCGCCGTTCATGTTCGAAACCGATATGGATCAAGATCTATCCGCTGTGTATATCATCACGGCTCGTGGATCTGATACGGCACCTGGAGTGCTTCGTGGCTGTGGCCGAGGAGTCGCACTTCGGCCGTGCCGCGTCCCGGCTGGGCATGGCGCAGCCGCCGCTGTCCCAGCGCATCCAGCGCCTCGAACGCGAGCTGGGCGTACGGCTCTTCGACCGCACCAGCCGCCACGTCTCCCTCACCAGGGCGGGCACGCTGCTCCTTCAGGACGCCCGTGACCTGCTCGTCCGAGCGGAAGCGCTCCGTGGGGCGGCTCGCCGTATCAGCCAGGGGGAGAGCGGGCTGCTGCGCGCCGCGCTGCCGTCCGACATCGCCGGCGAGACGGTCGCCGCCGCCCTCGTGGACCTGCACAAACACCACCCTGGCGTACAGCTGCACCTGCACGAACTCACCACCTCCGCTCAACTCGCCGGACTTGCCGCCCAAGAACTCGACGTCGGACTCATCCACCACCCCTGCGATGTCACCGGCCTCGAACTCGGTCCGGTGCTGCGCCGCGAGCTGGGCGTGCTGCTGCCGCGGCACCTGTCCGCCGCCGCGCTCACCGAAGTGCCGCTCGCCGCCCTGCAGGGCCATGTGCTGGCCCTCTTCCCCCACGCCGACGCCCCCGCCCTGTACGACGACGTCCTGACCACCTGTGCCCGCAACGGCTACACCCCGTCCGCCGTCCGGCACGGGCGGGGATCCGGCTTCGTCCGAGGGCTGATCCTCTCGGCCGACGCCGTCGCGTTCGCGCCCCGTGACACCGCCCGGCCCGACGGCGGCGGATCGGACCCGGCAGTCGTCTGGCGCCCCCTGGCCGGGGCACCCCTCGCGGTGCGCTCCTCGGTGGCCTGGCCCCGAGGCCGGGGTGACACGGCGGTCCAGGCGTTCGCCGAGGCAGTCAGCGAGGCCCTGCGGTCGACCGCCGAAGCCGGACCGGACATTCCCGACCGTCCCCTGCACCTGCGCCCGGTAGCGGAGTACCTGTTGTGACGTCCTCTCTCGTACGCCGCATCCACGCCGCCTTCGGCGAAGCGGGTGTCACCGGCAGCCTGCACGCCGTGGACGTCGACTCCGGCGCGCAGGTCGACGCTGGTGCCGATCTGCCGGTCGTCACCGCCAGTGTCCACAAGCTGTGCCTGCTGGTGGCTCTGTACCGGCAGGCCGCCGACGGAGTGGTGGACCTGACCGAGCAGATCGAGTGCCCGGTCGGCGAGCGTACGGCCGGTCCCACCGGCCTGGCCGCCCTGCTCGACCCCGTACGCCTCTCGCTGCGGGACGCGGCCCAGTTGATGATGACCGTCAGCGACAACGCGGCGGCCGACCTGTTGATGGACCGCGTCGGCATCGACGCCGTCAACCGGACCACGGCCCGCCTCGGCCTGGACCGCACCCACGCGAGCCACGACTTCGGGGGCATGCTCGCCCTGCTCCGCGAGGACATCGGCCCGGGCGGGGCCGCCGCCCTGCTCGCACCGCACGCTCTGACCCGGCTGCGCGTCCTGGACCCGGCCGCCACCAACCACAGCACCCCGCGCGACATGACCCGGCTGCTCACCGCCGTATGGACCGACGCGGCCGCCCCGGCGGAGCACTGTGCGGCGATGCGCCGCGTCATGGGCCTTCAGGTATGGCCGCATCGGCTTGCCTCCGGCTTCCCCTTCGACGACGTGCGAGTGGCGGGCAAGACCGGGAGCCTGCCCACGGTGCGCAACGAGGTCGGTGTCGTCGAGTACCCCGACGGCGGCCGGTACGCCGTCGCCGTCTTCACCCGCTCCGCCTCCACGGCCGCCAACCTGCCGGGCGCGGACGCGGTCATCGGCACGGTGGCCCGCATGGCGGTGGACGCCCTGCGCGCCCGCTGAGGGGTCCGGTGCGGGGCGGGCGTGGCCAGTGCCGTACCGGCTGTGGACGGACCGTTCCCTTCCGGCCCATGAGCAACAGGCCCGTACCTGCGCGGCGTCATGACCTTGAGAGGGGGGCCGGGTGCCCCACGGGCAGACAGCACCCCCCTCCCGCCGTGCTGTCTCGGGTGCTGGCCGTGCTCGCAGCCTGGCGGTTGATGGATCACCGCCCCTGGGCCGACGCGGGGTTGGCCTCCCTGCGTACGAGCGGGCGGCACGTACTGCTGGGCATGGCTTGTTGGGCCGTCCCCGCCGGCCTCGGGTTCGGGCTGTGCCTGGGACTGGGGTGGGGGAGGGCGCGGCCTTCGACGTCGCCGGGACCACCGCCCTTGGAATGTTCGCGTTCGGGTGCGTGCCCTTCACGCTGGGCTGGATGGCCGTGACCCGTATCTATCGCGATCGCATCGATTTCTAGGGTGCCGTCCGCTCAGGAACCAGCGTGCCGTCCTGCGTGAACCGTCCCGGCTCGGTCGTCGTTGTACCGGGTGCCCTCACACGCCGAGGCGCGACGCCAACTGCGCTGGCGCAGACCCTGTGTGACGACCCGTCGAAAGGCTTCCGATCATGGCTAGACCCCTTTTCTCTGCCAAGATGCTCGCCGCGCTGAAGGCCGAGGGTCTTACCGTGCACGAGCACGCGGGCTGGAGGACCCACAATCGCGAGGCGGCGACGGGCAAGACGTTCGGCCCGGTGATCGGGGTGCTGATCCACCACACAGGCGGCCACAACGACAAGGAGCTCTGCTTCAGGGGCCGACCTGATCTTCCGGGTCCGCTCTGTCATGCCTGGCTGGGCAAGACCGCCGGGCTGTGGCTGATCGGACACGGCCGGACGAACCACGCCGGTGCCGTCGATCTCGACGTCCTCAATGCGCTACGCGCCGAAGCTCCCCTCCCGCACGACAACCAGGCCAACGCCGACGGCAACGACGTGTTGTACGGGCTGGAGATCGAGAATCGTGGCAAGGGCAACGATCCGTACCCGGACGCCCAGTATCGCCGGGCCGTGCTGTGGGCCGCCGCGATCTGCCGGGCCCATGGCTGGAGTGAGAAGTCGGTGGCGGGACACAAGGAGGTCCAGCCCGGCAAGATCGACCCGAGCTTCGACATGGACGACTTCCGTGCCGACGTGAAGAAGCAGCTGACCCGGAAGCCGGGCGGGGGCGGGGCCGCCACG
The DNA here is from genome assembly GCF_053592195.1 of Streptomyces sp. NPDC002776. Lineage (NCBI taxonomy): Bacteria > Bacillati > Actinomycetota > Actinomycetes > Kitasatosporales > Streptomycetaceae > Streptomyces > Streptomyces sp. NPDC002776. Next base: position 227,958 of record NZ_JBSFVG010000012.1, on the reverse strand, counting down.
CCGGGCGACGGCTCTGCGGCCAAGCCGCGAGTCGACCTGTCGCGCCTCATCAAGGCCGCGAAGACCGACCCGGGTGCCGGGCAGGGCCACATCACCTATATGACGGGGACGAATCTCACCGAGGCGGCCCTGGTCCAGCTGGGCTTCCTTGCCAAGGCGTTCGCAGGCGACGGGTCGTTCGGCTCCAGCACGGTCGCCGCGTACGCCAAGTGGCAGCGGAGCCTCGGCTACACCGGCGACGACGCCAATGGCATTCCCGGCAAGGTCTCCCTTGCGGAACTCGGTGACAGGACAGGCCTGTTCGCGGTCACGGCCTGAGCGGTCGAGGAGGGGAGGGAAGGCAGCAACTGCGCCTCCCCTCCCGCGGCCACCGCGGGACCGCCGCGTGTGCTCAGCCCGTGCGAGTGGTGGTGGAGAGGACCGCGGAGGCGAGGGCGTGACCGATGGCCCTGGAGCCGTTCGCGTTGGGGTGGAGCGGGGTGGCCACGTGGGTTGGGATGAGGCCTTCCATGTACCGGTCGGCAGGTGCCGCGCACGTGTCGTGGCCGATGCCGAGGGAGTAGGTGTCCACGTAGGCAGCACCGTTCTGCCGGGCCGTCGTCCGCAGTGCGGCGCTGAGGTGGTCGACGGCGCCCTGGATGTAGGTGGCGTCGACGTCCCAGATGGGCTGGGTGGGGTAGCAGCCGCCGGGACGGATGTAGTTGCCGTAGCCGATGACGAACACCTCGGCGTGCGGGGCGCGTTGCCGGACCTGGTGGAGCGTGGTGGCGAACTTCGGCGCCCAGGCGTCGATGCGTGCCTTCACGGTGTCGACGCCGTCTTCGGTGTTCTTGGCGGCGCAGCTGGTGCCGAGGGGCTTGGGCAGCAGGTTGACGCATCCCAGGGCGGTGGCGACCAGTCCGGTGTCGTTGCCGCCGATGGTGATGCTGACGACGTCCGTCTCGGCGGTCAGGGCGTCGAACTGGGGCTTGGTTCCCGCATGTTGGGAGGTGGTGAAGTGGTCGGCGGTCGCGCCGGAGCAGCTGACGTCGGTGAGTTTGGCACCCATCGCCTTGGCGGCGATGTGCGGGTAGTCGGCCAGGGAACGCAGACACAGCAGGTTCGAGGGGTCGATCGGCGGCACCAGGGGTGCGGCGGCGAACGAGTCGCCCAGGGCCACGTACTCAAGGGTTTCGGTGGTCTCGGCAACGGCCGGTGTGACAAGGGTCGTTGCCAGGGCTGTTGCGGCCACGGTGGCTGCCAGCGCCGTTCGCAGGCTGAGGTTCACGTGCGGCTCCTTCGGCTCACGGGGGGTGCGCGCGGACGCGCCGGGGTGCCAGGGGTCGAGGGCGGACGGCGGGCGCACAGCCCTGTTTACCGGCCGGTAGGTTTGTGGTGCGATACATCATGTCGGTTGCCGCTCCCCGTGCTTCCGGTCAGGAGAACAGCGTTCCGAGGGGTGGTTTGTGTCCGCGTACAACGTCGGCACGATTGGCGACAGCGGTGAGAGCGTGCAGCAGTACCTGCTCAGATCCGTGTACCGGCTGCAGGCAGCGGTCCTGGAGCGGCTGACCACGGAACTGCCCGTCTACCGGAAGCTGCCCGCCGAGCAGCTCAACGGTGATGTCGCGCGCATGATCCGTCGCGGCATCACCGACTTCGCGCGGATCCTGGAAAGCGGCTCGATGCCGGGCCCCGAGCAACTCGCGCTGCTGACCGGCTCGGCCACACGCCGGGCGGAGGAAGGGCTGCCGGCCGAGGCGATCGTCTCCGCCTACTTCCTCGGAGCCCGCCTCTGCTCGGACGACGTCACCGCGGCGGCCCGCCCCGAAGACCTTCCGGCCGTCACCGCCATGCACAGCCTGCTGCTGGAGTACCTCCAGCACGTCACCACCGCCGTCACGGCCGGCTACCTGCACCAGATGTCGACGACCGTCGGCGAACGGCACAGCGCCCGCCAACTGCTGCTGACCGCCCTGCGCGAAGGCCGCGTCGACGAGGGAGCGGCGAGAGAAGCGGGCCTCACCCTTCCCCCCGGCTACCTCGTCCTCGCCCTGGCCATCGGTCCGCATGCCGACGAGCACACACCCGGCGTCGACACGAACGCCGCGGCGCAGCGCAAGCTCCGGCGCCTGCGCACGGAACTCGCCCTCCACAGCCGCGGCACCGCCCTCACCTCACTGACCACCGCCGGCGGCCTCGTACTCCTGCCCAGCGACACCGACCCCTCGGAACTCGGCCCGGCCCACTGGGACGACACCACGCAGCTCCTCACCCGCCTGCGGCGAGCCGCCGGTGCCACCGTGCTCGCCGCGGCTGTCCCGGCCCTGCCCGGCGATGTCGCCCGCGTGTGGCCCATCGCCACCGAACTGGCCCACATCGCCACCGCCTCGGCACGCCCACCGGGCCTGTACCGGCTGGAAGACCTCGCGCTGGAGTACCAGCTCTCCCGGCCCGGCCCCGCCCGTGCCCATGTCGCCCAACTGCTCGAGCCGCTGGACGCTCACGCCGACCTCCTGGTCACGCTGACGGCCTTCCTCCGCCACGACCTGGACCGGCGCGCCACCGCCAGAGCCCTCAACATCCACCCCAACACCGTGCTCTACCGGCTCCGCAAAATCGCCGGACTCACCGGCCTGGACGCCTCGCGCCCCACCGATCTGCCCACCATCCATGCCGCCCTCACCTGCCGTACCGTGCAGGCCCCGCCGGTCCGGAGAAGCGACTGAGGGCACCCCCCGAGCAACCGCGGTCAGTGACCGACGTCGTGGTCACCGGCTTCGATCAGTCCGCTCTCGTAGGCGAAGATCACGATCTGGATGCGGTCCCGCAGACCGAGCTTGGCGAGGACGCTCGACACGTGGGACTTGACGGTCGCGGCACCGATGAAGAGCTGCTCGGCGATCTCCGAGTTGCTCGCGCCGCGGGCGACGGCGATGACGACCTCGCGCTCGCGGTCGGTGAGCCGCGCCACCCGGCCCGACACGGCGGAGTTGACGACCCGGCGCTCGGCGAACTGGTCGATGAGCCGCCGCGTGATGGAGGGCGCCAGGAGAGCCCCGCCCTCGGCCACGGTGCGTACGGCGACGGCGAGTTGCTCCGGGGGAATGTCCTTGAGGACGAAGGCGCTGGCTCCGACGCGCAGCGCCTCGTAGACGTACTCGTCCGGCTCGAACGTGGTCAGGATCAGCACGCGCACCGGCCAGTCGGCCTCTTGCAGGATCCGCGAGGTCGCTTCGAGACCGTCCATCTCGGGCATGCGGATGTCCATGAGGACCACGTCCGGGCGTTCCCGGCGTGCCGCCTCGATCGCCTCCAGCCCGGTCCCCGCCTCGGCCACGACCTCGATGTCGTCGTTGATCCGCAGGATCATGGCGAAGCCGCGGCGGACCAGCGCCTGGTCGTCGGCGACGACGACGCGGATGGTCACGCGGGCCCCCCGAGGACGGGCTGGACGGGCAGATGGGCGGTCAGGCGGAAACCGCCGCCGGGCCGTGGCCCCGCGTCGAGCGTGCCGCCGAGCAGCAGGGCCCGTTCCCGCATGCCGACGATGCCGTGGCCGCCCATGCCCGTGGTGCGGGCGGTGCCGGACACGGACTGCAGGGCGGCGCCCTGGCCGTCGTCCAGGACTTCGATACTGATGCCGGGGCCGCACTGGTCGTGTCCGAGGCGGACTTCGGTGCGGGTGTGCGGTCCGCTGTGCTTGAGCACGTTGGTCAGGGCCTCCTGGACGATGCGGTACACCGACAGCTCCACGCGGGCCGGGAGGGGAGCGCGGATGTCGTCGGTGAGGGAGACGTCGAGCCCGGCCTCACGAACCTGCGCGACGAGCCGGGGCAGATCGGTCAGTCCGGGCTGGGGGCCGAGTCCGTCGCGCTCGGCCTTGGGGCGCAGCACTCCCAGGAGATGCCGCAGCTCGTCCAGTGCCTGGCGTCCGGCTTCCTCGACCGCCGTCATCGCCTCCAGGGCGCCCTGCGGGTCTTCGGCGGCCACCATCCGGGCGGCGCCCGCCTGCACGGTCATCATGCTCACCCGGTGGGCGACCACGTCGTGCAGTTCCCGGGCGATGTGGGTGCGCTCCTCGGCGGCGATGCGCTGTGCCTCGGCGGCCTGCTCCTGACGGAGCTGGGCAGCCCGCTCGGAGCGCAGCCGCAGACGGCGGCCCATGTACCAGGCCCCGAGCATGACCAGGCAGCCGAAGCCGATCTCGCCCGCGGGCAGGGAGAGGAGCAGGCCGTCGAGGGTGACCGCGCCGACCGCAGCCACGACGCCGAGGGGCCCCCACCGCCGGTCCTGGGTGTGCCGTCCCGCGCTGTACAGGGCGACGATCACGATTCCGCCCACGTTGGCGTAACTGCTGCCCAGCGTCGGGGCCCACGCCGCGAGCGCCACGCTCAGTACGGCGAGCGGCTTGTGCCGACGCCAGTAGAGCGCGGCACCGGCTGCCGCGAAGAGCAGGAGGACCGCTGGAGGAAGGTCAACGACCGGGCGGACGACGAGGGAGTCTCCCGGCCCCTCCTCCAGGGAGGTCACCGCCACGAACATGGCGAGGGCGAGGGTGGCGTCCGCGATCCGCGGCCACCGGACAAAGGGGCCACGGAACTTGGACGGTACGCTGCGCACCGGCGTCCCGGCAGGCTGTGCCGTGCGGTTCATCCTCGCTCCATCACCGGGCTGTCGTGCCGCGCCGACCTCGATGGTCACGGCGCCTGAAGCGCCATCGTATTTCCACGCCCACGACGTCGGCACCCGTCGGCAGGCGGATCCGGCTGTCCGCCTCCAGGGGGAGGCGCGCGCCGGACTTCCCCGTCCGGGGCCGGAGCGGCGAACCCCTCCGGCGGCCGGGGACAGCGACGGCTGCGGCGCCCACGATGGGAGCCCTCACGCCGTATGCCGTCGCTGTGCGAAGACGTCGGCGGCAGCCCTTTGACAGGAGTCCACGGAACCATGAACCGATTTACTCGACGCATCGGCAGGGCGAGCGCCCGCCGACCGTGGGCCACCATCGCCGCGTGGGGAGTCGCCCTTTTCCTCCTGCTGCCCTTGGCCGCTACGGCCGGCGGGTCCTTCGTCGATGACCTGGTCGCTCCTGGCAGCCAGAGCGAAGAGGCGATGGAACTGCTCGAAGAGCGCTTCCCGGAAGCGTCCAGAGGCAGCGCCCTGGCCGTGTTCGCCGTACCGGAGGGGCAACGGCTCGATCGTCACCGGTCTGCCGTCGACTCGGCGGTCGCGCGGATGGCCGAGGTGGCGCATGTCGCCGCGGTGACCAGCCCCTTCCCGGCGGGCACGATGTCGCCCGACGGGCGGATCGGTTTCGCGGAGATCACCTTCGACGTGCCCACCATGAAGGTCGCTCCCGCGCAGATCGACGCGCTGAGCACTGCGATCGACCCCCTGGGCAAGGACGGTGTCGTGGCCGAACTGGGCGGCGACGCCGTCTTCATCAACGCCGAGACACCGACGTCGGGTGCGGAGGCGGCCGGCCTGCTGGCCGCACTGGTCATCCTGGTGGTGGCGTTCGGTACGCTCGTGGCCGCGCTGGTGCCCATAGCGCTGGCCCTGGTGGCCGTCGCCGCGGGGCTGGGCAGCATCACCCTGCTGGCCAACGCCATGGACGTCTCCACCGCCGCCCCGACCATCGGCGCCATGATCGGCCTGGGCGTCGGAATCGACTACGCCCTGTTCATCGTGGCCCGCTACCGCGAGAACCACGCAGCCGGCCAGCACAACTCCACCGCCCTGTCCCACGCCATGGGCTCGGCGGGCGCGGCCGTGCTCTTCGCCGGTGGCACCGTCGTCGTGGCGATGGGTGCCCTCGCGCTGACCGGCCTGGGCTTCTTGACCTCGATCGGCCTGAGCGCCTCGCTGGTCGTCCTTTTCGCCGTCGCGACCGCGCTCACCCTGCTGCCCGCCCTGCTGACCTTGCTGGGCGACCGCATCCACAAACGGCGGCTCCTGGGCCGCAACCGCCCGGCGCGCAAGCCGGAGGACAGCGCATGGTGGCGTTTCGCCCACCGGGTGTCCGGCCGGCCATGGCCCTACCTGATCGTCGCCGCCACCGCGCTACTCGCGCTGGCGGCCCCCGCGCTGCGGATGGAGACGGGCTTCCCCGACGCGGGAAACGATGCGACCAGCACCACCCATCGCCGCGCCTACGACCTGCTCACCGAAGGCTTCGGCCCCGGCGTCAACGCCCCGCTCCTGGTCGTCGCCGACCTGCGCAACCCCGGCGCCGACGCCGAGGACATCCCCGCGCTGTCCGAGCGCATCGCCGCCGACCCGGGCATCGCCACCGTCGGTGAGCCCCGGACGTCCGCGGCCGGTGACACGGTGGTGCTGCCCCTGCAGCCCACCACCGCCCCAGCGGACGCCGAGACGTCGGCGACGCTCGACCGCATCCGCGACCTCGTCCCCGACAACGTCGCCGTGTCCGGCATGACCGCCATGACCGACGACCTCACCCGACAACTCGCCGACACCCTGCCGGTGTTCGTCGGCGCGATCCTGCTCAGTTCGTTCCTGCTGCTGATGCTGGTGTTCCGCTCCATCGCGATACCGGTGAAGGCCGCCGTGGTGAACCTGCTGTCCATCGGCGGCGCCTACGGCGTCGTGGTCGCCGTCTTCCAATGGGGGTGGCTCGGAGGCCTGTTCAACCTCGAGGGAACCTTCCCGATCGTGTCACCCCTGCCGACGATCTTCTTCGCGGTGCTGTTCGGACTGTCCATGGACTACGAGGTGTTCCTGCTGTCCAGGGTCCGCGAGGAGTACGAGGTCACAGGGGACAACACCGAGTCGGTGGCGCGCGGCATCGCCGCCACGGGCCGTGTGATCACCTCCGCCGCGCTGATCATGACGGTGGTGTTCCTCAGCTTCGTCGCCAACCCCTCCCCGCTGGTCAAGATGATGGGTCTGGGCCTGGCGACGGCGATCGTGCTCGACGCGACGATCGTACGGATGGTGCTGGTTCCCGCTGTCATGGCGCTGATGGCCAACGCCACGTGGTGGCTGCCCCGCTGGCTGGACCGCATCCTGCCCCGCGTCAGCGTGGAGGAAGCCGACGTGCCGCGGAGCCCTGAGCCGGTCCTCGCCCCCACCCCCGGGCGGGTGTGACGATCCGCCCACGACACCTCGCTCCCATGTTCTAGCGATCCCCCTCACAGGTGAACTGGCGTTGCTGCGGGGGAGATTGAGGGGCCCGAGTGCGTCTGGTGGGTGAGACGCGGACCGCGTACCTGCCCGATGGATGGAGAGCCACCTATATGACGCCGTTCTTGGAGTGGACCGGGTACGTCCCGGCCGCCGTGAGCGCGGTGCACGCGCTGGGCGCACTGGTGCGCGTGTGGCGAAAAAAGTCTGCCGGCCGTGAGGCCGCACAGTCCGACGCCGGGTTAGCGGCGGGGGGCAGCCAGGAGAGCCGGGTGGAGAGTGTTCCGGTCGCGACCGTGGCGGCTCCGTGCGGTGGGGTGGTCGTCGTGCGTGTCGAGCTCACCGTCCGTGTCGGCGGCGGGGAGACGGCGGCCGAGTCGGAGCGCGGAGCGTGGTAGGCGACCCGCTGTCGGGGAAGGCCGTCGCGGTGAGCGCGACGGTCGGCCAGCGCCTGGTGGAGGCGTACCCGGCGTTCGTGCAGACACAGCCTGCCGTGCTGCAACGCTCGTACCGGACACTGTCGTTGGCCACCTGCCAGGACATCGTGCAGGAAGCCGTCCTGGCCGTGGCACGCAAGGCCGCGGCGGGAGAGCTCGCGCCGGAGACGAACGTGACCGCATACCTGCGGACGACGGCCCGCAACCTCGCCGTCGACATGCTGCGCGAGCGACAGCGGACCAACGGAGGGACAGTGCTGCTCGGCAGCACGGAAGCCCTGGACACCGTGGTGCCGCGGCAGCGGGAGGTGGGCGACGAGGATCAGCGGGTGCTGCACGAGTTGGTCATCCCGGCGATCTCCACCATGCCTCCCGGCCTGCGCAAGCGGGTGGTCGATCTGCAGAGCCGCGGCATGAGCGACACGGAGATCGCGGCCGCGCTCGGGATACCGGCGGCCCGCCTGCACAACCTGCGCAACAAGGCAGTCACGCAGCTGAGGCATGCCCTGGCTGGGCACATTCGGGACGGGCAGCGGAAAAAGCGGCAGCACGGAAAGCAGGGGAACAGGTGACGGATGTGGGCAGGGACGACGACCGCGGCGGCGGGGCGGGGCACCCGGAGCAGATGGTCCCGGCCGGCCTCGCGCACATGCTGGCCCAGCTCGCCGGACCCCACGACTTCTGGGACAGGCCCGGCGGGGACTTCGGGCCGTTGACGGACGTCTACGCGCTCAGCGCCGACGCGGCGCAGCGGGTGAACTCCTTCTACCGGCTGGGTTCGAAAGCCCTGCGGCGAGGTGAGCTCGGCCCGGCCGCCGACTGCCTGGGCGTGGCTGCCGAGTGGGGGCACCCCGGGGCCCTGTTCAAGCTGGCGGCCCTGGCCTGCCGTAGCGGCGGTTCGCACGAGGACGTGCGGTTCCTGGTGGCGGAGGCGGCCCGGCACGGACACGGCGACGCCCGCCGCCTGCTGAGCCCAGCAGACCAGCCGTCACCCACCGCTGCCGAGGACATGGCCGTGGTGGAGGACCCGGAGTGCTGCGAGGAGGTCCGCTCGGCACTCGGGACGACCCCCACCGGCGGTGGCACCGGCCAAGAGGCGCAGCGGCTACGGCACGACGGCGTCGCCCCGGCGCGCCCGTATGTGAGCACGGGCCCTACGGGGCCGCCAGCATCCGACTCCACGCCAGGGCTGTGGGCGCCGCCCCGGACGTTATGGACCCCGCCTGTCGCACGCCCGGCCCCCGAACACCAGCCACGCGAATGGGAATCCGCGCTGCGCGTACTGGATGTGCTGCACCTCGTCCACGACTCGCAGGGCTCCGTCACGGTCGCCGAGGCCGCCCGCGCGGCGAGCGTGACCGCGGCGGCGGCCGAGGAGCTGATGGCCTGGCTCAGTGACAACAGCCTGACCGCCCTCCAGCCTGACGGCACCTACACGGCCGGCCCGCTGATGCAGGCGACCGCACGCGGCGAGGACGTGCTCCAGCAGGTCCTGGACCGGCTGCGGGAGGACACCGGAGCCGCGATCTACGTCAGCGCCTACACCGACGGCAACCTCACCGTCACCCATGCCTCCTACACCGCCGACGCCCCGAAGGTCGACGAGTACGTGCCCTTCAAGGAATGCGCCCACGCCAGCGCGGTCGGCAAGAGCATCCTGTCCCAACTGACACCCGAAGCCAGAGAGGACCACCTCTCACGCTGGCGACCGGTCTCGCTGACCGCCAGGACCATCACCGACCCTCAGGCCCTCTACCGCACACTCGACAAGCACGGTCCCGCGGGATCCCATTTCGACGTGATGGAGTACTGCGACACCGACGTATGCGCCGCCATCCCGCTGCCACTTCCCGGTCAGGCCCGCTGCGTGGCGCTGTCGCTTCCTCTTGCCGAGCGCCACCGCCTCACCACCGCCGCCCGCATCCTGAGCCACCGCTCCACCGGTCTTCTCCTCGCCGTCATCACGGCGGCCGTCCCCCTCGACCCGACCCCACCGACACACCGGCCGCCCCAGCCCGCCGCCCGACCCGACGACCCGCCCCGCACCTCCGGCCTGGGCGCCGGCCTCTTCCTGCCACCCCGGCTCCATGACCGGCTCGTCACCCCGGCCCGGTTGTTCATCGGGCGCCCTTGAAGCCCGCCTTGCGCGTCGAAGAGCATCAGCGCCCGCAGGTCGACGAGGAGGGGGATGCGGTCCCCGGTCCGGCAGCCCGCTGCCTGGGGGGCGCGCAGGACGAGTTCGCCGACTCCGTAGTGGTCGGGCAGCGGGGGTGGCGGCGGGGTCGGTGGGGGAGGGCGCCGCGGAGCGTTTCCATGGCGCCGTCGATGGGCGCGTAGAGGGTGCCGTGCACGAGGTTGATGCGCGGTGTGCCCACGAAGGAGGCGACGAAGGCGTTGGCGGGCAGGTCGTACAGCTCGTCCGGGGCGCCGATCTGCTGCAGGACGCCGTCGCGCAGGACGGCGACGCGGTCGCCCAGTGCCATGGCTTCGGCCTGGTCGTGGGTGACGTAGACGGTGGTCGCGCCGGTGTGACGCACCACGGAGAGGATCTCGGTGGGCAGCCGCACGCCCGCAGGCCGGGCTTCAGCGAGTGAGTTCGTCGGACGTGACAGCCAGACAGGCGGCCACCAGGACCAGGTTCTTGAGGACGTACTGGCCTTCGAGCGTGGGCACGCCGTGGTGCCACATCTGCCCGGACAGCAGTGCCAGGGAGCTGAAGGCACCGGCCATGTGCGCGAAGAACACGGCTAAGGCGACCCGCAGCAGCAGGCCGGTGACCAGGGCGAGTCCGATCAGCGTCTCCGCGGTTCCCAGCAGCGGCAGGGACACGTGGGAGGGCAGCAGTCCGCCGGTGAGCTCGCTCATGGCGGCGACCGCGATCTCCTCGGCGGGGCTCGCGGCGGGGAAGAACTTGAGCACCCCGAACCAGCAGTAGACGATGCCGACGCTGATGCGCAGCACGGTGATGCTGCGCGCCCGGTAGTACTCGGCCGCGCGCTGTGCGGTTGTCCGGCGGGCTGAGGAGGTGTGCTCAGGGGCGTGAGAGTCAAGCATGGGGCCTCCGGGAGGCGCCCGGCCCGGCGTCGGCGGCCGGCCGGTGACGGGGGAGTGGGGGAAGACCCCGCGAGGTGCGCGCCTCGCGGGGCCGGCTTGCCGGGGTGCTGGTTCAACCGCGTCCGGCGGATGTCAGGTGAAGTTGACGTCGCTGCACAGGAAGTACTTCTGGTCCATGTGCGACGCCTTCCAGACGGTCACCACGACGTGCCGTCCGCTGTAGCCCGACGTCGAGACGTCGGTGACGTAGTGCGGCTGGTAGGAGTAGCGGCCGGTCCTCTTCACCAGTTCCAGGTCGTTCCACCCGATGAGCTGGTACTCGGGGTTGAAGCCCTGCTTGGTGACGTAGACCTCGAGCCAGTCGGCGCCGTGTCGTGCCTCGTCGTAGATGTCGACGGTGAAGTCGGAGCCGATGGTGGTCGTCTTCCAGGGGCCGGGGCGGTCGAGCGGCCGGTAGTTGGTCTCGCCCTGCCCGCCGGCGCTGCAGATCTGCCCGTCGGGGATGACCTGCTTGTAGTTGTCGCCGGTGTTGTTGGCGTAGACGGCCTTCCACGCGGCGATGGCGTTGGGGTTCTCGTGGTAGGTGCGGTAGCACATGGGGTCCTGTGCCTCGTTCGGCTCGGTGTATCCCCAGCGCTGCAGGCAGCCGTAGTTGCGGGTCTCAGGGGTGATCACCGTGCCGTGTGCGGCGGCCGACGGTGCGAGCGGAAGCAGGCACAGCAGGCTGGTGGTCACCACTGAGGCGCCGAGCGCGGTGCGGCGCGTGGGTGTTGCGGGTGTGCGGTTCATGGTGCTCTTCCTCCGGTTGTTCGGGGGTCGCGAGCGGAGGACTCCCACCCGCGAATTACGTGCACATGACAGCCAGGGGTTCAGGTTCCTTGCGTGTCCGCCACCTCCTTCCTGGGGGCGGGTCGCGTGCTCGCGCGCGGGGCGAGCAGCGCCGTCACCGGCCAGCGGCCGGGGCCGAGGGCGGCGATGAGGAGGAAGGCCCAGCAGAACAGAGCCGCCTGCTCGCCGCCGTTCTCCAGAGGGAACAGGCCGTCGGGCTGGTGGTGGACGAAATAGGCGTAGGCCATGGAGCCCGAGCACAGGGCCGCGGCGGTCCGGGTGAACAGTCCGGCGAGCACCAGGCCCCCGCCGACGAGCTGGATCACCGCCGCCCACCATCCCGGCCACTGGCCCGGCCCGGGCGTCGAGCCTGCGTGGGGTCCGCCCAGGACGTCGAACAACGTCGCGGCCCCGTGGCAGGCGAACAGCAGCCCGGCGACCATGCGGAACAGGCCCAGGACGGTGGCTTCGTGGCGTGCGGGAAGTTCCACGATGATGCTCCTTCCAGGGATACCGGTGTGAGGAGGGCCGTCGGCGGTGCGGGTGCGCCGACGGCCACCGGTCGTGTCAGCCGGCCGGAGTCCACTTCTGGCTGGCCCAGCCGCCGCAGTCCCACAGGTGCAGACGGGCGCCGTCGGCGGTGCTCTGGCCCTGGATGTCCAGGCAGCGTCCGGACTTAAGGTTCTTCAGGCTGCCGTCGGTCTGGAAGGCCCACTTCTGGCTGTCCCAGGTGCCGCAGTCCCACAGGTGCGCCTTGGCGCCGTTGGCGGTGGCTCCGCCCTCGACGTCCAGGCACTTGCCGCCGGACTTCAGTTGCTGACCGTCCAGGGCCCAGGTCATCGACGGCGTGCTGGCGCACGTCCATTGCTGTACGGCGGTGCCGTTGGCCGTGCCGCCGCCGGCCCGGTCGAGGCACTTGGAGGTCGCCCCGTTGACGATCTTGCCGCCGGTGACCGGGTCGGGATCGGGGTTGTTGCCGCCCGGTCCCCAGGCGTTCCAGTTGTCCCAGGTCTCGGCATCGAAGCCGATCCGGCCGAGCTTGTCGGCGGCCCAGTTGGTGCCGGACTTCTGGATGGCGGTGCCGCCGACGGTGTAGTTCTCCAGCTTCAGCCCGCGGCTGTCACGCGTCTCGTTGCCGAGGGTGACCTTCTGTCCGGCGGAGTTGGTGTACCGCTTGAGGAGGCTGACCTGGGAGGAGGCGTCGAGCTGGTTCCAGGCGTCGATCTTGAGGTTCTTGACGTGGATGTTCTCGGCGCTGGACAGGGCGAAGACGCGGATCGCGCAGTTGGTCATCCCTTCGACGGTGATGTTCTCGAAGGTCATGTTCCTCACCCATGAGCCCGGGTCGGCCTTGGTGGTCGAGCCCATGTCCTCCCAGTGGGAGGAGGAGTTGAGGATGCAGGTGTTGTACTTGACGTCCTTCCAGTACATGCGGTTGTGGATGACGTGGGTGTTGCTGACCCGGACGTTGTCGATGGTGCGCGGGGTCCAGCCCCACTGGATGACGGGTCCGTTCTCGTTCTTCCAGACGACGGTGTTATCGATGCTGACGTCGCTGTGGTACATCTTCAGCACGTCGTCGTTGGCGTTGAAGAACGTGTTCTTCATGGTGCTGCCGCGGTAGAGCTCGATGCCGTCGGTCTGCCAGTACCAGGAGCCGACCTGCTTGTAGTTGTCGACCCGCATGCTGAAGGTCTGCTCGTCGCCGTAGACCACGAACGAGTGGTACGGCGGCTCGTTGATGGTCACGCCTTGCAGGTCCAGGTGCTGCTGGCGGCCCTGCGCGGAGGCGAACTGCAGCATCTTCACGCAGCTGGAGTGGCAGTTGGAGGCGCCGGAGAGGTGGTCGTAGTTGTTGTTGGTGTCCGCCTCGTAGACGTACTGCTCACCGGAGAGCACGCCCTGGCCGGTCACCCTGTACAGCCCCTGGCTGTCGTCGGGGAACCGGATGGCGCCCTTCACGTACGCGCCGGGGGCCAGGTAGACCCACTTGACCTGCTTGGGCAGCAGCGCGTGGTACTTGGAGGTCATGTAGTAGGTGCCGGGCCGGAAGTACACGATCTCCTCGCTGATCGTGTTCAGGTTGGTGACCTGGCCCTGCTGCGGGTAGTGGATGCTGCCGGAGGCCGACGTCGGCACCAGCCGGTCCTTCTCGGCCCCGGTCGGGGCCGGCTCGGCGAAGATCATCATGGAGTTGCGGGGCTCGGTGTGGATGGCCCGGTTGCCGCCGCCGCCCTGCGTGGTCAGCTTGCCGGCGTCGTTCGCGGGGCCGGACATGTCGTTGTACGCCGTGTACAGCTGCGGGTCGAACTCCACGGAGAACCGGTAACCGGCCGAGTTGTAGGGCACCTTGACGCGGACGGTGTCGGCGTCCACCAGTTCCTTGGCGAAGTTCAGGCTGCTGGGCTTGATCTTCACCTGGTCGGCGGAGGAGATCGTCTGGCCGGTGCGCAGGGAGACGTCGACCCACGCATCGGCCGTGTACTGGAAGGACGACCAGCTCATGGTGAGGTTCGCGGCCGAGGAGAACTCCGCCCCGTCCTCCTTCGTATAGCCGATCTTGCCCTTGCCGCTGCGCGGGATGCTCATGTAGGCGAAGGAGTCGTACTTCGTCGTCGGGGCCGCTGCGGTGGCGACCTGGACGTCGTAGAACTGCGACCGCCGTACCTTGTCGTTCGCCACCGGGCTGGTGGTGTTGTACTCGTGATTGTCGTGCCACCACGTCTTGAGCTGCGGGCTGTCGGCCGTGGTGACGGCCGCGGCCTCGGCGGCGGATGCCGCCTGGACCGGGAGCGGTCGCGCGCTCGCCGTGCCGACGGGCACGACGGCGCCGGCCAGGGCGAGAGCGAGGCCGGCGGCGAGCGCCGCCAGCCGGCTCAGTCTTGCTGCGGGCATGACGAGTCCTCATTCCGTTGCTGGGGAAAGCAGCGCCCGCGGGCGCTGGACCTGCCCCGCGCCTGCGCCCGTCCGACGGGCAGGGAGCAGGGCTGAAGACAGGTACAAGAAGGTCAGGAGCACCGGCGTCCGGCTGCTTGCGGTACTGCCGGCCGGTTCGGTCACGGGTGACCGGGCCACGCGTCGGCTGGAGCAGCTGCGCGGCTTGTCGCGAGGGGACCTCCCTTCGAGCCGGTGCGGGATGCGTGCGTGCAGCCGTCCATCGCCGTTCTGCGGTCGCGGCATAACGTCGCGTCATTTCTTCGCGGTGTCAATGAAATGAACAAGATCTCGTCCACGGTTCGGCCGAGTGGCACCCTAGGAATGGAGGCGAGCGGGACAAAAGCCCCGCTAATCCCCTCAAGAGGTCGGGGTCACGGTTACGTAACGCGAAGTTTTCTTCCTTGACGCACGAAATAGAGAGGGTCAGACTCCTGTCATCCGCAGTCGGCCGCAGTCATCGCAGTCCGACCAGCGGTTCGGCACCGGACCGACCGACTTCCTTCCAGCCGATCACTGCTTCGGAGGCATGTGTGATGACCCCGTCCAAGATCCGTTTCTCGGAGCTTGTCGGTGAGCAGACCCGCGCGGAGATCTTCGCGACCGTGCTCACCGCGGGGCCCATCTCCCGGACCCAGCTCGCCCAGCGGCTCGGGCTGGTGCCGTCCAGCGTGACGCGTATGCTTCCGCCGCTGCTGGAGCACGACTACCTCCGCGAGCTCGACACCGCCCCCCAGGGGCGGGGCCGACCGCAGAAGATGCTCCAGGTCAACCCGGACAAGCACATCGTGGTCGGCGTCAAGATAGGTCCGGCCCAGGTCTCCGGAGTGGTCACCGACATGGCCGCGGGCGTCCTGGCGCGCGCTGAGCAGCCGATCGCCGACTGCACCCCGGAAACCGCCCTGTCCGCCGTCGCCGACCTGACCCGGCGACTCCTGGCGGAGGCCCCCGAGGCCGCTGACAGGGTGCTGGGACTGGGGGTCGGGGTCAGTGGTCACGTCGACTCCAGTGCCGGAGTCTGCCGTTACTCCGCCCTGCTGGACTGGAACAAGGTCGATGTGGCCGGGCCGCTGCGTGCGGCCACAGGACTTCCCGTCGTGGTGAACAACGACGTCAACACCCTTGTGGTGGCCGAGCGTTGGTTCGGTCAGGGCCGGGACGTCGACTCCTTCGCCGTCGTCACCGTCGGTCCGGGCATCGGCTGCGGACTGCTCCTCGACGGCGCTCTGTTCTCCGGCGCCACCGGACTGGCCGGGGAGCTCGGCCACCTGCCGCTGGACCCGACGGGCCCCATGTGCAGCTGCGGCCGCCGCGGCTGCCTGGAAGCCCTCGCCGGCGACCGCGCCGTCCTGCGCCACCTCCAGGACGCCGGAGTCTCCTGTGCGGGGATCACCGAGGCGATGGAGCTGGCCCGCTCGGGCACCGGCTCGGCGCAGACCGTGGCCCGGTCCGCCTTCACCGAGGCCGGAACCGCCCTCGGCAGGGGACTGGCGGGCATGTGCAATCTGCTGAACCTCCAGAAAATCATCATCGCCGGTGAGGGCGCGGTGGCCCACGACCTCTTCGGAGCCGCCATGTCCCAGGCCCTGCAAGCCCACGCCTTCTCCACGGCCGCCCACGACTGCGACATCCACGTCGACCCCGTGCACCACGACCTCTGGGCCCGGGGCGCCGCCTGCCTCGTGATCCAGGACGCGGTCGGCGCGGCGCTGTCCTGACCCGATTCAGCTCCACGACAACCAGTACCCGAGACACATGACGAGGTTTTGACGTGCCCGAAAACGTGGCCGGTCCCGCCGACTCCTGGTGGAGCAACGCGGTGGTCTACCAGATCTATCCCCGCAGCTTCGCCGACTCCGACGCGGACGGCATCGGGGACCTCCAAGGCGTCATCGAGCGCCTGGACTACCTGTCGCAGCTCGGTGTCGACGTGCTGTGGCTCTCCCCGGTGTACCCCTCGCCGCATGACGACAACGGCTACGACATCAGCGACTACCAGGGCATCGACCCGCTGTTCGGCACGCTCGCCGACTTCGAGCGACTGCTGGCCGGCGTCCATGAGCGCGGCATGAAGCTGGTCATGGACCTGGTCGTCAACCACACCAGTGACGAGCACTCCTGGTTCACCGCCTCCCGTGACGGCGGCCCGGGCGGTGACAAGCGCGACTGGTACATCTGGCGCCCGGCACGCGAGGGCATGGAGCCCGGCACGCCCGGCGCGGAGCCCAACAACTGGGGCTCGTTCTTCTCCGGCCCGGCATGGACGTACGACAAGGCGAGCGGGGAGTACTACCTGCACCTGTTCTCCCGCAAGCAACCCGACCTCAACTGGGACAACCCCGAGGTCCGTCAGGCGGTGTACGCCATGATGCGCTGGTGGCTGGAGCGGGGCGTCGACGGCTTCCGCATGGACGTCATCAACCTCATCTCCAAGGCGGACGGCCTGCCCGACGGGCCGGTGCACGAGGGCAGCCGCCACGGAGACGGCAGCGCCCACTACATCTGCGGCCCCCGCGTCCACGAGTACATCGCCGAGATGCACCGTGAGGTCTTCGACGGCCATCCGCGTCCGCTGCTGACCGTCGGCGAGATGCCCGGCGTGACGGTCGAGGAAGCACGGCTGTTCACCGACCCCGCCCGCCGCGAACTCGACATGGTCTTCCAGTTCGAGCACGTCGGGCTCGATCAGGGTCCCGGCGGCAAGTTCGACGTCCGTGCGCTGAAGCTCACCGACCTCAAGGCCAGCCTGGGCCGCTGGCAGGCCGGGCTCGGGGAGACCGGCTGGAACAGCCTGTACTTCTGCAACCACGACCAGCCCCGGGTGGTCTCCCGGTTCGGTGACGACAGCCCGGCCTACCGCGACCGGTCGGCCAAGCTGCTGGCCACCGTGCTGCACCTGCACCGCGGCACCCCGTTCGTCTACCAGGGCGAAGAGCTCGCGATGGCCAACGCCCCGTTCGCCTCCATCGACGACTTCCGCGACATCGAATCGCTCAACCACCACCGCGACCAGCTCGCTCTCGGCGCCGACGAGACACACATCCTCGAAGGGCTGCGACACCGCAGCCGCGACAACGCCCGCACCCCGATGCAGTGGGACGCCACCGCGCACGGCGGCTTCACCACCGGCACCCCGTGGATCGCCGTCAACCCCGACCACGTCGACATCAACGCCGAGGCACAACTCGCCGATCCCGACTCGGTCTTCCACTACTACCGGCGCCTGATCGCTCTGCGCCACACCGAACCCGCCATCACCCACGGCGACTTCCACCTGCTCCACCCCGAGCACGAGCAGCTCTACGCCTTCACCCGACACGACGCCGCCTCCGGCACCGAGCTGCTGGTGATCGCCAACTTCGGGGCCGGCGACCTCACCGTCGGCCTGCCCCACGGCTGGGAGGACAGCGACACGCTCATCGCCAACCTTCCGGCCGCCTCACCTCTCACGAGCACCTACACCCTGCGCCCGTGGGAAGCCCGCGTCCACCGCCGCCGCACCGCCTGACACGCCCGCCCTTGCCGCAACGACGCACACCAAGGAACCAGCCATGAACAACCCGCGCACCCGCACCGCCCGCGGAAGAACCCTTCTCCTGGCGGCCTCCACCCTCGCCCTGCTGGCCCCGCTGACCGCCTGCGGCGGCTCCGACACCGGCGCGGGCGACGGCAAGACACTGCGGCTGTGGCACTACGAGCAGCAGGACGGCGCCCTGAGCAAGGCCTGGGACGCTGCCATCGCCGAGTTCAAGAGGACCCACCCGGACGTCAAGGTCGTCTTCGAGCGCAAGACGTTCGAGCAGATCCAGCAGAACGCCGGGATGATCCTCAACTCCGACAAGGCGCCCGACGTCATGGAGTACAACAAGGGCAACGCCACCACCGGCCTGCTCGCCAAGCAAGGCCTGCTCAGCGACCTCACCCCTCTCGTGAAGGAACACGGCTGGGACACGGCGATCAGCGAGCGGGCCTCCGTCACCGCCCGCTACGACGCCAAGGGCGAGATGGGCGGCGACAAGTGGTACGGCGTGCCGAACTACGGCGAGTTCGTCCTCACCTACTACAACGACGACCTGTTCAAGAAGCACGGCATAACCAAGCCCACCGACTTCAAGAGCTTCGAGGCCGCGCTGGCCAAGTTCAAGGCCGCCGGCGTCACACCGCTCGCGAACGCCGGCAACGACCACCCCGCCGGCCACTGGCTCTACCTGCTGGCCGTGTCCAAGGCCACGGACGCCTGGGTGGACGACTACCAGCTCTACAAGGGCAAGGTCGATTTCCACGGCCCCGAGATGACGTACGCGGTGAACAAGTACCAGGAGTGGCTGAAGAAGGGCTACTTCGAGAAGAAGGACGTCGGCCTCAAGGGCAGTGACATGACCGAGCAGTTCGTCTCCCAGAAGCGGCCCATCATGGTCGGCGGGAACTGGTGGTTCGGCGGACTCAGCACCGACATCAAGGACTTCTCCTGGTCCACCGCCCCCTACCCGGGCAGCGAGAAGACGCTCGGCTCCGGCGGCAACCACTGGGTCATCCCCACGAAGGCGAAGAACAAGCAGCTCGCCGAGGACTTCATCGCCATCACCATGTCCGACGAGGTCCAGAAGCTGATCGGTGAGGAAGGCAGCGTCCCCCTCACCGCCAAGGCCGACATCATCGGCAACGCCAAGGCGAAGGAGCTGATCACCGCCTTCGACACCTACGAGACGAACAACGGCCTGGCCTTCTACCCGGACTGGCCCGTGACCGGTTACTACGACACGTGGCTGGCAGCCACCCAGAACCTGATGAACGGCGGCAAGCCCGACACGGTCCTCGACGAGCTCGCGGCCCCCTACGACACGTACGTCGCCGGCCGGTCCTAGCACCCCCTGGTGCTGCGTCGTTCAGGGGACGGCGCCCCGGTAGTCCGGGACGCCGTCCCGCCCACCTAGGAGCAACCGTGAAAACCACACGTCACCCGCGGTCCACGGGCTACGCCGTCTTCCTCGCACCGGGCCTGCTGCTCAGTGTGCTCTTCCTCGTCGTCCCGCTGGTGATGACCTTCTACTACAGCTTCACCACCTGGCAGGGCATCGGCACCCCCGCCTTCACCGGCCTCGACAACTACACCCGCCTCTTCCAGGACGCCGACTTCTGGGCCTCGTTCCGCAACATCGCCTTCGTCATCGTCGGCATCGCGATCGTGCCCACCGTACTGGGCCTGTTCCTGGCCGCCCTGCTCTTCGACTACATCGGCAAGAAGCACGGCGACGGAATCGTCAGCGTCTTCCGCTCGGGCCTCTACCTGCCGCAGGTCATCCCCGTCGCCGTCACCGGCCTGATGTGGGGCTGGATCCTCGCCCCCGAAGGCGCCGTCAACAGCATCCTCGACACCATCGGGCTCTCCTCGCTCGCCCAGAACTGGCTCGGCGACCCCGACCTCGCCCTGTGGATCGTCCTCGGCGTCCTGGTCTGGATGCAGCTCGGCTACCCGCTCGTGCTGTTCATGTCCGGCCTGCAGCGCATCGACCCCGAACTCTACGAAGCCGCCGCACTCGACGGGGCGAGCTGGTGGCAGCGCTTCACCCGCATCACCGTCCCCATCCTGCGGCCCGAGGTCTACGTCGTCCTGGTCACCACCACCATCGCCGGCCTGAAGGTCTTCGCCCAGATCTTCGTCCTCACCGGCGGCGGTCCCGGCAACTCCACCCTCGTCCCCGCCTACTTCGCCTACCAGAACTTCTTCGAACGCGCCGACGTCGGCTACGGATCCGCGATCTCCAGCACCATCACCCTGCTCGTGCTGGTCATCGCCGGAACGATGCTCGCCCGCCAGGCCCGCGAGGACGGATGACCATGAAGACCGACACGATTCCTCCCACTGCGCCGGACGCCGGGCAGGCCGCTCTTCTGCGCCCCGCCCGCCGGACAGGACATCGCGGAAAGCCCACGGCCGCCGGACGGGGAGCGGGTTCCTACGCCGTCGTCGCCGCCGTCACCGTCTTCGTCCTCGCCTTCCTCGCCCCCTTCCTGATCATCCTGGTCAATTCCTTCAAGACCAGCGCCGACTACCGCGCCAACGGTTCTCTGTCCTGGCCCGAGCAGTGGAACTGGAGCATCATCGGCGACGTCTGGGAGCGCGTCGACTTCACCCAGAAACTCGTCAACAGCATCCAGATCAGCCTCGGCGTCGTCGTCATCGCCGTCGTCCTGGCCCTCCTCAACGCCTACGCCATCGGGATCGGCCGCATCCGGTGGCGCACCGCCTTCCTGGTGTTCTTCCTCGGCGTCAACGTCCTGCCGCAAGAGGGCCTGGTCTACCCGATCTACTACCTGTTCAAGGAACTGGGCCTCTACGACGGCAAGCTCGGCTACACCATCCTGGTCGGCATCACCTACAGCGCGTTCGGCACCTACCTGCTCTCCTCCGTCTTCAGCACCTTCCCCCGCGAGCTCATCGAGGCCGCCTCGCTCGACGGCGCGGGCCGCCTGACGATCCTGTGGCGCATCGTGCTGCCGATGAGCTGGCCCACCTTGTCGGTGATGTGTGTGTTCTTCTTCGTCTGGAGCTGGAACGAGTTCCTCTACCCACTCGTCCTGCTCATCTCCAACGACCAACAGACCGTTCCGCTCGGCCTGTCCGTCATGCAGGGCCAGTACACCAGTGACCCCACCGCCATGAGCGCCGCCGCCCTCCTCGGCGTCATCCCGATGATCGTCTTCTTCCTCATCTTCCAGCGCTCCCTCACCCGCGGCCTCACCGCAGGCGCCGTGAAGTAGCCCCGCGGGGACATCAGCCACCCCGGATCCGGAAACCCCAACCGCCCCGCACCGGATCCGGGGTACCACCACCCCCTCGAAGCCGTCCGCAGCAGCACAGGAAGGAGCCCAGCCCACCACCCGAAGAACCCGAAAAATGCCCACCTCGATGAGGCCCCCATGAAGACCACCACCAACCAGAGCATGCGCCGGCAGCAAAGCTATGTCCCGCACGCGACCAGCCTCCCGCTGGACCACACCCCCCAAGCAGCACACCGGGCCCGCCGCCACACCTCCACGACCCTGCGCGGATGGGGGCTCTCCCTGGCATTGGTCGACGACGCGGTCCTGGTCGTCTCCGAACTCGTGACGAACGCCTACCTGCACTCCCGCCCCGGGACCGTCGGCCTGCAACTACTGCTTGAAGGACGGCAGTTGCGCATCTCCGTCCACGACGGATCCCCAGCACCCATCGACGTCACCGCCCCCTGTCACACCTCCGGATGCGACCATGGCCGTGGCCTGGGCATCATCCGCACACTGGCCCACACGGTTGGCTGCAGCACTACGCGCACCGGCAAGACGGGGCTCTGATGGTGGTATCCGGCCGCTCAGGTGTGACGGGCGACTTTGACCGCTGAGACGAGCAGGATCACGGCCAGCGCAGGGATGAGCACCAGGTCCGGGAAGACGCCGAGCAGCAGTCCGCCCAGTACGGCTCCGGTGACCGAGCCCGCCGCCATGACCGCTGTGAAGCGGAGGTTGGCGCCGAGGACAGCGAAGCTGCCGTCCCGGCTGTAGCGAGCGAAGGCCACCAGCATGGTCGGCAGGGAGACCAGCAGGGAGGGACTTCCGGCGGTCTTGATGTCCTCGCCGAACAGCAGCACGATCGTCGGGATCAGCAGCTCGCCACCCGCCACGCCCATGATCGCGGCGACGACGCCGATCCCGAACCCGGCCGCGACTCCGGCAGGGATCCGGGCCCCCAGCGGCAGTGCGAGGGCGTCCACGGTGGTGGTGTGAGTGACCACGAGCGCGACGGCCATGAGGACCATCAGGGCGGCCAGCACTCTGTAAAGGGTGGCGGAGCGCATCCGGACGGCCCAGGACGCGCCCGCCCAGGCACCGAGGAGGCTGCCGGCCAGCAGGTTGACCGCGACGGGCCAGCGAGTCGCGATCTCGGCGGCCGGGACCGCGGCCAGCCGCGCAGGCAGCGCGACCAGGACCACGACCAGGCTCATCGCCTTGTTCAGGATGACCGCCGAGAGCGCGGCGAACCCGAACAGACCGATCAGCAGAGGCAGGCGGAACTCCGCGCCGCCCAGCCCGATCATCCCGCCCAGGACCCCGATGGCAGCCCCCGCCCCGAACAGGACAGGTGTCGAGTGCGTCGGCCGAGGGAGGCAAAGGGACTGGGGCTGGTCGGTGGTCATGACCGGCATCCTGCCCAGAGGCCCCTCAGGTTGCCACGATCCGTCGCCACCTTTGGAACAAGGCACCGGGCGCCTGCCGAGGATTCGTCCGGCCCTCCTGAACGCGCTGTCTGCCGGGGCGGGGTCGGTGCTCAGGCGGCGACGTTCTCGAGGTCGCGTTCCCGCGCTGGCTCGGCTGTGGAGGCTTCCGTGTTGTCCGCACGGGCGGCGAGGAAGCGCTCGGCGTCCAGGGCGGCCTGGCAGCCGCCGGCGGCAGCGGTGATCGCCTGGCGGTAGGTGTGATCGACGACGTCGCCCGCGGCGAAGACGCCGGAGAGGTTCGTACGCGTCGACGGCGCGTGGACCTTCACGTACCCTTGCCCGTCCAGGTCCAGCTGCCCCTTGAACAGTTCGGTCCGCGGGTCGTGGCCGATCGCGATGAACAGGCCTGTCACGTCGAGGTCTCGAGTCGTGCCGCTGAAGACATCGCGCAGCACGACGCCGGCGAGCTTGCCGTCCTCCTCCTTGATCTCCGCGATCTCGCTGTCGAAGGTGAAGGAGATCTTGTCGTCGGAGAAGGCGCGATGCTGCATGACCTGTGAGGCCCGCAAGGTGGAGCGGCGGTGCACGACGGTCACGGAGCGGGCGAAGCGGGTGAGGAAGGTGGCCTCCTCCATGGCGGTGTCACCGCCGCCGACCACGACGATGTCGCGATCGCGGAAGAAGAAGCCGTCGCAGGTGGCGCACCAGGACACCCCCCGACCGGACAGCTCGTCCTCCCGGGGCAGGCCGAGCTTGCGGTACCCGGACCCGGTGGCGACGATGACGGCCTTCGCCCGGTGCACGGTGCCGGCGCTGTCGGTCACGGTCTTGATGTCGCCGCCGAGGTCGACCTCGATGATGTCGTCGTCGACCATCTCGGCGCCGAAGCGCACCGCCTGGGCCCGCATGTTCTCCATGAGGACCGGGCCGTCGATGCCGTCGGGGAAGCCGGGGAAGTTCTCCACCTCGGTGGTCGTCGTCAGCGCGCCGCCGACGAAGATGGCGCCCCCGAAGACGAGCGGCCTGAGTTCGGCACGGGCGGTGTAGAGGGCGGCGGTGTATCCGGCGGGGCCGGAGCCGATGACGATGACCTCGCGTATGCCGTCGCTGTCGGTGCTGTGGGTTCCGTCGGCTTTCTCGGCTGCCTCGGCCACTGGGGTCACGCCTCCTGCTTCGCGTCGATCTCGGCGATCAGGGCCTCGATGCGCGTCTTGATCTCGTCCCGGATGGGGCGGACGGCCTCCACACCCTTGCCCGCCGGGTCCTCCAGTGCCCAGTCGAGGTACGTCTTGCCGGGGAAGATCGGGCAGGCGTCCCCGCAGCCCATGGTGATGACGTAGTCGGACGCCTGGACGGCCTCGGTGGTCAGGATCTTCGGCTGGGCCGCGGAGATGTCGACGCCGACCTCCTTCATGGCCTCGACGGCGGCCGGGTTGACCTGGTCACCGGGGACGGAGCCGGCGGAGCGGACCTCGATCCGGTCGCCCGCGAGGTGGGTCAGGAATCCGGCGGCCATCTGGGAGCGCCCGGCATTGTGGACGCAGACGAACAACACGGAGGCGAGCGGGCTGGAGGACATGGGTTCTTCCTTCGTGAGCGGGTCGAGGGGGGATGTCGGCGGCCTGCACGACCTCGTCGGGTGTGGGGATGCGGGGCCCAGGATTCAGCTCGGGCTGGTATCAGCTCGGAGTGATGTGACAGTATCAGTCCATGATGACGTCAGTCGACACTGATCTGATGCGGGTTCTCGCGGACCCGCTCCGCCTCCAGATCGTCACCCTGCTCGCCGAGGAGACACTCTGCAGCACCCACCTGATCGAGGAGACGGGAGCCAAGCAGACCAACCTCTCCAACCATCTCAAGGTGCTGCGCGAGGCCGGGGTCGTGGAGACCGAGCCCTGCGGCCGGTTCACCTACTACCGGCTCAAGCCCGACGTCATCGCCGCCCTCGCGGGTCAGTTCGCCGACCTGGCGGAGACCGCGCGCGCCACCGCCGAGAACAACATCAAGCGGTCCTGCCCCTGATCACCGTCCTTACGGCGACTGCATGAAGGAGTCCTGTTGACCGCCACCGAGGCCGCCGAGCACGACAGAGCCGGGGAGGCCGCCATACCCTCTCCCGCTTCCCGGCATGAGCCCCAGCCCGCGCCGGGTGCCACCCCACCCCGTACCCCACTGCCTTCCAGGGCCGCGGCCGAACTGCTCGGCACCGCTCTCCTGGTCGCCGTCGTGGTCGGCTCCGGCATTCAGGCGACCGAGCTGACGCAGGACGTCGGGCTGCAGTTGCTGGCCAACTCGATCGCCACCGTCTTCGGTCTCGGCATCCTGATCCTGCTGCTCGGCCCGGTGTCGGGCGCGCACTTCAACCCCGTCGTCACGCTGGCCGAGTGGTGGACGGCCCGACGGGGCGGCGACGGTGTCACGGCTCGCGAGGCCGCGGTGTACGTCCCCGCACAGGTCGTCGGCGCGATCGCGGGCGCGATCCTGGCGGACGCGATGTTCGGCAAGCCCTTGGTGGAGTGGTCGACGCACGACCGCTCGGCCGGCCATCTGCTGCTGGGTGAGGTGGTGGCCACCGCCGGTCTGATCCTGCTGATCTTCGGCCTGGCCCGCACGCATCAGCTGCGGTTCGCGCCGGTGGCCGTGGCCTCGTACATCGGCGCCGCGTACTGGTTCACGTCCTCGACCTCCTTCGCCAACCCGGCGGTGACGATCGGCCGTACCTTCAGCGACACCTTCGCGGGCATCGCGCCGGGCTCGCTGCTGGGCTTCATCGGAGCTCAACTCGTGGGCGGGGCCGTCGGTCTGGCGCTGGTGGCGCTCATCTTCGTGCAGGGCCGGTCCGCTGAATGACCTTTGATGCGCAGGTGGTGGTGATCGGCGGCGGCCAGTCCGGCCTCGCCGCCGGATACCACCTGCGCCGCCTCGGCATCGACTTCGTCATCCTCGACGCCCAGGCGGCGTCGGGGGGTGCCTGGCAGCACACATGGGACTCGCTCCACCTCTTCTCGCCTGCCGCCTTCTCCTCTCTTCCGGGACGGCTCATGCCGCCGCAAGTCGGGGAGGAATACCCGCATGCCGAGCATGTGGTGACGTATCTGCGCGACTACGAGAAGCGTTACGAACTCCCGATCGTGCGACCGGTGCGGGCGCTCGGTGTCCACCGGGACGGAGACCTTCTTCGCGTGGAGACCGACTCCGTCACCTGGCGCGCCCGCGCCGTGATCAGCGCGACCGGCACGTGGTGGCGCCCTTTCCTCCCCGCCGTACCAGGGCGTGGCGTGTTCGAGGGGCGCCAGGTGCACACGGTCGAGTACCGCGGTCCGCGTGACTTCGCCGGGCAGCGCGTCGTGGTGGTCGGCGGCGGCAACTCCGGCGCTCAGATCGCCGCCGACCTGGCCTACGACACCGAGCTGACCTGGGCCACCCAGCGACCGCCCCGCTATCTGGCCGACGACATCGACGGCCGTGCCCTGTTCGACGCGGCCACCGCCCGCCGCCGCGCCCTCGACGAGGGGCGCCCGGACACCGGCGGCGTGGCGTCGCTGGGCGACATCGTCGGCGTACCCCCTGTGCGCGAGGCGCGGGATCGAGGGCTGCTCAAGGCGAGCCCGATGTTCGCCAGGCTGGTTCCCGGCGGCGTCGAGTGGGCCGACGGCACCCGAGCCGAGGCCGACGCGATCATCTGGTGCACGGGCTTCCGGCCCGCACTGTCCCACCTGGCCCCACTGCACCTTCGGGGCCGCCGCGGTCACATCGCCACGGAGGGCACCCGCGCGGTGGACGAGCCGCGCCTGCACCTGCTCGGCTACGGCGACTGGACCGGACCTGCCTCCGCGACCCTGATCGGCCTCGGCCGCACTGCCCGCGAGGCCGCGCGTCAGATCGCACACCGTCTTCGCCCTGCGTAGGCGGTCGAACCCGCAGGGCAGGGCGGCTCGGTGCGCTCAGGTGCGCAGGTCGAGCATGGCGGACATCGCGGCGACCACGGGCGGGGCGACCTGGTAGTAGACCCAGGTCCCGCGCCGCTCGCTCGTGAGGAGGCCGGCTTCGCGCAGCTTCTTCAGGTGGTGGGAGACGGTCGGCTGGGAGACGCCGACGTCGGAGATGTCGCAGACGCACGCCTCGCCGCCCGCGGACGAGGCGACCTTGGAGAACAGGCGCAGCCGCACCGGGTCGGACAGTGCCTTGAACATCGCGGCCATCTTCTCCGCGTCTGCCTGCGACAGTTCCCCGGCGGTGATCGGCGGGCAGCACGGCACCGCCGTCCCGGTGTCCAGGACGGGAAGCTCGACAACCTCTGACTTCGACATGCGTCTATGTTGACACTCGTCGATGCGAGTGGCAAGCTCCAGGCAACGACAGACATCGACAGACATCGAAACAGGGAGTCGGCGTAGGTCTGCGACGCCTCCTGCCGGGCCATGACCCACCGCCGGCGCACGTAATCCCCTTACTCCTTCGCCCGCTGATCCCGCCCCACCCACTCAGGGAGATCGACCACCATGAGCGAGCAGCACCTCCCCGTCGTCGTCATCGGAGCCGGTCCCACCGGCCTGGCCGCGGCCGCCCACCTTGTCGAGCGCGGCATCGAGCCCCTGGTCCTGGAAGCCGGACCGGCCGCCGCGGCCGCGGTCCGCGAGTGGCGCCACGTGCGTCTGTTCTCCACCTGGGGCGAGCTCACCGACCCGGCCGCCGAGAAGCTGCTCGCCCCCACGGGCTGGAGCAAGCCGGACGCCAGCGACTACCCGACCGGAGGCGACTGGACCGAGCGCTACCTGCAGCCCCTGGCCGACGTCCTCGGCCGGCGCGTCCGCTACGGCACCCGCGTCACCGGCGTCTCCCGCACCGGACGCGACCGCATCGTCGACGCCGACCGCGAGAGCCAGCCCTTCGTCGTGCACGTCACCACCGCCGACGGCCACGAGGAACGCTTCTTCGCGCGCGCCGTCATCGACGCCTCCGGCACCTGGAACACTCCCAGTCCGGCCGGGGCCAGCGGCCTGCCCGCCCTCGGCGAGAAGGGGGCCGCGGACCGCATCACCTACCGCGTGCCCGACCTCGAGGACCCTGCCGTACGCGCCCGTTACGCAGGCAAGCGCACCGCCGTCATCGGCTCTGGTGCCTCCGCCTTCACCGCGCTCGCCACCCTCGCCGATGTCGCTCAGGAGGAGCCCGGCACCCACGCGGTGTGGGTGCTGCGCCGAGGCATCGGCGGGGACACCTTCGGCGGCGGAGAGAGCGACCAGCTGCCCGCCCGCGGCGCCCTGGGCCTGGCCGCGAAGGCAGCCGTCGACAACGGCTACGCCGACGCCGTCACCGGTTTCCGCACCGAAGCCTTCGACCGCGCGGAGGACGGACGGCTGATCCTGGTGGGGGAGGACGGCCGACGCCTCGACCCCGTCGACGAAGTCATCGTGCTCACCGGCCTGCGCCCCGACCTGTCCTTCCTCTCGGAGATCCGCCTCGGCCTGGACGAGCGCCTCCAGGCACCCGTCGCGCTGGCCCCGCTGATCGATCCCAACCAGCACTCATGCGGCACCGTCTACCCGCACGGCCACGCGGAACTGTCCCACCCCGAGCCCGGCATCTACCTCGTCGGCATGAAGTCCTACGGCCGCGCTCCCACCTTCCTCGCCCTGACCGGCTACGAGCAGGTTCGCTCCGTCACCGCCGCCATCGCAGGCGACCTGGAGTCCGCCGACCGAGTCGAACTCACCCTTCCCGAAACGGGCGTGTGCGGCGGCGCGGGCATCTTCGACGACCCGGCCGCCGAACAGAGCGACGGCGGCGGCTGCTGCGCCCCGGCACCGCAACTCGTACCGCTCGGCATCGGCGCCCCGGTCACAGCCGCGGCCGGCGACACGCCCTCGGCCGGCGGCTGCTGAACCTGAACCCCGGGCGCCCCAGCCCGACTTGGCCGGGGCGCCTCCACTCCCACGGCAGGAGGACCGTCATGTCCCGAGTGCAGCTCGCCCTTCGCGTCCCCGATCTCGAGGCCGCGATCGCGTTCTACAGCAAGCTGTTCGGCACCGAACCCGCCAAAGTACGCGACGGCTACGCGAACTTCGCCATCGCCGAGCCCCCGCTGAAGCTCGTCCTGATCCAGGGCACGATGGGGGAGGACACGCGCATGGATCACCTCGGCGTCGAAGTCGACTCCTCCGAAGCCGTCCACGCGGCGGCCACCCGCCTCGCGGAGCAGGGCCTGGCGACGGACGTGGAGAACGACACCGCCTGCTGCTACGCCCTGCAGGACAAGGTGTGGGTGCACGGGCCCGGCCAGGAACCGTGGGAGGTCTACGTCGTCAAGGCCGACGCCGACACCCTGGCCAAGCAGAAGGACAGCACCTGCTGCGCCACCGCGGCCCAGCCGGCCGCGGCCGGTAGCCGCTGCTGACCGCGCCATGGCCGACGTGCACCCCGGCAAGGCCGCGACCGGTACGGGGGACCGGTCGCGGCCTCGCGCCGCCCTGCCCGCCCTGTGCGCCACCCAGATCACCAGCTGGGGCATCGTCTACTACGCCTTCCCGGTGCTCAATCCGCAGATCAACGCGGCCACCGGCTGGCCGGTCGGGGCGACCACGGGAGCCTTCTCCACCGCCCTGCTCGTCTCCGCGTTCACCGGTATACGGGTCGGCCGGATCATCGACCGCAGCGGCCCACGCGCCGTGATGACCGCGGGTTCGGTCCTCGCCGTCCTCAGCATCCTCATGGTGGCGGCCGCGCCGAACCTGGCCGTCTTCACCGCGGGCTGGCTGCTCGCCGGGATGTCGATGGCAGCCACCTTCTACCAACCCGCCTTCGCCGCCCTGACCCGGTGGTGGGCCCCCGACCCCATCCGCGCACTCACCCTCGTCACACTGGCCGGCGGCCTTGCCTCCACCGTCTTCGCGCCCCTCACCGCGGCGCTCGCCGACCACATGTCCTGGCGGGCGACGTACGCCGTCCTGGCCGTCATCCTCGCCGCTGTGACCATCCCGGCCCACTTGCTCGCACTGAACGCGCCCTGGCCCCCCGCGCCGCAAGCGTCCGCCCACATCACCGGCGGCGCGGACGCGGTGGCCCGCAGCAGGCCGTTCTGGCTGCTGGCGGCCGCACTGACCCTCTCCGCGTTCAGTATTTCCGCCGTTGTCGTCGCCCTGGTCCCGCTCCTGCTCGAACGCGGCTTCACCACCAGCGAGGCCGCCTGGGCCCTGGGCCTCGGAGGCGCCGGCCAGACCCTCGGCCGCACCCTGTACGGGGCCCTGGCGCGCCGTACCCGTCCCACCGCTCGCACGGTCACGCTCATCGGCCTGGGCGGTCTCACCACAGCTGCCCTGGCACTCGTCCCGGGCCCCTACGCCCTGCTGGCCGCGTTGTCGGTCGCGGCCGGCATGGTCCGCGGCAACATCACCCTCCTCCAGGCCACCGCGATCACCGATTGCTGGGGAGCCGCCCACTACGGCCGTCTGTCCGGGCTCCTCGCGGCACCCGCGACCGCGGCTTCCGCCCTCGCTCCGTTCGCCGGGGCCGCCCTGTCCGCACCGCTGGGGGGATATCCCCAACTCTTCGGACTGCTGGCCGGCCTTTCCCTGCTGGCCTCACTCATCGGTCTCGGCACGGCCGTGCGGCGTGAGCGCGACCCCAGCTTGCGCGGTGCGCCCACGCGGGCTCCGTAGGACGACGACCGGGACGCACCCTGGCCTGCGTTCCGAGAAGGCGCCAACTCCCTCAGGCGGCCGCAGGCTTCCCTGGACCGGGGACGCTGCGGAAGCGGAAGGGTTCCGGTTCGCGGTCCGGCTGGATGAACCAGCACTCGCCCGTTCCGTCGCCGGTGACGATCCGCAGCACCGTGTCCGCCACGACCTCCGCCGGAATGACGGGCAGGCCTTGCGCGCTCAACATGTCGCGCAGCCGGTCGATGATCCGCGATTCGGCGAACCCCGGGCAGACCGCGTTGAAGCGCACGTTGTCCGGTGCGAGAGCGGGCCCCAGCGAGCGGGCGAGTCCGACGACCGCGTGCTTGTTCGCCGCGTACAGCGGGTCCAGTGGTACGGCCGTCAGTCCCGCGAGGGAGGCGGTCGCCACGATCGCGCCTCCGCCGCGGGCCCGCAGCGCCGGGAGCACCGCATGGGTGCCGTAGACCACGCCGTCGAGGTTGGCGCCCATCGCCCGGCGGTAGCGCGCGGGGTCGAAGTCGTCGCCGACGCCGCATCCGGTCGCCACGCCCGCGTTGAGCAGCGCGATGTCGACACCGCCGTACCGCTCCTGGGCGAACTCCACGAGCGCACGGTTGGCGTCGAGGTCGGAGACGTCACAGGCGCGGAAGGCCCCGCCGACCAGGTCGGCCACCTCCTGCCCGGCCCCGGCGTCCAGGTCCGCGACGACCACCCGCGCCCCGGCCTTGCCCAGCGCGAGCGCCATGGCACGGCCGAGGCCACTGGCACCGCCGGTGACGATCGCCACCTTGCCCGCGAGCGCGGCGCTGTCCGGCTTCCCCTCCCGGGGGCTGTGGGAGGCGGTCACGCCAGCTCCAGCACGAGCTTGCCGACGTTCTCGCCGCGGAAGAGCATCTGCAGTGTCTGAGGAAAGTCGTCGACGGTGCCCCGGACCACGTGTTCCTTGACCTTGACCCGGCCGTCCGCGATCCAGGCGGAGATGTCCTGCGCGGCCTTGGCGTACTGCTTGGCGTAGTCGAAGACGACGAAACCCTCCATGCGGGCCCGACGCACCAGCAGCGTCAGGTAGTTGGAGGGGCCCTGGACGGGGGTGGCGTTGTTGTACTGGCTGATCGCGCCGCAGACCACGACACGCGCGTGCATCGCCAGCCGGGTCAGGGCGGCATCCAGGATGTCCCCTCCGACGTTGTCGAAGTAGACGTCGATGCCGTCGGGGGCTTCCCGGCGCAGTGCCTTGCGCACATCCTCGGCGCGGTAGTCGATCGCCGCGTCGAAGCCCAGTTCGCCGGTGAGCAGTCGGCACTTCTCCGGTCCTCCGGCGATGCCGACGACCCGACAGCCCTTGGCCTTCGCGATCTGTCCCACCATGGTGCCGACCGCGCCTGCCGCCCCGGAGACCACGACGGTCTCGCCGTCCTTGAGCGCTCCGACGTCGAGGAGCCCGAAGTAGGCGGTCATGCCGGGCATCCCGAGCGCACCGAGGTAGGTGGAGGGCGGCGCGAGGGACGTGTCGATCTTCAGGGCGCCCTTGCCGTCGGAGACCACGTACTCCTGCACGCCGAACGTGCCGACCACGTGATCACCCGGCTGGTAGTCCGGGTGGTTCGAGGCGGTGACCTCGACGACCGACCCGGCGCGCATCACTTCACCGATGCCGACCGGGGGGAGGTAAGAGGGACGGTCGTCCAGCCAGCCGCGCATGGCCGGATCGAGGGATATGACGCGTGTCCGGCCCGCGAACTGGCCCGGACCGGGTTCCTGGACGGGCTCGGAACTGTGCTCCCAGTCCTCGGGTTTCACGTCACCGAGGGGACGGGCTGCCAGGCGGATCTGGCGGTTGGTCGCAGACATCACGGCTCCTGTCGTTCGCGGTCTAGGGTGAGGGTACCGACCGGTAGGTATGCAGGAGATGTGACTTACGTCACTGGTGATCTCCGGGTCCGCCGGGGGTACCTCGGTGAGGTACCCCCGGGTCTCTGATCAGTAGGGTCATAGCCCTCTGAAGGCTCTGATCTTGTTGTCCGCTGTGTTCGTCGTTTTCGTCATGCCAACCACCCTGGTCTGGCTGCTGGGACGGCGAGCGAAGATGCCCAACTGGATGCTGAGCGTGCTCCTGCTGGCCGGGTGGTTGACAGTGCTCGCCGGCTGGTTCCTCTCGCAGCGTGCGCAGCCGAGCCTGTTTCCCGAAACGTCGCCCTGCTACGGCATCCGCGTCACCCCTGTCTCCCAGTACGTCCCGCCCGACTCCTTCTGCCGCCACGCGGACGGAGAATTGCGGACGGTCAACGGGCCGGACTCCAAGTTCGTGTTCTGGACCGCTGCCGGCGCCACCTTGGCGATGCCGATCGCCGCCGTCCTTGCGCGGCGCCGCCAACAAGCCTGAACGCGCGCCCCGGACGCGGACAGGTCAGCGGTCCTGGGACAGTTCCAGCAGCTCGGCGAACGTTCCGCCGCCGTGGACGAGGTCGTCGTAGCTGCCCTGTTCCGTGATGCGGCCGTGTTCCATCACGATGATGTGGTCCGCGATCTTGGTGTTCTCCAGGCGGTGGGTGACCACGATGGTGATGCGGTCGGCGGCGATGGCCTTGATCTGTTCGAAGATGCCGTGTTCCCCGCGCGGGTCCATCTGTGAGGTGGGCTCGTCGAGGATCAGCAGCTCGGGCTTGCGGTACAGGGCCCGGGAACAGGCGACGCGCTGCCACAGGCCGCCGGAGAGTTCCGATCCGCCGAAGACATCGCGGGCCAGCAGCGTGTCCAGGCCCGCGGGCAGGTCGTCGATGGCCTCACGCAGGCCGACGGCGTCGACGGCCTCCCACACCGGTCCGTCGTCGTGGGTGCGGGGCTGGCCGAGGGTGATGTTCTCCCTGACGCGCAGGGGCCACTGCGCGAAGATCTGCGGCACCAGGCCGGTGTTCGCCCATACCGTGGCGGGGGCGACGGTGGCGAGGTCCGTGCCGTTCCACGTCACCCTGCCCTTGTCCGGGAGGTAGATCCCGGTGAGCAGCCGGGTGAGGGTCGACTTGCCGGAACCGTTCGCTCCGACGATCGCGAGGATCTCGCCGCGCCGCAGCGTCAGGGACACGCTGGCCACCGCGGGCTTGTCCTTGCCCGGGTACTGGTAGACGACTTCGTGGAGGGCGATTTCCTCGACCGGGGCGGCCACGGACTCGGGACCCCGCCTGGGTGCGCGCGCCGTGGCATCGTCGAGGAAGGACTGCATGTCACCGAGGTAGAGGCTGGTGTGGAAGACGGCGGCGCCGTTGATGACGACCTGGGACAGGGCGGCCAGCGTGGTCTGTACCGCCACGACAGCGGTGGCGGCGACCGCGAGGTCGATACGTCCGCTCACGGCGAGCCAGGCCAGCGCTCCCCAGACGGTGACGAGGAAGAAGCCGCCGGCCAGCGAGGACAGCAGGGAGATCCGCAAGGTGCGCGGCGCGGCGGCGAGGGTACGGCGGTCGCAGCGGTCGGACAGGGCGCGGTACCAGTAGATCAAGTAGTCCGT
This sequence comes from Streptomyces sp. NPDC002776, assembly GCF_053592195.1. Taxonomy (NCBI): domain Bacteria; kingdom Bacillati; phylum Actinomycetota; class Actinomycetes; order Kitasatosporales; family Streptomycetaceae; genus Streptomyces; species Streptomyces sp. NPDC002776. Next base: position 194,219 of record NZ_JBSFVG010000012.1, on the reverse strand, counting down.
CATCGAGTTGGCGCGGACCTCGTCGCCGTACCTCGATGTGGTGGCCCACCAGCGCATCATGCCGCGGACGTTGCGGTCGGCCACATTGGCGTAGTGGGTCTCGTAGTCCACCCGGGCGGTGAGCACGGCACCGACGCCGGCCGGGAGCACGGCGAGCAACAGCAGCGGCAGCATCAGCACGTTCAGCACCGACAGAACGCTGCCGGCGGTGATCATGCGGATCAGTGCCGACATGAAGTACTGGGCGTCGCTGACCATCACCAGCGTGCGGATCGTCCCCATTTCGGCGGCCTCCTGCCGATCCGAGAAGCCGTCCACGGCATACGCGGCGGCCTCGACCCGGCACACCGCCTCGACCAGGGCGCTGTCCGTCTCCGTGGCCAGCCGGGGAGTGATCCGCCGCTCGGCGTACATGGCCACCGAGCCGACGGCCCGGCCGAGCGCGGCCGCCAGGGCCACCACCAGGAGTGCGGGCAGGGCACTACGCAGCCGGTCGGCGACGGCGTCGTCGGAGAGGATCGGCTGCATGGCCTCGGCGGTCGCGGTCAGCAGGACGGCTGCCGAGACGCCGGTCAGCACCTGGCAGCCCAACAGCAGCTGCACTGCCCGCCGGTCGGTCCGCCATGACAGCCGGGCGATCCTGCGCAGCACCTTGGGGATCTGCGCGCACATCCGCCGGAACGACACCTCGGCCAGCGGGTTGACGGAGTACTGCCCGCTGTAGGTGATCTCCGCCGGCGGAGGAAACGGTGGTGCGGTGTCCTGCTGCTTGTGGGTCTCGGCCGAGCTCAACGTGATTCCCCCTTCGTCGCGGCTGGTTCACGAGGCTCAACGACTCCGCCAGGTCTTCGAACGTCTGTGATTCGGACGGACCGTGAAGCTTTGGTTGGGTGAGCTGTCGACTGCCATCGGGACGTCAGCGGAGTCTGCCTCTGGATGTCGGTCGGTGGTTCTGTTATGAGCTGTGTCAGTAGGCAGGCCTGAGACGGGGCCTTCGTGGGAGTGAGGCGACCGCCGGGGTGGCGGCGAGCTGCTTGGCTTCGGTGCTGCTGAGCTCGGCGGCGTGACCGTTCGACGCCGACGTGTGGGTGCGCTTGACCGGCCCGCCGTAGCCCGCGGTCAGTTCTTGCCCTGCGTCGCGGACACGCCGAACCTGGCCGTCTCCTCGCGACAAGCTCCCGGGAACCGCCTCGGCCGCTCTCGCTACGATCTCCAACTCCCGAGCATTGGAGTACAGCCATGAACGAACGCCATGTCCACACGGTGGAAGTGCCTCTGGGCAACGGCGTCGGCGACGCCGGCGACCAAACCGTCCGCGTCCAGATCCGCGAGGTGGACGAGGCGCTCGTCCGCGTGGGGCGGGGCGGCCGCACCGTGGCACGGGCCGAGCGGACGCTCGGGCAGATGCTGGACACCGTACGCCCCGTTGCGGAGAGCTTCGTGGGCCGGTTCTCCGGGATGGCGCAGACCCCGGACGAGATCACCCTGGAGTTCGGGGTGTCCTTGTCCGCCGAGGCGGATGTCGTCATCGCCAGCACCGCGACGGCAGCCAACTTCTCCGTCACCCTGACCTGGAACAGGGGCGACAGGCCGGGCACGGACGCCGATACTGTGGGGCAGCAGCGCAGTTGATACGGGTGGGGGCCCAGTGACACACGGACCGCGAGGCAGGGACGGGGACGACCGGCGGGCGACCCCGGTGCGCACGGCTGGCCGGCCCGACCCCGCGTACGGCCCCGAGGCAGCCCTCGCCGCCGCCGTCATCCGCGTCAAGGGCCGGGACGGGGCCGTCGCCGGTGCGGGCTTCCTGGTCGCCGACGATCTCGTGCTCACCTGCGCCCACGTGGTCTCCGACGCCCTCGACCGGCCCCGGGAGGAGGCGGTCGAGCCCGGGGCCGAGGTCGCCGTCGACCTGCCGCTGGCCAGGGATGCCGGGGGCGCCCACGACGGTGGTGACCGTACGGCCGAAGTGCGGCGCTGGATACCCGTCGCGCCCGACCGGACCGGTGACATGGCCCTCCTGCGGCTGCGGGAGCCGATACCCGGTGCCCGGCCGCTGCCCCTGGCCGATCCCCCGGAGGGCGTGTGGCACCACCACGCCCGGGCCGTGGGGTTCACCGACGACCACCCCGGGGGCATCTGGCACAGCGGTACGTTCCGGGGGCCGACCCGTGAGGGGTGGGTCCAGCTCTCGCGCGGCGACGGCGAGGGCGTGTACGTCAAGCGGGGCTTCAGCGGCAGTCCCGTCTGGAACGACGAACTTGGCGCGGCCGTCGGCCTGATGGTGGCCGCCGAGCCCGGACGCGAGGCCCAGCAGGCGTTCGCCCTGCGGACCCGGACGCTGCTGGACGCGCTGCCCGAACTCGGCCCCCTCGTCACCCCGCCCACCCCGTTCCGCGGTCTCGCCACCTTTCAGGAGGCCGACGCCGACGTCTTCTTCGGGCGGGACGACGACATCGAGAACGTGCTCGATGCGTTGCGAGGCCGCTGGCCAACCGTCACCCTGTGCGGGCCCTCCGGCTGCGGCAAGTCCTCGCTGGCGCTGGCCGGGGTGGTGCCGAGGATGCGAGAGGCGGGGTACGCCGTCCTGGTCGTCAACGCCGGGCACATCTCGTCCCTGCGCCACGCCCTGGCCACCAGGCTGTACGAACTCCACGAGGCGGAGAGAGGGAAAGGGGGGGACGGCCCCGCCCCGGCCCGGAGCGCCGACCATGTGGCGGCCCTGTTGGAGGAGTGGACTCTCCCCGACGTCCTCCACCGCGTCCTCGGGAGCGCCGGCAGCCGAGTCCTCGTGGTCGTGGACCAGGCCGAGGCCCTCCTCGACCGTTCCGAGGCCGATCTGGCGGACGCCGCCGGCCTGCTCTTCCGGGAGGCCCAGCCGGAGGGCGTCCGCGTTCTGCTCACCCTCCGCGCCGACTTCGTGGACGCGGCACTCAACCGTCCCGTCCTGGGACCGGCGTTGAGGGACGGGTTCACCGTCGCGCTCACCCCGATGTCGGAGGAGCAGCTCGCGAAGGTGATCGGCGAGCCGGTCAGACGGATGCCGACCGTGGCGTACGACCCCGGGCTGGAGGAACTCATCCGGAAGGACGCCGGGGGCGCGCCCGGCATCCTGCCCCTGCTCGGGTTCGTCCTCACCCAGCTGTGGGACCGGCAGTCCGGAGGCCGGCTGCGCCTGACGACGTACGAAGAGATCGGCGGAGTGTCCGGCGCCCTGGCGCGCCATGCGGAACAAGCATGGCGGGAGTGCGTACGCCCGGCGGACGAGGCCGACGCGCTGCGGCTGCTCACCGGGCTCGTCCGGGTACTGCCCGGCAGCGAGGCCCCACTGCGCCGCATGATCACCCGCGAGGAGGCGGGTGAGGCACGATGGCGGATCGCCCGCGCTCTGGCCCAGCGGCGGTTGCTGGTGCTGCACGGAAAGGAGGGCGAGCCGCAGACGGCCGAGCTCGCCCACGAAGCCCTCACCAGCGCCTGGCCGACGCTCGCCGGCCAAGTGCGCACCGACAGCGACCTGTTGGCGGCCCGTGCGGAGCTGCGCCATGACCTCGACCGCTGGGAGACGGCGGGGCGCTCCCCGGATCTGTTGCCCGGCCCGATCCATCTGGCTTCACTGACCCGCCGGCTACAGGCCCGGGAAGCTGAACTTTCCGCCGAGGAACGCACGTTCATCGACCTCGCCACAAGACGACAACGTCGCCGCCGGACCCGGATGCGGGTCGCCTGGGGTGCCGCCGCGCTCGTCCTAGCGCTCATCGCCGGGCTCGGCACCTTCCTCGTCCAGCAGTCACGGGTCAGCGCGGAGCGGGAGGCGGAGGGGCGGTCGCGATCGCTGGCGACCCTCTCGGACGAACTGGCGCAGCGGGACCCGGGGGGTGCCGCTCTGGTTGCCATGGCAGCCCACGACCTCTTCCCCACCGAGGAGGCCCGCAACGCGCTGCTGCGCCGCTACGACCACTTTGTGCAGGACCGGTGGGCCCTGACCCCGGGTGAGGCACGGGTGGACCAGGTGGCGGCGAGCACGGACGGCCGGGTGGTCCTCGTGACGACCAGGCTCAGAGGGTCGGGGAACGCCAAGGGGGGCGTGGTGCTCTTTGTCCGGGGTGCGGGCGAGCGCATCGTGCGCGCCCGGCTCCCCTTGGCCGAGGGCGCCTTCTTCCCGATGGTCAGCCGGGACGGCCGCAGGATCGCCTACCTGTCGACGAAGGACGGTGGCACCTTGTTCTGGCACGACGTGGACCGCGCGGGCACGGATGAGGCGGCGGTGCTGGGCCCGGAAGCCAGCGTCCGCGGCGCGGAGTTCGGGTACGAGGGGACAACGTTCCCCGGGTACCTCGGCCTTGCGGACCTCTCCCCGGACGCCCGCGAGGTGGTGACGTCGGCGAACGGGCGCGTGAAGCTTCGAGAGCTGGCGACAGGCCGGGTCCGGCAGTTGCCCGGCCGGACGCCCTCGGTGGACGGGGTGTGGTTCGGGCCGGACGGGAACACACTCGTGGCTCAGCAGCAGGCCGGCACCGGGCAGAGCACGGCACAAGAGCCGTCCCTCGTGGCGATCGACACCAGGACCGGACGGTCGCGGAAACTGGCGGACGGCATCCCTTCGACGTCTCCCCGTCTTGCCCTGTCCGGCAACGGCGCGGTACTGGTCGTCTGCCGGGAGTCGCGGCTGGGGAAGGGTGTCACGTACGAAGCCTTCCGGGTCGCGGACGGACGGGCACTGACGCGGTACCGGCCGGGCGAGTTCAGCAGCTCGTGCAAGCACATCGCGATCGACGCGACCGGGGAACACTTCGCGGTGAGCAAACTGCAGACCGCGTGGGCTCTGGTCGGGACACGCCCCGGAGCCGAAGTGCGGGAGATCGAAGGACCCAGCACTGGGCTGGAGGACGACGACCTGTCCCTCGTAGGCGATCCGGAGAACCCCGTCCTGATCATCTGGGACGAGTTCTCGGTGATCGGGCGGCCCCTGATCACGGACCCGCTCAACGCCGATGGCCCGCCGGCGCTGCTCGGCGGCACGGCATGGGGCGAGGAGAAGGACATGCTGGTCCGGATGGGCGACCAGGCCGACACCCTGGGCATCGTACGCATGGAAGCGGACGGGTCGACGACCCTCCAGAAGACGGTCAAGCGACCACCGAGGGAAGACCCGTCGATGTTCGTCACTATCGCACCCGGCATAGAGGTGAACCAGGCCGCAACGCTGGCAGCCGACCTCATCGGCTGGAACAAGGTCCGCATCTGGGAACTCCCCTCCTTGCGGACCGTCACCGACATCACCGTCCGCATGCCGCCTCCCGACGGCGGCCCCGATGCGCCGAAGGAAGGCGTGGCGCTGCATCTCGGCCCCGGGGACGAGTTGTTGACCGTCTCCGGCTCGACCATCGAGCACTGGAACGCCCGGGACGGCCGACGCCTGTCGAAACCTCTCGACGTCCGGAACCTGGGACTCACTGAGACTGACCCACCGGACTTCACCGCCTCCTTCCACCCGGAGCCGGGACACGTACAGCTCTCGGTGCGCGGTGACCGGTTCCTCCGCGCGTTCTCTCTGCGCACAGGCCGGGAGAACGAAAGACGGCGCATCGAGCTGGGGCCGGAGGCGGACTCCGCCGTTCTCGACCGGACCGGGCGCTTCGCCACCGTGCAGACCAAGGGGTCCATGATGGAACTGTGGTCGGTCGGGCGGACGGGAAAGCCCTCGCAGCGGGTGCTCGGCCCGATGGGGTCACTGAACCCCTGGGAGTACCGGCAGGGCTTCCGGGACGACAGCTCGGTGTACTTCCTGGCCAACGGGAACTCCATACGGTTCCAGGACGCGGCGGACCCCGAGGACCGCGGCGAGTCCTACGTGTTCGCGGAGGAGCAGGAGTTCCTGGCGGTCTCCCGCGACGGCAGGACCCTGCTCCGCACCGTCGACGAGAACACCGTGGGCATCCTCCACCTCGACCCGGCGCTCTGGAAGAAGGAGCTGTGCGACATCCTCGGCCGTGACCTCTCCGAGAACGAACGCCGGGGCCTACCCATCTGGCTGCCGGACCGGATCTGCCCGCCGGGCGGCCGCTGAGACCGACCGGAAAATGGATCTCCGAACGCATGACACCTCACTGGAAGCGAGTTCTCCCTCGCGAAGCTGTGTCGGTCACGACGTGTGACTGATGGTGGCGGCCATCTGCCTGGCGAGATCCTCGAGGGCCATGAAGAGCCCGTCCGCCAACTGCGCTCCTCGGTCACCGCACCAACCCCTGCCGCACATGGAGCAAGACTCTGCACCGCGATGGCCAAAACGCCGAGGGCGAGGTGCCATCTAACTTTCGAACACCATTCGGAAAATCAGTGCACTGGATGCCGGGTAGGCCGGGGCAACTGCGGGCCGACTTCCGCGTGATGAGCACTTGGTGCGCGCTGCCCGTCGCGCAGGTGAGCTGGGCCGTTTGTGGGCTGACTGTCTCGCAATGTTTCGACTGTATCGGCGACTCTTGCGAGAGGTATTGACGCGGTTCACCCGCTCCTCAATTATTCAGTTGCTCGATACCCCGACAATTGTTCGCCATTCCGAACATCTCAGTTCGCCGCGCGTATGTCATGCACCGGACATCACGCCACCGACAGTCCGGACGACCGGAACCGCCTACTCAAGATTGGGAAGTCCCTATGCGCAGAGGAAGTTTCAGCGCCAGGCACCCAGGTGGGGTGCTCGCTGCCGCGGTTGCGGTCCTCGCCGCGCTGGCGGCGATGCTCGTCGCCACCCCGGCGCAGGCGGCCAGCAGCGGCCCCCTACGCGGTGTCGGCTCGAACCGGTGCCTCGACGTGCAGGGCGCCGGCCAGGCCAACGGCACGTCCCTGCAGATCTACGACTGCTGGAACGGGTCCAACCAGCAGTGGACGTCGACGGACAGCAACCAGCTCACCGTGTACGGCACCATGTGCCTGGACGTTCCGGGGCATGCCACCACGCCCGGTACCCGGGTGCAGATCTGGACCTGTTCCGGCGGCGCGAACCAGCAGTGGCGGCTCAATGCCGACGGCACGGTCGTCGGAGTCCAGTCCGGGTTGTGCCTGGAAGCGGCGGGCGCCGGGACGGCCAACGGCACGGCGGTGCAGATCGGGACGTGCAACGGCGGCAGCAACCAGAAGTGGACCGGCCTGACCGGCACGCCGCCGGACGGCACCTGCGCTCTTCCGTCGACCTACCGGTGGACGTCGACGGGTGTGCTGGCGCAGCCCGCGCACGGGTGGGCCGCGGTCAAGGACTTCACCACCGTGACGCACAACGGCAAGCACCTGGTCTACGCGTCCAACTTCTCGGGATCGTCGTACGGCTCGATGATGTTCAGCCCCTTCACCAACTGGTCGGACATGGCATCAGCCGGTCAGACCGGGATGAGCCAGGCCGCGGTGGCGCCCACGCTGTTCTACTTCGCACCGAAGAACATCTGGGTGCTGGCCTACCAATGGGGTGCGTGGCCCTTCATCTACCGCACGTCGAGCGACCCCACCAACCCCAACGGCTGGTCCGCGCCGCAGCCGCTGTTCACCGGGAGCATCTCCGGCTCCGACACCGGCCCGATCGACCAGACCTTGATCGCCGACGGCCAGAACATGTACCTGTTCTTCGCCGGTGACAACGGCAAGATCTACCGCGCGAGCATGCCCATCGGGAACTTCCCGGGCAGCTTCGGCTCGTCGTACACGACGATCATGAGCGACACGAAGGCCAACCTGTTCGAGGGCGTCCAGGTCTACAAGGTGCAGGGCCAGAACCAGTACCTGATGATCGTCGAGGCGATGGGCGCGAACGGACGCTACTTCCGTTCCTTCACGGCCTCCAGCCTGAGCGGCACCTGGACCCCGCAGGCCGCGAGCGAGAGCAACCCCTTCGCGGGCAAGGCCAACAGCGGCGCCACCTGGACCAACGACATCAGCCACGGTGACCTGGTCCGCAACAACCCCGACCAGACCATGACCATCGACCCCTGCAATCTGCAGTTCCTCTACCAGGGCATGTCCCCGACGGCGGGCGGCGACTACAACCGGCTGCCGTGGCGGCCGGGTGTCCTCACCCTGCGGCGCTGACCTTCCCGCTGCTCCGAGGAACCCCGGCCGTGCGGCGGCCGGGGTTCCTTTCGTCTGCGGCGGCGGCCGGTCAGGCGGGCCCGGGAAGGGGGCGCCGGGCGACCTCGTAGGCGTCGTCCGGGGGGACGCCGAGCATGCGCAGGACCATCTCGGCCAGGTTCACCGCGGCCTCGTCGCCGTCCAGGTCGGGGCGGGTGAAGCGCAGTTCCACCAGGGACAGCAGGGTTCCGCCCAGTGCGGACAGGGCGACCGCCGGGTCGGCGATGGTGAAGCGGCCGGAAGCCGTGCCGACGTCGATGTCCCGCCGTGCGCGTCGGGCCAGGCCGTTGTCCGAGTGGATGTGACCGAGGCCGCGGCGGCGCAGGACCTGCATCAGCTCGGGGTGGGAGTCGGCCATGCGGGTGCTGAGCCGGAAGCCCGCCGCGACGAGTTCCGCCGGGTCGTCGATGCCCCTCAGGCGCTCGTCGAAGCTCTGGCCGAACTCCTCCAGGGCGTCCACCACGGCCGCCTCGAACAGCTCGGTCTTCGATGCGAAGTGGTTGTAGAAGGAGCCGAAGCCGACGTCGGCGCGCTCGGCGATGGCCTGGATGCTGGCGCCGGTGTCCCCGGTCTCGGCGAGGATCTGCCGGGCGGCCCGAAGGAGCGCGCCACGGGTCTCGGCGCGGCGCCGCTCGAACCGGTTGGGCGGGGCTGACGTAGACATGCGCACAGTCTAGCCGCGGCGGCGATGCGGACAGCAGTTCTGATGAATCCATCATTTCCTGACGGTAACGCCTTGACGACGCAACTGTCAGAGTTGATGATTTCATCACTACGGCGATGTCGCTCGGAGGCACCATGTCTGAACCCCGCGTCCAGGGGGCCGATGTCAAAACGGCCCACCAGGACCTGCACAGCGAACAAGGAGCCCAGCGCGGCGAGCATTCCGGCCGCTCCCGGAACCCCGTGATCAAGGTGGCGGACCTGGCCTGGCTGGAGTTCGAGAAGCCGGACCTGGAGCGGGCCGAGGTGTTCGCCCGGGACTTCGGCTTCCAGGTCGCCGCCCGCACCGACAGCGACCTGTGGCTGCGCGGCACCTTCGCCGGCTCGCCGTGCATGGTGATCCGACGCGGGCGCACGTCCCGTTTCATCGGCCCGGCGTTCCGCGCGGCGGAGCGTGCCGACCTGGAGCGGCTTGTGCGAGCCACCGGATCCGCTGTCCGGGAGGCGGACGTGCCCGGCGGCGGCAAGGCGGTCGACCTGCTCGATCCGTCCGGTTTCCCGGTCCGGGTGGTGCACTGCGGCGAGCCGCTTCCGGCGCTGCCCGAGCAGCGGCCGCTGCGGCTCAACTTCGGCACGGATCACCGCCGTACGAACGCCCCGCAGCGCCCGCCCCGTGAGCCGTCCCGGATCCAGCGGCTGGGCCATGTCGTCCTGGAGACCCGGGTGTTCGGCCGGGCCCTGAACTGGTATCTGGACACGCTGGGGATGATCGTGTCCGACTTCCTTTTCCTGGACGGGCAGCGCGACCGCGGCCCGACGATGGCGTTCATCCGCTGCGACCTCGGTGGCGTGCCGGCCGACCATCACACGCTGGCGATGCACCTGGGGCCGGGGACCGGCTACGTCCACTCCGCCTACCAGGTCACCGACCTGGACTCGATCGCCGCCGGTGGCGAATACCTCAAGGAGCGCGGCTACCGGCGCAGTTGGGGCATCGGCCGGCACATCCAGGGCAGCCAGCTCTTCGACTACTGGCGTGACCCCGACCGCTTCATGCTGGAGCACTTCGCCGACGGCGACCTGTTCTGCAGCGACGTCGAGCCCGGCTGGGCGCCCATGTCGACCAGCGGCCTGGCCCAGTGGGGTCCGCCGGCCACCCGGGACTTCCTCGGCGCGAGCCCTTCCCCGCGGCGGGTCCGCGACGTCGTCCAGGCCCTGCGCGGCGACAACGAAATGGACCCGGCGCGCCTGCTGGGCCTGCTCAAAGCCACCAAGTCCTGAACCCTCAACCCCCTCACGGAAGGCACTGACATGAGCACCAACGTCCTGCGCACGACCGCCGGATGGTGGGTCGTCCGCGACGACCGGGCCCTCCGCGTCGCCACCGCGGCCGCCACCACCGCCGAGCTGATCGCCGACCGTCAGGCCGTACGAGAGGCGGCACGCTCGGCCGACACGGGCACCCCCGTCGCCGACCTCGTCGCCCTCTCGCCGGTCACCACCCCCTGCCGCGTGGTCGCTCAGATGGTCAACTACCGCAGTCACGCCCGCGATTCGGGCTTCACGGGCGACATCCCGCCCACCTTCTTCCGTAAGGCGTCCGGCTCGGTCAGCGGCCCCGGCGACGCCGTCGTCCGGCCCTCCCACGTGCGGCTCCTCGACTACGAGATCGAACTCGGGCTCGTCATGGGCGCCACCCTGCCGATCGGTACCACGGTCGAGGAGCGGGACCTGCCCTCGTGCGTCGCCGGACTCGTCGTCACCAACGACGTCAGCGCCCGCGACGTCCAGCTGACCAAGACGCAGTTCTACGAGAGCAAGTCCTACCCCACCTTCACACCGACCGGCCCCTACCTCGCCCTGCTGGAGCCGGAGGACTTCGCCCATCTGCTGGACCTGAGGCTGCGGTTGTCGGTCAACGGCGAGCTGCGCCAGGACCGCACCCTCGCCGACATGATCGTCCGCCCGGCCCAGGCCCTGACCCTGCTGGCCCGCTTCCAGACTCTGGACCCCGGCGACCTGCTGCTGACCGGCACCCCTGGCGGCACGGCTCTCAAGGCCCCGCCGAAGCCGGTCGAGAAGATCGGCGCGCTGCTGCCGCCCGCCATGAAATGGAAGGCGTTCTTCAAATCCCAGGCGAAGAACCCGCATTACCTGCACACCGGTGACGTGATCACCGCGACCATCGCGACCCCGGACGGCCGCATCGACCTCGGCGAGCAGAACACCCCTGTCACGGACGCGAAGTAGGGACCCGAGGTGAGCCGCACCCCACCGCACGTGCCCGTGGTCATCGTCGGTGCCGGACCCGTGGGCGTGACCGCCGCCCTCCTCCTCGCCCGGCGCGGAATCCGCACCGTCCTCCTGGAACGCCACCGGGACGTCTACCCGCTCCCGCGCGCCGTCGCCGCCGACGACGAAGTCCGCAGGATCCTCCAAGCGGCGGGCGTGGGGGAGGAGTTCGCCGCGATCGCCCGCCCCGCGAACGGCCTGCGGCTGCTGGACGCCCGGCACCGGGTGATGGCCGAGTTCCGCCGCACCGGGCACGGCCGTCACGGCTACCCGCAGACGAGCATGTTCGACCAGCCCGAGCTGGAGCGACTGCTGCGCGAGGCCCTCGCCCGGAACCCGGAGTGCGAACTGCGCGGCGGCGCGGAGGTCACCTGCGTCACCCCGGACGCTGCCGGCCCCGTCCGCGTCACCTACCGCGACGCCGACGGAGAACACCAGTTGTGGGCCGAGGCGGTCCTGGGCTGTGACGGAGCGAACAGCCTCACCCGCGACGCCATCGGGGCCGTATGGGAGGACCTGCGTTTCGAGGAACGCTGGACCGTCGTCGACGTCCGCACGAACGCCGACGTCCGCTGCTGGGAGGGCGTCGACCAGGTCTGCGACCCGCACCGCCCGGCAACCTTCATGCGCGTCGGAGAGGACCGTTACCGCTGGGAATTCCGCCTGACGGACCGCGACGAGCCGGTCCGCGAGCTGGTCGCCCCCTGGCTGCCACCCTCCTACGACGGAGACTTCGAGATCGTCCGCGAGACCCAGTACACCTTCAAGGCACGCATAGCCGACCGCTGGCGCAGCGGACGCGTCTTCCTCCTCGGTGACGCCGCCCACCTCTCCCCGCCGTTCATCGGACAAGGTCTGTGCTCGGGCCTGCGCGACGCCTACAACCTCACCTGGAAGCTCGCCCACGTCGTGCGCCGGGGCGGCGAGGAGCAGCTGCTGGACACCTACGAGAGCGAACGCAAACCGCACGCCCGTCACGTGATACGCCTCGCGGTCGCCATGGGCTGGACCATGACCGGCGGCCAGGACGGCGCCGCCCCACTGCGCCGCAGACTCCTGGCCGCGGCCTGCCGCATACCCGGCTTGACGGAGCTGGCCGGCCCCGACCTCAGCCCGCCCCTGACCGCCGGACCCCTCGTCCGACGCGGTCTCCGCAGGGGCCTGGCGGGTACCCATTGCCCGCAACCGTGGATCACCGCCGCCGGACGGCGTACCCGCCTCGATGAGCTGCTCGGCGACTCCTTCACCATCCTGACCGCCACCCGACCCTGGCCCGCACTGAACGCCCTCGCCCATGCGCTCGGCATCCGGGCGATCCCCGTGCCCGACCTCGCCGACGACGGCACGCTCACAGCCTGGCTGCGCGGTGGCCGGGCGGAGGCCGTCCTGCTGCGCCCCGACCGCGTCGTCATGGACGTCGTCCCGGCCGGCGACCGCGACTTCACCGACACTGCCACCTGGGCGGCCCTGCTGCACACCACCCGCAGCCCTCTCCCACCCCGACACACCGTCGAGCAAAGCCTGCTGAGGAGCACCACACGATGACCAGGCCGGCCCCCTTCATGACCCCCGACCCGCAGGTCGTCGCGGCCAGCCGCATCATGGACTTCGCCCGCAGCACCGGACAGGACGGCACCGACTACGCCGCCCTGCACCGCTGGTCGGTCACCGACCTGGAAGGCTTCTGGGGCGCGGTGTGGGAGTACTTCGACATGCCTGGGGGAGGGCACCTACCTCGGCGTCCCTCACCCCGCTCTCACGGAGTTGGACGAGGGCACGCTGGCGTCGTATTGGGCGGTGCCGATGAAGCGGCCCGGCCAGCTGTGCGCCGTGTCGGACGGGTGCTGGGGCTGGTGAAGGTGGGTGTCTGCCTGGCCGACGAGGACGGCGAGGACGCGTCGTGAACGCCACCGAGAGTCGTGGAGCCCCGAGCCCGGCACCGGTGGATGCCCTCACGATGCGCGCGAGTGTCGCCGAGGTACTTCCACCCGATGTGACTCCTACCGATCGGTCCGCGCCGGAGATGCTGACCGGCATGCTGCGCGGCCACCTGCAGCTGATCATCCCCGACGTCGAACAGGCCGCCGAGCGGCTACCCAATGACGACATACCGCGCTACTGCGCGCTCGTATCCGTCCGCGAAGCCCGCACCAAACTGAACACCGGCCCCGGAGTGCTGCCGCATGACGCTGTGGCGTATGTGCGCAGACTCGGCCGATCGCTGCTGGCGCTGTGTGACCTCTACGATTCGTCTCTCACTCAATGAGAATGCCCTCGCTCCGCGACACCGGCCACGCGCATCCTTCCTGCATTCCACAGACGGGAGGCGACAACGTGGTCGTACACAACCTGCTGCCCACCCTGTCCTTGCGGGTCCGAGCCAAGGACGTCGTCGCGGACGGCGTGGTGTCCCTCACCCTGGACCACCCCGACGGTGTGCGGCTGCCGGACTGGACACCCGGATCCCACATCGATCTGGTGCTGCCGAACGGGACGACACGGCAGTACTCCCTGTGCGGCGACCGCTGGGACCCGTACACCTACCGCATCGCCGTCCTGCGCGAGGCGGCCGGACGCGGGGGATCGGTCTACGTGCACGACCGGCTGATGCCCGGTGACCGGGTGGGCGTCGGCGGGGCGCACAACCACTTCCCGCTCGTGCCGACCGACCGCTACCTGTTCATCGCGGGCGGCATCGGCATCACGCCCCTGCTGCCGATGATCCAGCAAGCCGAACTGGTCCAAGCCGACTGGCAGTTGCTGTACGGCGGCCGCACGCGCGCCTCGATGGCGTTCCGCGCGGACCTCACCCACGCCCACGGCGAGCGCGTGCACATCAGCCCCCAGGACGAGTACGGCTTGCTCGACCTGGCCGGGTGGCTGAGCGAACCCCTGCCCGGGACCAAGGTCTACTGCTGCGGACCGGCCCCTCTCCTGGCCGCCGTCCAGGAAGCGTGCGCCCACTGGCCCCAACACAGCCTGCGCACGGAACGGTTCACCGCCGCCGACCGGTCCGAGCCCGTACGCCGGACGCCCTTCGAGGTGGAGCTGCGGCGCACCGGCCGTACACTCACCGTCACCCCGGAGGTCTCCGTACTGCACGCCGTGCGCGGGGCCGGCGCCGAGATGCTGTCCTCCTGCGAGCAGGGCACCTGCGGCACCTGTCTCGTCCCGGTACTGGACGGAATCCCCGACCACCGCGACGCGGTCCTGGCCGACCACGAACGCGCGGCAGGCGACTGCATGCTGCCCTGTGTGTCCCGCTCGCACTCTGACCGCCTCGTCCTGGACCTCTGAGCGTCCGGAACCGGCGGCTGACTGAACCGCTCCGGAACCGGCGGTCGACCTGAGCCGCGCGCTGCCGGATTCCCGAGCCCGTTTGGCACGAACATCCAAGCCCCGCACCGCTTTCCACGAAACGAACATGGAGCCGCCATGACCGTTCCCGCATCGCCCCCGGTCAGCGACGCCGACCCGTTCGCCCCCGAGCACCTGGCACACCCCGAACCGCTCCACCGGCACGTGCGCGAAGCCGGTCCCGTCGTCCACCTGTCCCGCTACGACGTCCACGCCCTCGCGCGATACCAGGAAGTGCATGCCGCGCTCGTCGACTGGCAGACCTTCCAGTCCGGCGCCGGTGTCGGCCTGGCCAACTTCCGTCACGAGAAGCCGTGGCGCCCGCCGAGCCTGCTGCTGGAGGCCGACCCACCCCACCATGACGCGCCACGCCGCGTCCTGCGCGAGATCCTCGCCCCGCTCGCTTTGCGTCGGCTGCGTGAATCGTGGCAGGCGTCCGCCGAGGAACTCGTCGATACGGTACTGGCCGACCAGGGACGGGAGTTCGACGCCTTCGAAGCCTTGGCGAAGGCGTTCCCCCTGCGGGTCTTCCCGGACGCCGTCGGTATCCGCCCCGACGGGCGGGAGAATCTCCTGCCCTACGGCAACATGGCCTTCAACGCCTTCGGACCGCGCAACGCCCTCGTGGAAGCCGACGCGCACCGGGTGGGCGAACTGTCGGCCTGGGTGAACGCCCAGTGCACCCGCGAGGCGCTGACCGACGATGGCTTCGGCGCCCGGATCTGGGCGGCCGCCGACCGCGGCGACCTCACCCACGCGCAGGCGCCACTGGTGGTGCGCTCCCTGCTCACCGCCGGCGTCGACACCACCGTGCACGGACTGGCGGCGGCGCTGTACGCCTTCGCCACGCATCCGGAGGAGTGGCAGCGGCTGCGCGCCCGTCCGGAGCTGGCGCGGGTGGCGTTCGACGAGGCGGTGCGCTGGCAGTCGCCGGTGCAGACGTTTTTCCGCACCGCCACCCGCCATGTCGACATCGCCGGTACCCGTATCCCCGAGGGCGGCAAGATCCTGATGTTCCTGGGCGCCGCGAACCGTGACCCGGAGCGCTGGAGTGACCCCGACCGCTTCGACCTCACCCGCGACCCCTCGGGTCACGTCGGCTTCGGCATGGGCATCCACCAGTGTGTCGGCCAGCACGTCGCACGTCTGGAGGCCGAGTCCCTGCTGACCGCCCTCGCCCACCGAGTCGAGCATCTCGAACTCGTCGGGCCACCACGCCGTCACCTCAACAACACCCTGCGCTCCTGGGCCTCACTTCCCGTGCGCATCCTTCCGGCGAACTGACCACCGGTCCAGACGCTCACCCCGGCAGCACCAAACGAAAGAAGGGACCTTCCCCATGCCCCAGCACGTACGCGGTGTCGTCGCCCGCGCCAAGGGCGAACCGGTACGCGTAGAGACGGTCGTCGTACCCGACCCCGGCCCGGGGGAGGCGGTGGTGAAGGTGCAGGCGTGCGGCGTCTGCCACACCGACCTGCACTACCGGGAAGGTGGCATCAACGACGACTTCCCCTTCCTCCTCGGCCACGAGGCGGCCGGTGTCGTCGAGCAGGTCGGACCCGACGTGACCGACGTGGCCCCGGGTGACTTCGTCATCCTCAACTGGCGTGCGGTGTGCGGACGTTGCCGGGCCTGTCGGCGCGGGCGGCCGCAGTACTGCTTCGACACCCACAACGCACGGCAGAAGATGACACTCACCGACGGCACGGAGCTCTCACCGGCCCTCGGTATCGGTGCCTTCGCCGAGAAGACACTCGTCGCCGCCGGGCAGTGCACCAAGGTCGCCCCGGCAGCATCCCCGGCGGCCGCGGGGCTCCTCGGTTGCGGAGTCATGGCGGGCATCGGTGCCGCGATCAACACCGGGGGCGTGGGCAGAGGCGACACCGTGGCGGTCATCGGCTGCGGCGGTGTGGGCGACGCGGCCGTGGTCGGCGCACACCTGGCGGGAGCGGCGAAGATCATCGCGGTCGACATCGACGACCGTAAGCTGACCACTGCCAGCTCCCTGGGCGCCACCCACACGGTCAACTCCCGCACCACCGACCCCGTCCAGGCGATCCGCGAACTGACCGGCGGCTTCGGCGCCGACCTCGTGATCGAGGCCGTCGGCCGCCCGGAAACCTACCGGCAGGCGTTCTACGCCCGCGACTTGGCCGGCACCGTCGTCCTGGTCGGCGTGCCCCCCCCGGAGATGCGACTCGAACTGCCCCTGCTGGACGTCTTCGGCCGCGGCGGGGCGCTGAAGTCCTCCTGGTACGGCGACTGCCTGCCGTCCCGCGACTTCCCCATGCTCATCGACCTCTACCTCCAAGGCCGCCTGGACCTGGACGCCTTCGTCAGCGAGACCATCGCGCTGGACGAGGTGGAGGACGCCTTCGCCCGTATGCACAAGGGCGACGTCCTGCGCTCGGTGGTGATCCTCTGATGACCGGCGTACGCATCGAACGTGTCGTGACCTCGGGCGTCTTCACGCTGGACGGCGGCACCTGGAACGTGGACAACAACGTCTGGATCGTCGGCGACGACCGGCAAGCGGTGGTCATCGACGCCGCCCACGACGCCGTCGCCGTCGCCGAGGCCGTGGGCGACCGGCAGTTGACCGCCATCGTGTGCACCCACGCCCACAACGACCACGTCAACGCGGCCCCGGCGCTGGCCGCGGCCACCGGCGCACCGATCCTGCTGCACCTGGACGACCGGCTGCTGTGGAAGCACACCCACCCGGACCGCGACCCCGACCGCTACCTCTCCGACAACCAGCGCCTTCAGGTGGCCGGCACGCGACTGCGTGTGCTGCACACCCCGGGACACACCCCGGGAGCCATCTGCCTCCATCTTCCGGAGCTCGCCACCGTCTTCACCGGCGACACCCTGTTCGCGGGCGGCCCGGGGGCGACGGGGCGGTCGTACTCGGACTTCCCCTACATCATCCGGTCGATACGCGACCGCCTGCTGGTGCTGCCCGCCACCACGACGGTCCGCACCGGGCACGGCGCGGACACCACGATCGGCGACGAGGCCCCGCACCTCGCGACCTGGATCGCACGAGGCCGGTGACTCCCCGCCCTCGGCTCGGACCATGACGGGTTGTGCCTGTGTCGGGGACTGCGCGCAGCGTCAGGCGCATGATCGGATCGGACCACAGCGATCGGGCAGCGGCGGGGCGTCTGCTGCCAGGGTTGGAGTCGAAAGGAGGCCTCATGATCTCGGCACTCAACCAGCTTGTGGACCTTGTCGAGGAGCATCTCGCCGAGGAGCTCGACGTCGACGGGCTGGCCGGGTCGCTCGGTACCACCGAGTACCACCTGCGTCGGATGTTCTCGTCACTGGCCGGCATGCCGCTGTCGGAGTACGTGCGGCGGCGCCGCATGACCGTTGCCGCCGCCGACGTCGTCCGGGGTGAGGGGGATCTGCTGGGCATCGCCGTCCGGTACGGATACGGATCGAGTGAGGCGTTCGGACGAGCGTTCCGCGCGGTCCACGGCGCCGGCCCCAGTGACGTACGCCGTGATGGAGGCCCCTTGCGCACACAACCGCTGCTCAGGTTCCGCCTGACCGTCGAAGGGAGCACCCCCATGGACACCCGTCTCGTAGACCGCCCCGCATTCCGGCTGGTCGGACACGCAACCCGCGTTCCGCTCATCCATGAGGGCATCAACCCGCACATCCAGGAGCACATCGCCGCGCTGCCGCAGGAGGAGCATCTGCGACTCAAGTCTCTCAGCGACACCGAACCCGCGGGATTGCTGCAGGTCAGCGACGACGTCGATCCCGACGGCAGGGAGGGCACCGAGCTGACCTACCTGCACGGAGTTGCCCTCAGCCGGGACACGCCGGTGCCGGACGGACTCGACGCCATCGAGGTAACAGCGGGCATGTGGGCGGTCTTCCGTATCAGCGGACCGCATCCGCAAGCCCTGCAGACGACGTGGGCCGCGACCGCGACGGAATGGTTCCCCTCCAACCCGTGGCGGCTGCGGCCGGGGCCCTCAATCGTCGCGATCCTCGACCGGGCGGACGATTTCAGCACGGCGACCTGCGAGCTGTGGCTTCCCGTCGAACCAGGGTGAGGCATGCCCACTCGCCCAGCGGGGTTGAGCGCCCTCAATGGGTCGGGTGCCCGGCATGTGAGCTGCCGGGCGAGGCCGATAACGTGCGGTCATGGCGATGACGGGGAAGCGGCGGGTCCTGTACCGGCAGGGCAGCGGATTCTGGCGGATGACGGCGAAGTGGGTCCTGGTCTTCGGCGTCGTGTACCTGCTGGACGGCGGGCTGGTTCGGTCGTGGGGCGACGCTTTGGTCTGGCCGCTGATCGGAATCCTGCTGTGGGTGCCGTTCGGGATCGGTGTCGTCTGGTACCCGCAGAAGGACCAGCGCGTCGAGCTGACGGCACGTGAACTGCGGGTATTGCGGAAGCGGTTGCCGATGGAGAAGGTGAACCTGCTGCACGTGGCGCGGCTGTGGTTGGAGGGCCGGTCAACGGCGGACGACCAACCGGTGGCGGAATGGCCCCGGTTCGACCGGGTGGTGTGGATACCGCTGCTGGACGGCCGAGCCTTCGGCGTGGAGTTCCGCGACCCGGCCGCCTTCGCCAAGGTGTTCGGCGCCTTCGCGGTCGCGGCGTGCGGCGGGCCCGACCTCGTACGCGCGAGGGCCGCAGCGGAGACCTACCCGGATCCGCTGCCGATGCGCCGCCGCCCCACCGACGACACAGGCTCCTGGGCGGACCTCCTGGACATCTTCAACTGATGCCCAGAGACGTCGGGATGGGGTTCAGGAGCGGGTGACCAAGCACGCGGCGCAGGACTCACGCCCCCGATGGGCTCCGGTTCAGACGTTCGGTGACTGGCCGAGGTAATTGTTGTTGAGCCATCCTGCCGAATTTACTTTCACCGAGCTGGGCTTACTGAGGGTCTTCCCGAAGCACACCGACCACGAGTTCGCCCCAACTCCCGATGACGGGCACTCCCAATAGCCCCCGTAAGTCGCGGGGACGGCGGTCCACAGGTTCACCTCTGCCTTCGCACTGAAGAGGGCGGATCGGTTGTTGCGCACGATCACTGCTGCCTGCACGGTGCCTCCGCCTGACGACCTGATGGCACAGACCTGCGCGAGTACAGAGGTGTCGACCGTCTTGCTGCCGGCGCACGCCCACGTGGCGGAGCTGGAGGTAATCGGATTCGTGTTGCCGTAAGCACGCCAGGTGCCGGCATCTGCAGCTGCGGCGGGGCTGGCGGTTGCCAGACTCTGGCCGAGAACGGCAGTGATGGCGACTAACGAACCTACGCCCGTTCGCGTAACTCGCATGCCTCCCATGCTTTTGGGGTAACGGGTGCACAACCTCACGTCGTACGGAGACAACCGCCTCAGAACGGGCAGCGAGGTCGCTGCCGTTGTTCGGAGCCACGACGTAACCGCGCGTGGACTTCGCGCCGGAAAGCATTCGAGCCCGTTCAAATCCATCGCGACGACTGCTACCGTCGGCGCGGTGCTCACTCTGCGTGTAGACGCCGACACCATGGCCAGGACGCGGTTAGCCCCTTCCCCCGCGTCCGAGTCCATGGCGTGGTTAAAACTCACTGCCGCGTCGGGACGGCACCCGGTGTTCGGAGATCCCGGACCACGCGCCCGCGCGTCACTTGCCCATCCGGACGTTGCCCTGCTCGCAGACCTGCTGCCGCGAAACGGCGACACCTACATACCTGACCTGCTCACCCCTCAGCCAGGGACGGGCGCGCAGCGTCGTGACCTGCTCGACGAGCAGATCGCGCAGATCGAGGCCGCAGCGCAGGAAGACCTGGAAACCCAGGTCTTCACCTACACCCGTACCCACTGGAACAGGCCGCTGCTGGCCACGACCCGCCGGATCGCCGAGTCGGGTCGGATGCAGCGTCATCTCGCCAACGGTCTAGCCCGGTTCTGGCGTGATGCCCTCTCCGAGGGCTGGCCCGAACTACGCTCGATCCTCGATCAGGACATCGCCCACCGTGCGACGGCCATCGCCACCCATGGCGTCGGCCGGGCGCTCGGAACACTTCACCCCGACATGGATTGGGCAGGCGACGCGATCACCCTCGCCAAGTCGTGGGACGGCGACATAGATGTCACCGGCCGGGACCTGGTCCTCGCCCCCAGCGTGCTCAACCGGCCCGACGTCATCATCCAGGTCGACACCCCCGGACAGTTCGTCCTCTACTACCCCGCCCAGCGGATCGGAGCCGGCAGGGGGCGCAGGTCCGGAAGGATCGCGCAAGTGGTCGGCAACACCCGAGCGGCCTTGCTGGCGGACCTCGAGACCCCCCGCTCCACCAAGGAACTCGCCGCCCGGCTCGGATACACACCGGGCACCGTCTCCTACCACCTGAGCGCACTGCACCGCGCCCGCCTCGTCACCAAGGTCAGAGACGGGCGCTACGTGGTGTATCAGCGGACCGCACATGCGGCAGGTCTGCTGGAAGAAGCCCGCGGCTGACATGGTGGCCGTCTGTTACCTGGCCACCGTCCACATCACCGCCATCAGCGAATGACTCCGCCTACTTCGAAACACGGCCTACTGGTCGTGCTTGGGCCAGGTCGGGCCCTGATCGGTCCAGATGACACCCTTGTTGCGGCAGAGGCAGAAAGGGTGGCCGATGGGATCGGTGTAGACGCGGAAGCCGTAGCCGTCGGGGCCGACGCAGTCCCGCTGAAGGGTCGCGCCGAGGGCGAGGACGCGGCGCTGTTCGGCCTCGATGTCGTCGACTTCGAAGTCGAGGTGGAACTGCTTGGGGTGCTCGCTGTCGGGCCACTGCGGGGCGCGGTAGTCCTCCACCTGGATGAAGGCCAGTTCGATCTCGCCGAACTGGATACCGGCCCAGTGCTCGTTACTGCTCTCCTTGACCGGGAGCCCCGTCACTTCGGAGTAGAAGGCTGCCAGCTTCATCGTGTCCGGGCAGTCGATGATGAAGTCGGTTAGTCGTAGCATTCCGCGATCTTGGCACAAGATCAAACGAGCCGGAAGGGCGAGCCCAGGTCAGTCTTGCTGGCGGAAGTCCAGCATGTAGAGGACCTTGTCGTAGCGGTGTTCGCCGACGGCGACGAAGCCGGGCAGACGGCCGTATTCGGTGAAGCCCGATGACCGGTAGAGGTGCAGGGCATTGGTGTTGTCGCCCCGGGCGTCCAGGGTGAGGACCTCGATACCCGCCTCCCGGGCGTCAGCGATCAAGGCAGCGGTCAGCGCCCGGCCGACACCATGACCATGGGCAGCAGCGGCCACCGCGATCTTCTCCAGATCGGCGTGTGGCCGATGGGTCGGCCGGGCGTAACGGAGCCAGTACCCCAACCCCACCAGCCGACGGTCGAGATAAGCAACCCGCAGGGCCGCATCCCCGGCTTGCACCGCAGAGACGACGTGGCCGAGAAGTTCCGCCACCTCATCCGGCGAGGGTGGTTCGACCCAGCCCAGCGCCGCACCTCCACTGACCAGGTCCGACAGGATCTGGTGTGCCGAGGGGGCAAAACGAGCCTCCAGATCCGGATCGGAAGTCAGCTCCATGGCGTCAAGGATTACGGGCTCATTGGTCACACCGCTGGTCAAGGCCGAATTCATGTCCGAGAGCCTAGCCAGCCCAATGCCCAGCCGAGACCCCTCTCGCTCCAGCCACGATACTGACCCGCGCTCCCATTCCAAGTCTCATTGGATCAGGTCGGTGCGCGGGTGCCCGGGGGAGGTCGGGCAGACGTAGAGCTGCATGTTGTCGGTGCTGCTGACTTCCACCTTGTCGGCTGCGCGGGGTCCTGGCCGGCCCGATGACTGTCGGCGTAGGCGGCGGCTTGGTCTTCGTACCGTCCTATTCCAAGGAGGCGATGGTCAGCGCTGAACCGGCTGCAATGTCGTCGTGGGCCTCGGCTCAGCAACCTGAAGTTGGTCAACCTGTGCGATCACAGCGTCAGTTGGAGCTGGACCGGTGAGGGGAGCGGAGCACGAGGAGGGTGATCTCGCTGGGGGCGAAGACGCGGAAGGGCGGGCCCCAGAAGCCGGTGCCGCGGCTGGTGTAGAGCAAGGTGCGGGAGCCGTGGTGGCTGAGGCCGGCGAGGGCGGGCTGGTCGAGGCGGACGAGGTGGTGGAAGGGCCAGATCTGGCCGCCGTGGGTGTGGCCGGAGAGTTGGAGGTCGATACCGGCGGCTGCCGCTCGGTCGATGAACTTGGGCTGGTGTGCCAGAAGCAGGACGGGCAGGTCAGGGTCGGCGCCGTCCAGGGCTCCGGCGAGGTGGGCGCGATGGCCGGCCAGGCCGGAGGACTCGGCGGTGACGTCATCCACTCCGGCGACCACAAGGGTGTCGCCTCCGCGTTCCAGCAGCACGTGGCGGTTGCGCAGCGGCTCCCAGCCCAGCTCGTCCATCAGGTCGACCCAGCCCTGGGCCTCGCTGTAGTACTCGTGGTTGCCGGTGACGTAGACACGGGCACGCGTCGCCTGCACGGTGGCAAGCGGGGCGGCCTGGGCACGGCGGCGTTCGGCCGTGCCGTCCGCGATGTCGCCGGTGTGGCAGACCAGGTCGGCCTGCAGGGTGTTCACCTTTTCGCAGACCTGTGCCGACCAGCGGGCGCGGTCGAGGGGGCCGTAGTGGGTGTCGGTGATGAGGACGACGCGGAGGCCGTCCAACCCGGCACCCAGGCGGGGGAGTTGCACGTCGAGTCTGCGTACGCGCGGCACGCGGCGGGCTTCTGCGTAGCCCCAGGCGAGCAGGACGGCGCTGACGCCGAGGACGGCCCAGGTGACGATTCGGGCCCGGTCCTGGCCCTCGCCTACGCCGGCCAAGGTCAGGGCGAGCCGTAGCAGGACGCCGAGTACAACGGACCAGGTGAACAGGACCCAGCTGGTGCCCAACAGAGTGTCACCGACGATCGCAGCCCAGTCCTGCTGGCGCCGACCATGACCGCGCGCCATCGCGAGCGGCATGGTGACGAGCCCGAGGACGAACAGGCCGGTGCCGCCGAGCGTGATGGGCAGCGGCCAGTGCTGGCCGGTGTGCAGGAGCACCCAACACGGCACGGCCCACAGCAGAACAGGGACGATCAGCGGGAGGTAGCGCATCACGCGGTGCAGCCAGCTCTGCCGTGGCGCTCGCGCGTCACGGTCGGCGGGTCGGGTGTCGCTGGTGTCGGTCACGCTTCCCCTCACAAACCAGGCTGCCGTCCTGCGCACTGTATCCGCTCGCCTTTGGCCGGGCCGGAAGAGCAGTCACCGGCGCCCTCTTTCGGCTCGCGCGCGACGGCCAGTACGACGCATGCAGCCTCGGCCTAACCTTGGTCGTGATCGCCCTGCTCGGTGCCGCCCCGCACAGTGAGGTAGTACGAGCCCACGTCGGCAACACCAATCAGTTCACCGCGTAGGGGCCCGATGACCGCGGCACGGTGCTGGCCGTATGCGACAAGATCCATGGGCCTCTGGTGACTGAGCGGCCCCTGCGGCCGGGTGACGGCCTGCTGCCGCCCCTCAACGTGGTGGGCTTCCACCAGGGCACAGGCGGGCAGCGTGCCGGCGGCGGAGCGCCACCCGCACCCTCCCACCTTGCGCTCCGATCGATGACTTGAGCTTCCGCCGACAGTGCCTCCACAGCGGCAGTTGATACCTTGGTACGGCGTACTGTGCATGGGTAGCGATATTGGCAACGGTGAGTGCCCCTTGAGGGCGGACAGGAGGCGGCATGAGCCAGGCACGCTTGACCGTTTCCGAGCACACCACCGCTGGAGTGCACGTCCTCGCGCTGGCCGGAGAGATCGATCACACTACGGCCGACGTTTTCCGCCAGGCGCTCACCGGCGACGACAGATCCGTCCGGTACACGGTCATCGATTTCCGGGACGTCACCTTCATGGACTCGAGCGGTATCAATGTCCTCGTCGTCGCGAACAACGAGGCCCGGGCCTGCGGTGGCTGGCTCCGCTTGGCCCACACTCCCGCCCCCGTGCTCCAGCTGCTGCGCATCGTCGGCCTCGACGACGTCATCCCGCTGTACCCCACTCTCGATCAGGCCCTCGCGCCCGAAACCGCCGCCTGATCCCCGCCCGGTCGATCCCAGGACCGGTGGGCCTGCTGGCTGATCCGGGCGTGCGGGTGGCACTGGGCCCGGTCGCGGGCTTGTGGGAGCGGCTGTTGGGTTGGCGGCAGGACCAGGCCGAGGCGGCGGCGACCCGGTGAGCAATGCGACCCCACGGGGCTGTCTTCTCTCGGTGGTGCCCGGGAGGTCCGGGTATCGGCCTGACGGTCGGCGCACTGGCGGCCTCCGGCCCGCTAGGCATCGGTCTCGGCCTCGCTGCGGCCGATATGGACATCGCCGGTGCGGGCCGTCAGCGGGGCGTCCGGTTCCGAGATCGCCGGGGTAGCAGTAGTCAGCTCCTTCACCCTCGGTGTCGGAGGGGGCGCCAAGGCCGTGTCGAAGGGGAGCGCGGTCGCCGGCCGAGCCGCCACGGGCGTGGATGCCGGGTACGCGCTCCTCGGATACGGGACCAACGAACTGATCACGAGCTAAGGAGTCAGCACTATGACCTTCGCGGCGGGCGGGGCGAGCAGTGGCAGCGCGGTGCTCAGCGTCATCCTGGGCATCGTGTTCATCGCGGCGGTACTGCTGGTGGTGAGGGCGCAGAACCGCAAACGTTGACGCGACCGTTCTGAAGTGTGACCGGCGGTCCTCTCTCCGACACGCTCAAGTCGTGTGCTGTAGGAGGAGCAGCTCTTGTACTCCGGATCCTTCTGATCGTTGCCATCCTGGCGATCCAGCAACTGATGCAAGGCAGTCCGTCTCTTCTATCGAACTGGCCCACACTCATCGACGATCACGGTCGGCTCTGGTAGGAAGACATCCCGGTCGACGGGGCCATAAGCGATCAGGTCGTACAGCGATCGCCCCTCGCCGAAGTCGGCGTCCAGCGAGAGCGCAGCATCAACCGGTGGCATCGACACCGAGCCCACTCGCCGTCCAATACGAGTCGGCCGCCCTGGTCGCAGTGATCAGTGAGTGGCTGCGGCCCCTGACACGGCACGCTCCATGCACACCAGTTGCTCCCGTTCCTCCCAAGATTCGGCGACGGTGAAGCCGAGTCGCTCGTACAGGGCGATGGCAGCCGTCCGCCACTTCCACACCGACAGCCGTACCGTGCTGACGCCGCTCCCCGCGGCATGCGCGAGCGCCGCGCTGACCAGGCCGGCCGCGACGCCCCGACTACGGAAGGCCGGGTCCGTCCAGAGCCTCTTGATCTCCGAACGCCCGCTGTGGGGGGGCGGTCACCACCACACAGCCAACGACTTCGTCGCCGCTCAGGGCCATCAGTACGACATCGTCGGCGAACGCGGCCCGCGGGTCCGAGATTTCTGACCGGTAGCGGTCCGGCAACCCGTGCGCATCAACAACGGCCTCGCCCTTCTCGGCCTCCGTTTGCAGATGGTAGGCCGCCAACAGCTTGGCCAACCGGTCAACGGAGGGCCCCTGACCTGGCCAGCGGACGATGACAACCTCGCATTGATCATTCACTTCGCCAGCATCACACGACCGTGCCTGTGATCGCTCAACTGCCCAGGCCAAACCGTCCAGTTCGAGGGCGCGATACGGGAGCTGGCTGATCGGTACTCGGGCAGCTCCAGGTTGCCCCTATAGGGAGCAGTATTTCATTTGCTGCATTTCGTAGCGACGCTGCGCAACGCGTCATGAGAGGAAGCAGTAATGCGAGTGCATACGCAGGCGGGCTGGGCCGAAGAAAATCTCTTTGGCCCAGCCCGCCTGCGTATTTCTTGCTGGCTACCAGCGGTACCAGCGACCCCGACGGCCGCTACTGGCATGGGGCCGCATAACAAACCCCAGCAACCACACCACGAGAACGACGACCGCTATCAGCCACAGGGCCTTGAGAGCGAAGCCGGCGCCGAAAAGAACGAGTGCGAGAAGTAGAACAAGAAGCAGGGGAACCATGATTATCGACCTCCGCAGAAGCATGTGCCCTGCCTTCGAGAAGGCATACCTGCGAGTTTTTGGGTTTGATCCTTCTGCGGTGCGGTATAAGGTGCGCCGCTGCAGTTCTCGAGTACGGCCGACCCCGGGCACTGTCCCGAGTTCACCCTCCCTGTGTACAGTCGGCTCGCCTCGGCGGTGCCGGACGCGCGGGGCGGCCTTTCTCGACCGGCCAGGAGGAGCCGTGACCAGCACACCGACCGAGTCAGAAGGGTCCCGAGTGACAGCCGCGTCGTCCTCGTCCCCGGCGGAACACATACAACGGATGAGGCGCCGTCTGGAGCGACTGATCGGCATCGCCGCCACGGAAGGCAACGCCCTCCTGCCGCTGCGTAACGGAGACGAGATCTTCGCGGCGATGCTCAAGAGCATCCGCAGCGCCCAACACACCGTGGACATGATGACGTTCGTGTACTGGCGTGGCGAGATAGCCCGCCAGTTCGCCGAGGCGCTGGCTGACCGGGCTCGCAACGGGGTGCGTGTGCGGCTACTGCTGGACGGCTTCGGCAGTCGGCTTATTGAGCGGAATTTGCTGGATATGATGGGCCGGGCCGGGGTCGAAGTGGCGTGGTTCCGTAAGCCCTTGTACCTCACCCCGCTCAAGCAGAATCACCGCTGCCATCGCAAGGTGGTGGTCGTGGACGAGGAGACGGCGTTCACCGGCGGAGTGGGTATCGCCGAGGAATGGTGCGGAGACGCTCGCAACGAGCATGAATGGCGCGACACTCATGTTCAGGTTCGCGGACCCGCGGTGGACGGTATCGCCGCCGCCTTCGCGCAGAACTGGGCCGAATGCCATGACACCCTCTTCGATGAACGCGACCGCTTCAGCGACCACACGCCGGAAGGCGATGCCGTGGTCCAGGTCGTCCGCGGCTCGGCGAGCCTCGGCTGGCAGGACATGCAGACCCTGCTACGAGTCATGATCGAATGCGCGCAGCACCAATTCCGGTTGGCCACCGCCTACTTCGCCCCTGACGCCTACTTCATCGAATTGCTGTGCGCGGCCGCCCGGCGCGGCGTCGAGGTGGAGATCCTGCTGCCCGGCCCCCACACCGACAAGCGCGTCTGTCAGCTGGCCGGCCAGCACTTCTACGAAGACCTGCTCGACTGCGGGGTGCGCATCTTCGAGTACCAGCCGACGATGATGCACGCCAAGGTCATCACCGTCGACCAGGTAGCCGCCTTGATCGGCTCCACCAATTTCAACCGCCGGTCTCTCGATCACGACGAAGAAGTCATGCTCGCCGTCCTCGACGAAGACTTCGCCGCCACCCTCAACCGGCACTTCGACGAAGACTTGCAGGTCAGTGAACGGATCGAGAAGGTTCGCTGGAAACGCCGCTCCGTCACCCGGCGACTGGGGGAGGCGGCCGTCTTTCCCATCCGCCGCTTTCTGTAATCCACGGGCCAATCCACAAGCCAATCCACGGGTCGAAGCCTGCGGGACAGCAAGGGCACACAAACTACGCTCACACCATCCGCATAACCCGTATCCAGGATTCGGGCCAAAGCCCGTCTAAACTTCCGAGACCGACTGACGGAAGGCCGGCGTTATGCGGAGACTGCTCTACGGCATGAACCTGTCCCTGGACGGCTATGTCGCCGCGCCCGGCTGGAGCGAGCCGAGCGACGAACTGTTCCATTGGTGGCTCGACGAGGAGCGGGCGATCAGCCTGTTGCTGTACGGGCGCAAGCTGTGGGAGACCATGAGCTCCTACTGGCCGACCGGCGACCAGCAGCCGGGCGCTACGCCAGCGCAGATCGACTTCGCGCGGAACTGGCGGGAGACGCCGAAGGTGGTGTTCTCCTCGACGGTCGACAAGGTCGACTGGAACGCTCGCCTGGTCACCGGTGACGCGGTCGCGGAGATCACTCGGCTCAAGGCCGGGGACGGTGGCCCGATGAGGGTCGGTGGCGCAGCGCTCGCCGGGGCGGCGATGCGGGCCGGGCTGATCGACGAGTACACGATCGTGACCCATCCCGTCCTGGTGGGTAGCGGCAAACCGT
Source organism: Streptomyces sp. NPDC002776 (assembly GCF_053592195.1). Taxonomy (NCBI): domain Bacteria; kingdom Bacillati; phylum Actinomycetota; class Actinomycetes; order Kitasatosporales; family Streptomycetaceae; genus Streptomyces; species Streptomyces sp. NPDC002776. Next base: position 165,797 of record NZ_JBSFVG010000012.1, on the reverse strand, counting down.
TCTTCACCGCGCTGGACGGCCGGACGAACCTGAACCTGGTGGAGACCCGGACGTTTCCCGGCGGTGTGGTCCTGAACAGGTACGAGACGAAGCGCTGAACGCGGATCAATATGCCAGGAGAATCTCGACAGTGATCGCCGCTGCCAGCACCACATAAACGGCGCACGCAGCATAATTCAGCACGGCCGTCGCCCTTGTGGAGCCGGTGAGTCGTCCATGAAACGATCCCGACAAAACTCCGATGCCCCCGTAAAGAATTATCTCCATCAGGACATTGATCGCACCGAGCATGGCCATCTGTAGTTCAGGATTCTCTGCACTCCCTATGAACTGCGGGAGGACCGCGAGGTAAAAAAGAATTATTTTCGGATTCGTCAGGCTGACCAACACGCCTCGCAGATACCACCTGCCTGTCGCGATATCACCGTGTCCGTTGATCGCCCGCCGCGCATTTCGCATGGTCACGTACGCCAGCCACAGCAAATACGCGGCACCCAATATTCTCACCGCATCAAGCACCGATGGGTGAGATCGGGCGACTTCGCCCATCCCGGCAACGACGGCGGCGGCATAGACGCTCATACCTGCACCTATGCCGAGGATGGCTTTCAGTGCGGACAGGCGACCCCCCTCAAGGCCCACTGCGAGCATGTAAGCCATATCGGGCCCGGGCGGAGCGAGAAAGAGCAGGATCACCGCAATGTAGCCTGGCAGCACCGCTAAATCCAGCATTGTCAACTACCTCCGGCTTGGCGAGTCACCCCAGTTGGTGGCCGGAAACCTGCTGCTGACCTTGGAGGATTCACGGGAGTCCCGGTGGCTCCTGTGTGTGGCCCTGAGTTTCGCCTCGGTAAAGTGCTGACGGCCAACTTCACGGGAACCCTGTCAGAGCGTCGCGGTGAAACAGTGGAACGCATCCCTGTGCCCACTCGGCTCACGGACTAGTTGGCAGTCAATGGACTCGCGGCCGACTCCTGCACCAAGCTCCAGCTCGACCGGGCCCGAGAGCTAAGGGAATCAATTCACGCGGCTGCCACGATCCTGACCCCCGAGGGTGACCGGAAAAGGCGGCTGGGATCCTCTTCCGTGGAAGATGCGCTCAGCGTGATCGCCGCCGACGCGATCAGTCTTCTCGCGGGAGAGCGCGAGGGAGAGATCTCCCTGTGCGCCTCGCTCACGTGCCGAGCCGCTTTCCTGGGCACGAGCCGAGGCGGCACACGGAAGTGGTGCGACATGAAAACGTGCGGAAATCGCGAGAAGAAGACACGCTTCCTCGTCGAACAAGCTCAATAGCTCACGCCAGGTCAGCGGGCGTCCTCGGTCGGGCGCGGAGGGTGAAAGCAGGCCGTGACGGACTTGCCGTCGGGGCAGGGGCGGGCTTCCCAGTCGTCGGCCAAGGCGTCGACCAGGAACATGCCCCGCCCGCCGAGGCGGTCACCGCTGGGGGCGCGTGGGGTGGGCAGGGCGGCGTTGTCGTCGTGCACGGTGACGTGCAGGCACTGGCCGTCCCAGGTCAGGACGAGCCGAGCGGAGGAGCGTGCGTGGATGTGTGCGTTGGTGACCAGTTCCGACACGGTCAGCAGCACATCGTCCACGGTCTGGGGAGCGCTGTGCGCCCAGTCGAGCGTCTCCAGATGCTTGCGGGCCCAGTCGCGCGCCGCCTTCGGGCCGGTGTGCATGGGCAGCGAGCGTGCCCAGCCCACCGCTCGCAACGACGATTCATCCACTGTGACCCCTCCTTGCAACGAACCCGGCTTTGCCCTGACGCGGGTACCCGCTGTATGCGTGCTGACGCGAGGAGCCACACTTTGGCTGGGCGTTTCGGGTCAGTGGCCGCACGATGAGGGTGGGGAAGTCGTCGACAAGATCGAGAGGGATGTCCTCGGCCCCGGCCGCCGGTGCGTAGGCGCGGGCACCGGGCACGCACCCGCCGGAGCAACTGGGATGCCGCTATAGGCTAAGGGTCCGGAAGAAGCTTTTTGCTGCCCGTACTGTTGGGAGAGGCAGTCGGCAGGTGGCTGCTGGATGGGTGGAGGAGACCGAGCGGGGATGCCCCACACGGTCCGGCAATGCCAGGGAGGATCATGTTGGAGGTGAGCCCGTTGCCCGGTCGTACCGGGATACGTGCCCGTGGTGAGATCAGCGCGCTCACCCGCCCGGCCTGGGAGCGGGCCCTGTCCGACCTGGCCCGGCAGCATGCGGGTGTCTCCTACGTGGAGCTGTCCGACGTGGCCTTCGTCGACGTGGCCGGCGTGACGGCGCTGGCGGTCACCGCCATGAACCTGCCCGACGGACGGGTGGTCGTCGAACATCCCCCGCCCCAGCTGCCCGCGGTGCTGGCCATGTTCTGGCCGGGCTTGAACCGGATCGAGGTGGCGCCGCGATGAGCGCCGTACATGCCGACGACCTGTTCGTGCACCCTGCCCTGTTCTACCGCAGCGAGCAGGAGTACACGCAGCAGACGCTGTCGTTCCTGAGGGAAGGGCTGGCCAACGGCGAGCCGATGGCCGTCGCGGTGCCCGGCCCCAACCTGGAGCTGATCAAGAACGGGCTGGGCGCGGACGCCCAGGACATCCTGTTCCTGGACATGACCGAGGCCGGCCGCAACCCCGGGCGGATCATCCCCAAGGTGCTGCGCGGATTCGCTGACGCGCACCCCAAGGGGCGGGTGCGGATCATCGGGGAACCGATCTGGGCCGGGCGCAGCGCGGTGGAGTACCCGGCGTGCGCGCAGCATGAGGCGCTGATCAACGCCGCGTTCGAGGGCCGCGCGGTGACGATCCTGTGCCCCTACGACGAGACACGGCTGGACCCGGAGGTGATCGCCGATGCGCGGATCACCCACCCCACCCTCATCAGCGGCGACGGCCGTGAGGAGATCAGCGACGTCTACGACTGGAAAGCGGTCGTCTCCCACTACAACCAGGAGCTGACGCCCGCGCCGGACGCCGCCGTCTTCTCCTACGGGGCTGAGGAGCTCCCAGCGGTCCGCAAGTTCGGCGTCGCTAAGGTGGCCCGGCTGGGTCTGGCCGGCGAGCGGCTGATGGATGCGGAGCTGGTGATCGCGGAGCTGACGACCAACAGCGTGGTGCACGGCGGCGGCCGGGGAACCCTCGCGGTCTGGGCCGAGCAGGGGCAGGTCGTGATGGAGGTCCGCGACGCGGGACGGCTGACCGACCCCTTGGCCGGGCGCCGCCCGGCGCAGCACGGCAAGCCCGGTGGGCGAGGACTGCTCCTGGTGCACTACGTCGCCGACCTGGTGCGCCTGCACACCACCAGTGAGGGCACGACCGTCCGCGTCTACGTCAGCGCGTGACCACGGTGTGGGCGCCCACCTGCCCGGGTGGCCGCCCACCCCTCCATGTTTCCGGTCGGCGTGGCGCCAGGGAGCGATGTTGCAAGCTCATGCTGGCGGCGCGCAGCAGCCCCCCAGGCGTAGTTGCAGGACGGCCGAAGAAGGGACCGCCGCCCACCGCGCGCCAAGTGGCTTTCGTCACCGTTTGCGACCATGCGCCGCCGTCACCGCGGCGGCGGGCGCACACCTGCGACTGCGAATCGAGCTGAGTACCCCTTCCGGGCCCGGGTATGCACACTCCCACCTGTCCGTATCCCTGATTTCCTTGGTTGCTCCGACGCTTTGTTCCGCGCCGGTAATCTGGGTTAGCCTGCGGCGTGTTTTTCTCGTTGCGTACTTCCGTGAGCTGCGGAACTGCACGCACGACGGCCGGGCCGCCGATCGGTTCGGGGGGTTCCGAGTTCTCGGTGTCGAGGGCTCCTGGGGAGCGGAACGAGGGTACGCATGACCAGCAACAGCGCCGGGGTCGTAGAGGTCTCCAAGGGTGATCAGGAGCTCCGGCGGCTCCTGGCGGGCCTGACGGCCGTGCGGGACGGGGACTTCGGCACCCGTCTGCCGGTCGACGCCGACGGCCTCATGGGCGACATCGCCCAGGTCTTCAACGGCATGGTGGACCAGCTGTCCGTGTTCACGTCCGAGGTCACCCGGGTGGCCCGCGAGGTGGGTACCGAGGGGACGCTGGGCGGCCAGGCGGAGGTGCCCGGCGTCTCGGGGACCTGGGCCGACCTGACGGACTCGGTCAACGCCATGGCGGGCAATCTGACCACCCAGGTCCGCGACATCGCGCAGGTGGCCACGGCCGTGGCCAAGGGTGACCTCTCCCAGAAGATCGACGTGCCCGCCCGCGGCGAGATCCTGCAGCTGAAGGAGACCGTCAACACGATGGTCGACCAGCTGTCCGCGTTCGCCGACGAGGTCACCCGCGTCGCGCGCGAGGTCGGCAGCGAGGGGCGCCTGGGCGGCCAGGCCCAGGTGCCGGGTGTGGCCGGTGTCTGGCGCGACCTCACCGACTCCGTCAACCACATGGCGGGCAATCTCACGAGCCAGGTCCGCTCCATCGCCCAGGTCACCACGGCGGTGGCCCAGGGCGACCTCTCCCAGAAGATCACCGTCGATGCGCGCGGTGAGATTCTTGAACTGAAGAGCACCATCAACACGATGGTCGATCAGCTGTCCGCGTTCGCGGATGAGGTCACGCGGGTGGCCCGCGAGGTCGGCACCGAGGGACGCCTGGGCGGCCAGGCGGATGTCAAGGGCGTCAAGGGCACTTGGCGCGACCTCACCGACTCCGTGAACTTCATGGCGGGCAACCTCACCGGCCAGGTCCGCAACATCGCGCTGGTGGCGACCGCGGTGGCCAAGGGAGACCTCTCCCAGAAGATCACCGTGGACGCGCGCGGTGAGATTCTTGAACTGAAGAGCACCATCAACACGATGGTCGATCAGCTGTCCGCGTTCGCGGATGAGGTCACGCGGGTGGCCCGTGAGGTCGGCACCGAGGGGCGCCTGGGCGGCCAGGCACAGGTGCGCGGCGTGTCGGGCACCTGGAAGGACCTCACCGACAACGTCAACGTCATGGCCTCCAACCTGACCGGCCAGGTCCGCTCCATCGCCCAGGTCGCCACCGCCGTGGCGCGCGGTGACCTGTCGCAGCGCATCACGGTCGAGGCCAAGGGCGAGGTCGCGGCTCTGGCGGACGTCATCAACACCATGGTCGACACCCTGTCGGCCTTCGCCGACGAGGTCACCCGGGTGGCCCGTGAGGTCGGCACCGAGGGACGCCTGGGCGGACAGGCGCATGTGCCGAACGTCGCGGGCACCTGGAAGGACCTCACCGACAACGTCAACTCGATGGCCAACAACCTCACCGGCCAGGTGCGCAACATCGCGCTCGTGACGACCGCGGTGGCCAAGGGTGACCTGTCGAAGAAGATCGACGTCGATGCACGCGGCGAGATCCTCGAACTCAAGACGACCATCAACACGATGGTCGACCAGCTGTCCGCCTTCGCCGACGAGGTCACCCGGGTGGCCCGCGAGGTCGGCACCGAGGGACGCCTCGGCGGGCAGGCCGAGGTGGAGGGTGTCTCGGGCACCTGGAAGCGCCTGACGGAGAACGTCAACGAGCTGGCCGGGAACCTGACCCGGCAGGTGCGCGCGATCGCCGAGGTCACCAGCGCCGTGGCGGAGGGCGACCTGACGCGCTCGATCAACGTCGAGGCCTCCGGCGAGGTCGCCGAGCTCAAGGACAACATCAACTCGATGGTGGAGTCCCTGCGCGAGACGACCCGCGCCAACCAGGAGCAGGACTGGCTCAAGACGAACCTCGCCCGGATCTCGGGCCTGATGCAGGGCCACCGCGACCTGCCCGTGGTCGCCGAACTGATCATGGACGAGCTGGTCCCCCTGGTGGCGGCCCAGTACGGGGCCTTCTACCTGGCCGAGGAAGGCGACGGCGGCCCTCGGCTGCGGCTCGTCGGCTCCTACGGGTACCCGGAGGACGACGCCCGGCCCACGCGCATCGCCTTCGGCCGTACCCTGGTCGGCCAGGCCGCCCGCAGCCGGCGCACCATCACGGTGGAAGATCTGCCGGCGGACTACGTGACCATCTCCTCGGGGCTCGGCGGGGTGGTGCCCACCGCGCTGGTGCTGCTGCCCATTGTGGTCGAGGACCAGGTCCTCGGCGTCATCGAGCTGGCATCGGTCACCTCCTTCACACAGATCCAGCACGACTTCCTCGCACAGCTGATGGAGACCATCGGCGTCAACGTCAACACCATCGTGGCCAACGCCCGTACCGACGAGCTGCTGGCCGAGTCGCAGCGCCTGACGGCCGAACTCCAGGACCGGTCGGCGGAGCTGCAGGTGCAGCAGGAGGAACTGCAGCGCTCCAATGCCGACCTGGAGGAGAAGGCCTCGCTGCTGGCGGCGCAGAACCGGGACATCGAGGCGAAGAACCTGCAGATCGAGCAGGCGCGGCAGGAGCTGGAGACCCGTGCCCAGCAGCTGTCGCTGGCCTCGAAGTACAAGTCGGAGTTCCTGGCGAACATGAGCCACGAGCTGCGCACCCCGCTCAACAGCCTGCTCATCCTCGCCCAGTTGCTGGCCCAGAACCCGGCCCGCAACCTCACCCCGAAGCAGGTCGAGTACGCGCAGATCATCCACTCCGCCGGCTCGGACCTGCTCCAGCTGATCAGCGACATCCTCGACCTGTCGAAGGTCGAGGCCGGGAAGATGGACGTCACGCCCGAGCGCGTGGCGCTGCCGCAGCTCATCGAGTACGTCGAGGCCACGTTCCGGCCCATGACGACGCAGAAGAGCCTGGACTTCACGGTGACGACCGCGCCCGGCGCGCCCGCGGACCTGTTCACGGACGACTCGAGGCTGCGCCAGGTGCTGCGCAACCTGCTGTCGAACGCAGTGAAGTTCACCGAGCGGGGCGGTGTGCAGTTGAGCATCGAACCGGCGGCGGACGACGAGGTGCCCCACGGAGTGGTCCGGGGCGGCGCTGTGGTGGCCTTCCGTGTCACGGACACCGGCATCGGCATCCCGGAGCAGCACCTGGAGACGATCTTCGGCGCCTTCCAGCAGGCGGACGGCACGACGAGCCGCAAGTACGGCGGCACCGGTCTGGGCCTGTCCATCACCCGGGAGATCGCCCATCTGCTCGGCGGCGCCGTCACGGTGCACAGCACGCCCGGCCAGGGCAGCACCTTCACGCTGTTCCTGCCGGTGGCCCGTCCCGACTTCCAGGAACTGGTCGACCACGGCGGAACCCCGGAGCGGGTCCCGGACGAGTCCCTCCCCGAGGGCTTGTCACGCCCGGTACAGGTGCCCCGGCTCGGGCCCGGACCGCGGCCCCGGCGCCTGCTCGTCGTGGAGGACAGACCGCGCGGCCTGCTGACCCTCGTCGCGGAGAGCGTGGTCGCGGACCTCGCGCACGGCCGTGAGGACGGCGGGCAGCGGCCCGCGGTCGAGATCATCACCGCTGTCGGGGCGCAGGAGGCGGCGGGCGCCCTGGCGGCTGACCCGTGCCACTGCGTCGTCCTGGAACTGGGCACGCCGGACGGTGAGGCCGCCCGGTTCCTCGAGGCCCTGGAGGGTGACCCGGCGCTGGCGAGTGTTCCTGTGCTGGTGCACAGCGGTCATCGCACCGACCCGGTCCGGGAAGAGACGCTGCGGACCTACTCGGCGGGCACGGCGCTTGAGTTCCTGTCCAGTCTCGACGAACTGCGTGAGCGGATCGTCCTGCACCTGTCCGCCGAGGAGCCCGGGGACGTACTGACCCTGGTCCGGTCCGAGGACGCGCGGCCGGTGACACCGCATCCCGTCGACGACGAGCCGGCGGACCGTACCGTCCTGGTCGTCGACGACGACGCGCGCAACCTCTTCGCGCTCAGCGGGATCCTGGAGTTGCACGGCTTCCGGGTGCTGCATGCCGAGAACGGCCGCCAGTGCATCGAGACGCTGGTGAACAACCCGGACGTCGCGCTCGTGCTCATGGACGTGATGATGCCGGAGATGGACGGTTACACCGCCACGGCAGAGATCCGCAAAATGCCGCAGTACGCGGAGCTGCCGATCATCGCCGTCACGGCCAAGGCGATGCCCGGCGACCGGGAGAAGAGCATCGCCTCGGGCGCCAGCGACTACGTCACCAAGCCCGTCGACACAGGCGACCTCATCGCCTGTGTCCGGCGCTGGCTGCCCGCATGAGCACGTCGGCGGTCCGCCCGCACCCCGGCGGGTCGGACGCCCCGCAGCGCCTGCCGTTCCGCGCCCCAGGGCGCTTCAGCCGAGGAGCCTTCACACCGTGAGCAAGTCCGAGCATCCGGTCGAACCGGATCAGGGCGGTGCGCCGGAGCTCGAATCCGGAACTCCCGGCGCGTCCTCCTCGCTGTCGGTGCCTGTCGCCGGCGCGGCGCCCGCTGATGTCGCGAGCGGTCCGCCCGCCACACCGGTGGGCAGGCTGGCGGCCACCGTGGAACGGCTCAGCCGGGAGGTGCGGGCCGCCCAGGCGGAAGCCGAGGGACGCGCCCTGATCGAACTGGCCAAGGGCATCCTGGTCGAACGGCTGACGTGCGGGCCCGCCCAGGCCGCCCGGCAGCTCGCCGAGCTCGCCGAGCAGGCTCAGGTCACCCCTCTCGAACTCGCCGTCGACATCATCAACCAGGCGGCCCGGGACCGGATGTCCGAGGTGACGGACGCGTTCCTCGCCGCCACCAGGGCCACGGAGGAGACCAAGGCCGAGTCCGCCGCCGTACGCCTGCGCGCGGCGGAGAGCGGTGCACTGGCCGCGGACGACACCCAGGCAGTCGCGGAAGCCCTGCTGGAGCAGGCGCTGCGCCCGCTCGGTGCGGTGGCCGTGGCCGTGTGGTCCGCGGGGTCCGACGGTTCGCTCACGCTGGCGGGCAGCGCCGGGTTCTCCCCGGCCGAGGCCGCTCGCTGGCGGTACGTCCCGCCGGACGTGGCGACGGTGGCGCGGCGCGGGCTCACCGAGCGCTCGGGGCAGTGGTTCACGTCCCTCTCGGAGACCGGACTTCCCAGCATCGGCCTGCACCACCATCCGCACGGGGGCCGGGCCGCCCTGCCCGCCGGTACCGGGGGCCGTATCCACGGCGTGCTGGAGATCGCCTGGCCCTCACCCCTGGGGCCGCAGCCGCCGCAGATCGTCCGCCAGGTGGAGGCCCTGGCGGAGCTGTGCGGTCACACCCTGGAGACCTACACGCTGCTGCACGGCCCCGCCCAGGAACCGCGCGTCATGCCGGACGCCGCGGAGCTGATGGACCTGGCCGACGGACTGCACGATCCCGCGCTGGTCCTGGTGCCTCACCTGGACGACGCCGGGAACCTGGTGGACTTCCGTATCCAGCACGTCAACAACCGCTTCCTGGACCCGGCAGGCCGGGCTCGTGCGGTGGTGAGCGGCGCGCTGCTGCTGGAGGCGTACCCGATGGCCGCGGGGGACAGCGAGCTGTTCCACCGCATCGAGCACGTGTACGCCACCGGTGAGCCCTTCCGGGCCCGCCGGATGAACCTCACCGCCCTGGTCGACCAGGTCCCCCTCTCGGCGGTCGCGGACATCAGCATCAGCCGGCACGGCACCACCGTCCTGCTCATCTGGCGCATCGAGGACGAGACGGCGCGCCTGGCGAGCCTGCTCCAGCACGCCCAGCGCCTCGGCCGCATCGGCGGCTTCGAGGAGAACGTGCTGACCGGTGAGATCACCTGGAACGGACAGCTGTTCGATCTCTATGGGCGCCCGCAGTCGAGCACCCCGGTGCCCCTGGAGCATCTGCCGGCCCACGCGCATCCGGACGACGGCATCGCCATCCGCCAATTCCTGCGCACGCTGCTGCACCACCGGCGGCCGGCCGCCGCGGCCTTCCGGCTCCAGCGACCGGACGGGGTGACCCGCCACATCCGCATCGTCGCCGAGCCGGTGCTCGACACCGACGACCGGCTGCTCCTCGTACGCGGCGCCTGCCAGGACATCTCCGCCCAGCACTGGACCGAGGTGGCGCTCGCCGCCACCCGCGACCAGCTGGCGCACACCGAGCAGCAGGCCACCGAGCGCAACCGGCTCACCCTGCAGCTGCAGCACGCCATCATGCCGCCCGAGCAGACACCGCTGGAGGTCCCCGGCCTCCAGGTGGCCGTCCGCTACCGGCCCGCGGAAACCGAGCAGCTGGTGGGTGGCGACTGGTACGACACCGTCGAGCTGCCCTCCGGGCAGGTGCTGCTGTGCGTGGGCGACGTGGCGGGGCACGGCATAGAGGCCGCGACCAGCATGGTCGTCCTGCGCAACGCCCTGCGTGGCCTTGCGGTGACCGGCGCCGGGCCGGGCCAGCTGCTGTCGTGGCTCAACATCGTGGCGCACCACCTGACGGGCGCCGTCACCGCGACGGCGGTGTGCGGGCTGTACGACCCGGCCCTGCGGACGCTCCGCTGGGCGAGGGCGGGCCACCTGCCGCCCGTGCTCGTCCAGGGCAGTGACGCGGCCGCTCTACCCCTGGTCAAGGGGATGCTGCTCGGCGCGCTGCCCGAGGTCGGGTACGAGGAGAGCGAGATCCAACTGGCCGAGGGGGACACCCTGCTGATGTACACGGACGGTCTGATCGAACGCCGCGACCGGTCCGTGGAGGAGTCCCTGGTCCACCTGCTGACCACCGCCCGCACGGCGCCCAGCTCACTCGACCAGCAGCTGGACCGCCTGCTGACCTACAGCAACTCGGACACCGACGACGACACGTGCATCGTGGGCATCCGGCTCGGGTGAAGGAACGTCACGGATTCGTGCTGCCGGCGATGTGCCCGCCGGGGTCGTCGGCCAGCGCGATCAGCGCCGTGACGCGCTTGCCGACGGGTTCACGATGGACCTCGTAACCCTGGCTGACCGCGAGGGTGATCTCCAGGCCGTGCCGGCCGACTCGCCGCGGGTCGGTGGCGGCGACGTCCGGCAGCACCGGGTCGCTGTCCCACACCGAAATCCGTACCGCGCCGCCGACGATCCGCAGATCGAGCATGACCGGTCCTGGCGCGTACTTCACCGCGTTGGTGACCAGTTCGCTGACCACCAGCTGCGTCATGCCCAGTGCCCGCTCGGACACCGGCACCCCGTGCACGGCCTCCACGTCGCTGAGAAAGCTCGTGGCCAGGTGCCGCGCGGCGCCGATACAGGAGGAATCGCCGTCATAGGCGGCCGACGCCCACAGCGGACCCCGGTCCCCCGTCTTCTGTCCCTCGTCCCCCACGGTCTGTCCCATGAGCCCCGTCCCCGTCTCACATGATCGTCACGCAAACTTCACGCTGCACTCAGGCAGCATCGCACGGCCACCTGTCGGCTGCCCCGGCACAGGGGTCTTCAGCCTTCAGGTAGCACCCGTAATTCAGGGTCCTCGAAATCAGGCTGGTGAGCCAAATCCGGAGGGGCGGCCGTAGAGGGCGCAGCTGATGCACTGCATCAGGGCTGACGAAGGGGTACGGGGGGTACGAAGGCGAAGTGGTCGGGCAGGCTCTTTCAACTTCGCGCAGTCCAAGACCACTTGCTTCGGTCGTTCACTGAGCCGCCCGTTCCCGCAGGCTGTTCTGCCACATGGGGCTCTGCTCCTCCGGGGCCGCCTCGGGGCGGCGGCCGCCGCGGGCGAAGAAGTCCGCGAGGGGCAGGATCGCGGCTCCTACGGTGACGGCGTCCGGTCCGAGGGTGCCCAGATCGATCTCGACGCGCCCGGCCGGGTACTTCAGCGAGTACGACGCGGCGTACGTCCGCACCGTGTCGAGGAAGCGCCGGCCGAGCTGGAGGCCGGCCCAGCCGCCGACGAGGACACGTTCGGGCTGGAACAGGTTGATCAGGTCGGAGAAGCCGGCGCCGAGGTACTCCGCCGTCTCCTCCAGGACGGCCAGCGCGGTCGCGTCGGTCGGCGCGGTCGTCCCGTCGGCGTCGGGGGTGGGGTACGCGGCGGCGAGCATGGCGGTCAGCGCGGTCTCTTCGTCGACGCCGGCCGGGGGCCGCCCGCCTGCCTCGGCCCACCGTTCCAGGAGCGCTTCGGAGCCGGCGTACGCCTCCAGACAGCCCTTGGCGCCGCAGCGGCACTGCCGCCCCCGTACCCGTACGGTCAGATGCCCCCACTCCACGGCCCGGCCGGACCGCATGTCGTCGGTGACGACGCAGGCGCCGACACCGGAACCGAAGAGCACCACCACGGCGTTCTGCGCGCCCCGTCCGGCACCGAACCACATCTCCGCCTGGCCGAGCGTCTTGGCACCGTTGTCGATGTAGTACGGCACGCTCTCCGGCAGCAGCCGGGACTCGCGCAGCAACCGCTCCAGCGGGACGGCGTCCCAGCCGATGGTCTGGCCGTGCACCACGGCGCCGTCCTGCGCGCTCCTGGCGACGATGCCGGGGACGCCGATGCCGACGCCCAGCAACCGCTCCGCGGGGATACCGGCCTGGCTCAGCACTTCGGTGATGCCGTCGCGGAGGTGACCGACCACGACACCGACGTCGTAGCGGTCGACGCGCCGCGGCCCCTCGGTCGCGAGCGGCTTCTCCACCCGGGCCAGTTCGGTCAGTGCCAGGTCGAAGAGCTCGATCCGCACCCGCGTCTCGCCGACGTCCACGCCGATCATGTAGCCGCTGTGCGCGCTGATACGCAGGAGCGTGCGGGGGCGGCCGCCGGCCGAGTCGACGCTGCCGGCCTCCTCGACCAGGCCCTCGGCGACCAGCTCGGACACCACGTTGCTCACCGACCCCGAACTCAGCCCGGTGACCGGGCCGAGCGAGAAGCGGCTCAAGGGCCCGTCGAAATACAACCGTTGCAACACCGCGGTGCGGTTCGCCCGCCGCAGGTCACGCACCGTACGGCCGCTGCGCATTGTCACCCTGCCCCCTCGTCTTGGATGTCCTGCACGCAACTTACATGGGGCGGAGCCCTTGACGCGACCTTCACTTGAGGTTTAACTCACACCGTGAATTAAGCGGTGGGGTGCTTCAGGCCTCGAACGCGGGACGCCAGTCGTGTCGCACCCTCCCCGCAGGCGAAGTCCATCCACCTCCCCGGAAGGGCCCTTGGAGTCATGCGCAGAATCAGAGCCGCAGCCGTCGGCGTCGTCACCCTCTCCCTCGTTCTCACCGCGGCTGCCTGCGGCGGGGGCTCGTCCGGCTCGGAGGGGTCCAACGACAAGCCCAAGACCCTCACGTACTGGGCCTCCAACCAGGGCGCCAACCTGGAGGTGGACAAGAAGGTCCTCCAGCCCGAACTCGACAAGTTCGAGAAGGAGACCGGCATCAAGGTGAAGCTGGAGGTGGTGCCCTGGTCGGACCTGCTCAACCGCATCCTCACCGCCACCACCTCCGGCCAGGGACCCGACGTCCTGAACATAGGCAACACCTGGAGCGCCTCCCTCCAGGCCACCGGCGCCCTGCTGCCCTGGGACGCGAAGAACTTCGAGGCGATCGGCGGCAAGGACCGCTTCGTCGACTCCGCGCTCGGTTCCACCGGCGTCCAGGGCCAGGACCCCGCCGCCGTACCGCTGTACTCCATGGCCTACGCGCTCTACTACAACAAGAAGCTCTTCGCCGAGGCCGGCATCGAGAAGCCCCCGGCCACGTGGGACGAGCTGGTCGAGGCCGGCAAGAAGCTCACCGCCAAGGGCAGTAACGGCCTCGGCGCCGAGGGCTCCAACCTCTCCAACAACATCCACCAGGTGTTCGTCCTCGGCAAGCAGCACGGCGCGGACTTCTTCACCCCTGACGGCAAGCCGGACTTCACCTCCGACGGCGCCGTCGCGGCGGTCAAGCAGTACGTCGACCTGATGGCCAAGGACAAGATCATCGCGCCCGGCAACGCCGAGTACGCGCAGAACCAGTCCCTCAGCGACTTCGCCAAGGACAAGACCGGCATGGTGCTGTGGCAGACCGCCTCGGCCACCTTCAAGACCCAGGGCATGAAGGACGACGAGTGGGGCGTGGCGCCCGCTCCCGTCCAGTCCGGCACCCCCGGTGAGGGCGCCAACACCAACTCCATGGTCGCCGGCATCAACCTCGCCGTCTTCAAGAACACCAAGAACATCGACGGCGCCAAGAAGTTCGTCAACTTCATGACCAGCGAGGAGGAGCAGGTCATCCTCAACAAGGCGTACGGCTCCATCCCGCCGGTCAAGGCCGCCCAGGAGGACCCGGCCTTCAACACCCCCTCGCTCGCCGTCCTGCGCGAGACCCTGGCCACCAGCGCCACCGCGCTGCCGCAGGTGCCGGAGGAGTCGCAGTTCGAGACCGTCGTGGGCACCGCCGTCAAGGAGCTGTTCGCCGACGCCGCCGCGGGCCGGGCCATCACCACCGAATCGGTACGGGCCAAGCTTGAGAAGGCCCAGCAGCAGATGCCCAAGAACTGAGTACGGACACCCAGATGACTCTCACCGCTGCCCCTGGCACAGGCGAGCGGAAGGCACGCAAGAGCCCCCCCGAAGCGGCGCGCACGCGCCGCTTCGGGCGGCTGCGCCGCATCGGCCTGCCGTACCTCCTGCTGCTCCCCGCCCTCCTGCTCGAACTCCTGGTTCATCTGGTGCCGATGGTCATCGGCATCACCGTCAGTTTCAGGGAGCTCACCCAGTTCTACATCCGTGACTGGACCACAGCTCCCTGGACCGGATTCGACAACTACTCCCTCGCGGTCGACTTCAACGCCCCCATCGGCGAGGCACTGCTGAAGTCCTTCGTCACGACCTGTCTGTTCACCGTGCTCTCGGTCGGCCTGTGCTGGCTCCTCGGGGTGGCCGCCGCCATCTTCATGCAGGAGAGCTTCCGCGGCCGTGGCTTCCTGCGCACGCTCTTCCTCGTGCCGTACGCGCTGCCGGTCTACGCGGCCGTCATCACCTGGGCGTTCATGTTCCAGCGGGACAACGGCCTGGTGAACCACGTGATCCACGACCAGCTCGGGCTCACCGACAGCGCGCCGTTCTGGCTCATCGGCGACAACAGCTTCATCGCCCTGCTCGTCGTCTCGGTCTGGAAGGGCTGGCCGTTCGCCTTCCTCATCGTCATGGCCGGGCTGCAGAACATCCCCCGCGAGATGTACGAGGCCGCCGCGCTCGACGGCGCCGGCATCTGGCAGCAGATCCGCCGCATCACCCTGCCGTCCCTGCGCCCGGTCAACCAGGTGCTCGTGCTGGTGCTGTTCCTGTGGACGTTCAACGACTTCAACACCCCCTTCGTCCTCTTCGGCGAGGCGGCACCGGAGGCCGCGGACCTCATCTCGCTGCACATCTACCAGTCCTCGTTCCAGACCTGGAACTTCGGCACCGGCTCCGCCATGTCGGTCCTGCTGCTGCTGTTCCTGCTCCTGGTGACGGGCGCCTACCTCGCGCTCACCTCCCGCGGAAGGAAGGCCACCGATGCCTAGCCGGTCCGGGCTTCAGGCCCGCTCTCCGATGGCCGCGCCGCAGTCCTTCCTGTGGAGCCGGCGGATCTTCCTGACGCTCCTCGCGGGCTTCGTGCTGCTGCCCGTCTACGTGATGATCTCCAGCTCGCTGAAGCCGCTGGAGGACGTGTCGGGGAAGTTCCAGTGGATGCCCTCGAGTCTCACCGTCCGCCCGTACTTCGACATCTGGGAGACGGTGCCGCTGGCCGACTACTTCATGAACTCGCTGATCGTGGCCGGGGCGGCGACCGTCTGCTCCGTCACCATCGCGGTGTTCGCGGCCTACGCGGTCAGCCGCTACACCTTCCGCGGCAAGCGCGTCTTCACGGTCACGGTGCTGTCCACCCAGATGTTCCCCGGCATCCTCTTCCTGCTGCCGCTGTTCCTCATCTACGTCAACATCGGCAACGCCACCGGCATCGCCCTGTTCGGCTCCCGCGGCGGCCTGATCCTCACCTATCTGACCTTCTCGCTGCCGTTCTCGATCTGGATGCTGATCGGGTACTTCGACTCGGTCCCCAAGGACCTCGACGAGGCGGCCAAGGTCGACGGCTGCGGGCCGCTCGGCGCCCTGTTCCGGGTCGTGGTGCCGGCCGCGATCCCCGGCATCGTCGCCGTCGCCGTCTACGCGTTCATGACCGCCTGGGGCGAGGTCCTCTTCGCCTCCGTCATGACCAACGACACCACCCGCACCCTCGCGGTCGGGCTCCAGGGCTACTCCACCCAGAACGACGTGTACTGGAACCAGATCATGGCCGCGTCGCTCGTCGTCAGCCTGCCCGTCGTCGCCGGGTTCCTGCTCCTGCAGCGCTACCTCGTCACCGGCCTGACCGCCGGCGCCGTCAAGTAGCGGCGCGCGGCGCTTCTTTCTGATCTCGCTTCCTCCGACCACCCCAGAGAGGCACCCTCTGTGTCCGATTCGATAGACCTCGCCGCCTTCCCCGACGACTTCACGTGGGGTACGGCCACATCCGCCTACCAGATCGAGGGCGCCGTCGCCGAGGACGGCCGGGCACCGTCGATCTGGGACACCTTCTCCCACACCCCGGGAAAGATCGACAACGACGACCACGGCGACGAGGCCTGCGACCACTACCACCGGTGGCCCGAGGACATCGCCCTCATGAAGGAGCTGGGCACCGACACCTACCGGATGTCCATCGCCTGGCCACGCGTGGTCCCCGGCGGCGACGGCCCGGTCAACGCGGCCGGCCTCGACTTCTACGACCGTCTCGTCGACGCCCTCCTCGCGGCGGGCATCACCCCCAGCATCACCCTCTACCACTGGGACCTGCCCCAGGTCCTCCAGGACCGCGGCGGCTGGACCGTCCGCGACACCGCCGAACACCTCGCCGCCTACACCTCCGCCGTCGCCGGGCGCCTCGGCGACCGCGTCACCCAGTGGGCAACCCTCAACGAGCCGCTCTGCTCGGCCTGGATCGGCCACCTGGAAGGCCGGATGGCACCCGGCCTCACCGACCTCACCGCCGCCGTACAGGCCTCGTACCACCTGCTGCTCGGCCACGGCCTCGCCACCCAGGCCATCCGCGCGGCGGCCCCCGGCGCCCAGGTCGGACTCGTGACCAACCACTCCACCGTCGAGGCCGCCTCCAGCCGCCCGGAGGACATCGCCGCCGCCGCCCGCATGGACGGCCACACCAACCGGTGGTGGCTCGACCCGGTCTACGGCCGCGGCTTCCCCGCCGACATGCGCGAGCTGTACGGCGTCGAACTCCCCGAGCGCCCAGGCGACTTGGAGGCGATGGCCGTCCCGCTCGACTGGCACGGCCTGAACTACTACTTCCCCGTCACGGTCGCCGACGACCCGGCCGGCCCCGTCCCGTACGCCCGTGAGGTGCGCCTGCCCGACGTGCCGCGCACCGGGATGGACTGGCAGATCGACGCGGGCGGTCTGGAGGCGTTCCTGATGAGGCTGACCGATGACTACGGCGTCGGGCGGCTGTACGTCACCGAGAACGGCTCCGCCTTCCCCGACACCGTCGGCCCCGACGGCATCGTCGACGACCCCGACCGCGCCCGCTACCTGGAGCAGCATGTCGCCGCCTGCGCCCGCGCCGTGCGCAAGGGAGCCCCGCTGGCCGGCTACTACGCATGGTCCCTGCTCGACAACTTCGAGTGGGCCTACGGCTACGACAAGCGGTTCGGGCTCGTCCACGTCGACTACACGACCCAGGCACGCACCATCAAGTCGAGCGGTCGCCGGTACGCGGACATCATCGGCGCCCACCGGCAGAGCCAAGGCTGACCGTCGGCCCGGAGCAGGAGCTTCGCGGAAGGTGCGGGTGGCGGTGACCCGTGGCCTGCCGCCGCCCGCCGCGGGCGAACCAGCGTGGCATATCGTGAAGTGTGATGATCCGGCCGCCGCGCCCGCTGCTCGCGGGCGCGGCGGTGTGGTGTACGGGATGCGGGCTTCTCCAGCCATCGCGGCGGACGTGATGAGCGAGCGCGGGAGATTGCGACGCCGGAGCGCGGCTTTCAGGTCAGGACCAGCCAGCGGCGGCCGTCGATCAGCTCTCGGGCTGCGTCGAGGTGGCCCGCGTGGCACGCGGTCTCGGTGATGACATGGAGCATGACGTCACGCAAGTTGTGCAGATGCGGTTCCCCGAAGAGGTGGTGGGGCCACCAGGCCAGCGTGGTATCTGCTGAGCAAGCGGCGATAGAAGCGTTTGCGAGGTCCATCTCCCGGCAGTACCGCTCGATGACCCCGGTGGCCGGCACATCGGGTGCCACCTGCCAAGCGTCGTCGGTCTCGTCCAGAGCGCGAATGACGTCCTTGTCCCCGAGGACGACCGCGCGGAACCAGAACCGCTCAACATCCAGCGCGAGGTGCTGGACGAGCCCCAGACAGCTCCAACCCGACGGCAGTATCGGCCGCCGCAGCGCCTGGTCGTCGAGACCGTCCACGATGCCGAGGACATGGCGCCGTTGTCCGTCCAGGGAGCTGAGAAGTGCGTTGATCTCCGCGTCGGTTGACGTCGTGCTCATTGAGCGATCTCCCAGATGTGGCCGCCCGGGTCCTGGAAGCTGGCGGTCCGTATTCCCCAGGGCCGGTCCATCGGACCGTTCAGCAGCGTCACGCCGAGTGCCACCAGTTCCTTGCACTTCGCATCCACATCGTCCACCGGGAGGGTGAGCTGGGCGCGGGATCCCTTCTCCGGGGCCGCCACGCTCGCGGGAGCGATGAGATCGTGTGCCGCGGCCGACTTCAGCAGGTTGATGATGGTGTTGCCGAAGCCGAACACGGCCGAGTTGTCGTCCTCGTAGTGCACCGGCAGGCCGAAGACCTCTCGGTAGAACTGCTTCGTGGCCTGCAAGTCCTCAACGAACAGGGTGATCGCGCTGATGCGGGAGGGCCACGAGGGATCGCTTGCCTTTTCGGTCATGGCTCAAAGGATCTACGAGCGACCCCACCGTGCATAGAGGGCGACCGTGGGCTTGCAGTGAACAACATGGCCTGCTGGAAACGCGGTTGACTGCAAGCCCGTTACCCCACCCCGGCTCGCGCAAGGCCCGCACGGCAGCTGACCCCCACCTTGCCGGTCCCTGCGTGCTCAGCCGACGGGAGAGACGAAGCCCGCGATGTCGCCCGCGTTCAGGGGGTTGTTGTTCGTCTTCCAGTTGTACGTGGTCCTCTTCACCATGTCGCTCTCATTGCCGCCGACGGTGGTGACGAGGTCGCCGTCGACCGCCACGACGAGGTTGACGTGATCGGCGTCACCGCCACCGTGGTAGCCGTAGACCACGGCGTCACCGACCCTCGGGGTGCTGTGCAGGGTGCCGTTGTTCAGGCCGTAGGTGTAGAGACTGCCCGACTCCGGAGTGACACCGCTGGTCTTGACCCCGACGTTGGCCCACACGTAACGAACGAACTCGGCGCACCAGGCGTTGTTGTGCTGGAAGTTGAAGTCGTAGAAGTTCTTGCCCACTTGGGCGTTGGCGACCTTGGCGATCTTCTCGCCGGTGGTGGCGGAGGGCGCCGGCGGCACATAGGCGCAGTTGTTCGCGTAGGCCGACAGGAGGCTCTGAGTCCAACCGGAGGCGTCCACCGGGTCGTTGGGGTGGTACGCGATGTCGGAGCCGTCTCCGTCGGTCGGGTCGGCGTCCTGGTACCAGTACATGCCACCGCTGGTGCGGCCGTAGTACAGGCCCCCGCCGGGGGAGGTGAGCGAGTCGACCCCGGTCCAGCCGGCGCTCTTGAGTGTGGCGCGGGTCCAGTCGTTCACACCGTCGATCTTGTAGCTGTAGAGCTGGCCGCCGGATGTCGAGGCGATGATGCGGTCGTCGCCGGCCGCCGCGAGCGTCTTGAGGACGAACCCGGTGTCGATCACCACGTGCTGGCCTATGTGTGCCGTTCCCGAAGGCTTGGCCTGGGACACGACGTACTGGTGGAGTTGACCGTCGACCGTGCCGTAGAGGTGGCCGGCGCCGTCGTACACCATCTTGTCGAAGGTCCAGCCGCCGTCCCAGATCTTCACGACGCCTGCCAGGGTCAGTGAGGTGTTGTTCGTCTGGACGTCGACGCGGTAGAGGTCGCCGGTGGTCGAAGTGACCAGGATGGTGTTGAAGTTGAGGGTCGCCATGGCCTTGGGGGTGAAGCCGAGGTCCGGGCCGATGAGCGTCTTGAGGCGGTCGCCGGTGTTCGGTGCGATCTGGGTGTACGTCAGCCGGCCGTCCGACAGGGTGCCGTAGATCGACACGTCGCCGGTACACGAGGCGGCGGCCTGCGCGGTCTCGCCGGTGACCGTGACCAGTGCGAGGGACATGGCACCGACGGCGAGGGCGGCGGAGGCACGACGGACGGTGTTGCTCAGCTTCATGTTCTCTCCTGCGGCATGGAAGACGAGCGGGCGCGCGGCACATCCCTGGCTCGGACAGCTGCCCTGCAGGTGCAGCTGTGAGAGCTGGAACGGGGTGTGGCGCCCGGTGGCAGAAGCCACTTTCGCCGCAGGTCACGGCCGGGGGAAGAGTGTTCTGGTGGACGCAAGAGTCCCTGGCCGGTTGCGTCCTGAGGAGTATGGGTATGCGGGCCGGGGCGAATCCGAGGCCCGGGATGGGTCAGAGGCGGGCCGGAAGCCAGCCTTGCTGAACGGCGCGTACGCCGGCCTCGAACCGGCTGCGTGCGCCGAGGCGCTCCATCAGTTCGGAGGCGATCCGCCGGGCCGTACGAGGCGAGACCCCGAGCCGCTTGGCGATCGTCTCGTCGGTGTGGCCCTCGGCCAGCAGGCGAAGGGCGGTCGCCTGCTGGCCGGTGAGCCCGTCCCGATCGACGGGAACGACCTCGCCGAGCGGCCGGGCGGTCTCCCAGGTCGTCTCGAAGAGTGCGCACAGCGCGGTGAGCATGCCCTGCCCGGTCAGCAGGACCGCACCCGTGCCGGTGTCGTCGCTGTTGACCGACATCATGGCGATCCGCCGGTCCATGAGGATCATCCGCGTGGGCAGGGACGGCACCGTGCGGACCTGGCCGCCCAGACCCGCCAGCCAGTCGGCGTGCTCGACGGTGGGCCGGTTGGTGCGGACGCTGTCGAGGTACACCGTGCGCATCCGCACTCCACGACCGAGCAGATCCTGATTGAGCGGCCGTGACGCGGCCATGTTCTCCGAGGTCTGCGGCCCGCCGGGGGCGAAGGTCAGGAACTCCTCGGCCACCTCGCGGGTGAGGACGGCCAGCCGGTCACGGATCTGGTCGAGGCCGACCAGCTGTTCTACTTCGGGATGGCTGGTGGCCGGGCGAAGCTCGGCGTACTCGGAGATGAGCTGGGCGGCAGCCGCCCGTGACGTTTCGAGGCGCTCCTGGTGGGCCGCCAGCAGCGCCTGCTGCCGGGCCATCAGGATCTCCATCCCGATGTCGGGCGAAACAGCGCGGAGTCGGCCCGCGTCCCCGGCGGCCGGACGCACCAGGGCCAGCTCGCTCAGCGTGTCCAGGGCGTCCCGCACGCTCTCCTCGGACAGCTCCACGCTTTCGGCGAGGACGGCGACACCGGCTGCCGGGTGTCTGAGCATCGCGCGATACACCGTCTCGGCGACGGCATCGAGTCCAAGTGCGGTCATCATGTGGCCCCCAGGTCCCTGCATAGAACATCCCATACCCGTCGGGAATCCTCGCAGAGGGCGGTTGATCGTCACAGCCGAAGGACGGAATGGGCCACGACCGCAACCGTCCAGGCCGATATCCGCCCCGAAAGCGTCTTGCGTTGAGACTCTGGAGCGCATGTACCTGGTCCACGCACATCTGGATCTACCCGACGGTGTGGAACTCCCGCAGAACGTCAGGGAATTGGTGCGACGCGCGATCGTCCCCGGCGATCGCGTCGAGCACGTCGCCGTGCACGCGTGCCCCCCGCGCGGACTCACACTCGGCGTCTATCTGCTGGCAGGCGTCCTGGAGGAGGCGGAGGCGCGGGCCGTACAGGTCTGCGACCGGCTGCTGCGCGAGATGCCGGAGCTGGCCGGGGCGCGGCTGACCGGCGCGGGAGTGCCGGTGCAGCCGCTCGCCTTCCTGCCGGGGCCGGCGGACTGAGAGGAGGCTGCGGACTGAGACGGGGCCGGCGGACCGAGACGGGGATGGACGCGGCCTGCGTGGACGCATCAGTCCAATGCCTCTTCCGTCCATTCGCGGAGTCTTTCCGAGGGGCTGAGCTGCGGCAATTCTGAGGTGACCGGCCAGGCCGAGCGTCACCGCGGGACGCGAAGGCTGCCGACACCGCACCTCACCTCCGGATGAACGGACACCCTCATGCTTCGTACTCGCCTCGCCAGGACTGCCGCGGTCACCTCTCTGGCCGCTGCGGCGTTTCTCGCCGCCCCGGCTGTCGCGTTCCAGTCCGAGGCGGAGACGGTTCCGGCCTCCTCCGTGCTCGCCGACGCCGGCTGGCAGAGCGCCCCCGCGGACGCCGGCTGGCAGACCGCCCCGGCGGACGCGGGCTGGCAGTAGGCGGCTCGGCCGCATCTCGTGCGCCACAGCCACGGGCGTCTCAGCGAGGTTCGAGGTCGCTGTGGTGCCGGGCGGCCAAGGCGGTGATTCCCGCGGCGGCGGCAGCGGCGAGGTCGGTGACCAAAGCGTCGTCGACGGGCAGATTGAGGATGTACAGGGCGGACGCCAAGGAGCCCAGAAGCAGCAGGTGTGCCATCGCGGGGTCGACCGGCCCGACCAATTCACCGCGATTCACGGCCCGTTCGATGATGTCGGCGAAGACGGCCTGCTCGGCAACCAGAAAGGTTTCCTGGAACCGCCTGTCCAGTTCGGGGTTGGCGGCGATCTCGCTGATCAGCGCCGGTGCCAGATGCCGGGCGGCCGGGGTGGCCATGCGCCGGTGAAATGCGCGGACCAACGCGAGCAGATCCCCGTACAAGGAGCCGGTCCCGGTCAACGCGGGCAGCTCCCGCTCGTCCGTGGTCGCGACGAACGCCATCTCGGCCTTGGAGGCGTAGCGGC
This sequence comes from Streptomyces sp. NPDC002776, assembly GCF_053592195.1. NCBI lineage: Bacteria > Bacillati > Actinomycetota > Actinomycetes > Kitasatosporales > Streptomycetaceae > Streptomyces > Streptomyces sp. NPDC002776. The sequence continues at coordinate 143,071 of NZ_JBSFVG010000012.1, read as the reverse complement.
GGTGGATCGCGGCCTTGCCCACCCCGGCGCGCGCCGCGACCTGGTCGACGGTCAGGGCCGGGTAGCCGATTTCGTCGATCAGCTCGCGCGTCGCCTGCAGGATCCTGTGATCCACGCGACTGTCTCGGGGGCGTCCGCCCCGTTGCCCTCTCACTGTCATGCCTGGTTCAGATGATCAAGTGGGCCGGCTGGATCATCACCTTGTGCGGCGCCGCGCACACGCTCGGCGCGCTGACCGTGGAGAAGGCCGCACAGCACGCCGGGACATGGTTCAGCGGGGGGACTGCGGAACGAGGACCTCGCCGACATGAGCCCGGCAGGCAGCGCGTACTGGCTCAGCCTGGACAGCTTTGGCATACCGCTCATCCTGATCGGCCTGACGGTCGACCGCCGCGGCATCACCCCGCCGGCCTTCATCGCCTGGACGCTGGGGAGTTGGACCGTCGTCGACGCCGTGGTCCTGCCGTTCACGCCCTGGCCGCTCTTCATGCTCGCGTGCGCCCTGTTGCTGATCGGAGCCCGCCGCGCCCGCCGCGCCGACCCCGTACCCGAGGCCGGGCTCCCACGAAGCTGATCACCGTCGGCGGACGCCAAGTGGCCGGGATCGCTGGATCCCGGCCACCCGGTCACCGGCCTTTCGGCGTCAGCCCGGTGACAGCCCTGCAGAGCGTGTCACTGGTAGACCCGTACGTAGTCCACCAGCATCTTCGCCGGGAACGAGGTGGAGGCGTCGGGCGGGCCGGGCCAGTCGCCGCCGACGGCGAGGTTGAGGATCAGGTAGAAGGGGTGGTCGAAGACCCAAGGGCCGCGGGTCTGTTCGATCTGTGCCTTGTCGAGCGTGAGGACGGTCCGGCCGTCGGTAGACGATGCCCTTGCTGTCCCAGTGGGCCGCCCACACGTGGAAGTCATCCGAGTAGTCGGCGTCCCCCGGCAGCTTGTAGGGAGCGCCGATCCCGCCGCCGCCGTTGTACGCCGGCGCATGGACGGTCGAGTACGAGGTCTTCACGTCCTTTCCGAGGACCTCCATGATGTCGATCTCGCCGTTGTACGGCCACGGACGGCCGTCGAGGAAGTCGGCGCCCATCATCCAGAAGGCGGGCCACAGACCATTGCCCTTGGGCACCTTGATCCGCGCCTCGACCCGGCCGTAGGTGAACTCGAACTTGTTGCCGGTGTTGATCCGGGCGGAGGTGTACTGGCAGGTGCCGCTCCCGGTGAGCGGATCGGTCGGGCACGAGGTGCCGGGGGTGGCCTGCTTGCGTGCCTCGAGGACGAGGTGACCCGCGCCGTCCATGCTCACGTTGTCGTGGTTGGTGTAGTACTCCAGCTCGTTGTTGGGGCCGGTGCCGGGGCCCGCGGACCACTTGGCCGGGTCGGGCTTGGTGCCCGCCGGGGAGTTGAACTCGTCCTGCCAGACGATCCGGGGCGGGTCGGCGGGGTCACGCGGCAGCGGGGGCGGGGTGATCGGGGCGCCGCCGGTGCCGTACACCTGGAACTCCCACAGTGAGTAGCCGTACGCAGTAGCCCGCTGGGTGCCGTACATGCGGACGTACCGGCCGGTGCCGGAGACGGTCAGGGTCTGCTTGAAGCCGGTGCCGGACGTGGTCGAGTAGATCGGGGTCCAGTTCGTGTTGTCGGGTGAGACCTGGATCTGGAACGACCTGGCGTACGCCGGGTCCCACTGGAGCACCACCTTGCTGATCTGCGCCGTCGCGCCCAGGTCTACGGAGATCCAGCCGGGGTCGGTCCAGCCGTTGGTGGGGCTGGTCGCCCAGCGGGTGGCGGGGTCGCGGTCGAAGGCGCGGGCCGGGTTGCACTCCCAGCAGTGGCCGTCGTGCTGCGAGCTGGAGGCCGCGCCGGTCTTGCCGTAGGACAGGAGCTTCTCGGTGGGATCGGGATCCGGGTTGCCGCCGGTGTCCTTGGTGCCGAATACCTGGAACTCCCAGAGGGAGAAGCCGTACTAAGGTGGCTCGCTGGGTGCCGTACATGCGGACGTGCCGGCCGGTTCCCGAGACGGTCAGCCGCTGATTCCCGCCGGTGCCGGTGGCGGTCTCGTGGACGGTGGACCAGGTGCGGCCGTCGGCGGACACCTGGATCTGGAACGCCTTGGCGTAGGCCGCCTCCCAGTTCAGGGCGACTTCGCTGATCTTGGCTGCGGAGCCCAGGTCGACCTGGATCCACTGAGGGTCGGCGAAGGCGCTGGACCAGCGCGTGCCCGGATCGCCGTCCACGGCGTTGGCGCCGACGAACGGGTTCTCCGTGGACGAGACCGTCACCGGTCTGCCCTGGGAGAGCAGAGGGTCGGCGGCGTGAGCGGGCGAGGGGCCCGGTATGCCGGCGAAGGACAACAGGATGACCGCGAGGGCTATGAGCAGGCCCAGGCGGCGGCGCATCAGACTCACGGCGGCTCCTCGAAGCGATGAGGTGGGGCGAGAAAGCCAGGGAGCGCTCTCTGGAGGGGGAGCCTGCTGCGGTAGGGGAGACGTGTCAAGGGTTTACGTTCACCTTGAGAAAACACGTAATCTCGGCCTGAGGGACCATCAACTCGCCTTTGACTCGGCTGCCGGACCCAGCGCGCCGGACTGTGTGCCGCCACATAGGTGGCGGCACACAGTCCGGCGTCGGTCAGGACTTCTTGAAGACGGTGACGGCGAGGCCGTCGGCCGTGGTGCTGGTGGAGTCGACGGCGCCGTTGGTGCCGAGGACCTTCCGCCATGTTCCGGTGGGCAGGGACACGTTGTAGGCGTTGTTCGTCGGGTTGTAGACCACGACGGTGTCGTGGCTGCCGGGCGCGCCGGCGTTGGAGCTGATCGCCGAGGTGACGACGGATCCGTCGGTGGTGGTGGACATCTGGGCCTTCACCGCGTCCCAGGTGCCCAGGCGCAGGGCGGGGCTGTTCTTGCGGAGCGCGATGGCGTCCTTGTAGTAGCGGAAGGTGGCGGCGTTGAGGGCCTTCTCGCCCCACTGGAGGGCGTTGACGTTGTCGCCTGCCTCGTAGGAGTTCTTCGCGGTCTCGTAGTCGCCGTTGACGACCTTGGAGTGCAGGAACTCGTCACCTTCGTAGAAGAAGGGGATGCCCTGGGAGGTGAGGACCATGCCGGCGGCGAAGCGGTTCATCTGTCCGGCGCGGCCGGCCGGGCCGCCGGTCACGCCGGAGTAGGTGATCTTGTCCCAGAGGTTGAGGTCGTCGTGGGCGGAGACGTAGTTGATGGTCTGCTCGGGGTCGTAGGCGAAGGCCGGGTCCCAGGGGTCGGACAGGGCGTTGGTGCTCTTGGTGGCCAGCGGGGAGCCGCGCATGCCGAGGGCGATGGCGGAGGTGTTGGGGGAGGAACCTCCCATGTAGCCGAGGACGCGGTCGCGTGTGCCGCCCTTGATGGCGTCGCGGTAGGCGCCGTTGAAGACTCCGACGTGGCCGCCGGCCAGCGTGGGGGTCGTGCCGTAGCGGACCTTGACGGCTTCCTGGGGGTCGCTGACTCCGCCGCTCCAGGGCTCGCCGTGGATCTGCAGGGCACGGTCGGGGAACGTGTCGTTGAGGTGTTTGGCCCAGGCGTCGACGTTCTTGGCGTGGTGGATGCCCAGCAGGTCGAAGCGGAAGCCGTCGATGTTGTAGTTCTTGACCCAGTACTCCAGTGAGTCGCGGATCATGCGGCTGACCATCGGGTTGCCGTCGTCGATGGAGTTGCCGGTTGCCGACAGGTCGGTCTGCGTGTAGTACTTGCCGGTGATGTTCTGGAAGACGTCCTTGTTGGCGGTGTGGTTGTAGACGACGTCCATCAGGACGCGTATGCCGTTCTTATGGAACTCGTTGACCATGTTCTTGAACTCGCGCATCCGGTCCTCGGGCGCGGTGAACTGGGAGAACTGCTCCTCGGGGACGTTGTAGTTGAGCGGGTCGTAGCCCCAGTTGGGCACGGTGCTGTTGAAGTCGAAGGCCGGCAGCAACTGGACGTGGGTCACGCCCAGTTCCTTGAGGTGGTCGATGCCGGTCCTGACGCCGTTGTGCGTGGTGCCGGTCTGGGTGAGGCCGAGGAACTTGCCGCGCTTGGCGCTGTCGACTCCGGAGCTGGGGTCGATCGTGAAGTTGCGGACGCTCAGCTCGTAGACGACGGCGTCCTCGCGCTTGGTGATGGCGGGTCTGGGGGCCCAGCCGCCGGTGGGCTGGACGGCGTCGGCGTCCATCACGATGCCCTCGGTGGTGCCGGGCTTGACCATACGGGCGTACGGGTCGCGGACCGGGTTGTTGCCGACGCGGAACTGGTAGGGCTGGTTCTTGAGGTCGCCGGGGACGATGGCCTGGTAGACGTCCGTGTAGCCGCTGACGTCCGCGGGCCGCAGGGCGTGCGTCTGCCCGCCGACGGTAACGCTCACCTGGGAGTTGTCGGGTGACCAGATCCGGAAGGTCGTCCGGGCGGGCGTGTAGAGGGCGCCGAGGGTGCCGTCGGGGGCGGGGCCAGGGGGCTCCTGCGTGCGCACACTCAGGACGTGGGTGGTGCTGTCGTACGCGAAGTCGGTGGTGGCGCCGTTGGTGGGGACGGTGAAGCTGATGTCGGCGCCCGTGGGGCTGCCGCCCTGGCCGTAACTCTCGGTCCATGACTGGCCGATGGCGGCCTTGACCTTCCAGGTGCCGGCCGGGATGGCGGTGGTGGACCAGGTGTAGGTGCCGTCGCCGTCGATGTCCTTGAGCCAGGAGGTCAGGCAGTTGGGGGCCCAGTCGGTCGCGCAGCCGAGTTCGGACTGGAAGGAGCCGGCGGCGGTGACGATCTTGTGGTTGATGTCGTCGGCGATCCAGTGGGTGACCGGGTCGTAGACGAAGGTGACGTTCTTGCCGCCGGTGGGGATCTGGAGAGGGATGTCGGCGCCGTGGTACTTGGCGTGGGCGCCGTAGTTGTCGGTCCAGCTGTTGTTGAGGGCCGCCTTGTAGGCGTGGGAGCCGCCCGGCACGGTGATGGTCTTCGACCAGGCTCCGGAGCCGTCGGTGCGGGCGCTGAGCTGGGCCTGGGCGCAGTTGGGAGCCCAGTCACCGGCACAGCCGATCTCGCTGTTGAACGTGCCGGGGACGGAGACGGCGGTGGCGGGTGTCTCGGCCTGGGCGGCCGTGGACAGGGCGGGCACGAGCGCCAGTCCCATGGCGGTCGCGGCGAGGACCGCCGACGCGGCTCGTGCTCTGTGGCGCCGGGGGCGGCGCGTGGTGGTGCCGTGCAAGGGGTGCCTCCTCGGGGTGGGCATCACCCGCACCCGGGGATGCCGCCGGGTGCGGGTGATGGAGGGAAGGCGGCGCTGGCGTCCTGACCAGCGGCGCGGCTCTGCGGCGGGAGTCCGCCCGCCGTCACGGATCGGCATGTCGCCGGTTCACCCCGGCGACTGCTAATTCGTGTGTAACTCCACTTAGTAACCTGATAGTTGTGAGGCGTCAATGGATCCGGCAGGACCCGCGGGACGCTACTTCTCGAGGAAGACGGCGACGGTGTGGGCGGGGACGGTGAACGTGCCCGTCGCCCGGTCGAAGGCCGCCGTCTTGACGACGGGGTCGCTGCCGCCGCTCTGGACGGGGTGCAGCACCTGCCGGGTCCCGGCGAGGCTCTTGACCGTCTGGGTCTGAGCGGTGGGTGTGGCGTTGTAGACGACGGTGACGGACCGGTAGGTGTCCAGGCCGCGGCCGTCGAGGTGCTGGGTGATGACGCCGGGCTTCTCCGCCTTCGTCCCCGACAGCGGGAAGGTGAGGCGCTTGCCGACGGCGTCGGCCGTGCCGAGGGAGAACAGCGGCGTGGACCGCTTGATCTTCAGGTACTGCTGGAACTGGGCCGTGGTGTCACTGATCTCGGTGCAGCCGGGGCGCAGCGCTGGGTCGGCCAGCAGCGGCCCCGCGAGCGGCCACTGAGCACTGTTGGACTCGGCGAGCGGCAGGCCGCGACCGAAGCCGTTGCCGTCCTGGCAGTTCCACTGGATGGCGTTGAACCAGTCGCCGCTGTCGTAGGAGTTGTGGTCCAGGGACTTGGAGCGGAGCAGGTCGGTGCCGCCCTGGGCCATGGACGGGCTCTGGGAGAGGGTGCTCGTGGCGAGCGCGAGGGCCTGGAGGCGCGCTCGGGCGGCCGGAGTGGTGGTGGGGGCCAGCTTGTACGCCAGGGCGTCGAACAGGGCGAGGTTGTCGTGGGCTTCGACGTAGTTGACGGCTTCAGCGGGTGCGGCGGTGTAGCCGGCCGGGTGGCCGTTGTAGTCGATCTCGGCGCCGGTGCGGCGGGTGCCGTCGCTGGTGGTGAAGGCGTAGTCGGCGAGGTTGCCGGTCAGGCCGATCTTGACGAGGTCCATGTCGTGGAGCAGGCGGGCCTTCTGCTGCTCGGGGGTGCCGTTGAGGGAGGCCCCGTTGGGGGCGGTGAACAGGCCGCTGGCGAAGCCCTGCCGGCGGGGGTCGGCGTCGGAGATGCCGCCGCCGCGGGCGCCGTCACGGAGCCGGTCGTTGAAGGTGCCGATGCCGGTGCCGGCCATGTTCTGCTGGGTGGCCTGGACGAAGCGGGCGTCGCCCGCGACGATTCCGTAGTCCCAGCCCTCGCCGTACAGCAGGCTGGCCTTGCCGTTGATGCCGTCGCGGCCGGGAGTGAGCTTGGCCAGGGACGACTTGACGTCGAGCATGGTCTGCTTGGGGTCGAGTCCCATGAGGTCGAAGCGGAATCCGTCGATGCGGTAGTGCTTGGCCCAGGTGGTGACGGAGTCCACCACGAGCTTGTTCATCATCGCGTTCTCGGGCGCGGTGTCGGCGCAGCAGCTGTCGCGGGTGACGGTGCCAGTGTCGTCCAGGCGCTGGTAGTAGCCGGGGACGATCTTGTCGAGGACGGAGGCGGGGTCCTGTCCGGCGGCGGCGGTGTGGTTGTAGACGACGTCCATGACGACGCTGAGGCCGGCGTCGTGGAGGGCCTTCACCATCCGGCGGAACTGGACGATGCGGTCGGTTCCGTCGGGCGAGGTGGCGTAGGCGCCCTCGGGGACGGTGAAGTGGTAGGGGTTGTAGCCCCAGTTGTAGGCGTCGCGGGCCTGGGTGGAGGCGACGCACGCCTGCTGCTCGGGCGAGTCCGGGGCCATGGCGTCCATGTCGCAGGCCGGGGTGGCCTGGTCGGCGCGGAGTTCGGGGGTGCCGGCGAAGTCGAAGGCGGGCAGGAGCTGGACGGTGGTGACGCCGGCGGCCTTGAGGTCCTTCAGGTGCTTCATGCCGCGCGAGCCGGGCTCGGTGAAGGCGAGGTAGGTGCCGCGCTTGTCGGCGGGCACGCTCGGGTCGGCGGAGGAGAAGTCACGGATGTGGACTTCCTGGATCTGCTGCTTCTCCAGGGGCAGCGCCTTCGGGGAGCGCGTGGCGTCCCAGTCCTCGGGGGCGGTGGCGTGGTCGTCGAGGTCGACGATCTGGCTGCGCTGGGAGTTCGCCGACAAGGACAGCGAGTACGGGTCGGTGACAGCGTTGGTGACGGTCTTCTGCGCCGCGGGTGACCACACCTTGACCTGGTAGCGGTAGTACAGGCCCTTCCAGCTCCGCTCGCCGCGCACCGACCACACGCCGGTGGCGCGGTCGAGCGTCAGCGGCAGGACCCGGGACCTGGTGGAGTCGGGGGAGTCGTACAGTTCGACGCTGACGGACTGGGCGGTCGGCGCCCACAGGGAGAGGGTCGGGCGGTTGTCGCGGAAGACGGGGCCGAGGGCGGCCTTGCCGGCTTCGGCCGCGTACAGGGCGTCGAGGACGCCGGCGGTCTGCAGGCCCGTGGCATCGACAAGCCGGCCGTCGGGGCTGATGGCCGCGACGGCGCTCTGGCCCTTGACGAGGTCGCGTGCCTTGGCGGCCCAGGCGGCGGGGACGCGCAGCGCGCCGAGTTTCGCCAGGTGCGGGTACCTGGCCTGCACGGACTTCGGCAGACCCTCCGGGTCGTACCGCAGGGGGATCGTGGTGCCGCCGGTGATGCCGGTCCCCGCGGCCGCCAGGCCGCCGTCGGGGGCGGTCGCCAGCTGGTACGTGGTGCCGGCGGGGCTGTCCGAGGCGTCCCAGGCGATGAGGTCCGGGGCCAGCCAGTAGCCGGAGCGGGGCGCCAGGCTCGGCTTCGGTCTGCCCGGGTAGACGCTCAGCGTCCTGGAGGCGGTGCTGTAGGCGAAGGTGGTCTCCGCCCTGTCGGCGGCCACGGTGAACGTGGTTCTGTCACTCGTGGGCCGGGCGGGCAGGCCGAGGCCGGACTGGGCGGTGTAGGTGCCGGCGGGCAGCTCGGTGGTGGTGAAGGTGGCGATGCCGTCGCCGTCGGGGTCGGTGAGCCAGGACGCCAGGCAGTCGGTGGCCTCGTCCGTCGCACAGCCGAGTTCACTCTGGAAGCCGCCGAGCGCGGTGACCAGAGTGGTGCTGAGGGTGTCGGTGATCCAGTGGGTGACCGGGTCGTAGACGAAGGTGACCTCGGCGCCCCCGGCGGGCACGGTCAGCGGGATGTTCGCGCCGCCGGGCGTGGCGTTCAGGCCGTAGTTGACGGCCCAGCTCCGGTCCAGGGCTGCCTTGTAGTTGTACGTGCCGGCGGCCAGGCGTGCGGTCAGCGTCCAGGTGCCGTCGGGGCGGAGGTGCATCTGGGCCTGGTCGCAGTCGGGGGCCCAGTCTCCGGCACAGCCCAGCTGGGTGTCGAAGTCGGAGGCGACTGCGACGCTGTCCGGCTGCGGGGGCGGGGTGTCGGTCTCGGCGGCGAGGGCCGGTATCACGGCGGTGCCGGCGACGAGGCTGAGGGCCAGGGCCGCCGACCTTCTGGTCAGCCGGCCTCGGCCGGGCGCGGAGGTGGAACGTGACGTCATGGAACACCTCGTTGTGTCGGGGGGTGGGGTGTGCGGGTACGCCTGCCGACGGCACCGCGGTCAGGCGGGAGCGGGGCCGTCGGCAGGAGAAAACGGGGGCGGGAGAAACGGGGCGGGTCAGGCGGTGGTCCACCAGGCGGTGGTGTCCGCGGGCAGCACGGTGTGGGTGTCACCGGCCGTGACACGGTCACTGGCCATGAGGAGCCGGCCGGGGGTGGAGAGGGTGACGGGCGCGCCGGTGACGTTGACGGTGCAGAGGAACACCACGCCCTCCTCGCTCGTACGCTCGAAGCTGAGGACTCCCTCGGCGCTCGGGAGCCAGCGCAGGTTGTCGCCGCCGCCGAGCGCCGGGTGGCTGCGCCGCAGGGCGAGCGCGCTGCGGTACATCTCCAGGGTGGAGTCAGGGTCACCGGTCTGCGCCTGGACGCTGAGGGCCGCCCACGCCTTGGGCTGGGGAAGCCAACTCGGGCCGTCTTCGGCGCTGTTGAAGCCGTACGGGGCGCGGGTGCCGGACCAGGGGATCGGGACGCGGCAGCCGTCGCGGAAGCCGTCCTGGCCGGCCCCACGGAAATAGGCGGGGTCCTGGCGGACCTCGTCGGGCAGGTCGGTGACGTCGGGCAGGCCCAGCTCCTCGCCCTGGTAGATGTAGGCCGACCCGGGAAGGGCGAGCATGAGGAGGGTCGCCGCCCGTGCGCGGCGCAGGCCGAGTTCGCGGTCACCGGCTTCGCGGATCTGGGTGCCCAGGCCGGGCGGGTTGGCGAAGCGGGTGGCGTGCCGGGTGACGTCATGGTTGGACAGGACCCAGGTGGCCGGTGCGCCGACCGGCCGCATCGCGCGCAGGGTGCCCTCGATGACGTCACGCAGCGCCTGCGCCTGCCAGGCGGTGGCCAGGTACTGGAAGTTGAACGCCTGATGCAGTTCGTCGGGGCGGACGTAGTTCGCGGTCCGCTCCAGGGTGGGGGTCCATGCCTCGGCGACGCCGATCCGCTGGCCTTCGTACTCCGCGAAGACGGTGTGCCAGTCGCGGTAGATCTCGTGGACGCCGTCCTGGTCGAAGCAGGGACCGGCGTCGTTGCCCAGGAGCCGCGTCCGCTCGTGGTCGCCGAGATCGGGCAGCCCGTCGGCCTTGACCAGGCCGTGCGCGACATCGATGCGGAAGCCGTCCACCCCGAGGTCGAGCCAGAACCGCAGGATGGAGCGGAACTCGTCGCGGACCGCCGGGTGTTCCCAGTTGAAGTCGGGCTGTTGGGGCGCGAACAGATGCAGGTACCACTGGCCCGGGGTGCCGTCGGGATTCTTCGAGCGCGTCCAGGCCGGTCCGCCGAAGACGGACTCCCAGTCGCTGGGCGGCAGTTCGCCGTGCTCGCCCTTGCCGTCGCGGAAGTGGAACCGTTCGCGGATGCGGGAGCCGGGGCCTTCACGCAGGGCCTGCTGGAACCAAGCGTGCTGGTCGGAGCAGTGATTGGGCACCAGGTCGACGAGGATCCTGAGGCCCAGGCGGTGTGCTTCGCCGATGAGGACGACGGCGTCGTCCAGCGTGCCGAACATCGGGTCGACCACGCGGTAGTCGGCGACGTCGTAGCCGGCGTCGGCCTGCGGCGAGGAGTAGAACGGCGACAGCCACACGGCGTCCACGCCGAGGTCGCGCAGGTAGGGCAGGCGGCTGGTGATGCCGGGCAGGTCGCCCATGCCGTCTCCGTCGGCGTCGGCGAAGCTGCGGGGGTAGACCTGGTAGATCACCGCCTCCCGCCACCAGTCAGTGGCGGGACGCGACGAGGCGGGCGGGTGGGCGGCAGCGAGCAACTGGGTCATGAAGACGAGTCCTCACGTCAGGGCGCGGCGGAGGGGCGCGCCGGCGTGAACAGAGTGGATCGAAGGGCGCCGTGTGCCTGGGCTCAGCCCTTGGTGCCGCCGGCCGTCAGGCCGGCCACGAGGTGCTTCTGCGCGACGTAGAACACCACGCCGGCGGGTACGGCGATGAGTACCGAGGTGGCGGCCAGGTAGTTCCACTGGGAGTTGAACTGGCTGACGTAGGTCTGCAGGCCGACCGCGAGGGTGTATCTCTCCTCGGTGAGCATGAACTTGGAGGCGAAGGCGACCTCGCCCCAGGCGGTGATGAAGGTGTAGAAGGCGGCGACCGAGAGACCGGGCCGGGCCAGCGGGAGGATCAGGCGCCAGAAGGTGCCGAAGGGGGAGAGCCCGTCGATGCGGCCGGCCTCGTCGATCTCGACGGGGATGGTGTCGAAGTAGCCCTTCAGGAGCCAGGCGCAGTACGGCACCGCGGTCGAGCAGTAGATGAGGACCAGACCGCCGTAGGTGTCCAGGAGGCCGAGGCTGCCCATGATCCGGTACAGGGGGACCATGAGGACGGCGACCGGGAACATCTGGGTGAGCAGGAACGTGTACATCAGCGAGCCGCGGCCGAGGAACTTCATCCGGGAGACGGCGTAGGCGGCGCTGGCCGCGATGAGCACACCGATGAGCATGGTGCAGAAGGCGACGATGAGGCTGTTGAGCATCCAGGTGCCGAAGCCGGTGTTCTGGATGACATGGGTGTAGTTGTCCAGCGTCGCGTTGCCCAGGATGCGGGCGGGGTGCTGGTAGTCGTTCTTGTCCGGGCCGAGGGAGATGTAGAGGATCCACAGGACCGGGAAGACGGCGATGAAGGAGCCCGCCGCCAGCAGAGCGTGCAGGGAGACGGAGGCCGGGCGTCGGCGGCTGCTGCGCAGGCGGCGGGGGTCGGTCGCGGCCTTCAGGCGTCCTGCCGGCGGGGTGGTCGTGGTGGTCATGCGAGGACCCCCTCGTTGTGGCGCTTGAGCCAGCGGCGGTAGACGCTCGTGAACACCACGAGGAGCGACAGACACAGGATGCCGACGGTCGCGGAGCGGGCGTAGTCCTGGGGCTGCTGGCCGAAGAAGAGCCGGTAGGCGTAGGTCACGAGGATCTGGACGCTGTCGCTGTTGCCGCCGAAGAGCAGGAAGATCACGTTGAACTGGTTGAAGGTCCAGATCACGCCGAGCAGGATGACGGTGCTGCTGACGGGGCGCAGACCGGGCAGGGTGACGTTGACGAAGCGCTGCCAGGGGGTGGCGCCGTCCATCTCGGCGGCCTCGTAGAGCTCGCGGGGGATGGACTGCAGCCCGCCGAGCATGGAGACCATCATGAACGGCACTCCGCACCAGATGTTCACCGCGATCGCGGCGACCTTCTGCGCGAACGGGTCGCTCAGCCATGACGGTCCGTCCAGGCCGATGCCGAGCAGGAGTTGGTTGGCGACGCCGTCGTCGGCGAGGATCAGCCGCCACGCGAAGACCGTGACGAAGGTCGGCACGGCCCAGGGCAGGATCAGCAGCATCCGGTAGAAGCCGCGGGCCTTGATCTCCCGGTTGATGGCCACGGCGAAGCCGAGCCCGATGCCGTAGGTGAGGACCACGCAGGCGATGGTCCACACGACGGTCCAGGTGAAGTGCGGCCAGAACTGGTTGTTGGGGCCGGTGAGGATCTCGGTGTAGTTCTTCAGCCCGACCCAGGAGAAGGAGTCCGGGATCTCGTTGACGCCGATGGTGCGTCCGACGTTCTGGCTGGTGGCGTCCGTGAACGTCAGGTAGATCCCCTGGATCAGGGGGTAGGCGACGACAGCGCCCAGGACCAGGACGACGGGCACGCACATGGCCCAGGCGTACCAGTACTGGTGGTAGGAGTTCTTGATGCGTCGCATCGGACCGCGGCCGGAGCCCTGGTCGCGGTGGCTCTGGCGGGCAGGCTTGCCCTCGACGACGGTGGTCATCTCGGCACCTCAGGGGACATGGAGGAAAAGGAGCGTCAGCGGATCGGGCCGCCCCCTGGTGTGGCAGAAGGCGGCCCTCGGCGGCCTTACGGGGTGCTGAACTCCGGCAGGAGCTTCTTCGCTTCGGCGGCTGCCTTGTCCAGGCCGGCCTTGGTGCTCTCCTGCTTCGAGACGATCTTGATCAGCTGAGTCTCGAACGGTGTGTAGAGCGAGGAGTACTCGGCCAGCGGCTGGCGCGGCTTCCCGGCGCCCAGCAGCTTCGCGTAGCCGGCGATGCCGGGGTTGGCGGTCACCTCCGCGCTGTAGGCGTCGTCCCTGGTCGGCAGGGTGCCGTTGGCGAGTGCGACCTTCTGCTGAGCGTCCGCGGAGGTCATGAAGGCGATGAACTTCTGCGACGCCTCCTGGTGGGCGGCGTCCGAGCCGGCGTAGGCGACCAGGTTGTGCCCGCCCAGCGGCGCGCCCTGACCGGCGCCGCCCGCGGGCAGGGCAGCGATGCCGAGGTTGTCGCGGTCCTTGAACGCGGAGCCCTTGAAGACGTTCGCGTTCTCCCAGGGGCCCTGGATGATCGAGGCGACCTTGCCGCTGTTGAACGCGTCCATGATGTTGGCGTACGCGTTGCTGGTGGTGTCGAGCTTGCGCAGGCCCGGGGCGGCGAGAACGGAGTTGAGGGTGTCGATGCCCTTGACGGCGGCCGGTGAGTTCAGGGTGATCTGCTTCTTCTCGGCGTCGACCATGTCGGTGCCCTCGCCGTACAGGAACGGCATGGCGTAGTAGGCCTGCGGGTTGAAGGCGAAGCCGTCGACGCCGGTCTCCTTCTCCACCTTCGCCATGTCCGCCTTGAGCTCGCCCCAGGTGGCGGGGGCCTCGGTGATGCCCGCCTTCTCGAACAGCGCCTTGTTGTACATCAGGGCCAGGGTGTCGGTGACCTGCGGGACGCCGTAGAGCTTGCCGTCGTACTTCGCCTGCTCGATCAGGTTCGGCTTGAACTTCGCGCTCTCTTCGGCCGCGGGCGTGCCGTCGAGCGGGGCGAGGAAGCCCGCCTGGGCGAAGCCGGGCGTCCAGCCGACGTCGGCGCGCAGCACGTCCGGGGCGCCCTTGCTGCCCGCCGCGGTCTGGAACTTGGTCTGGGCGTCACCGAAGGGCACGTTGACGTACTTGACCTTGATGCCGGGGTTGGCCTTCTCGAAGTCCTTGACCAGCGCCTTGAAGGTGCCGGCTTCGTTGGTGGCGTCCGAGGTGTCCCACCAGGTGATCGTCACCGGGCCGGAGCTGTCGGAGTCGGAGCTGCCGCTGGAGCAGGCAGTCGCGGAGATGGTGAGAGCCGCTACGACGACGGCTGCCGCAAGACCACGGCGCATGGGGAACTCCTCGGGGAAAGGTCTGACCGGAACGGCGGCCCGGACGCTGCCGCCGGAGCGGGACGGAACCGGCGGCAGCTGGCGATCAAGCGCCTCCCGCACATATCGGCGTGCAGGGAGGCCAGGCCGCGGGCTCTTTGGTGTCGCAGACGTTAGCAGGTTATTAACAGGAGTTAGCTAACGGTTTTGTAACGCGAAAGCCCGTTGCCTACCCGCCGCTCACGGCCCGGTGTGAACGAGCGAAAGTGCCGTTGACCTGGGGAAACCGGGGAAAGCGACGAGCCCCGTCACGCCGGAGCGGACGGGGTGGGGAGGGGAGGGGGCGGTCAGGTGCGAGAGGCGGCGTGAGCCGTGGAGTCCCTCACGATCAAGTGGGTGCCCAGCATCTGGTGGGGATGCTGGTCCTCTCCTCTGATCGTCGAGCACAGCAGATCTGCCGCGGTGCGGCCCTTGGTCGTGATCGCCTGCCGCACGGTGGTCAGGCGAGGCCTCATCCAGGAGGCGTCCGGAAGGTCGTCGTAGCCCGTGACGGAGACATCCCGGGGGACGTCCAACCCCAGGTCGTGGAGGGCGTCCACCGCTCCGAAGGCGAGGATGTCCGACATCGTGACGATCGCGGTGGCAGGCCGGGCGGCCATGAACTCCTTGGTGGCCCGGAAGCCGTCCATACGCGTGGCGGGAACCTCGACGACCTCGATGTCCGCCGGGCTCAACCCGGCCTCCTCCAGAGCACGGGTCACCCCGGCCATGCGGCGCGCGAGCGGGCCCCGGTAACCGCGCTCGGCCCGCTCGGGGCCCGGATCGATCGACAGGAGCGTGATCCGGCGGTGGCCGAGGTCCAGGACATGCCGCACCGCTGCGTAGGCGCCGCCCTCGTCGTCGACGTCCACGCTGGAAACGCCGTCGTGAGGGCTGCTGTCGACGAGTACGAAGGGGATACCGCGCCGCCGCAGCTCGGCGACCTCGCCCCGGTCGTGCTCCAGGCCGCACACGATGAAGCCGTCGACCGCCGCGTAGGGAATCGCCTTGAGCATGCTGTCCCGCAGCGGCGGGGTGAGCAGCAGCGTGTATCCCTGTTCGTCGCAGACCTGTCCCACGCCGGTGAGGAACCGGGAGTAGTACGGGTTCTCCATGATCCGGGCGAGGTTCTGGGGCAGCAGCACGCCCAGCGACTGGGTCTGGCCGGCCTTGAGCATGCGGGCCAGGGTGTTCGGGGCGTAGCCGAGCTCCTTGGCCGCCGCCAGGATGCGGTCCCGGGTCGCGGTCGAGAGCTTCTCGGGGCTGTTGAACGCGAAGGACACCGCCGACCGCGACACGCCTGCGGCCTTCGCGACGTCGTTGGCGGTAGGTCGCGCCTTCCCGTCGCTCGCCGTGGCCCCGGGCCTTGTGGCCGGCATGTCAGTCCCCCGTGTCGGTAAACGATTACTAACGGTATAGCGTACGGCCGCCCTCCGGCGCCACCGGCGCCGGGAGCAATGCCGCCGCGAGCTGCGGAGAGCGCTCACGCGTCGCGCCGCCCGGAGCGGCCATTAACTCATTAATAAATTGAGTTAGCAAACGTCTCGCGACGCACCCATGACATCCCGTCACCACCGCTCGGGCGCGGCGGCGGGGAGAGTAGGTCGACGCCGAGCCGCCGCGGCCGACGGGCCACGCCCTGTGTCGCGCCCTCGCGCCGTCGCCGAGCAACTCCGGCGGGATCGTACCCACCCTTGATGGCTGAAGGGCCACGCATGCCCGTGCCCTGGATCGCCATCCCCGGGCCTGGGAGGCGGTCGCAGCCGCCGCCTGGGGAGATGGCCCGAAGCGCCGGGCGTTGGCCAACTGCCACTTAATGAAAGACGAAAGATAAGTGATGACAGATCCCTTGACCGCCCCCTCTTGTTACGGGCAAGGTTCCCGAGAGCGCTCTCCCATGTCGTTCTCGTTTCCAAGGAGCCCCCGCATGCCCGTAGTTGGCATACCGTCAGTGGCGCCTCCGCCACCCCGCAGATCCACTCGCAGAGGGGTCGTCGGCGCGGTGGTCACCGCTCTCGCCGCCGCCCTTCTCACCTTCGTACCGGCCCAGGAGGCCGAGGCCGCGCCGGTGTTGCTGTCGCAGGGCAAGCCGGTCACCGCCTCCAGCCAGGAGCACTACGGCACTCCGGCCGCCGACGCCGTCGACGGCAACGGCAGCACCCGCTGGTCCAGTGCCCACTCCGACCCGCAGTGGATTCGCGTCGACCTCGGCGAGACCACCAAGGTGAGCCAGGTCGTCCTGGACTGGGAGGCGGCATACGGCAAGGGCTACCGCATCGAGCTCTCCACCAACGGCTCCGACTGGTCCACGGCCTACCAGACCGCCACCGGCGACGGCGGCACGGACACCATCGCCGTGACGGGCGAGGCCCGTTACGTACGGATGTACGGCACCACCCGCGCCACCGGATACGGATACTCGCTCTGGGAGTTCAAGGTGTACGGCGAGACCGGCACCGGCGGCCCGCAGCTGCCCGGCGGGGGTGACCTCGGATCGAACGTGCATGTCTTCGACCCGTCGACGCCGGGTATCCAGGCCAAGCTGGACGCGGTCTTCAAGGAGCAGGAGTCGGCGCAGTTCGGCTCCGGCCGGCACGCCTTCTTCTTCAAGCCGGGCACGTACAACAACCTCAACGCGCAGATCGGCTTCTACACCCAGATCGCGGGCCTCGGCCTGAAGCCCGGCGACACGACCATCAACGGTGACGTGACGGTCGACGCGGGCTGGTTCAACGGCAACGCCACGCAGAACTTCTGGCGTGCGGCCGAGAACCTGGCACTGAACCCGGTGAGCGGGACCAACCGGTGGGCGGTCTCCCAGGCGGCGTCGTTCCGTCGTATGCACGTCAAGGGCGGTCTCAACCTCGCCCCGAACGGCTACGGTTGGGCCAGCGGCGGTTACATCGCCGACTCCAAGGTCGACGGCCAGGTCGGCAACTACTCGCAGCAGCAGTGGTACACCCGGGACAGCGCCATCGGTGGCTGGTCCAACTCCGTGTGGAACCAGGTCTTCTCGGGCGTCGAGGGTGCGCCGGCGAACAGCTTCCCCGAGCCCCGCTACACGACCCTGAACACCACTCCCATCTCCCGCGAGAAGCCGTTCCTCTACCTGGACGGCAACGAGTACAAGGTCTTCGCGCCCGCCAAGCGGACCAACGCGCGCGGCACCACCTGGGCGAGCGGCACCCCGCAGGGCGAGTCGATCCCGCTGAGCAAGTTCTACGTCGTCAAGCCCGGCGCCACCGCCGCCACCATCAACCAGGCGCTCGCGCAGGGCCTGCACCTGCTGTTCACCCCGGGCATCTACCACGTGGACCAGACCATCAACGTCAACCGGGCGAACACCGTCGTCCTGGGTCTCGGCCTGGCCACGATCATCCCCGACAACGGCGTGACGGCGATGAAGGTCGCCGACGTCGACGGCGTCCGCCTGGCCGGCTTCCTCATCGACGCCGGCGTGGTCAACTCCCCGACGCTGCTGGAGGTCGGCCCGCAGGGTGCCTCCGCCGACCACGCCGCCAACCCCACCACCGTCCAGGACGTCTACATCCGGATCGGCGGCGCGCACGCCGGCAAGGCCACCACCAGCATGGTCGTCAACAGTGACGACACGATCATCGACCACACCTGGGTGTGGCGCGCCGACCACGGCGAGGGCGTCGGCTGGGAGACCAACCGCGCCGACTACGGCGTCCGCGTCAACGGCGACGACGTCCTGGCCACTGGCCTGTTCGTCGAGCACTTCAACAAGTACGACGTCGAGTGGTACGGCGAGCGCGGCCGGACGATCTTCTACCAGAACGAGAAGGCCTACGACGCGCCCAACCAGGCCGCCATCCAGAACGGCTCCACCCAGGGATACGCCGCCTACCGGGTCGACGATTCCGTGAACACCCACGAGGCGTGGGGTCTCGGCAGCTACTGCAACTACAACGTGGACCCGAGCATCCGTCAGCACCACGGCTTCAAGACGCCGGTCAAGCCCGGGATCAAGTTCCACAGCCTGTTGGTGGTGTCCCTCGGCGGGATGGGCCATTACAACCACGTCATCAACGACACCGGAGCGTCCACGGTCCCCGCGGGAACCTCGACCGTGCCGTCCACCCTCGTGTCCTTCCCCTGACACACCGTCCGCTGACACACCGTTTGCCGACCGCCGGATGACCCGGTAAGGCCGGCACCAACTCCCCTCCGGCCCGGGTGACATCCCCGCGCCCCGGTCCGGAGGGGCCCCGCGGCCCGGTGCCCGAACCGGGCCCGCACCCGCCGGACTACCCCCCCCGCACCACCCCATGCGACGTGCCGTTCCGAACCGGGCGGCACGCCGCGGTCACGCGCCGAACGGGGACCGGGGACCCCCCTGGAGAGCGCTCCCCACCCGGCACCCCCAACCTGCCAGGAGCAGACGTGTCCAGATCCAGCTCACCCCCCGCCCCCACCCGTCGCCGTGCCGGTCTCTCCGTGCTGGCTCTGGGCGCGCTGGTGGCGTCCTCGCTCGGCCTCGCGGCCCCGCCGGCCCAGGCGGCCGACACCCTGCTGTCCCAGGGCAAGACCGCCACCGCATCGTCGCAGGAGGGCGCCGGATACGCCGCGTCGGCGGCCGTCGACGGCAACCTCACCGGCACCCGCTGGTCCAGTCAGTGGACCGACCCGCAGTGGCTCCAGGTCGATCTCGGCCGGCGCGCGAACCTCAGCCGTGCCGTCCTGACGTGGGAGGCCGCGTACGGCAAGAGCTACCAGATCCAGGCGTCCGACAACGGCACGGACTGGCGGACCCTGAGGACCGTGACCGGTAGCGACGGCGGCACGGACGACCTCGCCCTGACGGGGTCCGGCCGCTACGTCCGCATGCTGGGCACCGAGCGTTCCGGCGGCTACGGCTACTCCCTCTGGGAGTTCCAGGTCTACGGGAACACCGACGACCCGCCGCCCCCCACCGGCGCGGTCCGGGTGTCGGGCTCGCAGGGGAACTGGCAACTGACCGTAGGCGGGCAGCCGTACACGGTGAAGGGGCTGACCTGGGGTCCGGCCATCGCTGATGCTCCCAAGTACATGCCCGACGTGAAGTCGATGGGCGTCAACACGATCCGCACCTGGGGTACCGACGCCGGTACCAAGCCGCTGCTGGACTCGGCGGCGGCCAACGGCATCCGCGTGATCAACGGCTTCTGGCTCCAGCCGGGCGGCGGCCCGGGCAGCGGCGGCTGCGTCAACTACGTGACGGATACGACGTACAAGAACGACATGCTGACCGAGTTCGCGAAGTGGGTGGAGACCTACAAGTCGCATCCGGCCACGCTGATGTGGAACGTCGGCAACGAATCGGTGCTCGGTCTGCAGAACTGCTACAGCGGTACCGAACTGGAGACGCAGCGCAACGCCTACACCTCTTTCGTCAACGACGTCGCCAAGAAGATCCACTCCATCGACCCCGACCACCCGGTCACCTCGACCGACGCCTGGACCGGCGCCTGGCCGTACTACAAGCGCAACGCGCCCGACCTCGACCTCTACTCGATGAACTCCTACGGCGACATCTGCGGCGTCCAGGAGGACTGGAACGAGGGCGGCTACACCAAGCCGTACATCATCACCGAGGGCGGACCGGCGGGGGAGTGGGAGGTCCCGGACGACGCCAACGGCGTCCCCGACGAGCCGACCGACGTGCAGAAGGCGGAGGGTTACACCAAGGCCTGGGACTGCGTCACCGGGCACCGGGGCGTCGCGCTGGGCGCCACCCTCTTCCACTACGGCATCGAGCACGACTTCGGCGGCATCTGGTTCAACCTCGTGCCCGACGGACTGAAGCGGCTGTCCTACTACGCGGTCAAGCGGGCCTACACCGGGTCGACCAGCGGTGACAACACGCCCCCGGTCATCACGAACATGGCCGTGAACCCCGCCTCGTCCGCCCCGGCGGGCGGCGAGTTCACCGTTCGCGCCGATGTCCGCGACCCCGACGGGGACCCGATCACGTACAAGGTCTTCCTCAGCGGCAACTACGCCAACGGCGACAAGCGCCTGGTCGAGGCCAAGTGGCGCTCCACCGGCGCCGGGACCTTCGCGGTGACGGCCCCCGAGAAGCTCGGCGTGTGGAAGGTGTACATCCAGGCCCAGGACGGCCGCGGCAACGCCGGCATCGAGACGAAGTCCGTCAAGGTCGTCGCCCCGCCGGTCACCGGCACGAACGTGGCGCTGAACAAGCCCACCACCGCCTCATCCTTCCAGGCCTCCTACGGCGACTGCCCCTGCGAGCCCACCAAGGCGACGGACGGCAGGACGGACACCCGCTGGGCCAGCGACTGGAGCGACCCGCAGTGGATCCGCGTCGACCTCGGCGCCCCCACCGCCATTCGCAAGCTCCAGCTGGTCTGGGACCCGGCCTACGCCAAGTCCTACGACGTCCAGGTGTCCGACGACGGAAACACCTGGCGCACCGTGCACACCACGACGACCGGCAACGGTGACATCGACACCATCGACGTCGCGGCGACCGCACGGCACGTACGACTGCACCTGACGGCGCGTGGCACCGGCTGGGGCTACTCGCTGCACGAGTTCGGCGTCTACAGCTGACGCAGCACGCCAGGCCCCCGGCAGGGGGCGGCGCTCAGCCCCCTGCCGGGTCCCCACCCTCCCCACTCAAGGGCTGGAGGCCCTCCATGAGATGGCGTTCAAAACGACTCCCCACACTCCTTGTCGGCGGCTCTCTCCTCGCCGTGGTCCTCGGCCTGGGCACGGTCGCCACCGCGGCCGATCCGGGCAGTAGCACCTCGGCCGGCACTCACACCGGCCACACGATGGCGGTGTCGAACCAGGCGTCCGCCGACGACCCCGACGGCGACGGCTACATACCGGCCGTGCCCCAGGTCACCGGAGTGACCCCGTCCACGGCCACCCCGCCGCCGCGCTACCACAAGGAGTTCCAGGCCAACTGCTCCGTCACGCACACCGCGCCGGACGACCCGATCGTGTACCCGGGCCAGCCCGGCAAGTCCCACGACCACACCTTCATGGGCAACCGGACGACGAACGCCGGCAGCACGACGGCCAGCCTCTACGGCGGCAACACCACCTGCCTGGCTCCGGCCGACGCCTCCGCGTACTGGATGCCGTCGCTGTACAAGGGGGACACCAAGATCCTCCCCGTCGGCCCGCAGGTCATCTACTACAAGTCCGGAATCACCGACTACACCAGCGTGCGACCCTTCCCCAAGGGACTGCGGTACGTCGTGGGCGACCCCATGCAGAGCGCCCAGCAGTTCCGCAGCCACAAGGGCTTCGTCGAGGGCTGGGAGTGCGGTGACAGCTTCTTCAACGTCGACTTCCCGACCAGCTGCCCGAGCAGGCCCGACGTGCAGCTCAACATCCGCTTCCAGGCGCCCAGTTGCTGGGACGGCAAGTACCTCGACACCCCCGACCACAAGAGCCACATGGCCTACCCGGTCGTCAAGCCCGGCACCAACGACAACATGTGCCCGGCCTCCCACCCGGTCGCCGTGCCGATGATCGAGTTCAAGATGGCCTTCCCGGTCAACGGCGACATGAGCCAGGTCCGCCTGGCCAGCGGGCGCGGTTACTCCTTCCACTACGACTTCTTCAACGCGTGGGAGGAGCGCACCCTCAAGGCGCTGGTCGACGGCTGCATCGTGGGCGGCTTCCAGTGCGACGCGCGCGGCTACGACCTGTACCACCCGGAGCGGCGCGCGGTTCTGAACGCGGACTACCGACTGCCCTGACCGGGCCGGTCGTCCGGGGCCCGACCACCCGCTCGGTGCGGGTGCCGTCGGGCCCCTACCGCTGCCCGGGCGCCTCCTTCGGGGCGCGGGCAGAGGGCCTTGACGGGACGACGAGCTCAGCCAATGGTTGGGAGAGCGCTCTCCCAGTCGAGTGGGGGGCAGGGACGTGGGGGCGGGAATGGACGACGAGACACGCGACCGGCTCATCCACCGGCTGAGCCTCGAACAGAAGGTGCGCCTGCTCACCGGCGCGACGACGTGGCGCACCGCCGGTGAAGCCGGGATCGGGCTGCGGGAGATGGTGACTTCGGACGGGCCCGCCGGGGTGCGCGGCGAGGCCTGGGACGAGCGGCGCACCTCGGTTTTGCTGCCCTCCGCCTCCGCCCTGGGGGCCATGTGGGACGAGGATCTGGTGGAGCGGCTCGGCGGCCTGCTCGCCACCGAGGCCGCCCGCAAGGGCGTCGACGTGATCCTGGCCCCTACGCTCAACCTGCACCGCAGCCCGCTGGGCGGCCGTCACTTCGAGTGCTTCTCCGAGGACCCGGAACTGACGGGCCGCACCGGGGCCGCGCTGATCCGAGGCATCCAGGCCCTCGGAGTGGCGGCCACCGCCAAGCACTACGTCGGCAACGACTCCGAGACCGACCGGCTGACCGTCGACGTCCGCGCGTCCGAACGCACGCTGCGCGAGGTGTACCTCGCGCCCTTCGAGGCGGCCGTCGAGGCCGGGGTGTGGGTGGTCATGGCGGGCTACAACGCCGTCGGCGGCACGACCATGACGGCCAGCCCGCTCCTGGCCGAACCCCTCAAGGGGGAATGGGGGTTCGACGGGATCGCCGTCTCCGACTGGGCGGCCGTGCGGACGACGGAGGAGACCGGCCGTGCCGCCCTCGACCTGGCCATGCCGGGCCCGGACAGCCCCTGGGGCGCCGCGCTGGTACGGGCGGTGAAGGACGGCCTGGTCCCCGAGGAGGCGGTCGACGACAAGGTCTGCCGACTGCTCCGGCTCGCCGATCGCGTGGGCGCGCTGGAACCGCAGCACCGACGCCGGCCCGCGGCGATGGCGTCGCGCGACACCCGGGCGCTGCTGCGCCGCGCCGTCAGTGCCGGTTCGGTCCTGCTGCACAACGACGCCGTCCTGCCGCTCGCCCCCACCAGCCTCTCCACCGTCGCGGTCCTCGGCGTGCACGCCGCGTCCCCGCGCGTCCAAGGAGGCGGCAGCGCAGGCGTCTTCTGCTCCGACGTCGTCACCCCGCTGGCCGGCATCCGGGCCCGGCTGCGAGGCAGGGCTCGGGTCGTGTACGAGCCCGGCCCGGCCCTGGGCTGTCCACCCGCGCCCCTCGACACCGACCGGTGCACCGATCCCGAGTCCGGTGCCCCCGGCGTACGCCTGCGCGTACTGGACGCGACGGGGCAGGAGCTGTACGCGCAACGCAGGCTCTCGGGACGCCAGTTGGAACCGGACCTGCCCCCCGGCGCGCACACCGTGGAGATCGCCGCGATCCTGCATCCCCGGGACGCGGGGGAGTGGACCTTCGGCGTCGGGGGCTTCGGCCGCATGACGCTCACCGTCGACGACCACACGCTGCTGGACGGGGAGTTCCCCGGCGACACGGACGACCCGGCCGTCGTCCACGTCAACCCGCCCCTGCAGACGGCGCGCACGGTACTGACCGCCAAGCGGCCCGTGCGGGTGGTGGCTCGGCGCGAACTGGTGCCCGGACGCGGGCGCGCCACCGTCGTCGCCGCGGCGCCACCGGAACCGGACGCGGCGACCGCGCTCGCGGACGCGGTGCGGGCGGCGCGGGACGCCGATGCCGCGATCGTGGTCGTCGGCACCACCGAGCACAGCGAGACCGAGGGCTACGACCGCGCCGGACTGTCGCTCGGAGGGCATCAGGACGACCTGGTCCGCGCCGTGACCGCCGCGAACCCGCGCACGGTCGTGATCGTCAACAGCGGCGGTCCGGTCGAGCTGCCCTGGCGCCGGGAAGCGGGCGCCGTACTGCTCGCGTGGTTCCCGGGACAGGAGGCCGGAGCGGGCCTGGCCGACGTCCTGTTCGGCCTCGCCGAACCCGGCGGCCGGCTCCCCACCACCTGGGCGGCGTCCCTGGCGGACGTCCCCGTCACCCGCACTCGGCCGGTCGACGGCCGCCTCGACTACGACGAGGGCCTGCACATCGGCCACCGGGCGTGGCTGCGAGCCGGACGCGAGCCCGCCTACTGGTTCGGCCACGGACTCGGCTACACGACATGGCAGTACACGGCCGTGGAGGCACCCGCCGACGTCGCCGCGGGCGAGCCGTTCACCGTCCGGGTGACGGTGCGCAACACCGGCACCCGCGCCGGGCGCGAGGTCGTACAGGTCTATCTGTCCCGGCCGGAGTCGGCGGTGGAGCGTCCGGTGCGCTGGTTCGCCGGGTACGCGGCCGTTGAGGCGGAAGCGGGCCGGACGGCGACTGCCGAGGTGATGGTGGGCCCGCGTGCCGTGCGGCACTGGTCGGAGGCGGACCACGACTGGGGCGTGGAGCCCGGCTCCTACCGGCTCCTGGTGGGCAGGTCGGCGGGGGACCTGAGGTGGGAGGGGAAGGTCACGGTCGGCGGCGCTTGAGGCAGAGCGTCGACCGAGTAACTCCCGTTACTTGGTGCGAGACCAGGGCAACCGACCCTTCATGAGCCTCGATGCGGTAGTGCAGGCCGCCCCGAACGACGATGGCGGCAGTTGGGTATTCGTCCTGGTCCTGTGCTTCTTCCTGGTCATGGGGCTGATCCAAGTCGTGCGCCCTCAGTTGCTGTGGAAGGCCAACAGCCGTCTCCAGCGAGGCTGGGTGAAAAATCCCGAGGCGACCGAGCCCACGAGCAAGGGCTACGCAATGAACCGGGTGGTCGGCGTGATCTTCCTGGGGTTTGTCATATGGATGCTGATACAGCAGTTCTGATCCCTCACCGGAAGCGCCTGATCGGCCCGGCTCGATAGCATGCGGCGCATGGCCATCAAACTGGAGAACGTCGGCATCGCCGTCCGCGACCTCGAAGCGACGATCGCCTTCTTCACCGACCTCGGCCTCACGGTGGTCGGCCGTGACACGGTCAGTGGCGAGTGGACCGACACCGCCGTCGGCCTGGACGGCAACCACGCCAAGATCGCGATGCTCCAGACACCGGATGGCCAAGGGCGCCTTGAGCTCTTCGAGTACATCCACCCCGAAGCGATCGAGTCGGAGCCCGCTCGTCCCAACGAGATCGGCATGCATCGCGTCGCCTTCTCGGTCGACGACATCGACAAGGCCCTTGAGACAGCCGCCAAGCACGGATGCCGTCCGCTGCGCGGGGTGGCGACCTACGAGGGCATCTACAAGCTCACCTACCTCCGCGGTCCCAGCGGCATCCTGGTGATGCTCGCCCAGGAGCTGAAGAAGAACTGAGCCCTCTCGCATCCAAGAGGGGCGCAGATCAGGGGGTGAGGTGGTCCTGGTCGCGGTCGCCCCATTCGGCGATCACGACCGTGGCGTCGTCGTCCAGGTGGCCGTCGTGGTGGGCGAGGACGGCGTGGGTGAGGCGGCGCAGAGTCTCGTGGACAGTGAATTGGTCGGCGTGGTGGCGTACGACGTAGTCGAGGAAGCGGTCCAGGCCGAATTGCCGGCCCTTGGCGTCACGGGCTTCGACGATGCCGTCGGTGTAGAGGATGAGGCGGTCGCCGGTCTGCAGCTGTTCGTGGCAGACGGTCACCGGTAGTCCCAGGTCGGTGCCCATGGGGCCGGCCGGGCGGCAGCGCAGCTCGTGGGGCCAGCGTCCGGAGCGCAGCAGGATCGGCAGGTGGTGGCCGCGGTTGACCCAGGTGAGCCGTCCGGAGTTCAGATCGAGGTCGGCGATGATGCCGGTGACGTAGCGGCTGGTGCCGAACTGTGCGAGCAGGGTGTCCTCCACCGCCCGGGAGGTCTCGACGAGGTCGGCGCCCTGTCGGCGTGCGTTGCGGCAGGTGGCGACCGCCATGTTGGCGGTCAGGCCCGCGGTGGCGTCGTGCCCCATGGCATCGAACACCGACAGGTGCAACACCCGGTCGGCGACGGCGTAGTCGAAGGCGTCGCCGCCGACGTCGTAGGCCGGTTCCGAGGCGGCGGCGACGGTGGTGGCGTGGCCGGCGAAGGCTGAGGGCGGGGTGAGATGCCACTGCATCTCGGCGGCCACGCTCATGGGCTCGGTCCGGATCAGTCGGGCGTAGGAGTCGCTGAAGGCCCGCTTGCTCAGCAGCAGCAGGGCGACCATCGACGCCAGCTCGCGCAGCGCGTCACGGGTGGCGTCGTCGTCCCGGTCGGTGTCGGCGCGCACCATGCCCAGGCGTTCCACGCCGTCGGTGACCGGCACCCACCACCGGTGGCTCTCCCGCCCGCCCGACGCATCCGGCTCGACGACGAGATCCACCCGTTGGAACGCCAGCCCCGCCACGGTGGTGTCGACGGCCAGCTCAAGGCCACCCGCACCGGCGTCCAGGCCCTGCCCGGTGACCTGGCGCAGCACTTTGCCTTGCAAGTCGACCACGAAGAACGCCACGTCGTGCAAGCCGATGGTTTCGGCGTGGTCGGCCACCAGAGCCGGCAGGTCCTCCAGTGCCGCCTCATGGCTGACCATCATCAGATCGGTCAGCGCCCTGCCCACCCGCGCCCGTTCGGTCACAGGACGTGTCTCCTTCCGGCTGGCGTTCCCCAGCGACCCACTGCGAAGACTTCGAGACTTACCGACTACCCGCAACCGGCCGCTCGGAGCTTTCGGCGGCCGGTCGGATCCCTACCGGTCCGGGGCGGACCGGGGGAGGGCTGGGAATCAGGTCGGCTCGCCCTTGTGGTCACTGGCATCGACGGCGTCACGCCTGCCGGCGTTCACCTGCTCCTCGACTTCGGCGAGTTCCGGGTGGTGGTTGTCGAAGGCGGGGGATTCGGAGCGGATACGCGGCAGGGCGTTGAAGTTGTGGCGGGGCGGCGGGCACGAGGTGGCCCACTCCAGGGATCGGCCGTAGCCCCAGGGGTCGTCGACCTCGATCTTCTCGCCGTACTTGGCGGTCTTCCAGACGTTGTAGAGGAAGGGCAGGGTCGACAGACCCAGGAGGAAGGAGCCGATGGAGGAGACGGTGTTCAGGGCGGTGAAGCCGTCGGCGGCCAGGTAATCGGCGTAGCGGCGGGGCATGCCCTCGGCGCCGAGCCAGTGCTGGACCAGGAAGGTGGTGTGGAAGCCGATGAAGAGCGTCCAGAAGTGGATCTTCTCCAGCCTGAAGTCCAGCATCGTGCCGGTCATCTTCGGCCACCAGAAGCTGAATCCGCCGAACATCGCGAACACGATCGTCCCGAACAGGACGTAGTGGAAGTGGGCCACCACGAAGTAGCTGTCGGTGACGTGGAAGTCCAGCGGCGGTGAGGCGAGCAGAACACCGGTCAGCCCGCCGAACAGGAACGTCACCAGGAAGCCGCACGCCCACAGCATCGGTGGCTCGAACGAGATCGAGCCCCGCCACATCGTGCCGATCCAGTTGAAGAACTTCACCCCGGTCGGCACGGCGATCAGGAAGCTCATGAAGGAGAAGAACGGCAGTAGCACGGCACCGGTGGCGAACATGTGGTGGGCCCACACGGTCACGGACAGACCGGTGATGGCGATCGTGGCGCCGACCAGCCCCGTGTACCCGAAGATCGGTTTCCGGGAGAAGACCGGAAGGATCTCGGTGATCACGCCGAAGAACGGCAGGGCGAGGATGTAGACCTCGGGGTGGCCGAAGAACCAGAACAGGTGCTGCCACAAGAGCGCCCCGCCGTTCTGCGGGTCGAAGATGTGGGACCCGAACTTGCGGTCCGCCTCCAGCGCGAGAAGCGCCGCCGCCAGGACCGGGAAGGCGAGCAGGACCAGCACCGACGTGAGCAGGACGTTCCACGTGAAGATCGGCATCCGGAACATCGTCATGCCGGGGGCGCGCATGCAGATGATCGTGGTGATGAAGTTGACCGCGCCGAGAATCGTGCCGAACCCGGCCAGCGCCAGCCCCATGATCCACAGGTCGCCCCCGATCTGAGCGGTGCGCTCACCGCCGCTGAGCGGGGTGTAGGCGGTCCAGCCGAAGTCGGCGGCGCCCTCGGGGGTCAGGAAGCTGCCGAGCACGATCAGGCCGCCGAAGGCGAACAGCCAGTACGAGAACATGTTCAGCCGGGGGAAGGCGACGTCCGGGGAGCCGATCTGCAGCGGCATGATCGCGTTGGCGAAGCCGGCGAACGTCGGGGTGGCGAACAGCAGCAGCATGATCGTGCCGTGCATCGTGAACGCCTGGTTGTACTGCTCGTTGGACAGGAACTGCAGCCCGGGCCGGGCCAGCTCCGCCCTGATCGCCATCGCCAGCGCCCCGCCGATCAGGAAGAACGCGAACGAGGTGATCAGATAGAGGTGACCGATCTTCTTGTGATCGGTGGTGGTCAGCCAGGAGACGATCATCCGGCCCCGGCTGCGCCGTCCCTTGACCGGCACCAACGTGACCGGTGCAGCTTCAGCAGCCATCGAGTCCCTTATCCGTTGAAGTGCGGTATCCAGTTGTCAGAATTCCGTAAACGCACAGGCATCGCGGGCTGACGCGCTGTGAGACGCGGAGCGCATACTGTGTAACCCCCTGGCGCGCGTCCACACGGGTCTTCCTCGCCGGATCTACGAGCCGACGGTCCTCGGGCCGTTGTACGTCCGTGGCAGCCGCTCCGGCAGCCGCCGCGAAGCGGCCCGCACCGGGGGAGTGGCGTGTGACCAGGCCGGGAAAGGTCGTACGGCGTTCTGCCCGTCGAAACGCTGCGCCCCGGCTGGATCAATATCTGTGCCCGCGGACTGAGATTTCGCGGGAACGTGCGGACAGATTCTCTGCCGCAATAAGGCGACCCGGATTTTTCACCGCACACAGGCCGCCGCGACGTGCTAATGTCGATCTCAGTTGCAGTTGTGGTTCCCGACTTCAAGTGCCTCCGGGCGGCTCCCGTGCCGCTGGAAGCGCTTTTGTATTTCCGGTCTTTTCCGGCGGGGTGATCAACGCGGCGACACGGGGTTCGCGCAGTGCGGACCCCGATGCACTGCCCCAAAGGAGAAATAACATGGCTGCTGGTACCGTGAAGTGGTTCAACGCGGAAAAGGGCTTCGGCTTCATCGAGCAGGACGGTGGCGGCGCTGACGTGTTCGCCCACTACTCGAACATCGCCGCCCAGGGCTTCCGCGAGCTGCTCGAGGGCCAGAAGGTTACCTTCGACATCGCGCAGGGCCAGAAGGGCCCGACGGCCGAGAACATCGTTCTCGCCTGACGTCACGCGCACTTTGTAGCTGGGGCCCGCATCCCTCGGGGTGCGGGCCCCAGCTGCTCGCGTTTTCCGCAGTGGCTTCCCCTGTGGGCAACGATCAGTAAACCCGCCTTCATAGCTTCATGGCTTCATCGCGGTGAACGACCGAACATTGCGTTCACTTCGCGTCACTCATTCCAGCGACTGGGCCCGCGCGACTTTTTCGCCGTCCAGAATTCGCTTTCCGGTTCCACCGGCTCATTCTTGCAATTCTCTGTGCTGCTCATCGCTGCGGGAATTCCTTGATATGTGCCGCATCGAGGAAGGTCCCGCATGAACCGCACACGCACGAACGACCGGTACGCCCGCACCCGTAACGGCAGCGCCGACTCCACAAGGGGTGGCAGCCGATTCGGCTCGTCGGCCACGAGCCGCTCCAGCGGGCCGAGCCGGTCCGGTGGTTACAGCCGTCGGCCCGCCGCCCTTCAGGGGGAGTTCGCGCTGCCCAAGACGATCACTCCCCCGCTTCCCGCCGTGGAGGGCTTCGCCGATCTCGACATGCCGCGGGTCCTGCTGTCCGCGCTGAGTTCGCAAGGCGTGACCGTGCCGTTCCCGATCCAGGCCGCGACCCTGCCGAACTCGCTGGCCGGCCGCGACGTCCTCGGCCGCGGCCGCACCGGCTCCGGCAAGACCCTCGCCTTCGGGCTGGCGCTGCTGGCCCGTACGGCCGGGCAGCGCGCCGAGCCGGAGCAGCCGCTCGGGCTGATCCTCGTACCCACGCGTGAGCTGGCCCAGCAGGTCACCGACGCGCTCACCCCGTACGCCCGCTCCGTGAAGCTGCGGCTGGCCACAGTGGTGGGCGGCATGTCGATCGGCAGGCAGGTGAGCGCTCTGCGAGGTGGCGCCGAGGTCGTCGTCGCCACGCCGGGACGCCTCAAGGACCTCATCGACCGCGGCGCCTGCCGGCTGAACCAGGTGGCCATCACCGTCCTCGACGAGGCCGACCAGATGGCCGACATGGGCTTCATGCCGCAGGTCACCGCCCTGCTCGACCAGGTCCGCCCCGAAGGCCAGCGCATGCTGTTCTCCGCCACCCTGGACCGCAACGTCGACCTCCTCGTCCGCCGCTACCTGACGGACCCGGTAGTCCACTCCGTCGACCCGTCGGCCGGGGCGGTCACGACGATGGAGCACCACGTGCTCCACGTTCATGGCGCCGACAAGCACACGGCGACCACCCAGATCGCCGCTCGCGACGGTCGCGTGATCATGTTCCTCGACACCAAGCACGCCGTCGACGGCCTCACCGAGCACCTCCTGAACAGCGGGGTACGGGCCGCCGCCCTGCACGGCGGCAAGTCCCAGCCGCAGCGCACCCGCACGCTGGCGCAGTTCAAGACCGGGCACGTCAACGTGCTGGTGGCGACCAATGTCGCGGCGCGCGGCATCCACGTCGACAACCTCGACCTCGTCGTGAACGTCGACCCGCCGACCGACCACAAGGACTACCTCCACCGCGGCGGCCGTACCGCCCGTGCCGGTGAGTCCGGCAGCGTCGTCACCCTGGTCACACCGAGCCAGCGCCGCGGCATGACCCGCCTCATGGCGTCGGCCGGCATCGTCCCGCAGACCACCCAGGTCCGCACCGGCGAAGAGGCCCTGCACCGCATCACCGGGGCCCAGGCGCCCTCCGGCATCCCCGTCGTCATCACCGCACCGGTGGTCGAGCGCCCCAAGAAGCGCGGCGCCACCTCGCGCGGGCGGCGCCGTCCTGCCTCGGCGACGCGCCGTGCGCCCCTGGGGCAGTCCACCGCTGGTGCGGCGGCATAGCACCTTCGTCTCCGGACACAGCGACCGGGTCGGCTGCGTGACATCGCCGACGTCATCAGGCCCTTCGCTTCACCGTCGACCACCAAGGGACGACCGCGCTCCGAGCGTCCTCGCCTTCTGCCAGTAGAAGGCTTCAGTGCAGGTCGGCCCCGTTTCTCCCTCTCCATGTGAGGCATCATGCGCTGTGTCATCGCCCGCTTCCCGTTCGACCTGACCAAGGGCGGAGTGCTGGAATCGATGAAGGGCATCAAGCCCGAACCGGTCACCGGTGAGTCCGTGATCGTCGGACGACGCCACTACCCGGTCAAGCAGATCGGCCAGGTCATCACCCGCCAGGACCCCCGCGACTTCAGTTCCGCGGAAGTCCTGAGGGCCATGGCCCGCCTCGGCTTCACGTGTCGCGGCCTCGCCGAGCCCGCACCCGCGCCCGCACGCGTCGAAAGCCCGTTGCAGCGGGCTTCCGCCCTACTCGGCAGCCCCCTGTCCGTCTGACGGACGCGAAGGCCGCGCTGCCGACACCACGGCAGCAGGGAGGGCCCCACCGGCGCGCGCCGGTGGGGCCCTCCCTGCGTGTCGTGCCGCTCCGGGTGGGGCGGTGGGTCAGTGGTCGGAGTAGCTGAAGTCGCCCACGGTCCAGGCACCGACGTCCTCGATCGCGACGCGGTACATTCCGCCGGTCTCCGGGATCCCCACCGTGCCCTGCAGGATCCGGGCGACATGGAAGTGCAGATGCGTGGGCGGCCCGTCCTGCTTCGGGGGTGTTTCGAAGACGGCGGAGAACTCGCCCAGGTGGGCGGAATCCGTCAGAACCTCCGACACTCTCTGTCTCCACACGGTTTCGGGAGCGAGGCGACCGGTGATGACAGCGCCACCGGTGACCACGGTCAGAGACATCTGAGTGCTCTGCCCGGACTCCACACGGGCGGCGATGTCAACGATCAGCTCGTCAGGCTTCGGCATGGGGTCAGATTGTACGCACCGGCTGCTCCCTGCGGTTCATGCGGTAGGTCTACCGGGCGATATCGCCTTGATCACTCCCTTGTCCCGGCCGTCGGCTCGTCCGATGCTCCCGAGACATCAGGTGGGGCGACCCGCCGGTCGGGAAGAGAGATCACAGCCAATGGATCAACCCGTCCCACACTCCGGGTACCGTCAAGGTATGAGCCATCCACATCCAGAGCTGAAAGCCGCACCGCCTCTTCCCGAAGGAGGGCTGCGGGTCATCGCCCTAGGCGGCCTGGGTGAGATCGGCCGCAACATGACCGTCTTCGAGTACGCCGGCAAGCTGCTCATCGTCGACTGCGGCGTGCTGTTCCCCGAGGAGACCCAGCCCGGCGTGGATGTGATCCTGCCGGACTTCACCTCGATCAGGGACCGGCTGGACGACATCGTGGCGGTGGTACTCACCCACGGGCACGAGGACCACATCGGCGGTGTGCCCTACCTTCTGCGCGAGCGGAGGGACATTCCCGTCGTCGGCTCCAAGCTGACGCTGGCGTTCCTGGAGGCCAAGCTCAAGGAACACGGCATCCGGCCGCGCCCGGTACGGGTGCGAGAGGGCGACCGGCGCAGCTTCGGGCCCTTCGACTGCGAGTTCGTGGCGGTCAACCACTCCATCCCGGACAGCCTCGCCGTCGCGATCCGCACCGGCGCCGGGATGGTGCTGCACACCGGCGACTTCAAGATGGACCAGTTCCCCCTCGACGAGCGCATCACCGATCTGCGCGCCTTCGCACGCCTCGGTGAAGAGGGCGTGGACCTGTTCCTCACCGACTCCACCAACGCCGAAGTGCCCGGCTTCACCACCTCCGAGCGTGAGCTGAACCCGGCGATCGAGCAGGTGATGCGCACCGCGCCGCGCCGGGTCATCGTCTCCAGCTTCGCCAGCCATGTGCACCGCATCCAGCAGGTCCTGGACGCCGCCCACCAGCACGGCCGCAAGGTCGCCTTCGTGGGCCGCTCCATGGTCCGCAACATGGGCATCGCCCGTGACCTGGGTTATCTGAAGGTTCCGTCCGGTCTGGTCGTGAGCACCAAGGAGCTGGAGAAGCTCCCGGACCACAAGATCACGCTGGTGTGCACCGGCTCCCAGGGCGAGCCGATGGCCGCGCTGTCACGGATGGCCAACCGCGACCACGTCATCCGCATCGGCAAGGGCGACACCGTCCTGCTCGCCAGCTCCCTCATCCCCGGCAACGAGAACGCCATCTACCGGGTGATCAACGGACTCACCCGGTGGGGCGCCCACGTGGTCCACAAGGGCAACGCCAAGGTGCACGTCTCCGGGCACGCCAGCGCCGGCGAACTGGTCTACTGCTACAACATCGTCAAACCCCGCAACGTCATGCCCGTGCACGGCGAATGGCGCCACCTGCGGGCCAACGGCGACCTCGCGATCCGTACCGGCGTCGATCCCGACCGGGTCGTCATCGCCGAGGACGGCGTCGTCGTGGACCTGGTCGACGGCCGCGCGTCCATCACCGGCAAGGTCCCCGCCGGCAACGTCTACGTGGACGGCATGGAAGTCGGCGGCGCCACCGAAGCCTCCCTCAAGGACCGCCTGACCCTCGCCTCCGAAGGCGTGGTCACGGTGGTGGCGATCGTCGACGCGGACACCGGCGCCCTCGCCGAGGCCCCGGACTTCCTGGCCCGCGGCTTCGTCCACGACGACGCCACCTTCGAGCCGGTCATTCCCGTCATCGAGAAGACCCTGGCCACCGCGGCCGAGGAAGGCGTCGGGGACGCACACCAGCTCGAACAGCTGGTCTCCCGCGCCGTGGCGAACTGGGCGTTCCGCACCCACCGCCGCAAGCCGCTCATCATCCCCGTCATCATCGACGCCTGAGCGTCAGCCCGGCAGGCGTGCGAGGTCAATCGCCTGCCGGGCCGGCCCGTACGCACCAAACCGGTTGCACGGACCTTCCAAGATCGAAACGTCCAAGAGGGGTGCATTTGATGAGGGTTCAAGCAGGGACAGCCCGACTGGCGACGGCTGCCCTTCAGGAACGGCAGGACCTCATCGACCTAAGGAATCCCTCCTGTGGATCTTCCACGCATTTGGACCATTCGCGAAAGCAGCCACCGCGTCCACAACCCGATAACCGCTGACAAGCTCGCTGTACTGGGCCAGTCGCTCCATCTGGCACCTGGCACGCGAGCGCTCGACCTCGCCAGCGGAACGGGCGAAATGCTGTGCACCTGGGCGCGTGACCACGGCGTCACGGGAACGGGGGTGGACATCAGCACAGTGTTCACCGAGAAGGCCCGCGCCCGTGCCGCTGAACTCGGAGTCGCCGACTGTCTCGACTTCGTTCACGGCGATGCCGCAGGCTACGTCGCGGACGAGCCGGTCGATCTCGCCTCGTGCGTCGGCGCCACCTGGATCGGCGGCGGCGTGGCCGGCACCGTCGAACTGCTGGGCCGCAGCCTCCGCCCAGGCGGCCTCATGCTGATCGGAGAGCCGTACTGGCGTCGGACACCGCCGACCCAGGACGTCATCGAGGGCTGCCACGCCGGCAGCGGAGCCGACTTTCGGATGCTGCCGGAGTTGATCGGGCACTTCGGCGACCTCGGGTACGACGTCGTGGAGATGGTGCTGGCCGATCAGGACAGCTGGGACCGGTATCAGGCGGCGCAGTGGTTCAACCTTCGCCGCTGGCTCGACCAGAACCCCGATGACGAGCTGGCCGCCGATGTACGGGCCGAACTCGCCACCGGGCCCGCCCGCTACGTGCAGTACACCCGCGAGTACCTCGGCTGGGGCGTCTTTGCGCTGATGAGGCGCTGACACTCCGGGCAGCGCGGGTCTGGGCAGCCTGATGCCCGGACCCGCGCGTCGCTGACTGGTCGCTCAGCATCCGACGAGGGTGCGCGGGGTGCCGTACCTGCTGTCGAGCAGGTCGGTCAGGTCCTGCGGGTCCAGGCCGCTGGACAGACACATGTAGCTGTCTCGCGAGTCGAAATGGGCCAGCTGGTCGGTGGCGACCGCTTGCGTGAGTGCGATGGCCACCAGAAGCGCTGGTATTGCTGGCGCTGAGCACGGGGCGAGGCGGCTGTGCCCGGGTGTGCGATGCACCGGGGAGCCGGTCACCACAGCAAAGAGCCACCGCTGCGCGTGGATTGCGGACGCGCTCGAGTTTGGAGCGGAGCTGTCGTTGCAGGCCCTGCCAGCGTGTGGGATCGATGAAGCGCGGCTGGTGGAACAGTGCCCCACGTCGGGCGTAGCCGATGGATTATCCATGGTCGTACAGGTGGTCGACCGGCAGGGTGGGAACTCGCAGGACGTCGGTGCAGTCGGTGCAGTCGGTGCAGTCGGTGCAGTCGGTGCAGTCGGTGCAGTCGGTGCAGTCGGTGCAGTCGGTGCAGTCGGTGCGCGTGGTGAGGTCTGCCAGGAGGGAGGACCTTGACCGCGACCAGACGGTCGACTTGCCGACTGGCCACCGCCCCTCGGGCCTGCCTCAGGCGGACAGCCAGACCTCCCGCACCGGGCGCAGCGGGTCGCGTGCGACGCGCGGCTCGCCGTCCCAGAGCATCACCTCCCGTCCTTCACTGGTGTACTGCGGCCAGGCCGATCCGGGGTCCAGGTCGCGTACGAAGGCAGTCCAGGCGGCGTGCACCGCGTCGGCGAGATGCTGCGGCGGGTCCTCGCCGAGGGCGTCGGTGACGCCTTCCGCGCCGAGCAGGTCGAAGGCGAACGGCAGGTCGACGCAGTGGTACGCCGCACCCGCGAAGCCCGGAGCGGTGCCGGACCACTCGAACTGGTAGAGCCAGGTCGGCTGGGATCGCCGGGCCCGCGCGTCGGCGATGTCCAGGGTGGGCGCGCGGAAGGTGGTGTCCGTGACCGCCTGGCCCATCAGGGTCGCCGGCTCGTCCGCGTACTGCTCGTACGTCTCGAGGAAGACCCGGGTGCGTTTCTCGTCGAGGCCGAGGGAGGCGAGCAGGCCGCGCACGTCGGCGTCGGTGGCTCCCGGCCGCGGCATGCCGTTGAACTCGTGCGCCGTGAAGCCCGCCATCAGTGGGATGTCCGCGCCCGTGTCGCCCGCGGTGAGCGCGTCCGGCACCGCGTGCGGGATCAACTCGCCGTCGGCGAAGGGCGCGAGGACGAGCATCGGCAGCTGCCCCCGGTCGGGCCCGGGCGAGGCCAGCGCGTCCTGGTGGGCGAGCAGGTCGCCGTCCGCCACGTCTTTCAGCGCGGCGGCAGTCGCCGGGACGCCGGTACGGGCCGTGAACAGCCGGGTGACGGCCTCGGCCACACCCCGGCCCTGCGGCTGCATCACGGCACCAGACACCGAGATGGCGGCTCGGAACAGGCCGCGCGCTGCGGGCGTGGCCAGCAGCGTCTGCACCGCCCCGCCGCCCGCGGACTGGCCGGCGACGGTCACCTTGGCCGGGTCGCCGCCGAAGCAGGGGATGGTGTCGCGCACCCACTCAAGGGCCGCGATCCAGTCGCGTACCCCCCGGTTGTCAGGCGCGTCCGGCAGGTGGAGGAAGCCCTCGATGCCGAGCCGGTAGCCGAGGGAGACCAGGACCACGCCGTCCCGGTTGAAGGCCCCGCCGCCGTACCACGGACTCGCGGCGGATCCGGCGACGAAGCCGCCGCCGTGGATCCACACCAGTACCGGCAACCCGGCGCCTGGGGACGGGTCCGGGGTAAAGACGTTGAGGTTGAGCGTGCCCTCGCCCGGGATGGTCGGCTCGGGGATCGTGGTGACCTCGGCGAACGGCCGACGCTGCGCGGTCGGCCCGTACGCGGTCGCGTCGAGCACGTCCGTCCACGGCTCGGGCGGTACGGGTGCGGCGAACCGGAGTTCGCCGACCGGCGGCTGCGCGTACGGGATGCCGAGGAACCGTACGCCGGTGGCGTGGCGCTCCCCGCGCACGGGGCCGCGTGGCGTACGGACGGTGAGATGCGGCATGATGGGTCTCCTGGGATGCGGTCAGGCGCGGGGCGCGTCGTGAGTGACGTAATGCTTCAGCCGGGCGAGCTCGCTCGTGGCGCCGGCCCTGACCCCGTACGTACGGTCGGCCGTGACTGGTGCCACGGCGATGTGGCCCCGGCCGAGCATGGCGGTGGAGTCCGCATCCTTCACGGTCTCGGTGCACGGATCGCCGGGGCGGTTGGGGCACACGCCGAAGGTGATGTCGTAGCTGTCACCGCCGCCGTCCTGCTGTTTGGCCTGGTAGGCGTGCCACACGACCTGGCCGTGGCCGATGCTGGTCCAGACCGGGGGCTTGGCCCGCTGTCCGGCACTCACGTCCGGGTAGTCCACCTTGAGCGCGAACCGGTCGGTGAACAGGTCGCGTTGGCGCAGCCCGCCGAGGAAGGCGGCGGCGAACCGGGCGTGGGCACGGTAGTTGGCGAGCGGGAAGCGCATCTGGGAGGCGTCCCCGGAAGAGGAGAAGGCCACGGCGGGCAGGCCTTGGTCGATGGCGGCGATGGCGGCGCCGACCGTGCCCGAGTCGTTGACTTGGGCGCTGACATTGGGCCCGGAGTTGATGCCGGTCACCACCAGGTCGGGACCGTCCGACCAGCCGGCCTTCGCGGAGAGGCCCCCGCGGAGCGCGAACTTGACGGTGTCGGCCGGGGTGGCGCTGGGGCTGTCGGTGCCGCACCGGTCGTCGGACAGACAGATGCCGTAGACGGGGGAGCCGGAGGGGGTGCCGGCGCAGTCGTTCTCGTAACCGGCGGGCAGGTGGATGCGCCGGGCGAGCGTGAGCGTGCCGCCGTTGGTGACCGCGGTGCCCTTGCCGGACTGCACCTGCCACGGCGCCATGACGACGACGTCGGCGCCCGCGTCGCACAGCGCCTTGCGGATCTCGTACAGGCCGAGTCCGTCGGAGTTCGACGCCTTGGCGGCCTGCATGGAGTCGTCGTTGGACAGCAGCACGCGCAGCCCGGCGAGCGGGTGGCGGTCGCCGCCTGGCCCCGGGCCGACGGTGTCGGCGGTGTCGGCGGCGGCGGTCACACCGAGGCAGGCGAGGGCGATCCCGGCCGCCGTGGCGGCGAGAACTCTACGAGGGGTGGTGGGCATGGCTGAGGGGTGTCCCTTCGGTCGTGCGATGGCACTTCGGGGCCGGGGGCGGCGCGGGTCAGGTGTCGCCGCCCCCGACGGCTCGGGCGGGGGTGCGGTGGCTCAGATGGCCAGGCCCGCCCCGTACGGGAAGAGCGGGTCGGCCGTGTCGTGCGGTACGTCGGGGCGGGAGGCCTCGACGACGGCCATTGAGCGGGGCATCTCGAAGGGCAGCCGCCCCTCGGCGGTGGCGCGGCCGAAGGCGACGTCCAGCAGTGCCTCGTCGCTCGCGCCGTAGTCGGCGATGAGCGCGGCGGCGCGTTCGGCGATCTCCGGGACGACGGCGGGCCGTTCGAGGTTGAGGAGGACGACGGTCGGTACGGCGTCGAGCAGCCGCAGGATCGGCTTCAGCTCCTCGTCGGTGAAGTCGAGGCGCCCCGAATGGAACAGCGACTCGAACCGGTTGTCCCGGTGTTCGTACGGGGTGTGGAGGCGCAGCACCGCGAGGTCGGCGTCGGCCGGGTCGGTCACCACGTCGCCGTACTCTTTCGCGACGCGGGCGTCGACGCCCTCGACGTACAGCTTCGGGCGCCGGTCCGGTGCGCCACCGGCCGGCAGGGTGCTGTCGCGGTTGCGCAGGACGGTGAGGGAGCGGCGCTGCGCGGACTCGCCCGCGGCGCGGAACTCGCTGTTGCCGACGACCTCCTCCGCCAGGTCCGGGTCGACGTACGGGCGGTCGAAAAGCCCGAGGACGAACTTCTCGCGCAGCAGGCGGCGTACGGAGGCGTCGACGCGCTCCTCGGCGACGCGGCCGGAGCGGACCAGTTCAACCACGGTCTCGGGGCAGGCCTCGCCGCCGAACTGGTCGGCGCCCGCGTCGAGGGCCTTCGCCGCGCGCTCGGCGACGGTGAGGTGCTCGACGCCCCAGGCGCGGGCCTGGTGCAGCTCCCCGAAGATCGACGCGTCGGTCAACAGGCCCCAGTCGGTGCAGACGATCCCGTCGAAGCCCAGCCGCTCGCGCAGCAGCCCGGTGATGACGCCCTTGTTGAAGCCGAAGCCGACCTCCTCCCAGTCGGTGCCGATGGGCTGCCCGTAGTACGGCATCATCTGCGAGGCCCCGGCGGCGATGGCGGCCTTGAAGGGCTCCAGGTGGTAGTCGCGCATGCCGCCCGGGTAGACCTGCTCCTTGCCGTGCGGGAAGTGCGGGTCCTCGCCGTCCTTCTGCGGGCCGCCGCCAGGGAAGTGCTTCACCATGGTGGCCACGCTGTGCGGGCCGAGCGTCTCGCCCCGGAAGCCGCGGATGTACGCCTGGACGAGCTCGCTCGTCAGGGTGGCGTCGGCGCCGAACGTGCCGGACTGGCGTGACCAGCGAGGCTCGGTGGCGAGGTCGATCTGCGGGTGCAGGGCGACGCGCAGGCCGACGGCGAGGTATTCGCGGCGGGCGATGTCGGCGAAGCGGTGGACGAGTTCGGGGTCGCGGGTGGCGGCGAGGCCGGTGGGCTCGGGCCAGGCGGAGAACGCGCCGGCCTGGATCGACGCGCCGATGTTGGCGGTGAAGGAGTGGCGGGGGTCGGTGGAGACGGTCACCGGGATGCCGAGGCGGGTGCCGGCGGCGATCTCCTGGACGGCGTTGTGCCATTCGGCCAGCTGCCGGGGCCCGGCAGTGCCGATCAGGTTGACGTGGCTCATCAGCTTCGACCGCAGCAGGCCGGTGGTGTCGGACGGGATCAGGGCGTCGTCGCCCGCCTCGACCGGGCGGCCGTCGGGGTGCATCGGCAGCATGGTGTGGAAGAGCAGGCCGGCCTTCTCCTCCAGCGTCATCCGGGCGAGGAGGTCGGCGACGCGCGCGTCCACGGGGAGGGAAGGGTCCTGGTAGGGGTGGCCGTCGTTGCGGGGCGGTGCGGGAGGCATGGGTTCTCCGGGGGCAGGACTGGGGCAGGAGCGGGGGATCAGGGAACGGCGCGGTCAGCGGACGCCGCGGATCGGGACGACGGACAGGGCGCCGAGGACGGTGATCACGGCGCCAGTGATGAAGAGGGCTGTGTAGCCACCGAGCGAGGCGACGACGAGCGACGCCATGAAGGGCGCGATGATCTGCGGACCGGCGTTGGCGATGTTCAGGACGCCCATGTCGCGGGCGGCGTCGTCCGCACTCGGCAGCACCAGCGTGACCAAGGCCGTGTCCACGGCCATGAAGCAGCCGAACGACAGCCCGGTGATCACGCAGAAGGCGAGCATGCCGGTCCAGGTGGGGCTGACCACCGGCACGATCATGCCGAGCGCGGTGAAGACGCAGGAGACCGCGATGAACGGCTTCCGCCGGCCGATCCGGTCGGACAGCACACCGCCGACCACCGTCGACAGCAGCGTGCAGACCGCGCTGACCGGCGAGATGATCGCCACCGCGGCGGCGGGCGAAAGCCCCTCGGGCAGGTCGATGTGGTCCTGGAGGATGTACAGCTGGTACAGGAAGACGGCGAAGTAGCCGAGCATCATCAGGAACCGGCCGATGAACGCCCAGCGGAAGTCACCCGCCTTCAGGGCGGAGCCGAACGCGGCGAACTGCCGACCCAGCGGCACCGTCTCCACCTCGGGGAGCTTCTGCTCCTGTACGAGGGCGGTGAAGAGCACCCCCGCGCCGGCGATGACCGCACCGAGGACGAGGTAGCCCATGCTCACGTCGTGCGGGATGAACGCGACGGCGATGGTGACGCCGATGATCGTGCCGATCGGGATGCCCATGCCGACCATGGCGGAGGCGAGCCCCCGGCGCTCCATGGGCACCCGGTCGGGGACGACGGCGGTGATGGCGGCCTGGTAGACGTTCATCATCGCCTGCACCAGGCACCAGCCGATGGTGACCAGCAGGATCGTCCTCATCGAGCCCAGCAGGGCGAGCGCCCCCAGTGCGGCGAGGCCGCCGCCGAGGATCCAGGGATTGCGCCGCCGGGAGCGGTCCGACAGCAATCCGGCCAGCGGGTTGAACAGGGTCGCGAAGACGGCGGCGACCCCGGAGACCAGGCCCAGGTTGGCGATCTTCTCGGCCGGATCCAGCAGCTCGATCTGCACGGGCAGCAGCACCTGTCCGACGCCCATGTAGACCATGAACATCGCGGTGTTGCCGACGCCGAGCAGGAGCAGCAATTTGGCCAGGGGGCGCCCGGCATGCGTCGCTGCGGACGCTGGTACGGACGGCGGTACGGGGACGGGTACGGGGTCGGTCTCGGGTCTGGACATGTCCGGCTCCTCGGGGTGCGGCGGCTCTCGCGGACGGAAGAGGGGAAGGGGGACGGGGACGCCGAAACAGGCAACGGGGAACGAGGAACGGGGCATTCGTGGGGAGGCGCAGACGAGGGGGACGGCCGTGATCGCCGGAATGCTCCGTACCGGGCGTGGGGGGTGGCCCCGCGGTTCGGGCGAGCACAGGCAATCACGAATACCGAGTAGGTAGTAGGTTTCGTGAATGTGACGTGGGTCACAGCAATCTCGGCCTGGCTCGCCGACTGGTTAAGGTGCTGCCCATGGATCACAAGGACGAGCGGACGGCGCGCACGAAGACCCCGGGGAGCGGCAGAACCGCAGCTCGCGGCGGCTACGCCGTGGGGGACGAGCGGCGCCTGCGCATCCTGGACGCCGCGGTGGAGCACTTCGCCCAGTGGGGCTTCCACGCCTCGTCGCTCGCCCGCATCGCCAAGGACGTCGGAATCACCCAAGGCGGCTTGCTGCATCACTTCCGCAGCAAGGAGGACCTGCTTGTCTCCGTGCTGGAGCGCAGTGAGGAGCACGACATCGAACGGTTCTTCTCAACCGAGTTCGACTCCGCCGCCGACTGCTTCCTGCGCCTGCTCGAACTCGTCGACTACAACAGCCGCCGCCCCGGCCGGACCCGGATGTTCAACGTCCTTGTCGGCGAGTCGTCGGACCCCGGTCACCCCGCTCACGCCTTCTTCACCCGGCGCTACCGCACGGTCCTGCGCGACCTGTCCGACACCCTGCGTCGCGGTGTCGACTCGGGGGAACTCAAGCCTGACACGGAGCACCTGGCGGAGGCTCAGGAAATCATGGCAGTCATGGACGGGCTCCAGCTCCAGTGGGCGCTGGAGCCGGAGCGGCTGGACATGACCGAGCGGATGCGCCGGTATCTGGACCGCGTGTATTGCTCGATCTCGACCACGGGGGCCGCTCTGCCACCGGGACCCGCGGACGACGCCGACGAACCGGGCCGCTGAGCCGGGAAGCAGTCAGGGGTGACGCTCGCTTGACGCTCGTACCCACCTGATCACGGCCGGCATGGCGTCAGAAGGTCTCTGACCTGCCTGATCTCGGATCATGCTGCCGGTGCGCATGGTTCCGATGACGGCAGGCGTCGTAGGCCTCCTGCTCACCGTGGCAGGCGATGTGGCCGCTTCGGCAGGATGATGCGCTACGACGCCCGCCGACAGGACGTGGTCACGAGGGCAGGGCTCAGCCGGGCCAGGTGCCGGTCAGGCGGCGGGTTGCGGCGGCGCCGCCGCGGTCGACGGCTGCTTTGACCCCGGCGAAGATCGCACCCTGCAGGACGGCCGCGGCCAGGATCTCGCCCCACTGGCGTTCCTCGTCGGTGGCATCGGGTGCGTCCTCGTCGTGGCCGAACATCTTCCACGCCTGCTTGAACAGTGCGCCTGCCAGCATGCCGGTGACCGCGCCGAGGGCCAGGCCGACCGGCTTATAGGCGATCTTCGATGCCTTCATCTCGGATCTCTCCTCGTTCTATGGTCTAGCTTTTGTTGCGGCGCAGCAGGACGCAGGCGATGAGGACGGCCGCGCCGGCCGCGATGAGGGCGCCCCGGTTGTCGCGGAGGGGTTCGGGGGCCTTTTCCTGCCACAGGTGCTGGGCCTGCTCCGCCTTCGCCCTGGCCTGGTCGGCGGCCGTGGCGGCCTTCTCCTTGACCGGGTCGGGCAGCTTGTCCTGCACCAGCTGTGCGGCCTCGCCGGCCTTGGCTTTCGCCTGCTCGCTCAGCACGGCCGCCGTCGCCGTCGCCTGCTCCTTGACCGCGGCGGCCTTCTCACTCGCGCGGGCCTTGACGTCCGTCTTGTCGGCGAGCGCCTCGACCGTCTCGCCCAGTTCCTGGCGGGTCTGCTCGACCTGCTCGCGCAGTTCTTCCGGGCTCTGGGCGGTGGGTTCGTCGTGGGGCGGCTGGGTCATCGCTTGGCACTCTCCTTGATCTTGGCCACATCGGCCTTGACGCTGTCGAGGGTCGCTTCGGGGGCCGGTGGTGCGGCACGGGAGACTTCCTTCTTGCCACCCAGTGCCAGCACCGCCGTGACGAGGCCGAGCACGGCGGTGGCGATCAGGGCTGCGGCCCACACCGGCAGTACCGTCGCCAGGGCGGCGATCGCGGTGGCGACCAGCGCCTGCGCGGTGAGGAAGCCGACCAGGCCGGCTCCGCCGAACAGGGCGCCGCCCTTGCCGTAGTGCTTGCCCTTCTCTTTCATCTCCGTCTGCGCCAGCCGCATCTCGGTCCGCACCAGCTCGGTGAGCTGCTGCGACGCGCGCTGCACCAGCTGTCCCACCGGCTCCTCACCCATCGCGGTGTGGCTGCCGGTGGCAGGACGGCTTGTCTCAGCCATCGTCATCCCCTTTCGTCCCTCGTGCCCGCCGAGTCCCACGCATACGGCGGCGGACACGCGTCCTGGGGGACTGACACAGACCGTTCACAAGATCAACATGCGGAGGTGGCGGACAGGTGCCGCAGGTGAGCGCTCCGTTAGTCGGTCGCCGGGGCGTCCAGCTCCACGCGGGCCGCGCGCACCGGCCGCGCGGCGTCTCATCGATCCGCAGGTCATGAGTGACCGCGGCGACGATGGCCAGGCCGCGGCCGTGCTCGTGAGGCTCGGCAGGCGGGATGGCCGCCTTGGGCTGCCCGTGATCGGTGACCGACATCTCCAGCGTCGGGCCTGTGCGGCCGATCGCCGGCGTCATCGTGCCGCGGCCGTGGAGCGCCGCGTTGGTCAGGAGCTCGCTGATCACCAGTTCCGCCGTGCTCCGGTCGTCGGCGTCCATGGCGAAGGCGACCCCGGGGTCCGTCCTGGCGGTCCGCCCTGGCGGCCGCCCCGGCTTCGGGGCCGGGGCCGCCGCCTCACGGGCGTCCGCCAGGGCTCAAGGGCAACGCGCCCTACCTGAGCGCGGGCCGGGCACTCGCTTCCGCCTCGCGTCGCATGGTGTACGGGCGCAGGTTCCACGCGGCGACGGTGTAACCGAGGCGGCCCTCTCCCGCGGCGTGGCCCTCTGCCGAGGCATGGGCTTCGATCCGCCAGGGGCTGCCTCCGGTGGGATAGAACCGCAAGGTCAGCGTCCGGCCCGACGGGAGGTACAGCTCGGCGACGGAACGGTCCACCACCAGACGCAGCTCGATGGCCGCACCCGAGGCGGTCTTCGCCTCGGGGCAGGGCATGCGGTACGTGCCCCCGTGGGCGCGCGGATCGAGCGAGGCATGGTCACGGTCCACGACGAGGTCGCCGGTGGCGGGGTCGATCCTGATGTCGAGGAACTCACTGCCCTCCGCG
The DNA here is from genome assembly GCF_053592195.1 of Streptomyces sp. NPDC002776. Classification (NCBI taxonomy): domain Bacteria; kingdom Bacillati; phylum Actinomycetota; class Actinomycetes; order Kitasatosporales; family Streptomycetaceae; genus Streptomyces; species Streptomyces sp. NPDC002776. Next base: position 98,695 of record NZ_JBSFVG010000012.1, on the reverse strand, counting down.
GAGGTCACCAGCCGCAGCCCACCGCCCGGCGCGTGGAGTTCCAGACGGGCGGTCAGGTCGAAGCTCGCATCCACCGTGCCCAGTACGGCAGTTGCGGAGGTCTCCCCGGAAGCCGTAAGGGCACGTCCGTCGCGCAGCGACAGGAGTTCCGCGGCCGGCTGCTGTCGTACGGAGCCGTCCTCGCCGAGGGTGACCTCGCGCGGCAGGGTCAGCATCCCGGCCCAGCCGGCCGCGCTCACCCACTGAGGGTCGCGGGCCTCCCATGACCAGCCCCACAGCAGCCACCGGCCGTCGGGGGCGGGCAGCAGGGCCGGTGCGTAGAGGTCGGGGCCGTGGTCGAACAGCACGGGGGCGTCGGCGAGGAAGCGGCCCTCCTGCTCGCGTCCGGCGTAGACCACCGTCCTTCGGGGGCCGAGTTCGGGGTCCCAGGCGCTGACGATCAGTGCGCCGCGTCCGTCCGGCGCGTGCAGGTACTGGGGGCACTCCCAGCCCAGCCCCGTATCGGCGCCCGGCGCCACCGGCTGGGGTGCCTGGTCCAGGAACGGGCCGCGGTACTGCCACTGTTCGAGGTCTGCGGACTCGTAGAGGAGGGCTGCCGCGCGGCCGTCCGTCAGGGCGGAGCCGACCAGCATCCGCCAGCGGTCGCCCTCGTGCCAGACATAGGGGTCGCGGTACATGCTGACGCCCGGGGGCAGTTCGGGTATCAGCAGGCTGCCGCGCGGGGTCCAGGTGCGGCCGTCGTCGATGGACGCGGCGGTGGTGACGGGTTGCGCCCAGCGGTCGGTGCGGAAGGCGGAGTAGAAGGCGACCATGCGGTCGCCGTCGGACACGGCGTTGCCGGAGTAGCAGCCGTCGGCGTCCTCGCCGCCCGGCGTGGGGGACAGGGCGACCGGGAGTTCCTCCCAGGTCAGCAGGTCGGTGCTGCGGAAGTGGCCCCAGTGCATGTGCGCGTGCTCGGGTCCGTACGGGTTGTACTGGAAGAACACGTGGTAATAGCCGTCGTGGAAGGCCAGCCCGTTGGGGTCGTTGAGCCAGTTGCGGGGCGGGCGCAGGTGTGCGACGGGCAGGTGGGGGTCTGCGGGCAGGACGGACACGCGGAGGTCCTCTCCAAAGGGGGGTGTCGAAAAGGCGCTGTCAGCCCTTGACACCGGTGGAGGCGATGCTGTTGACGAAGGAGCGCTGGAAGGCCACGAACAGGGCCAGGATCGGCACGGTGATCATGGAGGAGTAGGCCATGATCTGGCCCCAGCCGACGTTGAGTTGGAAGAAGTAGGAGATGCCCACCATCACCGGTCGCAGGTTTTCGCTCTGGACGACCATGAGCGGCCACAGGTAGGAGTTCCAGGCGGGCAGGAAGGTGAGGATGGCGACGGTGGCGACGGCCGGTCCGGACAGCGGCATGATGATCCGCCGGTAGACGGTGAACCAGCCGGCGCCGTCCATGACCGCGGCCTCGTCGATCTCCTTGGGGATGCTCTGGAAGTACTGGTGGAAGAAGAAGATCGAGAAGGCGTTGGCCACGAACGGCACGATCTGTACCTGGTAGGTGTCCATCCAGCCGGTGGTCCACTCGAGGTGGAAGCCGTTGACGCGCAGCAGCGGCAGTTGGTTGACCCACCACACCAGCGGCAGGGCGAAGGTCTCGAACGGCACGATGAGGGTGGCGATGACCGCGGTCATGACGACCTTGCGGCCCGGCCACACCATGCGTGACAGGGCGAAGGCGGCCATGCTGTTGATGAGGACGCCGAGGATCACGGTGACCGACGAGATGATCACCGAGTTCAGCAGGAACTGTGCCGCGGGTACGCGGTCGAAGACGCCTGTGTAGTTGTCCAGGGACAGGGCGCCGGTCGGCAGGAAGGCGCGCAGGGAGCCGAGGTCGTCGAAGATCTGGTCGTCCGTCTTGAACGAGGAGACCAGCATGAAGACGAGGGGCAGCGCGAAGACCAGGGCGAGGACGACGCGGCCGGCGTGACCGCCGAGGTGCTTGAGGAAGGAGGTCATGTCAGTCCTTCTCCCGGGTCAGGAAGCGCTGGACGAGGGACACGCTCAGGACGAGCACGAAGAAGACCAGGGAGATGGCCGCCGCGTAGGCGGTCTGCTGCTGGTCGTAGCCGGAGTGCACCGCCTGGTAGACGACCGTCGTGGTGGAGTCCAGGGGCCCGCCTTGGGTCATCACCCTGATCTGGGTGAACAGGCTGAACGCCGCGATGGTGATGGTGACGAGCACGAAGGTGCGGGTGGCGCGCAGTCCGGGCCAGGTGACGTGGCGGAAGCGGTGCCAGCGGGTGGCCCCGTCGAGGTCGGCGGCTTCGTACAGTTCGGCGGGGATGGTCTGCAGTCCGGCCAGCCAGATGATCATGTGGAAGCCGACGCCCTGCCACACCGACATCAGGATGATGGCGGGCATGGCGGTGTGGGGGTCGCCCAGCCAGTCCGGGCCCTCGATGTGCCCGAAGGTGAGCGTGGAGATCACGTGGTTGACGAGGCCGTCCTCGCGGTAGAGGAAGGTCCACAGCAGGGAGACCACGACCATCGAGGTCACGACGGGCAGGAAGTAGACGGTGCGGAAGAAGTTGACGCCGCGTACCTTCGCGTTGACCAGCAGCGCCAGGGCGAGGGCGAGGCCGGCTTGCAGCGGGACGACGACGGCGGCGAAGTAGGCCGTGTTGCGCAGGGACTTGTAGAAGACCGGGTCCTCGAAGAGCAGCCGGAAGTTGCGCAGGCCCACGAAGCGGGCCGGGGTGGGGGAGATGAGTCGGGCGTCGGTGAATGCCAGGGCGAAGGCGAGGACGACCGGTACGACGAGGAAGACGATCAGCAGCACGATGGCCGGGGTGGCCATGCCGACGGCGGTGAGGCTCTCACGGCGGCGGGTGCGGGTCGGTCGTGTTCTTCTTACCGGACGCAGCCGGCCGAGGGCTGCGGTCTTGGTGGTCACGGTAGCTCCAGGAGGGCCGGTTCGGTTCGGGCACGTGGGCGAGCGCGCTCAGGGCCCGAACCGGACCGGGTGGGTCAGCCGGCGTAGTAGTTGTTCGTCTTGAGGTTGTTGTCGATGTCCTTCGCGGCCTGGCCGAGCGCTTCCTCGGGGTCGGCGCCGGCCAGGATGTCCTTGGCCGCCTTCTCGAACTCGGTGGAGATGTAGGGGTAGGCCGGGGTCACCGGACGTACCACCGGGAACCTGCGGGCGAACTCGACGAGGTCGTTGAACTTGCCGCCGGGCTGGTAGCCGTCGATCTGCCGGGCCGCGGCCTCGGTGGCGGGGAGCGTGCCGGTGGCCTTGGCGTAGTCGACGAAGTACTTCGTCTGGCGGGAGAACTTCAGCCATGCCTGGGCGCCGTCCTTGTTGGAGCAGCTGGAGCTCATCGCCCACTGCCAGGACGCGCCACCGATCTTGGGACCGTTGCCGAAGTCGACCGGCGGGATGATCGCCAGGTCGTCGCCGAGCTTGTCGGCGTTCTTGGCCGCGTTCCAGCTGCCGTCCCACTGAATGGCGCTCTTGCCGGCCAGGAAGTCCTTGTTGGGATCGGCGCCGGACTTCTTGGCGATGTAGCCCTTGGAGACCAGCGAGTGGAACCACGTGGCCCACTCGACGGATGCGGGGCCGTCGAGGGTGCCGGAGGCGGTCTTGTATCCGTCGCGGTTGATCAGGTCGCCGCCGAAGCTCTGCAGCTGCGGGGAGTAGGCGTAGGACCACCACTCACCGCTGCCGCCGGTGCCCATCTCCAGTGGGTAGTCGAACTTCCCGCTCTTCTTCAGCTTGGCCAGGGCCGCGTCGAATTCGGTCTTCGTCCAGGGCTTGCCGAGGGTCGGGATGCGGATGCCGTGCTCGGTGAGCACCGACTTGCGGGCGAAGTGGGTCAGGGCGACGTCGTAGAAGCCGAAGGCGTAGAGCTTGTCCTGGTAGCGGCCCACCGTGCTGGCGAGCTGGTCGTCGAGGGGGACCTCGCTGCCCGAGACGTCGATGGGGGAGAGGTAGCCGCCCCAGGCCCAGTTCGCGACGTTGGGGCCGTCGACATCGAGCAGGCAGGGCAGCTTGCGGGCCGAGGCCGCGGCCACGACGGAGCTGTTGTAGTCGTTCTGCGGGAACGCCTGGAGCTTGACCTTGTACGTGGTCTGGGAGGCGTTGAAATCCTTGATGATCTTCTTGACGACGTCGAGTTCGGCCGAGTTGCCGGCGTTGTGCGTCCACAGGGTCAGGGTGTCGCCGCTGGCTCCGGACGTGGCGCCGCCGTCTCCGGAGGCGCATCCGGCGACCAGCGCGGTCGCCGCCGCTGCGGCTACACTCGCACCAGCGAGGCGCCTTGTTTTCCACACCACGGGGTTTCCTCCATCTCACTGAGGCGGGTCTTGCCGGACCCGCCGGTGCGACCGGTTGCGTCGGTCGCTGTCTTTCGGTGACCGTCCTGCCGTCCGGGTCTTCGCCCGGCGGCAGGACGACCGTCTTTTGGGGGCCGCCCGTCAGTCCACAGCGGGGGCGCCGATGGAATCGCGCTCCTGCAACGGCATGGCCACCTGGTGGACGGCTGCCTCCAGCGGCCCCTGACGCAGGATCAGCTCCACGGCCAGGCGGCCGAGCTGGTAGTGCGGCAGCTTCACGGTGGTGAGCGCCGGGCGCAGAGCCGCCGCGATGTCCTGGTCGTCGAAGGAGACCACCGACACGTCACCGGGCACGGACAGTCCCGCCTCGCCCAGCGCCTGATAGGCCCCGAAGGACACCCGATCGGTCAGGCACACCAGCGCCCGCGGGCGGTGGCCCGCCCTCAGCAGCGCGGTGACCTCCCGGTAGCCGTCCTGCGTGTTCCAGTCGCACTCGATGACACCGTCCAGGCGGGCCCCGCCCGCCCGCAGGACCTCTTCCAGTCCGCGCATGCGCTCGTTGCCGGCGATGTTTCCCTCGGGGGTGGCGGGCACGGCCAGGTGGCCGCCGATCGCCCAGATGCCGCGGGTGTGACCGGCCGCGAGCAGGGCGCGCGCCGCGTCCCGGCCGGCCTCCAGCTCGTCGGGCACCACCGAAGGCGCGTCGAAGCCGGGTGCCAGGCAGTTCAGCAGCACCATCCGCTGCCCGTGGAGTTCCTTGGGCGGGGTGATGTAGCGGGTGAACATGGTCGCGTAGATGACCGCGTCGACCTGGCGGTCGAGCAGCGCGTGCACCAGGGACGACTCGGCGGCGCGGTCGCCGCCGGCCTCCGTGATGAACAGCAGGTGGTCGCGTGCGCGGGCGGCCTCGAGCGCGCCGCGGATCACGTCACCCGCGAACGGGGTCGTGGTGATCATGTCGGACACGAACCCGATGGTCTGGGTCGACTTCGTGCGCAGGCTGCGCGCCGTGACGTTGGGGCGGTAGCCCAGTTCCTTGGCGACCTGGAGCACGCGTGCCCGGGATGCCTCCGAGATGCGCATGTCGGTGCGGCCGGAGAGCGCGAACGACGCGGTGGTCGGCGAGACGCCCGCCATACGGGCTACGTCGGCCATCGTTACGCGGCGTTCAGACATCAGCGGCTCCCGCTCCATCGTTAAATCGTATTAGCAAGGCTGTGACGAGAGTGAATCGCTGGTGGCTCGATGTCAACACTCGGGACATCTCGAACCGGCAACGGCGAGGCTTTGCACCTTTCATCCGATTCTTGATGACGCGCAGGTAAATCGCCGTGCATTAGCTCTTGCTTTAGCGGCGACGGCGGGCGAACGATGCCGAGCCACGTAGTTAAACCGATTTGGCACGGCGATGCCCTGCCGCACTGTTCCAGGAGTCAGCCATGAGGAGAAGAACGGCCCTCAGCGTCGTGTCCGCCGCCGTGGGCGGCGCGCTCGTCCCGTTCTCGTTCGCTTCCGCTCCCGCCGCCGCACGCACCCGGGCCCGGCCCGCATCTCCCACCGCCCGCTGGGACTTCGACGAGCGCACCGGAGCCGTCACACTCGAGGCCGTCTCCGGCGCCACCGACCCGGTCGGCTACGTCTTCAACGACGCCCGTCACAAGCCCGACAGTGACCCCGTGCGGCGCCGTGGGGTTCGCGGCCGGGCCCTGTACTTCGACGGCTACTCGACCCTCGTCACCGCCGACGGCCCCGGCGACCTCGACGCCTCGACCGGCATCACCCTCGACGTGTGGATCGCGCCCTACGCCTACGAGCACGGCATCGACGGCAAGCCCCAGGCGCTGGTCAACCAGCACAACCCCGACACCGGACGCGGATTCCTGCTCGGCCTGCGCCGCTTCGGACAGATCGTCTTCCAGCTCGGCTTCGAAGACAGCCTGATCGAGGTCAAGGGCGCCCCGGACCAGCCCGCGGCCAAGAACCGCTGGACGCATGTGGCGGCCACCTACGACCCCGCCGCCCAGCAGCTGCGCCTGTACCGCGACGGCCGGCCGATCGGCACCGCCGACACCCCGGGCAAGGCCCCCGTCCTCGCCCCGGACGAACCGCTGCTGATCGGCCGCCACAACCGCTCCACGCTGCTCAACGGCGAATTCCACGCCAACATGTACATGGGCCTGATGGACAGCCTCGTCATCCGCCCCGGCGCCCTGGACGAACCGACCGCCCGGCAGGAGCACACCGACCAGCTCGCCGCCCTCCCCGGCGGACGCATACCCAGGCCGGACCTCAGCCCGCACCGCAGCCGCTTCGACGGGGACCGGCACCGCCCCCAGTTCCACATGCTGCCGCCCTGGCACTGGATGAACGAGCCGCACGCGCCCGTCTACTTCAAGGGCAAATACCACATCTTCTACCAGCACAACCCGCTCGGCCCGTTCTGGGGCCAGATCCACTGGGGGCATGCGGTCAGCACCGACATGGTGCACTGGCGCGACCTTCCCCCCGCCCTCGCTCCCGCCGCCGGCTCGGTCGGGCCGGACGGCTGCTGGTCGGGCTCGGCCTTCGTCGACGGCGACCGCGGACCGGTCCTGTTCTTCACCGGCGGCGACGACCGGCTGCCCTACCGCCAGCGGACCGGGCTCGCCGTGTCGACCTACCCGACCGACAAGGACACCGACCTGCCCACCTGGACCATGAAGTCCGAGCCGGTCACCGAGGCGCCGGCCGGTCTGCCCGCCGGTCCCGGCACCGCGTGGGCGGAGAACTTCCGCGACCCGTTCGTCTGGGAGGAGGACGGCGTCTGGTACCAGCTCGTCGGCAGCGGCATCGTCGATTACGACGGCACGCGGGTGGCCCGCAAGCACGGGGGCACCGCCCTCGTCTACACCGCCCGCCGGCCCGAGGGCCCCTGGACCTACCGCGGCCCCCTGCACTCCAACGACCTCGCCACCCGGCCGGAGCCCGGCGAGGTGTGGGAGCTGCCCGTCCTGCTTCCCCTGCCCGGACCCGGCGGCAGGCGCACCGGCAAGCACATCCTGCTGATCTGTCCCTGGTGGGAGGGGTTCAACCCGAACGCCGTCAAGCACACCTACTACTGGATCGGCACCTTCGACAAGCGGGCGTGCCGTTTCCTGCCCGACCACGACGAACCCCGTGAGTTCGACTTCGGCGAACACTTCACCGGCCCGTCCGGCTTCGTCACCCCCGACGGCCGTTCCGTCGTCTTCAGCATCACCCAGGACCGGCGCAGCGAACAGCAGCACGCCCAGTCCGGCTGGGCCCACAACGCCGGAATGCCCGTCAGCCTCTCGCTGCGCCGCGACGGCCGCCTCGGCGTCGAGCCGATCGCCGAGGCCGCCGGACTGCGCGGCAAGCAACTCGCCCGCATCCGCCGGACCTCCCTCAAGGAGGCGAACCGCCGACTCGCCGGAGTCCGCGGCGACCTCCTCGACCTCCACGCCGTCATCGAACCGCGCGGCGCGCGATCGATCAGCCTGGCAGTGCGGGCCTGCCCAGACGGCACCGAGGAGACCCTGCTGACCTACGACACCGCCAAGCGCCGCTTCTCCATCGACCGCGACCGCTCCAGCCTCGATCCGGACGTACGCAAGGGCGTCCACGGCGGCACAGTCGAGCTGGACGACGGCCGCCTGCACCTGCGCGTCCTGCTCGACCGTTCGATGCTGGAGGCGTACGTCAACGGAGCCAACAGCATCACCAGCCGTGTCTACCCCACCAGGGAAGACGCCACCGGCCTGCGCCTGACCGCGGAAGAGGGCTCCCCGAGCGTGCTGGTGCTGGACGTCTGGCGGATGAACGGCGCCTACGACACCCCCGTCGCGCCGGCCGTCTACGATCCGCCCCGCCCCACGGACGTCGACGCCCTGCCCAACCACGACTTCGCCACCGGCGACCTCACCGGATGGACCGTCGTCGAGGGCACCACCTTCAGCGACGCCAACGTCACCACCCGCACCGACTGGGGCTGGGGCGGCCCCTTCTACCAGGCCGACACCCAGGACGACGCAGCCGGCCACCACCTGTGGGGCTTCAACCCGGACGCGGGGGGCGACGACGCCACCGGGGTGCTGCGCTCCGCCACGGTCGTCCTCGGCGGAGACGGCGTGGTCGACCTCCTCGTCTCCGGCGGCAACGACCCTGACCGGCTCTACGCCGCCGTGGTCCGCGCCGACGACGGCAAGATCCTGGCCAAGGCGACCGGCCGCGGCGGCGAGCAGTACCGCCGCGTCGTGTTCGACCTCGCCGCCCACCTCGGTGAGCGGATCTACGTCGAGGTCGTCGACCGGGCGACGGGCGGCTGGGGCCACATCAACGTGGACGACGTGAACGTCCCCGTCCGCCGCAAGTAAGCCTCGGCCGCTACGGCGGCCAACTGCCCTTAGGCGCCCGGTCGACCAGGCTGGCTCCCCACCAGACGGTCCGGCACTCGCTGCCCCTCACCTGACCGCGACCGCCGCCCTTCACGGCGACCGCTCTCCCCAGCCCTGCACCACACCCCACAACCGGAGGTACGCATGCGCCCACGCTCACCGGTGAGAGCCACGACCAGGCCCTCACCCATCCTCCTGAGGCTGCTCCTGGCATTCGCGATGTGTCTCGGACTGGCCTCGCCCCTGATGGCATCACCCGCCGGAGCAAGCGGGACCGCCCTGTCGAACCCCGATTTCGAGTCCGGCAATCTGAGCGATTGGACGACGACCGGGACGGCGTTCACGGGAGCGGTGACCGACAAGCCGGGTTGGGGTTGGGGTTGTTGCTTCAATCAGCAGGGCACCTACCACCTGTGGGGCTTCGCCGCGGGCGGGGATGCTGCCACGGGAACGGCGACGTCTGAGCCGTTCACCTTGACCGGCACGGGCATGGTCAGCGCCCTGGTCTCCGGCGGCCGTAACGACAGCGACCTCTATGTCGCGCTCACCACCCTCGACGGGACGGTGCTGAAGAAGGCCACCGGAACGGACGACGAGACCTACCACCGCGTCACCTGGGACGCACGCGCACACCTCGGCGAACAGCTGCGCGTCATGGTCGTCGACAAGGCCACCGGCGGCTGGGGCCACATCAACCTCGACGACGTCCGCGTCGGAACCGACAAGGCGCCCGATCCCTCACCGACGGGGCTCGCCGCCCACTGGGACTTCTCCGAGGGCAAGGGCACCACGACCAGGGAGAAGACCAGCGAGGCCGCCGACCCCATCAGCTACGTTTTCAACGACGCCCAGTACAAGCAGGACAGCGATCCGCTGTGGCGCCCTCGGCGCGAAGGCGACGGCGTACTGTCCGGCGCGCTGCTCTTCGACGGCTACTCCACCTGGGTCACCCGCGCCGCGCAGACGCAACTGCCCACGGACGGCCTGAGCGTCGAGGCGTGGGTCGCGCCGCGCGCGTTCGAGTGGGGTGACGACGGCAAGCCCTCGGCGGTCGTCAACCAGCAGGACAAGGGGGCCAAGCGGGGCTTCTCCCTCGGCGTCGGCCGGCACGGCAGGTGGCAGTTCGGCGTCGGAACCGGCGACGCGTGGTACGAGGTGACCGTCCCCAAGCCGGCCGCGCTGGCGGCGGGCAAGTGGGCCCACCTGTCGGCCGTGTTCGCGCCGGGTGACGGCGCGATCCGGCTTTTCCTCAACGGCGAGCAGGTCGCCCAGACCGCCGTCCCCACCAGCGCACGGCTGGCCAAGGCCGACGTGCCCCTGATCATCGGCCGGCACAACCAACCCGCCATCATCAACGGCACGTTCGCGGTGAACATGTTCAACGGACTGATCGACGAGGTGAAGATCCACACCGGAGCGCTCACCCCCGCATCGGTGGCCGCCGGACACGCCAAGGACGTACAGACCTTCGCCGGAGGCGTCACACCCACGGCCCGCATGACGATGGACCGCTCGCGCTACGACGGCGACCGCTACCGTCCGGGCTACCACTTCACCGCACCCAACCACTGGATGAACGAGCCCCACGCCCCCATCCAGTACAAGGGCAAGTACCACCTCTTCTACCAGCACAACTCCCACGGCCCCTACTGGCACAACATCGCCTGGGGACACGCGGTGAGCGAGGACCTGGTCAACTGGCGCGACCTGCCCGTCGCACTCGCGCCGACCGAGGACAGCGTGGCCCCTGACGGAGTCTGGTCGGGCGACGCGGCCTACGACGAGAACGGCGTACCCGTCCTGCTGTTCACCGCCGGCAACGACTCCCAGCGCCCCAACCAGGCGACCGGACTGGCCCGCCCCGTCGACCCCGGCGACAGCGACCTGGTCGAGTGGAAGATGCACCCCACCCTCGTCACCAGCCAGAGGGCCGACCTCGATGTCGGCGCCGGGCGCAAGGTCCGCTTCGGAGACTTCCGCGACCCGTTCGTGTGGCAGGAGGGGGACACCTGGTTCCAGCTGATGGGCTCCGGCGTGCAGAGCACCGACGGCAAGGACATCGGCGGCACGGCCCTGCTGTACACCTCCAAGAACCTCACCGACTGGACGTACTCCGGGCCGCTGATGGTCGGTGACGTGGCGGCCCACCCCAAGACCGGCCAGGTCTGGGAACTCCCCACGTTCCTGCCCATCGGCAAGGACACCCAGGGCCGCGAACGCCGGGCTCTGCTCATCAACCCGGCCTTCCCGGCCGGCCCGGGTGAGTACAGCAGCAAGTACGTCTACTACTGGGTCGGCACCTGGGACGCGCAGGCCCGCCGCTGGACGCCGGACACCACGGAGCCGAAACTGATGGACTACGGCGACCACTTCACCGGCCCCAGCGGAATGGTCGACGACAAGGAACGCTCACTGGTCTTCAGCATCGCACAGGACCGCCGCACCGAGCGCGCCCACTACGACGCAGGCTGGGCCCACAACGCCGGTCTGCCCATCGAGCTGTCCATGCGGCCCGACGGCGACCTCGGATTCCGTCCCGTCGAAGAGGTCTCACGCCTCCACGACGGCGAACCCCTCCTCAACATCACCACACCCACATCCATCGCCGCCGCGAACGACCGCCTGGCGACCATCAAGGGCGACATGCTCCACATCAAGCTGACCCTCGAACGCGGCACCGCCGGCACCTTCGGCCTCGATGTCCTGCGCAGCCCGGGAGACGAAGAACGCACCCGCCTCTTCTACGACGCAGCCGCCGCCCAACTGGGAGTCGACCGCACCAAATCCGGCAGCAACTCCAGCGCCGAACCCAACCTCGGCATCCACAAGGGCCCGTTGACACTCTCCAACGGCACCCTCAGCCTGGACGTCTTCGTCGACCGCTCGGTGATCGAGGCCTACGCCAACTCCCACAAGTCGATCACCACCCGCGCCTACCCGTTCCGCCAGGACTCCCTCGGCCTGCGCCTCTTCGGAGACGGCAGCACCGTCAAGTCCATGACCGTCTGGAAGATGAACAGCATGACCAGCTGACCCAGCAACACCCACAGCGGAGATCGCGTTCATGGACGCCCCTGCGGCAGAAGAGCAGGGGCGTCCGTTTGTTATACGTCGTCGTACGCGATGGGCGGACCCAGGCGGATGATCGTCGAGCAGTCCAACTGCTGGCGGTAGTGCTCGCCGTCCTGGTCGTACCAGTAGCGGCAGTCCTTCAGCGCCTCGTCGACCGGGCCGGTGACTTTGATGCGGGCGATGTAGTAGTGGTCGGCTCCGGACTTCGCCTTCACTTTGACGTGCCCGAACTCGGCGCGCGTGATACGCACATCCTCATCGGAGACGTTCCAGGTCAGAGGAAGCGCCGCCCAGTACTCGTCGCCGATCTGCGCATGCTCGTAGCCGATGTCCCCCGCGGATTGCATACCGCCGTTGAGCGCGGTCCCCCTGCCCGGACTGCCGGGCGGGCCGTCCACAAGCCACACCAACAGAGTGGCTGCGCAAACGGCGGCCATGACGGCGAAGTGTTGTCTATGAGGAGTAGAAGACCCCAGGATTGTTACAGACGGGTCCATTTTCCCCAGCTCAGGTGCTTGAACAGTCTCTTACGTCCAGCAGCCCTTGGCCGCTGGTGAGCCGCGTTGCCGAACTTGCGGCTCTGCTCCTTCGCTAGCGGTGGCACCGCCCGCCCGGGCGGCGGTGATCAGCTTCCGGGAGCGCGGCAGGCCACCGCCGGACGGGGACGCGCGGGACGCCGGAAATCGGCCAGGTACGACTCGGGTGTGGGATGTGGTTTTGGGGGTAGGCGAGGTTTCTTAGCCGTATTGCTCAGGACGAGGGTGGCGGTGTGGCCCAGTGATGCCCGAAAACGAAGATCTGCCACTGGCCGACCGCCCAATCCTTGCGACGGTGACCTTCGCCGGCCATGAGCCGGTGGCCGAGGCGCGCGACGCTGCCCGCGCCTTCCTGAGCGATGTGCAAGCCGTGCACGGCATCCCGGTGTCGGATCGTGCGATGGGCATGGTGCAGCTGGTCGTCAGCGAACTGGTGACCAACGCGCAGAAGTACGCGCCGGGCCCCTGCCTGCTGGATCTGGAGGTCATCGACGGGGCTGTGGAGGTCAGCGTGTGGGACACCGATCCGACGCTTCCGGTGGCCCAGAGTCCTGATCCGGGCCGGGTCGGGCAGCATGGCCTGGAGATCGTGATCGGCGTGTGCCACAGCTTCGAGATGCGCCGGGAGCCGGTCGGCAAGCGCATCACGGCCGGCATCGTGCTGGCCGACGATCCCGGCGGGGATCCGGCGGGCCGTCTGATGTGACGGATGACCCGTGCGGAGTTGATTGGCGCCGGACTGGGGGAGCGTAACGGGAGGGCGCTTGGTGGCCGCGGCGATTTTGCACCGCAGCTCAGAAATGGGTGGCGATCCCGAAAGCTCGGCGGAGTTGCGCCATGTCCTGCCGATCGCGGTCCGTGGGCTCGTAGCCCTGATGAAAGTAGACCTGCTGCTCGGCGGACAGGCAGGGGACAGCCGTCCCCTCCACAGTGCCCGTCACGAAACACGCAGAGGAATAGATGAAGGGACGCTCCGGTTCGGTTGACGCCTGTACCGCCGAGCGGTCTTCTCCGAAGACGAGAGGATGGAGGTCGATCTCTCGGCCAGCCGGAGCCGTGACGACGAAGCGCACGGGCCTCCAGTCCAGGCTCTCCACGAAACCCGCCTCTGAGAGAGCTGCCACTACAGCGGCTTCCTGGTCTTGCCGATGCATCAGGTCCAAGTCGCGGTGTTCTCGGGTCTGTTCGCCGAGCAGAGCGTCGATGCCCCATCCACCACCGATCCAGACATCTACCTCTGCCCGTCGCAGCAGAGTCAGGACAGACAACACGTCCTCAGCCGTCATCACGCGAAGCAGGCTAGAAGCGATGACCTCGGACAGCGAATGAATATCTTCAACAACCCATCACAGCAGTCTTACGTGGGGCCGAGTACACGGTGCAGTCCCGTCTCGATGTCCGCGGCGCTGATCGAGCCGTAGCCGAAGACGAGCCCCGGGCGCGCGGAGCGGTTTGCCGCGACCTCCGCCAGGGTGTGGACCGCCACGCCGGATGCCCGGGCCTGACGGGCCAGGTCCGTCAGGGCGCCGGGGTCGGCGAGGTGCCCTCGGGTGTAGGTGGTGACGTGCAGACCCGCCGTGGACGGCACCAGCTCGGTCAGGTCCGCGAAGTGGTCGGTCAGCGTGTGGGTGACGGCCTGGTGCCGGGTCGCGTACGTGTGCTGCATCCGGCGGATGTGCCGGGCGAGCAGCCCGTCATCGACGAAGCGGGCGAGCGCCGCCTGGATGGGGACCGAAGTGTGCCAGTCGGCGGCGTACTTGGCGGTGCGCAGCGCTGTACGCAGCGGCGCGGACGCCACCAGGAAGCCGACGCGCAGCGAGGGCATCATCACCTTGGAGAACGACCCTACATAGATCACGTGTCCGTCCCGGTCCAGGCTCTGCAAGGTCTCGACCGGCCGCCCGCCGAACCGGAATTCGCTGTCGTAGTCGTCCTCGATCACTGCCGCGCCGTGCCGCCGCGCCCACTGCAGCAGCGCGGTTCTGCGCCGCAGCGACATAGGCATGCCGAGCGGGAACTGGTGGGCGGGAGTGACGTACACGGCGCGGGTGTCCGGCGGGATGGCTTCGACCCGCAGGCCCTCGGAGTCCACCGGTATGCCCGTGACCTCGGCGCCCTGTGCCAGGAAGGGCAGCCGGGCCGGTGGGTAGCCGGGCTCTTCTACGGCCACCCGGTCGCCCGGTTCGAGCAGCACCCGCCCGATGAGATCCAGGGCTTGCTGCGTGCCGGTGGTCACCAGCACGTCGTCCGGGCCGGTCCGAACGCCACGGGAGAGCCCGACGTGCCGGGCGAGCGCGGCCCGCAGCCCCGCGTGGCCGGCCGGATCGCCGTATCCGACCGCCCCGGCCCCCGAAAGGCGCAGTTCCCGCGCGATCAGGGGACGCCACACCTCGTACGGGAAGAGGCGGGCATCCGGCAGACCGACCCGGAAGTCGTGGGTCGCCGCGGTCGGTCCGGTCGTCTCCGGCGTTGTCCATGGGGTCAAGTCCGCCCACAGGGCGCGGGGGCGCAGTCCCGAGGCGGCAGTTTCGTTGGCGGTCGCGGCGCCTTGCGTCGGCAGGCCCGTCGTACGCACAAAGGTCCCGGAGCCGACCTGGCTGCCCGCGTAACCCTCGGCGACGAGTCGCTCGTATGCGACGCCGACCGTGTTGCGGGCCACCGCGAGGCGGCGGGCCAACTCCCGGGTCGGGGGCAGGGGATCGCCGGGCCTGAGCAGTCCGTCGTGGATCGCGGCACGCAGTTGGCGGTAGATCTGGCCGGACAGATCGCGTTGCCCGTCCAGCCTGACGTGCACATCCATCGCGACCTGTTCTTGGTTGGCAACCCGGGAATTGGCTCAATCACTTGGCAGCATATTGGCTCTGGAGCTGAGCCATTGCGAAATCTAGGCTCCGGCCATGGACATACGACTACTGGATCGCCAGGCGCTGTTGCTCACCGGGGAGTTGGTCTCCCAGGTGAAGGCCGATCACTTGAGGTTGGCGACTCCGTGCGCGGACTGGACCCTTTGCGGCCTTGTTCGTCATCTGGTCAGTCAGAACGAGGGGTTCGCCGCCTCGGCCCGGGGCGCGGGTGAGACGTGGGCCGTATGGTGCGACGGCGACCTCGGCGATGACCCGGCCGGAGCGTATGAGGCGTCGATGGACGAGGTCAGCGCAGCGTTCGCCGAAGACGACGCACTGGAGCGGCCGTTCGCGCTGCCGGAGATCGGCGAGGGTTTCACTGTTCCCGGACGGACAGCGATCGGCTTCCACCTGCTCGACTGCGTAGTTCATGCCTGGGACGTCGCGGTGACGATCGGCGCCCCGTGGGAGCCCTCCGCCGAACTCACCACCGCCGCACTGCGCGTCGCCGCCTTGGTCCCGGACGAAGGCCGCGGGGCCGGTGCAGCGTTCCGCCGACGGATCGCCGTCGCCGACGACGCCTCGCAGGGTGATCGGTTGCTCGCCCTGGTCGGCCGCGACCCGTCGTGGACGCCGGTGCCGTGCTGAGCAGCCGCTGGATCCAGGGTCCCGCCGGGGACTGTCTTGCCAACCACTCCGCAGCGCATACGGCAGGCAGCGACAGTCCCGGTCGCCGGAGCGGCCCGCTGATCGTCAGCGTCACCGACTTCACCAGCGACGCGTACCGGGACCTGCCCGGCATCATGCGTCGCGGCTTCGCGCTGCGGCGGCGCTGGCCGCATCTCGACGGAGCCGTCGGCATGTGGTTATGGGCCGCGCCCTTGACCCGGCGCTGCGGATCGGTCTCGGTGTGGACCGGACGGCGGGCCATAGCGGAGTTCGTTCGGCTGCCGGAGCATGTCGCGATCATGGACGCATACCGGGAGCGCGGGACGATCCGGTCGGTGATCTGGGAGTACGAGAGCTCCGACGTGCCGCGGATACGGCGGGACGCGGAGGCATGGCTGATGTCCGCCGACCGGTGCCGTGCCGCACGGGAGGTGCCACGGCAGGCCGGCTGACATCGGCCGCACCGATTCCATCAGCTCCGTGAGCCCGCTCTCCGCGATCAACCCACCCCTCTACGGAGGAAGACTCCCACGAGCCTTACGCCACTGCGGCCAGACGGTCGAGGCGCTCGCGGTGCACCTGGGTCATCTCGAGACGCTCCGCAGCAAGATTCTCCTCCAGGTGCTCGATCCGAGCGGTGCCAGGGATCGGAAGGATCACGGGGGAGTGGCCGAGGAGCCAGGCGAGCGCGACCTGCGTAGGGGTGCCGTCGAGTTCGGCGGCCACGGAGGCGACCTCGGCCTGCGCTCCTGAATTGCCCCAGGCGACGGGCCGCCACGGCAGGAACGCGATGCCTTCCGCTTCGCAGGCCGCGAGCACGGGCTCGTGCTCGCGGTCGAGCAGGTTGTACCGGTTCTGCACGCTCGCGATGTCGACGATGGCCCGTGCCTGGTCGAGTTCGTCGACCGTGACCTCGGAGAGCCCGATCCGGCCGATCTTGCCCTCAGCCTGCAAGTCCCGCAGCGTGCCGACCTGGTCGGCGAGCGGCGTGTCGGGGTCGATGCGGTGCAGCTGAAGAAGCTCGATCCGCTCGACCCGCAGTCGGCGGAGTGCCTGCTCGACCTGTTCCCGCAGCACGGCGGGCCGCCCGTCGAGCTTCCACTCACCTGAGGAGCCTGGAAAAGCAACGCCGACCTTGGTGGTGATCAGCAACCCGTCCGGGTAGGGGTGGAGGGCCTCGGCCAGGAGCTCCTCATTGGCTCCTCTTCCGTACATGTACGCGGTGTCGATCAGCGTGACACCCAGTTCGACGGCCCGCCGCGCGACCGCGAGAGAGGCCTCGCGCTCCGGGCCCGGGGAGGTCGGCAAGTGCATGGCCCCGAACCCCAGCCGCCGTACTTTCAGATCCCCGCCGATACAAAACGCTGTCGATGTCACGTGTTGACTTCCCCCTCGCTCAAGGGCCAACGCTAACAGTGCAGTTGAGTCCCAGCAGCAGATATCCGCGTGGTCTTTCACACCTGGGAGGCGTCCGGTTCGAAACAGGTCGTGGCCAGGACACACGGCCCCGGCAGGCAGATCCACTTCCAGGGGCAACTCCGTCCCCGGATCGACGCGAAAACAGGTCAGTCGGCCCACAGGTTGGTGCTGTGGGCCGCGGTGAGAGCCCTGATGTGGGTGAGTACGTCACCCATCGGCTGCGGGTCGAGTCGGCGTCCGTCACGCAAGCGCAGTGCGACGTGATCGTCAGCGGCCTCTTTGGCGCCGATGACGGCTTGGTAGGGAACCAGGCGGGCCTCTCGGATACGGGCGCCCAGGCTGCCGCGGTCCGGTTCTGCGATTTGGGCACGCAGTCCGAGACGAGTGCAGCGCTCAGCGAGGGACGCGGCGTTCGGCAGTTCGGTGTCGGAGAGCGGAAGGATGACCAGCTGAGTAGGAGCGAGCCAGGCGGGGAAGGCACCCCCGTGCTGTTCGATGAGATGGGCGACGGCGCGTTCCACGCTGCCGATGATGCTGCGATGCACCATGACCGGACGGTGTTTCGCGCCGTCCGCGCCGATGTAGTGCAGGCCGAACTGTTCGGGCTGGTGAAAGTCGACCTGGACGGTGGACAGGGTGGACTCCCGGCCGGCGCCGTCGGTGACCTGGACGTCGATCTTGGGGCCGTAGAACGCGGCTTCTCCCTCTGCTGCCTCGTAGGGCAGGCCGGAGCGGTCGAGGACGTCGGTCAGCAGGACAGTGGACCGCTGCCACTTCTCGGGTGCGGCAACATATTTGCCACCGGGGCCCGGGAGGGAGAGCCGGTATCGGGTCGGGGTGATGCCGAGCGCCGCGTACGCCTCGCCGATCATCTCCAGCGCGGCCTGTGCCTCCTCGGCGACCTGGTCCAGGGTGCAGAAGATGTGTGCGTCATTGAGCTGGATGGCCCGTACCCGAGTCAGCCCGCCGAGCACGCCCGAGAGTTCGGAGCGGTACATGCCGCCCAGTTCGGCCATGCGCAGCGGCAGTTCGCGGTAGCTGTGGGCGCGGGAGCGGTAGATCACGGCGTGATGAGGGCACAGGCTCGGCCGTAGGACGACCTGCTCCCCACCGAGGTTCATCGGCGGGAACATGTCGTCGCTGTAGTGCGCCCAGTGCCCCGAGATCTCGTACAACTCCCGCTTGCCGAGCACCGGCGAGTACACATGCTGGTAGCCCGCCCGCCGCTCGGCGCCACGGATGTACTCCTCCAGGGTGTGCCGCACGGCCGCGCCGTCGGGCAGCCAGTACGGCAGGCCCGCGCCGATCAGCGGATCGGTGTCGAACAGGCCCAGTGCACGGCCCAGTTTGCGGTGGTCGTGTACGACGGTCATTGCGGTCTCCTTGCTGGTTGCGGAGCAAGTGACCGGGCCTACGGCGAAGCCCCGGGGCACTCGCCCCGGGGCTTCGCATCAGGTCATCTGTCAGCGCGCCGGGACACTCTCCGGCGTCGTCGTCATGGCAGCGCGCTTCAGGGCGCAGCTGCCGGGCAGACCAAGGACCTGGAAGGCATCGTGGACACCTACGTAACCGAACCGTCTACACATACGGCCGAATGCCCACCGTGACATCCATGTCGAAGGCATTCGCCCCCGCCGCGGACGGCAGGCCCAGCGCCCGGTCGATCGCGCGGCTCAAGGGGCCGCAGCCACTGGTGCCCGGGGCGGCGAACTCCACGTCCTGGGCGCCGAAGGCGACGACCAAGGGGTCCTTGGATATCACCCGGGTGGGATCAGTGTCCTTGAGTACCAGGTGGACCGCGTCCTCATCGCTGCCCACCGAGCAGCCCGACGTCGGTAGGGCATGCGGCCCGCGCGCCGGGCCTATGGCGAACTTGATGTCGAACTCGCCGCGCCGGGTGTCGTCGGACAGGAAGTCCGAATAGCCGCCGTACTGCGGAGTCAGGGCCAACGAGGTGCGCCCCACCCGGACTGGCGCGGCGGTCATGGTTCCGAAGACCTGACGGAATTCACCGTCCAACCGGCCTTCCGCAAAGGTGATCTTCATAGGTTCGGTGAGCGGCTCGTCGACGGCGCCCATGCGCAGATGTCCCGTGGCGTGCATGACCTCGCAGCGCCAGGTCCCGGGGTCCGCACCCGCGGGCAGCTCATCGACGGTCGGGCAGGCGGAGAAGTCGAACTCTGGTGCCGCCGCCCCTTCAGCTCCGTGCGTGGGTGCGGCGCCCAGGGTCAGGCCGGCAAGAAGTGCCGCAGCAGCACCTGTGAAGTGACGGACTGTGCGTTTCCAGCTCACTCGGTTCGGCGTCATACGCCACAGCCTTGCAGAGATTTCTCTGCAGAGGAAGGTCTGCAGAGAAAACGCTGCGATCGGGTAGACTGTCCGTCATGACGGAGGAGCCAGCAGCGCAGGCCGCAGAACGGCGTACGGTCGACAGTCCCGAGGTCCTCAAGGCGCTCGCGCACCCGCTGCGCCTGCGCATCCTGCGTCACCTCGGCGCGACGGGCCCTGCCACCTCGACCACGCTGGCCGCCGCCCTCGGCGAGAACACCGGGACGCTCAGCTACCACCTGCGCATGCTGGAGCGTAGCGGCCTCATCGAAGACATCCCCGAGCGCTCCACCGGGCGGGAGCGCTGGTGGCGTGGGGTACGCGGCCTCGACATCCGCAGACCGCCGCAGAATGAGCTGACGGAGGCCGAGCGTGCAATGTCGGTCGAGCTGGACCGTATGAGGATGGAGGAGGACGTCGAGCTCGCCCGGCAGTTCACTGCCGGACAGGCGGAGTCCGACGGCTGGATGCGCGGTTCACGCAGCCTCATCCACCTCACCAAGGGTGAGCTGGACGCGTTCCACGACGACTACCTCGCCCTGCTCGCGCGCTACGCCCGCGGCCCCGAGGACGCCCCCGACGACGCACGGCCCGTACTCCTGCGCTGGTTCGGCCTGCCCGCTGACTGACCGGCAGCCGACCGACGAACCGCCTGAACGACCGCATTGGCTTCCCCGTCGACCGGTCCGGTGCGGCGTGGACAAACGTTCGCCGAACAGCACGGCATCCGCCCGCTCGGTTGACCCACGAGGGGGAACCCGGCGGTTCGCGGGTGTGAGCGGTGGCTGGAAAGCGCCCCTCGTGAACAGACTGAGAACCATGTCTGTGCTCGACGCCTGAAACGGGGTACCCCAGCGGCGCGAGTCCCCCTCGTCATCAGGAGGCACCCCCCATGACGTTCAATCCCCTGGAACAGCGGGGCATCCCGCTGGACCGCCAGCTCCGGAGCTGGCGCGAGCTGAACGTGGACCCGATCGACCCGGACCACTGTGACCCCTACACCCGCTGCCGGATCATCGCGATGAACGGGATCGAGGTGGAGGCGATCCTCTTCAGCCACCAGCTCGCCCGCAACACCGTCGATCCCGAGGTAAAGCGTCAGCTGGCGCGCGTGCGCTACATCGAGGCGCAGCAGCAGAAGGTCGTGAACTGGCTGCTCCCGGGCGTCTCCTCAGTGCTGGAGACGACCATCGCCTACGAGCAGGTCGCGGTGGACCTGACGGCGTGGGTGGCCCGGATGGAGCCGGACCCGTATCTGAAGCAGGCGTACCAGTTCGGCGTCCTGGAGGACTTCGACCACCTGTACCGGTACGCGAACCTGTACGAGATGATCGAGCACCGCAAGGCCGAGTCGATCGTCGACAACCTGACCGAGATCATGCCCGGCCGGCCCACCCGCTTCCACCACCGCGACCCGGTCGACAACGTCCGCGACCCGTACGCCAAGGACGAGACGAACCCGCTGTCGAAGCTGCACGCGCTGACGATCATGTCGGCCGAGCAGCAGACCATGAACTTCTACATGAACACCGGTCCCACCTACATGGAGCCGATCGCCCGTCAGCTCTACCAGGAGATCGGCCTGATCGAGGAGGAGCACGTCACCCACTACGAGTCCCTGGTGGACCCGGGTGAGACGTGGTGGGAGCAGCTCGTCAACCACGAGTACAACGAGTGCTACCTGTACTACTCCTTCATGGAGCAGGAGACCGACCCCAAGGTCAAGGCGATCTGGGAGCTGCACCTGAACATGGAGCTGGAGCACCTGCACGCCGCCTGCGACCTGATGCGCCGCCACGACGGCCGCGACCCCGCCTCCGTGCTCGCCCCCGAGCTGCCCAACGTACTGACGTTCGAGCCGAACAAGGCCTACGTGCGTGAGCTGCTCGACACGCAGATGGACCTGACCACGCTCGGCGCCGGTTACGTCCGTGAGGCGCACGAGCGGTTCGAGAAGATGCAGGAGCAGATCCACGGCGGCGAGGCACCGCCGAGCGACCGGGTCATGACCGAGCACGACGAGATGTTCGGCCGCGAGTACCGCGTCCAGACCGAGGGCGAGCACCCCGACCCCGCGCAGCGCGAGAAGTAGGGAAGGGCTGACATGACCGAGCTGCACACCCCGCACGCCGGGGACGACCAAGCCAAGGACGACGACGTGGTGGCGCTGCTGATGCGCCAGCACGGTGACATCCGCAATCTCTTCGACGAGGTCGAGGCGGCCACGGGTGAGGAGCGCCGCGACGCCTTCCGCCGCCTGGTGCGCCTGCTGGCCGTGCACGAGACCGCCGAGGAAGAGGTCGTCCACCCCTTCGCCCGGAAGAACCTTCCCGGCGGCGAGCAGGTGGTGAAGGACCGTCTCGCCGAGGAGAGGGCGGCCAAGGAGACGCTGGCCGCCCTCGACGAGCTGGACACGAACGATCCGAAGTTCATGCCCCAGCTGCTGAAGCTGCGCAAGGACGTCCAGGAACACGCCCGGGCGGAGGAACGCTACGAGTTCACCCACATCCGCCGCAGCACCGACGCCGGCAGTCTCGCCGTGATGGCCAAGGCCCTCAAGGCCGCCGAGGCGATGGCACCCACCCGGCCCCACCCGGGTGTCGAGTCGGGGGCGAAGAACATGGCCCTGGGCCCCGTCGCGGCCCTCATGGACCGCACCAAGGACGCCGTGCGCCAGGCCATGGGCAAGTAGGTCCCAAGCAGCCGTGACCGGGGCCGGGCTCATGACCCGGCCCCGGTCCGGCAGTCCGCGGACGGCACCGAGGAGAGCACGCATGAGGATCGACGAGTCACTGGTCAGGGAGCTTCTGAACGCTCCGTCGGACGACGCCGTTCTGGTGCTCCTGGAGGGCCGTGCTCAGGTGGTCGAACAGGCTGCCCTCGGCAGCGAGCAGTACCACGGGGCGGCCGTGCTGATCTCCCGCGGGGAGCTGGTGGAGCGGATGGGCACACCGTCACCCGCCCAGGAGGACGTCACACGTCTGTCGGCCTCTTTGCAGGATGCCGTGGACAAACTGGGCGCCTGACGCCACCCCGTGCCAGCACGGTACGCGGGCCCCTTTGCAGCTGTCACGAGATCTCATCCGGCTCAGGACGGTCAGGACGCGCAGCGGGCAGAGGCAGCCCCGCGTCTGCCTTTGTCCCGCACCAGTAGGTGACCGCACGCCGCGCGCCGCCGAAGCGGTGAGGCAAGCCACGGCAAACGTTATAGCGAGTTGCAATGGGGAACCCAAGCCCTCAACCACCGAAGGCGACCGTCCGCCGACGCGGAAGTCGGGGACGGCTGACACCCCTAGGGAGTGAAAATCTGATGACCAAGGCGCGGGACATCATGACGGGTGAGGCCGAGTGCATCGGGGCCGAGGAGACGGTGCTGGACGCGGCCCGCAAGATGAAGGATCTCGGCGTCGGTGCCCTGCCGATCTGCGGCACGGACAACAAGCTCAAAGGCGTCCTGACCGACCGGGACATCGTCGTGAAGGTCCTCGGCGCGGGCAAGGACCCGGCGACCTGCCAGGCCGGTGAGCTGGCCCAGGGCGAGGCCGTGACCATCGGCGCCGACGACGACGTGGAGGAGATCCTGCGCACCATGACGGAACACAAGGTGCGCCGGCTGCCGGTGATCGACGGGCACGACCTGGTCGGCATGGTCGCCCAGGCCGACGTGGCCCGCTCCCTGCCCGACCCCAAGGTCGGTGACCTGCTTCAGGCCCTGTCCACCGACTGAGCCGAACGCGGTTGCCCGGGCCCCCTGGCCGCTGGTGTGGATGGCACCGGATTGGCGGCCGGGGCCCGGGGGCACCCGGGTCGATGTATGACGCATGTGAGAGACGGTGACGAGGGAGGCTCCCGATGCTCTTGGCGCACTCCGTCGTGCTGACGAACCTCGACGAGCAGGACGAGACACTGCACGCCCCACCCACGGAGCGCCTCGGCGTACCGCAGGCGTCGCCGACGCGTGGTGCATGCCGACCGGCCCCCGGGGCCCTTCCCCACGACGACTCTCACCTGATTGCCCCGGCAACGGTCCACCAGCACCATGACCAAAACCACTGACCTGCCGACGTTCCGCAGCCTCGATGAGCTCACCCGGCTCATCACCCGCCGCCGCGGCCTCTATGTGCGCTGGTCCCACGGCCCGGCGACCGACCTGCCGAACCCGAGCAGCACGGACGAACTGACCGGGATCAAACTCCCAGGGCTGTCCGCCAACCCGCTCGACCTCGAGGACTGGTGGGGCAAGCGGCCCGTACGGATCTGGGTCGCCCGCCGACTCTACGACTACTGCCACCTGCCGCACCTCAAGGACGCCCGCACCCGGCCCTGGGTCCTGCACGGCTGTGAGACGGGACGCGGACCTGACAACGAACCGCTGGTGACGGACATCGAGCCCCTCGGCTGGATCGCCGACGAGGCGATCACGGACGCGTGCCGCATCATCACCGAGCAACCTGGGCGCTGGGGCACACTCGGCCGAGTCGAACCTGCCGAGGAACCCCCGTCATCCCTGCAGCCGTCGGCACCGGCGAGGCGGCACGACCGCCAGTAGCCGCCCGGGCGGCGCTATGGCCTGGGGGCCTGGTGGCGAGGCAGGGGGCCCACATCCGTCTGCCGACCGGTGCGCATCGCCGCGTGGCGCTGCCCCGGGCCGGGACCTGAGCGAGCAGGCCAAGGCATCGGCGACGACACCGGTCGCGAAGGCATACACCGTCTTGTGCAGCAGGTCGACGACGAGTTCGCCGCGCGGCCAGGTCTGAGGCGGGGCGCCGACCCCGGTGGCGTTCTCCAGGATCTGGTCGCTGGTGAGCCGGACGACGGCGAACTTCCCCGAGGACCAGGGACCGCGCAGCCCCACCTGGGACATCACCGACCGCAGCACGCCGAAGAGGACACCCTGCCCCACGTGCATCGCCAGGTTCACCGGCACGGGCTGGCGGCCGGGATGCTCCGGCATGCCCGTCAGGCGTTGCAGGGTCCGGGCGGGGACGTGGGAGTCACGGCGACCCGTCAGCCGCTGCTCCGCCTTCTCGCCAAGCGTCATCACCAGCACACCGGCCGTGCCGGCCACCAATCCCTGCCATAGCGCGCGCTTCATCATGCTGCGCCGAGTACCCGAGGCTGCGCGATCCCACGTGCCCGCCGGCACCTCGCCACCGTCCCCCGTTTCGTTCGTGGGGCCACGGAAACCCGGCGCGGGACGGGGGCCGCCGGAGACCGAAGCGGAGGGTATTCGATGAAGAAGCTGTGGTGGGCGGTTCCGGTCGCGGCCGCCGGGGCGGCGGCCGTACGGCGGTCCCGGCCCTCGCACCGGACCGACGAGCGGGCGCACGATCGCTGGCTCACCGTGACCATCAACCGAACGCCCGCCGACGTGGGATCCGAAGGAAAGCCGCCGGCACCCCTGGACGAGCTGGCGGAGCGGATCGACGTACAGATACGGCCGGCACCCGGGGACCGCGGCACGGAACTGGCCGCACGGTTCAAGGAGCCCGTCCCCGCCATGTCGACCTCCGCGCCCGCGCGGCTGGCCGGACAGGACCCGCGGCAGGAATTGCGGCGCGCATTGCGTGACGCCAAGGCCCTGCTGGAGGCGGGTGAGGTGCTGCGGCCGGACACGCCGCCGACGACCCGCCCCACGCCGGGCGGCAAGCTGGTCGAGGTGTTCACCCGTCGTTCCGGTGGGGAGGGAGTGCTGTGAAGGCGCTGTGCTGGGAAGGCGTGAACAAGCTGTCCGTCGAGCAGGTCCCCGATCCGGAGCTGCGCAACGACCAGGACGTCATCGTGCGGCTGATCGCGGGCACCACCTGCGGCTCCGACCTGCACCTCATCGGCGGCTACATCCCCGCGATGCGCGCCGGTGACGTGATCGGACACGAATTCATCGGCGAGGTAGTGGAGACCGGACCCGCCGTACGCAAGCACAAGGTCGGCGACCGGGTCGTGGTCTGCTCCTTCGTCGGCTGCGGGCGCTGCTGGTACTGCGCCAACGATCTGTGGTCCCTGTGCGACAACACCAACACCAACCCCGGTATCGGCCAGGCCCTCTTCGGCTACGAGACCGCCGGCATCTTCGGCTATTCGCACGCCATGGGCGGACTGCGCGGCAGCCACGCCGAGTACGTCCGCGTCCCGTTCGCCGACTACGGCGCCTTCAAGGTCCCCGAGGGCATCGACGACACCAGCGCCCTCTTCGTCTCCGACTCCGTACCCACCGGATGGATGAGCGCGGACCTGGCCGGGGTGAAACCCGGCGACGTCGTCGCCGTCTGGGGCTGCGGAGCGGTGGGGCAGATGGCCGCCCGGGCGGCCATCCTCAAGGGCGCCGAACGGGTCATCTCCATCGACCGCATCCCTGAGCGGCTGGCCATGACCGAACGGTACGTCGGTGCGGAGACCATCGACTACACCACCACCGACGTCGCCGTGGAACTGCGCGAACGCACCGGCGGGCGCGGCCCCGACGTGTGCATCGAGGCCGTCGGCATGGAGGCCCACAGCGACGGCCCGATGCACCTGTACGACCAGGCCAAGCAGCAACTCCGCCTGCAGACCGACCGGCCGACCGCCGTACGCCAGGCCATCCACGCCTGCCGCAAGGGCGGCACCGTCTTCATCCTGGGCGTCTTCGCGGGCGCCGTCGACAAGTTCCCGCTCGGCGCCGTGATCAACAAGGGGCTCACCGTGCGCGGGGCGCAGATGCACGGCCAGCGCTACATTCCCATGCTGCTCGACCGGCTCGCCGCGGGTGAGATCGATACGGCGCACCTGGCGACCCACACCCTCTCGCTCGAGCAGGCGCCTATGGCGTACGACATGTTCAAGCACAAGTCGGACGGCTGCGTACGCGTCGTCATCCGCCCCGACCACCAAGACGCCGCCTGATCTTTGGGAGGGCCGCTCACCGGGCCACCGGAGCCTGGCCCGAAATCTCCGAGGCCAGGCTCAGGTGCCGTCGGCGGTGACGAGGGCGGGGTCGCACGTCCGCAGCGCCGTGACGTAATTGCCGCTCGGCCCGTAGCCGGAGAAGGTCGCCCAGCCGCCGGGCTCGATGACGCGGCAGGGGGCCCACTGGCCGTTCGTGTACTCGACCGTGACGGAGACGGTGTCGCCGCAGCCGTTATGGACGTCGGTGTAGCGCCAGCTCTGGAAGTGCTCCACGCACTCCGGAGCCGGCGATCCAGTGGCCGCCGCAGCGGACGGAGCGGCGGTGAGGTGCATCAAGAGGCCCGCCGCGGTCATGGTGGCGAGAGCGACGGGACGCGATATGCGTGTCGTGTGATGTGCCATGTTCCGAAGTCTCAGGACGCACGGATACTCATGCAAGTTTCTGCAAGGCTTTTCAGCCATGATCTCATCGCGCACATCAAAAGGCAGGCCAGCTACCTTTTTGAGGATTGAAATATGTTGCACTCCTCGCACATGCCGCACTGAAGGCAGGTCTGTTCGGGCGGGCTGTCCACGGCGAGGGATGCGTGGGGGAGTGTGCTGTCCTCCCGGCCGCCGCCTGGCGACGTCGTCCTTGTCAGCGGCCGGTCGTGGTGCGGGGGTGGCAAAGGGGTCGGCGGAGATCCATCTCGACTGCGCCCACTGCGAGTTCGGCGTTGGGCGACTCGGGGTGCCAGAAGGCCAGCGGGTCGGACACCATCTGAGCGCGCAGGTGCGTCAGTGTTGTGCGGGTGATGCGCTCCAGGTCGTCGCCGGCCGGGTGTTCGCCCGGGCGCACGCCGACGGAGCAGCGCCGACCATGTCCAGCGAGGTCGCGTACAGCTCGTTCATCCGGTCGACCAGCGTCGCGAGCGTGAACCGCTTACGAGCTTGCCCGAACAGCCTTGCAGGGTCGGCACTTTGGTGGTCGCGTATACGCCCGCCAACTCGGGATGACCGTCCAGCGGCTCCTCTGTCCGCCTAAATGCTGAGAGCGCTCTCAATCCGCAGGGGAAGCGTGCCCGTCCCGTAGGTGATCCGTCAAGACTCGAACGCAGAGCGGCTGCGACCCGCCGCCAACAGTCTTCCAACTGCCTTCTGTGTCGCATCTATTGACGTCGAGGTTTCAACAGTCTTACGTTTCCGGCCAACTGAGAGCGCTCTCGAAATGTTCTGGACACCCCCGTGAGACCCCCTATCCGTCGTGACGACACGAGGTGCCCCTCCATGCCATCCCCCCGCAACAGACCAGCCGCAGTGCTGGTCCTGGCCGCTGCCCTGGCCGCCACCGGACTCGGTCCGGCGGCTACCCCGGCCGCCGCCGCCACGATCCCCGTCGGCGCCGGCAGCTACTCCGACACCCGCCCCGCCGGTACGGTCGGCCCCACGACCAACACCGGCACGCCGGTCACCCCCAAGGTGACGTCCGCCGCCCAGGGCAAGCCCGTGCCCACCAACGACTGGTGGTCCTCACTGGCCTTCCAGCGCTACGGCGACAACCCCCACTCGACCCCGATGTACGGCCACCCCCTCACCTACCAGGCCGTCTCCGGAGGCCTGCAGATCGGCTACCCGACCACTCCCGCGATCGTCGGCGAGGGCCGCCAGTACGAGTACGCCCACAAGGCCGATCTGACCCTCGGCCTCACCGGGCTCAACTCGCCCGACACCAAGGCCGATGCGTGGAGCGACTGGACCGTCACGCCCTACTGGTCCGACGGCACCCGCACCCTGCGCACCACCATCGGCCACGGCATGCCCTTCGTCTACGCCAAGGGCACCGGCGGCAACGCCCAGATCACCACGGCCTCCGCGCCCACCGTCTTCGCCGACCAGGGCAACGTCCTCGGCATCACGGTCGCCGGCCACCACTACGCCCTGTTCGCGCCCACCGGCAGCGACTGGAACGTCTCCGGCTCCGCCGTCACCGCGGGCCTGGGCGGCAAGGACTACTTCTCCGTCGCCGTCCTGCCCTCCACCGACGCGCTCGCCACCTTCCGCAAGTACGCCTTCAGTTTCGTCACCGGTTCCACCGTCGCCTGGAACTACAGCGGCGGCACCGTACGCGCGACGTACACCCTCACCACCGAGGCCAAGGAAGGCACCGAACGCGGCACGCTGCAGGCCCTCTACCGGCACCAGTGGCTCAACACCACGGACGCGCTCACCCCGTACACCTACGTCTCCCCGCGCGGCACCATGAAGGTGCGCGAGTCCGCCTCGTTCACCACCTCGCAGAAGGCCTCCCCGGTCCTGCCCGGCCTGCCCAAGACGAGCGGCGTGGATGCCACCCGGCTGCGCGGCTACCTCAACCACGTCGCGAACGCCTCCGACCCGTTCTCGGGCGCCGTCGACACGTACTGGACCGGCAAGGCACTCGGCAAGCTCGCCCAACTGGTGCCGCTGGCCGACCAGATCGGCGAGACCGCGATCCGCGACAGGCTCCTCGGTCTCATCAAGGGCCGTATGCAGGCGTGGTTCACCGCGGGCGGCGCCAACGAGTTCTCCTACGACCAGGCCTGGAAGACGCTCACCGGCTACCCCGCCTCCTACGGCAGCGACAGCGAGCTCAACGACCACCACTTCCACTACAGCTACTACGTCTACGCGGCCGCGATCGTCGCCCAGTACGATCCGGCCTGGGCCGCCGACTCCGCCTGGGGCGGCATGGTGAAGACCCTGATCCGCGACACCGCCAACCCCAGCCGCACCGACAGCGCCTACCCGTTCCTGCGCGGCTTCGACGTCTACGCCGGCCACAGCTGGGCCTCCGGCCACCAGGGCTTCGCCGCCGGGAACAACCAGGAGTCCTCGTCCGAGTCGATCAACCTCAGCGCGGCCCTCGTGCTGTGGGGCTCCGCCACCGGTGACCCGGCGCTGCGCGACCTCGGCAGCTACCTGCTCACCACCGAGGCGGAGGCCATCGCCCAGTACTGGTTCGACGCCGACGAACAGGTCTTCCCCTCCTCCTTCGGCCACGACACCGCCGGCATGGTGTGGGGCAGCGGCGCGGCCTACGCCACCTGGTGGACGGCCAACCCCGAGGAGATCCACGGCATCAACGTCCTGCCGGTGACCGGCGGTTCCCTGCACCTCGGTGGCGAAAAGGCGGCCATCCGGCGCAACCTGGCGGAGATGGAACGCGAGAACGGCGGCCCGGCCGTCGAATGGCGGGACATCCTCTGGGAGTTCCAGTCGTTCGCCGACCCGGCGGCGGCGAAAGCCAAGTGGGACGCGGGCCATGCCTCCTACACCCCGGAGGAGGGCGAGTCCAAGGCGCACACCTACCACTGGATCCAGACCCTGCACACGCTCGGCGCCCCCGACCCCGCCGTGACCGGTGACCTGCCCACCTCGGCCGTGTTCGCCAACGGCACGAACCGCACCTACGTCGCCCACAACCACGGCTCCAGCGCGCGCACGGTGACCTTCTCGGACGGCAAGACCCTGTCCGTGCCCGCCCGTTCGACCGCGACCGGCACCGGAACCGGCGGCAACCCCGACCCCGACCCCGATCCGCCGACCGGCAACACCTTCCAGCTGCGCTCCGGCGGCACGCTCACCACGGCCACCGGCGGCACGGCAGGCAGCGACACCATCGCGTCCGCCGGGGGCACCAACCACGACGGCACTCCGTACCAGCCGCTCGTCTACGAGGCCCGCGGCGTCAACGGCACCCTCACCGCGGGCGCGAGCACCGCATTCCGATTCCAGGTCGACGCGGGCACCACGGTGGGCCTCGGCCAGCAGGTGAGGATCAGCTACGACCTCACCGGCAACGGCTCCTTCGACCGCATGGAGACGTACAACTACTTCGCCACCGACCCGGTGGCCGGATGGGAGCAGTACGCCCAGACGCGCGGCCTGAAGTCGGCCACCGGAAGCCTCGGCAACCTGGCGAACGGCACGGTCCGCGTGGAGGTGTGGAGCGCCATTGGCAACGGCCCGGCCAAGCTCCAGACCGGCACGGACAACTCCGTGCTGGTGATCCCCTTCAGCTGACCCGCTGCACCCCTCACAGAGAGCGCGGTGGGCACCGGCAACCGAGCCGGTGCCCACCGCGCCCGTACGCGTAGGGGGACGCGCCCGGCGTCAGGCCGACGCCCGCCGCACCAGCGACGTCGGCGTGATGACGCAGGAAGGCGCGGGACTCCCGGCCTCGTCGAGCATCCGCATCAACAGCTTCACCATCAGCCGGCCCATGCCCTCGATGTCCTGGTGGACGGTAGTGAGCGCCGGCTCGGACAGCTCCACCACCGACGCCATGTCGTCGAACCCCACCACGGCCACGTCATCGGGGACCCGCACCCCCCGCTTCCGCAGCGTGCGCAGCGCCCCCAACGCCATCAGGTCGCTGGAGACGAACACCCCATCGACATCAGGGCGCCGCTCCAGCAACTCGGCCATGGCGAGGGCGCCGCCCTTCTCCGTGAAGTCGCCCTGGCACATCAGCGCCGGGTCGGCGTCGACGAGGACGTCGTGATAGCCGGCGACCCGGTCCAGGGCCGCCGTCAGGTCGGGCGGGCCGGCGATGTGCGCGATGTTGCGCCGCCCCAGGGAGACGAGGTGCTGGACCGCCTGACGGGCCCCGCCGCGGTTGTCGCAGTCGACGTATGGCACCGCAAGACTTCGGTCCACGACCGACCGGCCGCCGAACACGGTGGGAATGCGGGACTTGTCGATCAGCGCAGGCAACTCGTCGTCGTTGTGCACGGAGAAGGCGAGCGCCCCGTCGACATGGCCGCCGCCGAGATAGCGGGCGATCCGGTCATGATCACCACGACCCTCCACCCACAGCAGGACAAGCTGCGTGTCGTGCGCCGTGAGCTCGCGGCTGATGCCGCGCACCTGCTGCTCGAAGAACGGGTCGGAGAAGATCCGGAATTCCGGCTCCGCGATGATCACGGCCACCGCGCCGTTGCGCCGCGTGACGAGGGTGCGGGCCGCGTGATTCGGTACGTAGCCGAGTTCTTCGACCGCCTGGCGCACCTTGTCGACCAGTGGGGCGCGCACCCCCGCACCCCCGTTGACCACACGGGACGCGGTAGCCCGGGAGACGCCCGCGCGGGCTGCGACGGCTTCCAGAGTGGGGCGGGACCCCATGATCGGCTCGGGCAAGGCGGGCACTCCCTCGTCTGGGGCACGTTCGGTCTGCGGCGAAGCGGGGCGGTCAGGATATCGACAGCCGACGGACGCGTGAGAGCGCTCACAAGCGGGGTGGGTGAGGGTGGGTGGAGGGCGAGCACGTCGCGGGGCAGCGGTTCGGCACTCCCACACCCGTTTTCGCATATCGGGTGAAACGCGACGGTCGGTGCGTGAACGCGGGTGTGCCCACGATGGAGCCGGTCCGGGTGAGGCGGTTCGCAGTCGCGTAGGACGTGACGGCACCATGCGGTCGCGGCCACCGGCCGGGCGTCCTGCGCCGGTGACCGCCGGGGCGCAGGCTTGAAGCGCCACGACGGTCACGCCGATCCCGGGTCAGCTTTCAGCAGCAGCAGTCGCAGCAGCTCTCGCCACCGCAGCAGCCGTCTCCCGAATCGCCACCGGAACCACCGGATCCCCGGCCGCCCCCACCCGACCCGCCGGAGGACCCGCCCGAGTTGCCGCCGCCCCGTCCACCGGACCAGCCGTCACCGCCGGAGTCGTCCCGACGAGAGGTCCCCTTGCCTTCGAACTGCCAGGCATCCGCGGCCTCCTCTGCGGCATCCTCCAGATCGCAGGTGCAGCAGCTGTGGCACAAGCCGCAATCGCGGCACAACTCGCGCCACTGATCGCACCGCCGACACTGCCCGTCCGCAGGCCGGCCCGACGCCATCCCGGCGCCTTCCGGCCCCGCGCCGGTGAGCGCCCCGACGCCGCAGGCGGCGCCCGTGTCAGCCTCCGCGGGCGGCTGGGTCGCGGTACGGCGGCCCAGCCAGGGAAGCACACGCGGGCCCCGTGCCTCGTGGTGGTGCCGGTGGTGACGATGCCGCGAGTCGAAGACGCGCTCGACGGCACGTTCCAGCTCGCCACCCAGCAGCGCCCGCGCCAGCCGCCCGTCGATGAACTCGGCGTCGGACAAGGCGAGTCGGATCCCGTGGACGGCGTCGTCGCAGAGCCGACGCACCTCCGTGCGGTCCGCGCCGGTCACGGCGATCGGGTTCCATGCCCCGGCCGACTCGTCCGCGGCCAGGTCCTCCACCGCGTCGAGCAGATGCGCCAACCGACCGAACAGGCGGCCGGCCTCCGCGAGCGGCTCAATGTTGCCGGGGCGGCCGGCGAGTACCGCGGTGTGCACGAAGGCGGCGGCAGTTGCCGTCTCCGTCGGTTCCGTGACCGTCAGGAGCGAGTCGCCCGAGCCGGTCAGCCGCTCTATCTCCGACTGCCGTTCGACCGCGGCGATGAGGACCGCCGTGTCGAAGCCGAGCCGTTCGCCGCCCACGGCACCCGCACGGTCCCAGCCCTGGGCGATCCGGCGCGCCGCCAGCGTCACGGGGCGGCGGCCCAACAGACCGTCGCCGTCGGCCACATGGTCACGTACTTTCGCCGCGGCCAGCACCAGCGACACCGTCGCCGCCAGCCGGGCGCCCTCACCCTGCGCCACGTCCGCCGACCGCATCCCGCGCAGCGGACACGGGCCGACGCCTCGCCGCCAGTCGCCGGTGCGCTCCGACTGCGCCTCGGTCAGCACCGAGACGATCAGTCCGTCGTAGTTGGTGGCCACCCGTGCGAACTGCCCGTACTCGCCGCGCAGCGCCAGGCACAGCCCGCACAGATGCGCCATCCACTCAGTACGCATGCCCTCGCCCAGGCGATGACGGCATGGCCTGATGATTCCGAACATTGAAGCTCCCCCGTAGTCACTGCTGTCAGTCGCAGCCGGACGGGCAGAGCCGCCCATGAGCACGACCACGCGCACCGCAGGACCGCCCACCACCCGATGGGCGCCATGCTAGAGCCTGTCCTACAGGCGTTTGTCCTGTCATGTCGCCGCGGTCGGTTGGACGGAGGAGGCTCAAGGCGGTCTTCTGCCTGTAGCCGGGTCGGTCGGCGCTGTGCCGCCTGTCAGCCCTTGAGGGCCCTTGCCAGGGAGCGTCGCAATCTGTTCGGTGGGCCCTCGGATCCGGCGACGCGGCGTATCCTGCGCCCGTGAAACTGCGCTTCGAGATACGCCAATCCGACTCGCCGTGGGTCGACACCGTGTGGACCTGCACGAGCGAGCAGGTCACGGCGATGACGTCGGTGGCGGGGGTGCGCTGGGGCTTGGTGTTCTGGGAGCAGGAAGGCCAGGCGTACGCGGCCATCACCGGTCCCGAGACTCGGACCGGCACGGCATCGGTGCCCCAGGGCGCGAAGTTCACGGGCATCGAGTTCGCCGTGGGCACCTCGCTGCGGGCCGTGCCCATGGCAACGCTGGTCGACGGCGGCCTAGAGCTCCCCGACACCACGCGCCGGGCGTTCCGCCTGGACGGCGCGCGCTGGGAGACGCCCGGCCCCGACGACGCCGAGGCCCTGGTCGAGCGTCTCGTCCGGGCGGGGATCGTGGTCCGCGACCCGCTCATCGCCGAGGTGCTGCGAGGCCACCACCCTGCTGTCTCGGAGCGCACGGTCGAACGCCGGTTCCGTGCCGCGACCGGGCTGACGCGCGGCGCCGTCCGGCAGATCGAACGCGCCCGCACCGCGGCCGAGTTGCTGGCGGCCGGCAGCGCGGCCGCCGATGTCGTCACCAAGTTGGACTACTTCGACGAGCCGCACCTGGCCCGGGCGCTGCGCTCCTACGTAGGGCGCACCACCAAGCAGCTGCGTGAGGGCGCCGGTGGCGCGATCGCCCTCGATACGGATCAGCGCTTGACGTCGTAGACCAGCTTCAAGATCCCGTTCGAGTAGCTCTGCGACTCCCGCAGCGTCAGCATCTGCTTGGCGCGGTCGGCTCGGCCGAACACGCTCTTCCCGGCGCCGAGCAGCACGGGGAAGACGAGCAGGTTGTACTGGTCGATCAGGCCCGCGTCCGACAGCCGCCGGGCCAGCTCGGCGCTGCCGTGGATGAAGATCGCGCCGCCCTCGCTCTTCTTGAGTGCGGCGATGTCCTCGGTCGAGCGCAGGATCGTCGTCGGTCCCCACCCGTCGACGAGGGCGTCGTCGGACAGCGTGGACGACACCACGAACTTGGGCAGCTCCTTGTAGGCGGCGTGGTCCTCCGAGTCGGGCCAGACCTGCGCGAACGCCTCGTAGCTGCGGCGCCCGAACATCAGCGCCGTCGTGTCGGCGAGTTCCTCGCCCTTCAGCGACCAGGCTTCGGGGACGAACTCCAGGTCGTTGACGACCCAGCCGCCGCTGCGGTGGCCCTCCTCCGTCCCGCCGGGCGAGTCCACGACGCCGTCGAGCGACATGAAGCCGGTGTAGACCAGGTCACGCATGGTGCTGTCTCCTCAAGATCGGGCGAGCTGATGGGTTCAAGCTAGTGCGCGGCCGTGTCGGCTGTCTTGGACGGAAACGACAGCGAGGTCGGATCGCGGACCGGAGAGCTGCCGCGGACCCACCTGGGCGATGCGGCCGGCTACTGCATCAGCTCGGTGTGGGGATGGTGCAGCGCCGCCGGACAGATGGAGAGCTGCTGCTTGTAACCGCTGCCGATCCGGACCGCGTGTGAGCAGCGGGTCCATCTCGGTGCCGCAGGCCTGACAGAGCCGGGGGACCGGGTCGGTGTAGCCCCACTGGGGCCAGCCGCCGACCTTCCAGCCGGGGGAGACGGACAGGTGGCTGTCGTAGAAAGACTCTGGGTGGGAGGTGTAGGCGTCGTCGACCCCGGATCCGGCCGCCTGCCACCTGCTCCAGTCGCCCAGTTGCTCGCGCAGCTCCGTGCTCAACTCCATGGGGTTGGGGTATTCGGTCACCTGCTCCGGCGCGAGCACGCATGGCTCGGGCACGTAGACGTCGAGTTCTACTACGGGCGGTTCCGGCGGTGAGGTGAGGATGTCGGTGACATCGGCCGTGGACCGCCAGGAGAGTGCGGTCCTGGGCATGTAGCTCTCCGGAGGGTGGTCGAAGGGACACCACAGCACCTGGAGCACATCGGCGCCGGATTGGCCGGGCGGGCGCAGCAGGGGGATGTCCCGCACGTACAACTGGGCCACGGGCAGCATGGGGACCGGGCCGTCGGGCCACTGGATGTCCTCGTCGATCTGCTCCAGGAGCGCCTGCTCCTCCGGCGCGTGCTGGGCGGCGCGCGGATCGCCGTCCGTGGTCATCGCCACCCTCGCCTGGTGTCGCCGTCGCAGCCGTACCTCCGCCAGCAGGTCGGACGCTTCGGTGTGCGGGACGTCGCAATGCGGCCACGGCTCGTCGGTGGGCCACAGCAATGGCCCACCGATCGAACTGTCCTGCGGTGAGGGTGCGCCCGGCCGGGGGTGCAACCGGATCGCCGTGCGTGCCAGAGGGGCCAGTTGAGGAAAGACCGCGCGCACGTCGACCGGCCGCGGCGGGGTGGTACGGGTGGCGTTCCTGGCGGTGATGTTGCCAGGAGCCTCTGACAACGAGGGTTTGGTCCCCCATCTGACAACAGGCGCCGCCCTCGTCACTGTTCGAGGTGGATTACCTCCCTGTCGAACGCGCAGAAATCTATCGTGGCGGGAGTAGACATTGGCCTGCCGTCTGGTTATGGTTTCTCTCGTAACCCAGAGAGACAGCAAGGCCTGGCAGAGATGAACTGCCGGCAGCAGTACCCGCAGTTGCAGTACGCAGGACGGTGCGGTGGTGGAGTTCCGAAGCCAGGGCTGTGCAGGACGGTGACGGGACTGACGACCGGACCGGGTGGCCCGCAGTGATCAGGGGCCGCCGTGAGCAGTACCCCGCAGTGAAGTCAGTGAGCAGTACCTCGGTGAAGGCGTTGGCTGCGGACGCGCGCACCGGGAGCAGTTCGCATCACCAGCAGTACGCAGTACCCCGTATGTGCAAGTGATTGACCCGAGGAAGAACGGAGGAGCAAGACACCATCAGGATCGCCCGGGCGGAACTGCTGAGCCCGGGTACCGCAGGACATCGATAGTGAGGTGGTCTCCGGTCAAGCAACCGCGATCCCCGCGTCCCCGACAGCAGTTCGGTCGGGTCGGCGGAAGAAGAAGGCCGGCGCAGTACCAAGGCCGGCGGATGGTGTAGCAGTTCCTTCGGGGTCCGGGTGCCGGTATCGGCACCCGGACCCCTCGACGCGTTCCATAAAAAGAGCAAAGAGGTGCAATGACAGCAGACGCCACCCTCGACCGTCTTGATGACGACGACTATCCCGCCTACACCATGGGCCGGGCAGCCGACCTGCTCGGCACCACCCAGAGCTTCCTCCGTGCCATCGGCGAGCACCGCCTCATCACCCCGCTGCGCTCCGCCGGCGGCCACCGCCGCTACTCCCGCTACCAACTGCGCCTCGCCGCCCGCGCCCGCGAACTCGTCGACCAGGGCACGCCCATCGAGGCCGCCTGCCGCATCGTGATTCTCGAAGACCAGCTCGAGGAAGCCCAGCGCATCAACGCCGAATACCGCCGCGCCGCTCACTCTACGAATCCGAGGGCCGCTGTCTGAGAGCTGGGACCTCCCGCGCCTCCGCGTCTGCCGGGGTGTTGAACATGGCCGATCGGACAGCGGATCTGCCAGTACGGACGAGACCGCCCCGCCCCGGCGACGCTCCCTCAGTGGCTTGACGTGACGATCGCGGCGGGGTGCCCGTAGCAGCCTCCGTGGCCGCGCGCCGTTCAGCTGCCTGCCGTACCACCGCCAGTGCCACGCGCACTGCCCCCGGGATGCCCGTCCCGGGAAGTGCCCCTGGGGCACCACGCGTTCGCGGTCCACCCCCAGAGCTGCCCGCTTCAGCCGCAGTGCCTGCCCGACAGGGGCGCCGTAGCGGGGCCAGCGGTCAGGGGCCAAGGGGCCTGAGGGAACTGGATCGGGGCGAGGGGCGAAAGAGAGGTGAAAGCCCAAGCCTTCGAAGCATTCCCAAGATGAGAGGAGCCCCGATGACCGTCGAACCAGGCGTCCGCACGGGGGCGGAGAGCGATGCCTTGGTCATTGCGCGGTCCCGGGATGAGCCCGAGGCATTCGCCGTGCTCTTCGACCGGCACGCGGATGCGGTACACCGTTACCTGGCCCGTCGGCTCGGCAACGAGCCGGCCGACGACCTCATGGCGGACACCTTCACCACTGCGTTCCAGCAGCGGCACCGGTACGACCCCGCGCGCGCCACGGGCGACGACGCCCGGCCCTGGCTGTTCGGCATAGCGACCAACCTGGTCGGCCGGCACCGGCGCGCCGAGGCCCGCCGGTTCAAGACCCTGGCCCGCGTCTCGGCTCCCGCCGACCACGAGGAGCCGCTGGCCGACCGGGCCGCGGCCCGGGTAGGGGCACAGGCCGTACGCCGTGAACTGGCGGCGGCCCTGGCCGCGCTGCCCGCGCGGCACCGGGACGTACTGCTGCTGGTGGCGTGGGGCGGTCTCGGCTACGAGGAGGTGGCCCAGGCCCTCGGTGTGCCCATCGGCACGGTCAGATCACGGCTGCACCGGGCTCGCAGCAAACTGCGCGAAGCGTTGGGCGGATCCGATCCCACCATCTTGCGAGAGGCATCCGGCGATGAGTGACGAACTTGAACTCCTGCGGGACTGGAACGCGGACGCGGCCCCGCTCACCGAAGAGGCCCGGGCGCAGGCCCGCCACCGACTGCTCAACACGATGACGCGCACGCAGCGGCACCCTGACACCGCACCCGGCCGCCGCCATGTGCTGCGCCTCGCGGCAGCCGCGGTGGTCACCGTGGCGGTTACGGGCACGGCGGTACTGATCGCCCCGGACGGCGCCGACGAGGGCGGCCGCACCGATCACCCGGGCTCGAACGCCCCGCGGATGCGCAACGCCGGCGCCGTGACGGTGCTCAACGGGGCAGCAGCGCTGGCGAGCAGGCATGAGAAGCCTGTGGCGCCGCGCGATGACCAGTTCATCTACTCGAAGCGCGTCATCCAGGAGACGGAGCAGCAGACCGGTGCGGTCAAGTCGTATGTGGACGTGAACTGGGACTCGGTGGACGGTTCCCAGCGATCCTTGACCATGGAGCTCGGCCGGGTGATCTGGGAGGAGCCCATGGGGAAGAACGAGGGCGTGTGGCCGCCTCGGGAATGGAGCGCGCTGAAGAAGCTGCCCACTGACCCCGAGCAGCTCATCCAGGGCATCATCGCCGTCGGCACGTCCGACAAGCCGATCGACGAATTCACCGCCTGGGACTGGTACGACGCCTACTTCATGCTCGGCGAGCTGTTGAAGTGGCCGGTGCTGCCCGAGGGCCTGCGTCCGGCCGCGTACGCGGCGCTGGCCCTGGTGCCAGGGGTCAAGGCCACCCCGCGGATGAAGGACTCCGCCGGGCGCCGCGGGGTGGGGATCTCCTACCCTGACGGCCCGTCCGAGAAGGGCAAGTACCTCATCTTCGACCCGGAGTCCTATGAGTTCCTGGGCTTCCGCGCCGAGCGGACCTCGCGTTCGGGGAAGAAGACGTACGTCCAGCTGTCGCACGTGGTGGACTGGGCGATCGTCGACCGCTTGAGGCAGCGCCCTTAGCTCTGCCTCAAGCCAGCAGAGATACCGAACTGCAAGTG
The DNA here is from genome assembly GCF_053592195.1 of Streptomyces sp. NPDC002776. Taxonomy (NCBI): domain Bacteria; kingdom Bacillati; phylum Actinomycetota; class Actinomycetes; order Kitasatosporales; family Streptomycetaceae; genus Streptomyces; species Streptomyces sp. NPDC002776. The sequence continues at coordinate 59,582 of NZ_JBSFVG010000012.1, read as the reverse complement.
GCGTGCTAACTGGCCATCCGCTGCTCCGTGATCGCCAGGTACTCGCGCAATGTCTGACGGGACTGGACGAGCGTGTCGATCTGCTCGTCCAGTCCGGTGATGCGTGCCCGCAGCAGGTGCAGGGTCTCCGGGCAGGGCTTCAGATCGGGGGCCGCGCCGGTGACGCACGGCTGGAGGTACCCGATTTCCTGGGTCGACAGCCCGGCGTCGAGCAGTTTCCTGATCTGGGTCACGGTCAGCACGGCGTCCTCGCCGTACTCGCGGTAGCCGTTGTCGGCGCGGTCGGGCACCAGCAGGCCCTGCGCCTCGTAGTACCGCAGTTGGTGCGAGTTCACTCCGGTCCGCCGGCTCAGCTCCCCGATCAGCATGCGCGTTCCCCCTTGACCTTCATACCGGTGTGAAGGTTGACGATTGTGCCACCGATCAGCGAAGGAGCACATGATGCGCACTGGCACACCCGTCACGGTTCTGGGTCTCGGGCTGATGGGCGGCGCCCTCGCCGGGGCGTTCTTGCGCGCGGGGCACCCGACGACCGTGTGGAACCGCACGGCGGCCAAGGCCGACGACCTCGTGGCTCGGGGCGCGGTGCTCGCCGAGTCCCCGGCGGCCGCGATTGCGTCCGCCCCGCTCGTGGTGGTCTGCGTGTCGGACTACGACGCCGTGGCGGACGTCCTCGATGGACCGCTCGACGGTCGGGTCGTGGTGAACCTGACCTCGGGCACGCCCTCGCGCGCCAGAGCACTCGCCCAGGAGGTGGCGCGCCGCGGCGGCGGTTATCTCGACGGCGGGATCATGGCCGTCCCGGAGGCCGTCGGCACGGCCGACGCCGTGCTCGCCTACAGCGGGCCGCGACCGCTGTACGACGCTCACGAGTCAACCCTGGGCAGTCTGGGTACGGGCCTCCACCTCGGCGACGACCCCGGACTGTCGGCCACGCACGAGATGGCCACGCTCGTCCTCATGTGGGGCATGCTCGACGGATTCCTCAACGCCGCCGCGATACTCGGCACGACCGGTGTGTCCGCCACGGCGTATCTCCCCATCGCGCAGACGGCGATCGACACGGTGGCCGGCTGGCTGCCGGGTTACGCGCGGCAGGCCGACAGCGGCGTCTACCCGGCCGACGACGGCACCATCGACACCCACCTGACGGCGATGGCGCAGGTGGTCCAGGAGAGCGAGTCGCTCGGCGTCAACGCCGAACTGCCGAGGCTCGTCAAAGCGCTGGCCGAGCGAGCGGCGGCCGCCGGTCACGGCGCCAGCGGATACGTGGCGCTGGTGGAGCAGTTCCGCAAGCCGTGAGTCGTGCGGTGGTGGCCGGGTCACTCACCTTCACGAGTAACCCACCACGCCTCCCGGAGTGACGTGAGTCACACCGCGAAAGCCTAGTGCACACTAAGTGTTGGGATTCATCATCGAGCGCACGGCTGAAACGTTTCTGTCGTGTTGCGGCCACATGGCCTTTCCCTCGACGGCGCTGCCCTCACCACCCCCACCTGCGCCCGGCTGATCCCTGAAAGGAGCGGACTCGTGACACCGACGTCAGCGAGCCCCTCGCTCGATGCAGCACCCGCCCCGCATGGCCAGAAGTGGACCCCGCGACTGGTGGGCGTCCTGATCGCCCTCATCTGGCCCACGCAGTTGCTGGTGACGGTGGGCATCCTCGGCTCCAACGCCACCGCCGACGTGGCACAGAGCTTCCACACGACGCAGGTGGCCTGGTTCTCCCTCATCGTGACGCTGGTCTCCGCCCTGCTGAGCCCGTTCGTCATCAAGCTGGGCGACCTGTACGGCAAGAAGCGGATCATGCTCGGCATGATCGCCCTCGGCGTCGTGGGAGACGTCATCGCCGCAACCGCGGGCAGCTTCGAGATGGTGCTGGTCGGCCGCGGCCTGGCCGCTTGCTACGGCCCCTTCCCGGCACTCGCCTTTCCCGCGGTGCGCGACATCTTCCCCGGTCGGTTGGTCAAGTCCGCCAGCGGCATCCTGGGCAGCAGCCTCGGCCTGGTCGCCCTCGGCTCGCCCTTCCTGGCCGGCTGGCTGATCGACGACTGGGGCTACAAGGGCGCCATGTGGTTCCTGGCCGGGGCCACCGCCGTCTCCTTCGTCCTCGTGGCGACGCTCGTGCCCGAGACCCCCAAGCACGCCTTCGAATCCGGCTTCGACTGGCTCGGTGGCATCGTCCTCGGCAGCGGCCTGGCCATCCTTGTCTACGCCGTCGGACAGGGGCAGTCCTGGGGCTGGGACAGCGCCAAGACCCTGGCCTGGCTCGCGGCCGGAGTTGCCGCCCTGGCCGGCTTCCTCCTCGTGGAACGGGCGAGCAGCCACCCCATCCTCGACCTGGGGGTCCTGCGCCGCCGCTCGGTCGCGGCGACCGTCGTCTCCGGCGCCCTCGCCCAGGCGGCCGCCTACACCGCCCCCGTCGTTGCCATCCTGCTGGCGCTCTATCCGCACATCCCCGGCGTCTCGGCCGGCTTCGGCTGGACCGCCCAGCACAGCGCCACGGTCGGCGTCACCTGGAATCTGCTGCTGTTCGTCACCGGCCTGGTCGCGAGCCGCTTCCTGCGCGGGGTGGACACCCGCCTGATCTGGTGGGCGGGAGTCGCGATCATGGGCCTCGGCTACCTGCTGGCGGGCCTCTACCACGACGGCGCGGTCCAGCTGACGTGGACGATGTGCGTGGCCAGCCTGGGCAGCGGCCTGGTCGTCGCCGCCGCGCCGGTACTGGTCGTCGGTGCGGTCTCCCCGGACGAGCAGGGCCTGGGCAGCGGCATGCTCACCATGCTCACCCACGTCTTCGGCGCGATGTTCGGCGCCGCGATGTTCGCCGCCCTCGCCTCCGACAGCACGGTCCTCGAGGGCACCGCCTTCTACGGCGACAGCGGCTACACCTCGGCCTTCTGGGTCGGCGCCCTGTTCAGTGCGCTGGCCCTCGCCATCGGCCTGCTGATCCCCCCGCTGCGCGAACCCGAGGAGGAGGCCGAAGAGGCACCCTCCGCGGTCTGACGCACCCCTCCTGGTCCGGCCCGGCCACACCCCCGTGTGCGCCGGGCCTTGAGAAAGGCACCGATGTCGCACCACCACTGGACCGCCCAGGTCATCAGCCCCCGCCCGCCCGAGGAGACCCCGTCCGCCGACGAGGCGGCCCGCCCGGCCGCCCTGCTTCGGGGCGAGTTCGCCGTACGGCCAGGCGTGCGAGCGGCCCGGCTGACGGTCACCGCGCTGGGCGTCTACGAGCTGGAGCTCAATGGCAGCGTGGTCGGCGACCACGTCCTGGCCCCGGGCTGGACCAGCTACCGCCACCGCCACCGCTTCCACTCCTTCGACGTGACCGGGCTGCTGCGCACCGGCACGAACGCCTGGGGCGCCCACCTCGCGGACGGCTGGTACCGGGGCCGGCTCGGCTTCAACGGCGGCACCCGCGACATCTACGGCCCGGACACCGGCCTCCTCGCCGAACTGCGCGTGGAGTACGCCGACGGCACGACCCAGACCGTCACCACCGGCCCCGACTGGCGCGCCTGTTACGGCCCGGTGCTCTCCGCCGGCCTGTACGAGGGCGAGCACCACGACGCGCGCCGCGAACAGCCCGGCTGGAGCGAGCCCGGTTTCGACGACCGCGCCTGGCACCCGGTGCGCGTCCTCGACTTCGACACCACCGTCCTCTTCCCCGCCGACAGCCCGCCCGTGCGCCGCGTCGAGACCGTCCGGCCCGTCGCGGTCACCGCGCTGCCCGGCGGTCGCGCGCTGCTGGACTTCGGACAGAACCTCGTCGGGCGCCTGCGCATCCGGGTGCGCGGCGAGGCCGGCCGCACGGTCACCCTGCGCCACGCCGAAGTCCTCGATCAGGATGGCGAGTTGTGCGTCCGGCCGCTGCGCACCGCCGCCGCCACCGACCGGTACACCCTGCGCGGCGGCACGGACGCGGAGGAGTGGGAGCCGCGCTTCACCTTCCACGGCTTCCGCTACGCCGAAATCGACGGCTGGCCCGGCCCGGTGACACCCGACGACGTCACCGCCGTAGTCCTCCACAGCGACCTGCGCCGCACCGGCTGGTTCTCCTGCTCCGACCCTGCCCTGCAGCGGCTGCACGAGAACGTCGTATGGGGCATGCGCGGCAACTTCCTCGACGTACCCACCGACTGCCCGCAGCGCGACGAGCGCCTCGGCTGGACCGGAGACGTGCAGGTCTTCGCCCCCACGGCCGCGTTCCTGTACGACGTGCGCGCCTTCCTGCGGTCCTGGCTGCGCGACCTGGCCGCCGACCAGAGCGAGGACGAGCACGGCATTCCACCGGTGTTCACCCCCGCCATCCCGGTCATCGCCGACGTCCCGCTGCCGCCCGGCAACCCGCCGATGGCCGGCTGGTGCGACGCCGCCGTCATCGTGCCCTGGGTGCTGTACGAGCGGTACGCCGACACCGACGCACTGCGCGAGCAGTACCCCTCGATGCGGGCGTGGGTCGACGCCGTCGAGGAGATCGCCGGGCCGGACCGGATCTGGGGCGAGGGCTTCCAGTTCGGTGACTGGCTGGACCCCACGGCCCCTCCCGAGGCCCCGGGGAAGGCCGTGACCTCCTCCGCCCTGGTCGCCACCGCCTACTTCGCCCGCTCCGCCCGCCTGCTCGCCCGCAGCGCCGAAGTCCTCGGCGACCTCGACGACGCGCTGCGCTACGACACCCTCGCCGACGCGGTGCGCGACGCCTTCCGCGGCCGCTTCCACGCGGCAGGCGGTCGGCTGACCGAGGAGACGCAGACCGCGTACGCGCTGGCCCTCAGCTTCGGCCTGCTGGAGGAACCGGCCGAGCAGGCCGCCGCCGGTGACCGGCTCGCCGCCCTGGTCGCCGCACGCGGCCACCGCATCGGCACCGGCTTCCTCGGCACCCCGCTCGTGTGCGACGCGCTCACCGCCACCGGGCACCTGGACACGGCGTACCGGCTGCTGCTGGAGCGGTCCTGCCCGTCCTGGCTCTACCAGGTGGACATGGGCGCCACGACCGTCTGGGAACGCTGGGACAGCATGCTGCCCGACGGGCACGTCAACCCCGGTGAGATGACCTCGTTCAACCACTACGCGCTGGGCGCGGTCGCCGACTTCATCCACCGCACGGTCGCCGGACTCGCCCCGGCCGCGCCCGGCTACCGGCGCCTGCTGGTCCGGCCCCGTCCCGGCGGCGGCCTGACCTGGGCGAAGGCCGCACACGACACGCCGTACGGCCGCGCCGAGGTGTTCTGGCGCATCGCCGGGCCCTCCCTGCACGCCGATGTCCTGGTGCCGCCCGGCACCACCGCCGAGGTCCACCTGCCGGGCGCCGAGCCCGTCGAGGCCGGACCGGGCCGCCACAGCTTCTGCATCCCCCACCCCATCCCCGCAGCCGCCGAGGAGCAGCAGTGACCCACCCGTACCAGGACCCCGCCCGCGGCGTGCAGGAGCGCGTCGCGGACCTGCTGCCCCGCATGACGGTGGAGGAGAAGGCCGGGCTGGTCTTCCACCACGTGATCGGCCCCGGCCCGCAGGCCGCGCCGGCCGGGCGCACCGCCGAGCAGATGCTCTCCGAGAGCCGGATGACGCACTTCAACGTCCTGGGCGCCGCTTCCCCCCGCGAGATGGCCGCCTTCCACAACCGGCTCCAGGAACGGGCCGCCCACACCCGGCTGGGCATCCCGGTCACCCTCTCCACCGACCCGCGGCACGCGTTCACCGACAACCCGGGCACCGCGATGATGGCCGGGCCCTTCTCCCAGTGGCCCGAGACGCTCGGCCTGGCGGCCGTCGGCGACGCCGACCTGGTGCGCCGGTACGCGGACACCGTACGCCGCGAGTACGTGGCCGTGGGCCTGCGCGTCGCGCTGCACCCGCAGATCGACCTGGCCACCGAGCCGCGCTGGGCCCGCATCTCCGGCACGTTCGGCGAGGACGCCGACCTGACGTCCCGCCTGGTCGCCGCGTACATCGAGGGCCTGCGCGGACCGGGCGGCGGTCTCGGTCACGACAGCGTCGCCGCGATGGTCAAGCACTTCCCGGGCGGCGGCCCGCAGAAGGACGGCGAGGACCCGCACTTCCCCTACGGCAAGGAGCAGGTGTACCCGGGCGGTTTCTTCGACTACCACCTCAAGCCGTTCGAGGCGGCCATCGCCACCGGGGCGACGCAGGTGATGCCGTACTACGGCAAGCCCGTCGGCACCGGCCACGAGGAGGTCGGCTTCGGCTTCAACAAGGACATCATCACCGGACTGCTGCGCGACAAGCTCGGTTTCGACGGCATCGTCTGCACCGACTGGGGCCTGGTGACCGACCAACTCGTCATGGGCGAACCGCACTTGGCCCGCGCCTGGGGCGTGGAGGACCTGACCCCGGCCGAACGCGTCCTGCGGATCTTCCACGCGGGCGCCGACCAGATCGGCGGCGAATCCTGCTCCGAGCTGGTCGCCGACCTCGTCCGGCACGGACAGCTCGCGGAGTCCCGCCTGGACGCCTCAGCCGCCCGGCTGCTCGCCGAGAAGTTCCGCCTCGGCCTGTTCGACGAGCGGCGCTACGTCGACGTGGACGCGGCCGAGGCCGTCGTCGGCCGCACCGACTTCCGCGCCGCCGGGGAGGCAGCCCAGCGCTCCGGCCTCACGCTGCTCAAGAACGGCGACGCCCTGCTGCCGCTGACCGGGACCCCGCGCCTGTACGTCGAAGGCGTCGACCCGGCCGTGGCCGCCGAGTACGCCTCACTCGTCGCCGACCCCGCCGACGCCGACCTCGCGGTGCTGCGGCTGGCCACCCCGCACGAGCCGCGCCCCGGTCTGTTCGAGTCCTTCTTCCACGCGGGGCGGCTCGACTTCGACGAGGACCGGCTGAAGGAGATCCTCACGCTGCTGGACACGGTGCCCACCGTCGTCGCCGTCCACCTGGAGCGGCCGGCCGTCATCCCGGAGATCGCCGACCGCTGCGCGGCGTTGCTCGCCGCGTTCGGCGCGGGCGACCGGGCGCTGCTGGACGTACTGTTCGGCCGGGCCGAGCCCGTGGGGCGGCTGCCGTTCCAGCTGCCGCGGTCGATGGCAGAGGTCAGGGCCGGCCGGCCGGATGTGCCGCAGGAGAGCCGCGACCCGCTGTTCGCCTTCGGGCACGGCTTGCGTTACGCACCGCGGGAGTGAACCGGGGGTGTAGCTTGGCCCCGGCCTGCTCACAGCCCCTTGCCGTCGGCCGAGATGGTCCGCAGCAGGTGGTCCAGATGTGAACGCGCGACCCCGGCGAGGTCGAAGGCACGGCCGCTGGCCAGCCACTGCAACCGCAGCCCCGCGTCGACGGCCGCGCACTCCCGCGCGATCGCCTCGTGGTCGAGATCGGGCTTGAGCTCACCGGACTCGCTCGCCGCGCGCAGCCGGTCGGTGAGCTCCCGGACTCCCTTCTCCTGCCACTCGGAGAAGAAGTCGTGCGCGGGGTGGCCCTCCGCGGTGGCCTCGGCGGCGAGCACCACGGACAGTTCGATGATGCCGGGCATGCGCAGCGCCTCCTCCATGTCCTCGACATGGCACCGGAAGGCGTCCCGTACGGAGCCGGTCACCCGCAGCCACCGTTCGTCCATCTGGTGGTGCCAGTACTCGACGACTGCCTGGAGCAACTGCTGCTTGCCCCCGAAGTGATGCAGCAACCCCGCGTCGGTGAGACCGGCGTCCCGCGCAACGCGGGCGAGCGAGGTGTTGTGGTAGCCGTCCTGGCCGAACCGCCGCATGGCCGCTTCCAGGATCTGCGGCCGCCTCGCCTGCCCCGCCGCGTACGAGCCACGCGGCCCTCTAGGTGTCCCCATGAGACAACCGTAATGGGCCACGTGTCCGGCTCACGATCAGCCCCGCGTCGGAAGGCGGACACCGCCCGGATCACGACGCACCGTCACGCAATGGTGCTGGAGTGTGACACGGGCGGTGTGGGTGTGCCTGTACAGCGGCCCCATCGTGGCTACCGGAGCAGGACTTCCTCGCTCATCAGATTCCACACCGTCCTGCTCCGTACCCTCCCTCGCCGGGATCGGGACTTGCGCTTACACGCCTATCGCTCCGTCGATCCGCTCCCGAAGCAGGTCGGCGTGGCCGTTGTGTCGCGCGTACTCCTCCACCATGTGTATGAGCACCCAGCGCAGCGAGACAGTGCCGCGCCACTCGTCGCTGCCCTCGACGTCGAGGTCAGGTGCTTCGGCGACGAAGTGGTCGGCGAAGGTCACTTCCGAGCGCCACGCCTCCCACGCCGCCGCGATGACCGCGGGGTCGGACACTGCACCGTCGAAGTCCCCGTCAGGGTCCGCCTTCGACGAGAAGAGAGGTGCTGCGTCCTCTCCGGCCAGCACCTTCCGGAACCATCGGCGTTCCACATCCGCGAGGTGCCGGACCAGACCGAGCAAAGAGAGCGTGGACGGCTCGACGGCCCGCAGTGACAACTCCTCTTCCAGGCCGGCGCACTTCAGCTCCAGAGTCGCACGCTGTGCCTGGAGAATGCCGACGAGCATCTGCCGCTCGTCGCCGGTCGCAGGGCCGCTGAAGCGGGGGTCATCGTCGTTGCCCGTGAAGAATTCGGCTCGCCTGGTCACGTTGGTCATTCCCTCCATCATCCTCTGCACTCCTCGGTTCGGAGGAGATCGATACCCTGGTCGTCCTGGCCAGGTCGTCGGTCGTCAACACAAGGAAAGAACATGGGCATTCGTCTTGGCGGCATCGTCGTCGACGCTGTGGACCTCGATCGTCTGGCCCGGTTCTGGAGTGGGTTGCTCGATCTGGAGGTGACCCGTCGTGAGGAGGACTGGATCAGTCTCGGCCCTGGCTTTGCCCTCCAGCGCGTCCCCGAGTCGAAGACGGCGAAGAACCGCGTCCACGTGGACCTGGTCGCCGATGATTTCCCTGAGGCCGTCGCCCGTGCCGCGGCGCTGGGAGCCACGGCGGTCGGAGAGATGCACGAGGACCTGTGGCAAGTCTGGCAGGACCCTGAAGGCAACGAATTCTGTCTCTGCGTCTCCTGACCCGCGGTGCCCTGCGAGCAGGGCCGGGGCCACGGTGGCAGGCTGGCTAGGCGGCACGGACGCGCAACCGCCGGTGCGGGCTCAGTCCCAGCACCAAGGTGCAGCCGTAGACGAGCACGACCATTCCCGGCCCCAGGTGCAACTCATCAGTCAGCACTCCCGTATCGCCGCACACGGCTGGCACTCACCACGCAGCCGCCTCACGGGCAGCATGTCAGGGCCACCGCACTCTGTCGCGGCAATTTGCCCTCAGGCCAAGCACGGACGGGGCGTGAAGGCTCGTAGTAAGTCCGCGACTACCGCTCGAACAGGCTGGGGGCAGTACCGCGCCAGTCAGGGGCAGCAGGTCATGCGCGCCTTCCGGTTGGGTCTCCGTGGGTACGGGATGTACCGGGCGGGCGGTGCCGTGGCTGCGACCACCGTCCGCCCGGAGTCTCAGGGGCGCGCCACGAGTGCGGCGTGTTCGGGATGGTCGTGGTCGCAGGTGTCGTCGATGCCGTAGGTGTCCCATGCGGGGAACGGATCGTCGGTCGGGAGGCTCTCGCCGTCCGCCATCAGGCAGTCGGTGAGCGCCGATCGGAGCACCTCGGCGTGCAGGTGTGTGCCGATGAAGACGAGCTCCTGGCCTGCCGGACTGTCGGTGTCACGGGCGGCGGAGGGCTCGAAGCGGGCGACGGAGCCGGCCTGCGACCACAGCCCCGTCACATGCGGCCGGCTGGCCAGGGTGAAGAACCCCTTGGAGCGCAGGATCTGCCCGTACGCGCCGCTGTCCATCTCCGCGGTCACGAACTGCCACAAACGCCCGGGGTGGAAGGGCAGTTCGGAGCGGAAGACGGTGGAGGAGATGCCGTATTCCTCGGTCTCCGGGACGTGGTCGCCATTGAGTTCCATGACCCAGCCGGGGGCCTGCTGGGCGCGTTCGAGATCAAACAGCCGGGTTCCGAGTACTTCCTTGAGCTCCACCTGACCGTGCACGGCGGGCACGATCCGGGCCGCCGGGTTGAGGCGGGTGAGCGTGGCCGTCAGGCGCTCGGCGGCGGTGTCGTCGACCAGGTCGAGTTTGTTGAGCACGATGACGTCGGCGAACTCGATCTGGTCCATCAACAGATCGCTGACGGTGCGTTCGTCGTCCTCGTACTGGTCGAGGCCGCGCTCGATGAGCTCATCGCCGCTGGCCAGTTCGGGCAGGAAGTTGGCGGCGTCGACGACCGTGACCATGGTGTCCAGGCACGCGAGGTCACCGAGGGTGGCACCGTCGTCGCGGGCGAAGGCGAAGGTGGCCGCGACCGGCATGGGCTCGGAGATGCCGCTGGACTCGATGAGGAGGTAGTCGAACCGTCCTTCCCGGGCCAGCCGCTCCACTTCCTCCAGCAGGTCGTCGCGGAGCGTGCAGCAGATGCACCCGTTGGTCATCTCGACCAGGCGCTCCTCGGTCCGCGACAGCGCCGCCTCACCGCCGCGCACGAGCGCCGCGTCGATGTTGACCTCACTCATGTCATTGACGATGACCGCGACGCGCAGCCCTTCACGGTTACCGAGCACGTGGTTGAGCAGCGTGGTCTTCCCCGCGCCGAGGAACCCGGACAGAACGGTCACCGGCAGCCGGTCGTGCGTCATCCTGGGCTCCTCTCAGTCTTGGGGACGGCCATGGTGCTCCCTCTTCGGGGGTGCGAGCAGAACGCTACATGAAAATGGATCCCATTACGAACTTCCGGGTGACCGGCAGGCCGTCGCACCGGCTGACGGCTACCCCGCCACGAGCCGCCCGTCCCGCATCTCGATCGCACGGTCCGCGAAGTGGCGTACGACTGCCTGGTCGTGGCAGATGAACAGGTAGGCGAGCCCCAGGTCTTCCTGAAGTCCGGCGAGCAGGTTGAGGATGCCGGCCCGGACGGACGGGTCGAGGGCGGAGACCGGCTCGTCGAGGACGAGGAGCCGGGGCTGGGACGCCAGCGCCCGTGCGATGCCCACGCGCTGGCACTGCCCGCCGGACAGCTCGTGCGGGAAGCGGTCGCCGTGGGCGCTGTCCAGGCCGACCCGTTCGAGGAGCTCGGCGACCCGGGCGGGGCCATCCGTGTCGTCCCAGCGTCCCTGGACGCGCAATGGTTCCGCCAACGCGTCCCGGACGCGGTGGCGAGGGCTGAGTGATCCGTAGGGGTCCTGGAACACCGGCTGCATCCGGGGGCGGAGGGGACGGAGCTCGCGTTCGGTGAGCGCGGTCAGCTCCCGGCCCTCGAAGCGGACCTCACCCCCGTCCGGGCGACGCAATTGCAGCACGGCGGTGATCGTCGAGGACTTGCCGCATCCAGAGGGGCCGTTCAGGGCGAGGGTCTCGCCCGCCTCCAGGGCGAAGGAGACGTGGTCCACGGCGGTGACCGGACCGTAGCGCACGACCAGGTCGCGAACGTCCAGCAGCGGATCGTCCCCGGTACGGCGCTGCGGGGGGATCACAGGCGTGCTCATACGGACCGCTCCAGGAACAACTCGGTCGCCGGACGGGGTACGTCCTCCCAGCGGTGACAGGAGACCTCGTGGCCGTCGCCCACCGTGCGGGCCCGCGGCTCCTCGCGTCGACAACGGTCGTCGGCCAGCGGACAGCGGGCCGCGAAGGCGCAGCCGGGCGGGAGACGGTCGAAGGCGGGCGGGGCTCCGGGGATGGTGGGGAGACGCCGACGCGCGCTGCGCCCACCGGATCGTCCCGGCGGCAGTGACGCCAGCAGCCCCGCTGTGTACGGAGCCGCGGGGTGGTCCAATACGCGTCGGGCCGGGCCCTGTTCGGCCTGGCGTCCGGCGTACATCACGAGCACGCGGTCGGCTCGGTCGCGGACCGTCCCCAGTTCGTGCGTGACCAGGACGAGGGCGGCGCCCACCGCCTCGCGCTGCTCCCCGAGGACGCGCAGCACCTGCTCCTGGAGGCCCGGGTCCAGCGCGGTCGTCGGCTCGTCCGCGATGAGCAGGTCCGGCTCGTTGATCGTGGCCATGGCGATGACGGCGCGCTGGCGCATCCCGCCGGAGTACTCGTGCGGATACGCCCGCGCCTTGCGTGCGGCGTCCGCGATGCCCACCCGGTCGAGCGCGGCGACCGCTCGCGCGCGCGCCTCCATCCGCGAGACGCGTGCCACGGACCGTACGGCCGCGACGAGTTGATCACCCACGGAGTGCACCGGTGAGAGCGCGGACAGGGCGTCCTGCGGAACGAGCGCCGTGCGGCGGCCCCGTAGGGCGGCGAGGACCGAGGCCGGGGCCCCCACAAGTTCGTCGTACGAGCCCGGCGTGCGGCGCAGCCGCACACTCCCCGTCACCAGGGCGCCTCGTGGGGCCGAGCCCAGCAGCGCACGTGCCGTGAGGGACTTGCCCGCGCCGGACTCGCCGACCACGGCGAGAACTTCCCTGGCGCGCACGTCGAAGGCCAGCCCACTGACGGCCGGGACGCCGTGCAGGGTGACACCGAGTTCGCGTACCGAGAGAAGGACGTCGGCGTCAGGTGGCGTCGCTGTCAAGGCAGGCCTCCTTCCGTGAGGGGTGGGCGGGGGAGCCGGGTCGAGCGGCTGCGCGGTCGGATGCCGTGCGGCGGGCGCGGACGGTGCTTCCCTGCGTGTACGCCGAGGTCGCCACGGCGAGACCGGCCAGCAGTGCGAGGGCGACCGCTGGGGTGAGCGCCGCCCACGGGGCCCGCTCCACGTACGCGCGGGACTCCTCCAGCAGCAGGCCCCACTCAGGGGCGGGCGGCTGGGCGCCGAGTCCCAGGAAGCCCAGGGAGGCCAGGGCGAGGGCGATGCCGGGGAGGCGGAGGACCGCGTGCCGGGCGACGGGGCCGGCCACCGACGGCAGGACGTGGCGGGTCAGGATCCACCACGGGGTGGCGCCGATGGCACGCTGGGCGGTCAGGAACGACGACGCGCGCACCTCCTGCACCAGGGCCGCCGCGTGCGCGGAGAGCGGGGGCCAGGAGACCAACGCGACCGCGAGGGCGGCGCCGCCCGTACCGGGGCCCACGGCGGCGGCTACCAATATGCCGACGATCACCGGGGGCAGTGAGTTGGCGATGTCGGAGGCCCCGGCGGTCACGCGCGGCAGGAATCCCAGGGCCAGCGCGAGGAGCAGGCTCGCGAGGCACACGGCGACGGCCGTGCCGACCGTCATGGTCGCGCCGTGCCCGAGCCGGGCCAGCACGTCCCGGCCGAGCCCGTCGGTGCCGAGCGGATGTGTCCACGACGGGGGCAGCAACCGGGCCGTCATGTCCACGGTGTACGGGTCGCGCAGCAGGCCCCAGCCGACGGCGGCCAGCAGTACGGCGCCCAGCGCCACGGGGACCGCAGGGTGAGCGCGTACGGGTCGCGGCACGGGCAACGTGAGGCCCGCGTCGCGCAGTGCCGGGCCGAGCAGACGACGCCGTACGAGCGCGGCCAGCGCGCCCGCGGCCAGTCCCAGCACCAGCAGGGCAAGCACGGAACCCTGGAGCAGCGGCAGGTCCTGGGACTTCGCCGCCCCGAGCGCCGTACGGCCGATGCCGGGCACCGAGAACACTGTCTCCACGGCGACCGCACCACCGGTCAGGCCGACGGCCACCATGCCGAACTGCGGGACCAGCGGCGGCAGGACGCGCCGAAGCGCTGCCGCCGCGGTGCGCGCCCTGCTGACCCCGGCCTCCCGCCACAGTTCCGTCCAGCGCTCGTCCAGCACGGGCGGCAGCGCGTCCGCGACCAGGCGGCCGAGGAGTCCGCCCGCCGGGACGCCCAGGGAAACGGCTGGCAGGATCAGGTACTGCGGGCCCTGCCAGCCGGAGGTCGGCAGTATCCCCAGCCACACTCCGCACACCAGCAGCGCGACTGTGGCGAGCAGGAACTCGGGAACGGCGGCGAGCATGGCGCCGAACGCGCCCGCCGACCCCCGGCCGCGCACGAGCACCGGCGCGACCAGCGCGCACGCGAGCAGCACCGCGACGGCGAGGGCGGCGGCCATCAGACTCAACGACACCTGCAGACCGGAAAGCACGGAAGGCAGTACGTCGGCGCCCGACACCCACGACGTGCCGAGGTCGCCGCGGACCAGTCCGGCGAGCCAGTCGCCCAGCAGCGCCAGGGGACCCGCGCCCAGGCCGAGATCGCGGCGCACCGCGTCCAGGGCCTCCTTGGTGGGCTCCTGCTCAGCCGACCGGGCCCGCAGCACGGTCAGCGCGGGATCGCGACCGGAGAGCCAGGGCAGCAGGCCGACGGCGGCCAGTACGGCGGTGAGGCAGACGAGTCGCGTCAGCGTGGCCGCACCGGCCTGCCACCGTATGCGGGACCTCACTTGACGTGGGTGTCGACCGTGACCAGTTCCCGCTCGCGCGGGTCATGGGCCGCGCCCGTGACGCCGGCCGCGTCACCCTGGATGACGCGCTCGTGCAGCATGGGCACCGCGGCGTCCGTGGCGAGTACGGCGGCCTCCGCCTCGATGATCGCCTTGCGCCGCGCGTCACCGGTGGCCGCCGAGGACGCCTTCTGCAGCGCCTTGTCGACGGCCGGGTCGGCCAACTGGGAGATGTTGAAGGACCCCTCGGAGCCGAAGTCGCTGTAGAGGTAGGCGGCCGGGTCGCCGGAGTCGAGGACGGTCGCCCGGGACAGGATGAACGCGTCGAACTCGCCGGCCAGAGCGTCGGACTCGATGTTCGCGTACTCGCGGATCTCCAGCTTCACCTCGAAGCCCGCCTCGCGCAGCTGCTGTTGCAGGGTGGCGGCGACCTCGGGAAGTTCGGCGCGGTCGGTGAAGGTACCGATGGTGAGGGTCTTCCCGGCCGGGTCGCCGGCCTTCGCCCGCTCCTCGACCGGCTCGCGCAATGCGGCCGCCCACGGGAGCGCCGGACCCAGGAGTCCCTCGGCGACGTCGGCGCGTCCCTCGTACACACCGTCCACGATGGATCTCGCGTCGATCGCCTCCCGCGCCACCGCACGCAGCGAGGCGTCCTTGAAGATGCCCTTCTGCGTGTTCAGGTAGAGGGTGTTGGTGCGGGGCATGGGGACCTCGGTGATCAAGTCCTGGTCCAGCACGGCGGCCTGCGAGACGGGGACCGCCTCGACGATGTCGGCCTCGCCGCTGCGCAGGGCGGCGGCGCGTGCGGTGCCGTCGGGTACGAACCTGACGTCGATACCGGGGGCCTTCGCCTTGCCGCCCCAGTAGTCGTCGTAGCGGTCGAGCGTGGCGGAGGAAGTGCCGTTGACCTTCGTCAGTTCGAAGGGACCCGTACCGGCACCGACCGGGTTGACGGTCTTCCCCTTGTACGCCTTGGTGGCGAGGATGGCGAGCTGCGGAGAACTGAGTCGCTGCGGGACGAGCGGGTCGTCCTCGGTGGTGGTGACGGTGACCCGGTCACCGTCGGCCTTCACGGACATGTCGACGCCGTCGAGGATGCGTGGCTTGGGGGAGGCGGTGGCGGCCCGGGTGAGGGAGTTGGCCACGGCCTCGGCGGTGAGGTCGGTGCCGTCGTGGAAGGTGACGCTGTCCCGGACGGTGAAGGTCCAACTGCGCCCGGAGCGCTGCCACTCGGTGGCGAGCGCGGGCTCGGCGTCGCCGTCCGCGTCCAGCTTCACCAAGGTCTCTGCGGCCGACCAGCGGGACAGCTTGAACGCGTCGTCGGAGAGCGGGGAGAGCCCGGAGCGCGGCGGCTGCATCATCGCGACGCGTATCCGGCGGCTCTCGCCCCCCGAAGCGCCGTCGGTGTCCGACGCCGCGGAGAAACAGCCGGTGAGGACGAAGCCGGCGGTCGCGGCCGCGGTGAGCGAGAGGGGACGGGCAGGGGGGCGCACGGGGACACTCCGGGGTGGTGCTCGGTCAAGATCGGATGTGCGATGACCGTAACACAATGACAATCGTTTTCATAAGTTCGGTGGCTTGGCGGGACTCTCTGCGCGACCCGGCGGAGGAGTGGGCCTCAACGTTGCGGGTCCGCGCCCCCGGCGCCTTCCGCGCAGCGGGGCACCAGCGCCACCGCCACGGCGGGAACCGCGGCGAGAAGCAGCCATGGCACCGCGGGAGGGAGGCCGAGGTCCAGGAGGGATCCGGTGGCGGAGCTGCCGATGAGGACGATCAGGCCGGAGACGGAGGACAGCGCGCCGGTGTACAGGCCGAGGCGTCCGTCCTCGGCGAGGTCGGAGACCCAGGCCCGGGCGGCCGGGACGATCAGCATCTGGCCGAGGGTGAGCAGGACGACGTACCCGGCGGCGGGCAGCAACCCGGCGATGCCCGTCCAGCCGGCGGGGCGTGCAGCGGCCACGACCGCGAATCCCGCGGCGACGAGAAGGAGGCCGGCCGTCATGGAGCGGCGCAGGTCGAGCCGGTCACCGGCCCAGCGGGTGAGGGGGAGTTGAGCGAAGACGATCAGGAGAGAGGAGAGGGCGAACAGCCAGGACAGGGCCGACTGCGAGCCCGTCGCACGCTGCACCTCGTCGGGCAGGGCGAGATAGAGCTGGTTGTAGGCGAGCAGGTAGGTGCCGTAGGCGCAACACAGGGCGAGGAAGCGGCGGTTGCGCAGCAGCGTGCGCAGCCCGCCCCGCTCCAGGGTGCGGGTCCGGCCCGGTATGTGCTGCGGCATCAGCCGCACGTGCCCGGTGAGGACGAGTACGAAGACGCCGGCCCCGGCGAGGCAGGCGGTACGGAAGTCCACGGCGAGGAGCAGGGCGCCGAGCAGCGGTCCGACGAAGGCTCCCGCCTGTCCGGCGGCGGAGAACAGGGCCAGCACGCGGGTACGCGGGCCGTGGCCCTCCGCCTCCCATGCCACGGCCTGCCGGGCGACCTCCGACTCCACGGCCGGGGAGAACAGCGCGGCGGCGAATCCGATCAGCAGCACCGCTGCGATCACCGCCCAGGTCTGTTGCGCGTATCCGAGCCAGGCGAACCCGGCGATGCGCAGCAGGCACCCGGCGAGGACGACCGGGCGTACGCCGTAGCGGTCGACGAGCCAGCCGCCGACCACGAACAGGCCCTGCTGGCTGAAGGTGCGCAGTCCGAGGACGAAGCCGACCATCCAGCCCGCCATGCCGATGGCGGTGCCGAGGTGTGCGGCGAGGAACGGCAGGACGGCGTAGAAGCCGACGTTGAAGGCGAGTTGGGTCAGGATCAGCAGCCGCAGCAGTGGGGAGAGGTGCTTCCAGGTCCGCTCGCGCGGAGGCTTCGCGGCCGGACGGCGGGGGTGTGTGCGGGGGAGCAGGTTGGTCATGGGGTTTCTGTGGGGGAGGCGGATACGGCGATGAGGGGGGTGTCGGCACGCGGCGGCCGGGTGCTCGACGTGACCGAGGGGGCGGGAGGGTCAGGCCGGGAGCGCGGCGGGCGAGGCGGGTTGTGCCGGGACAGACGCACCCCGCCCGCCGCGGTCACGGCAAGTGCGCCGAGGAGGGCGAGGGCGGCGGCGGGGGCGAGGACGGCCCAGGGGGCGCGTTCGGCGTACGGCTGGTTCTCGGCGAGCAGCAGGCCCCACTCGGGGGAGGGTGGCTGGGAGCCGAGGCCGAGGAAGCCGAGGGCAGCGAGGCTCAGGGCGATGCCGGGCAGCCGGAGCAGGGCGTGGCGGACGACGGGTGGCAGGACGGCGGGGAGCAGTTCATGCCGGAGCAGGTACCAGCGGCCGGCGCCGAGAGCGCGGGTGGCGGTCAGGTGGAGGGTGGCGCGCTCCTGTCGCAGGAGGGCGGAGAAGTGGGTGGCCAGCGAGGACCAGGCGACGACGGCGATGGCGAGGGCGGGTGTCCAGGGGCCGCTGCCCGCGATGCCGGTGACGAGAAGGGCGGCCAGCACCGGCGGTACGGCGTTGACGGTGTCGACCAGGGGGCCGGACAGGCGGGGCAGCAGGCCCAGCAGCATGCCGGTCAGCAGAGCGGCGGCGGCGACCGCGAGGGCGGTGCCGAGGGTGTCGAGTGCGCCGTGCGCGACGCGGGCGAGGACGTCACGGCCGAGCGCGTCGGTGCCGAAGGGGTGGGTGACGGAAGAGGATTGGAGTTTGGCGGTCGTGTCCAGGGCGAGCGGGTCGCGGGGCAGGCCGAGGCCGATGACGCCGGCGAGCAGCAGTGCGTAGACGACGGGTACGACGCGTGCGGCGGGCGGGGTGGGCCGGTGCAGGGAGTGCAGGGCGCCGTCGCGCAGTGCCGGCCCGATCAGCCGTCGCACGCCGAGCCGGGCCAGCACAGCCGCCGCTGCCGCGAGCGCGACGAGCGCGAGTGTGCCGGTCTGCAGGACGGGCAGGTCCTGGGCGAGCGCCGCGCGCAGGGTGAGCCGGCCGAGTCCCGGGATGTCGAAGATCTGCTCGACGGCGACCGAGCCGCCGGTCAGGCCGACCACGAACAGTCCCGCGTTGGGCAGCAGTCCCGGCGCACACCGGCGCAGTGCCTGCCGCGCGACGGAACCCGGCGGTATGCCGCGCGCGGCGGCGGCCAGCGCCCACGGTTCGGTGAACGCCGCGGGCAGCAGGTCGTCCAGCATCCGCCCGAGGACGGCTCCGGCGGGCAGGCCGAGGGCGAGCGAGGGCAGGATCATCCACTGGGGGCCGTACCAGCCGAGGGCGGGCAGCCAGCCCAGCTGTACGCCGACGACCGAGGCCAGCACAGAGGCGATGAGGAACTCCGGGAGCGCGGCCAGCACCGCCGATCCGGTACCGCCGGGGCCGCGGGTGCCGAGGCGGCGCCGCGAGCCGAGCCACAGGGTGCGGGCGCACACCGCCGCGACCGTGACCAGGGCGATGACGACGGCCCCCGCCATCAGCAGCAGGGAGGCGCCGAGGGCCTGCGTGGCGGCGGGCAGCACCTCGGTGTCCGACACCCAGGACCGGCCCGCGTCCCCGCGCAGCAGACCGCCCAGCCAGCGGCCGAGCAGTGTCACCGGGCCGTCGTCCAGGCCGAGTTCGTCCCGGATGGCCCGCAGCGTCTCCGGGGTGGGGTCGCGCTCCGCCGAGCGGGCCTTGAGCACGGTCAGCGCCGGGTCGGTGCGCGACAGCCACGGCAGCAGGCCGATCGCGCACACCAGGGCGCCCGTCAGAAGGGCCCGCCACAGCAGGGTGAGGCCGCCGCCCCGCGCGAGCGTGCGCAGGGCGGCGGCAAGGGGCCTGGCCAAGGGGTTCAGCGCCGGGTCCCGGTGCCGACGAACTGCCGCTCGTAGGGGTCGAGCAGCGCGCCCTGGACGGACGCACCGAGGCCGGTGACGACCTTCAGGTGCACCAGCGGGATCACCGCGTCGGTGCCGATGATCGCGGCCTCCGCCTTCATCGCGGCGTCCTGCCGTCTGCCCGGATCGGCCTCGGCCCGGGCCTTCTCGACCAGCCGGTCGACGTCCTTGTCGCACAGGAACGACAGGTTGTAGCTGCCGTCGCAGGTGAAGTCGCCGGCCAGGACGGTGACCGGGTCGCCGGTGTCGAGCATCATGTTGCGGGAGGCGACGGCGGCGTCGAACTTCTTCGCCAGCAGGTCGCTTTCGAGGCGTGCGTAGCTGCGCACCTCCAGCTTCACCGTGAACCCGGCCTTCTGGAGCTGCTGTTGGAGCACCTGGGCGGTCTCGGGCAGCTCGGCCCGGTCGTTGTAGGTGGCGATGGTGAGGGGCTTGCCGTCCGGGTCGGTGGCCTCGGCCCGGCCGGTCGGCTCGGTCCTCTTGCCCGCGGTCCAGGTCAGGGCGGGGCCGTAGATGCCCTGGGCGGGCTCGGCGTGCCCCTCGTACACGCCCTTGGCGACGGCGGAGGTGTCGATCGCCTCGCGCGCGGCGGCCCGCAGCCCCGCGTCCTCGAAGGCACCTCGCTGGGTGTTGAGGTACAGGCTGGTGTTCCGCGCGGTGTTGATCTCGTGGACGGTGTCCGTGTCCAGGGAGGCGACCTGCGCGACGGGCAGAGCCTCGGCGATGTCCACGTCCCCGGTGCGCAGCGCGTTGGCGCGGGCGGTGCCGTCCGAGACGAACTTCGCGTCGATGCCGGACGCCTGGGCGCGCCCGCCCCAGTAGTCGTCGTAGCGGTCCAGGGCGGCTGCCGTGTCCCCGGTGGTCCGGGTGAGTTCGAAGGGGCCGGTGGCGGTGCCGGCCGGGTTCACCTTGCCGTCCTTGCCGTACGCCTTGGGGGAGAACACCGCCAGGCTGGGGTTGGTCAGCCGCAGCGGCAGCACCGGGTCGGCCTCGCCCGTGCCGACCTTGACCTGGTCCTCCCCGACGGCCTCGGCGGTCAGCTTCACGCCGGAGATCGCGGTCGGCGCCGGGTCGGCAGCGGCGGCGTGGGTGAGGGCGGAGGCGACGGCCTTCGCGGTGACCTCACTGCCGTCCTGGAAGGTGGCGTCCCTCAGCGTGAACACCCAGCTTTTTCCGCCCTGTTGGCTGCTCCACGACTCGGCGAGCGCGGGGGCCGCGGTGCCGTTGGCGTCCAGCCGGGTCAGCCCTTCGCTCACACCGAGCCGGGACAGGATGAAGGTGTCCTGGCCGCCGTACGGCGAGTAGTTCTCCGTCGGCTGGAAGGCGAATGCCACCCGCAGGCGCCCGGCCTCACCCGAGCCGGAGGAGTCCGAGGACGAGTCGTCGTCAGTGGAGGCGAAGCAGCCGGAGAGCACGGGGGCGAGCAGCAGGCCGGCTATGAGTCGACGGCGGGGAGATCTCATGGTCCTCGTTCTGACTTTCCATAGGGCGGACGTTCCCGTACGGGTCGGTCGGCCGACATCGACCAGCATCATATGAATATGATTTTCATTTAAGCAAGCGGGATCTCGAAGTGCACCACGCCGTTGCCGCCGCCGGGCAGGTCCTCCCTCTCGTCGCAGACGGCCTTGCCCAGCGTCCGCCACAGACCCATCGCGCCGGGGGAGTGCGGGTCGGTGTGCAGGTACACGGACCGGTAACCGCCGTCCGTCCGCGCGAAGTCCAGCAGCTCTGTCACCAGTTGCCGGGCCAGCCCGCGCCGCCGGTGCTCCGGGCGCGTGTACACGCGCCGCAGCTGCGCGGTCTCACCCGACGGGTACCGCTCGGCCAGCCACCGCGGGTTCGGCGGATGGACCGGCCCCCGCGCGTCGAGCGCGGCCGTCGCGGCCACCGTCCCGTCCTCCTCGTCGACGGCGACCAGCAGGGTGTGCCGGGGCGGGGCGACGTAGAACGACCCCGGATCGATGATGTCGGCGTGCCAGCGCGGCACGTAGCCGGTGCCGAAGTCGCGGTAGACGGTGTCGAGCATCACCGCCCGCGCCTCGTCGAGGTCGGCGGCCATGGCGGCCCTGATGCGATAGTTCTGCATCTGCGCATCATATGCAGGTAGCCCTGTGCGATGATGTCCGGCGACAAGGCGACGGCGGACGAGGAAGCCGGTGTGAATCCGGCGCGGTCCCGCCACTGTGATCGGCGAGCCAGTCCCGAACAGGCCACTGCCCCAAGCCGGGTGGGAAGGCCGGGACGCGCTTCGACCCGAGAGCCAGGAGACTCACGCGGTCGCCTCCTCGACGAACCCGGGGCGGATTTCTCGGAGGAGGGTGGTTCGGCATGCCCGTGAGGCCGGCCGAGGAGGCGTACGGCAGCCCAGTGGGCGCAGTCGGTACAAGACCGGTAACTCCGGTGCCGTGCCGGGTCGTTGTGTGCCGGGACTGCTGCTGCGGCAGTCCCGAGGTGACCGGCGTCGATCACACCGCGCAGACCGCGCGCCTGGGCGAGGTCGCTCCCGTACGCGTCTCCGCCTGCCTGGATGTGTGCGATCAGGCCAACGTGATCGTCGTGCAGCCCTCCTCCGCCGGACGGACCGCCGGGGCGCGGCCGGTCCGGCTGGGCCTGGTCAACGACCCCGCCGCGACCGAGGACATCGCCGCCTGGGCGAGCGCGGGCGGCCACGGCATCGCTGCCCGGCCCGAGATCCTCGACCTCTACGCCTTCACCCCGCCCCGGCGCCGCGCGGCCCGCTGAGACCGGCAGCCTGCGCGCCGACCGTCCGTAGCACCCGTACGAGAGGACCTTCCCCATGACGGGCAGACGTCTGCTGTCCCCCTTGCTGGCCACGGCCACCGCTGTGCTCATCACCAGTTGCGGTGCAAACGCCCAGGACAACGCCCGGGGCTCCGACGGACCGGCCGTGAAGGGATTCCCGGTCACCGTGTCCAACTGCGGGGTGACAACGACGTTTCAGCGCCCGCCGCAGCGCGCGGTGTCCTTGAACCAGCACGCGACCGAGGTGATGCTGGCGCTCGGGCTGGAGAAGTCGATGGTCGGCACGGGCTACCTCGACGACGCGATCCTCCCCGAGTACCGGGCCGCCTACGACAAGGTCAAGGTGCTGTCGGAGCAGTACCCGTCGTACGAGACGCTGTTGGCCGCCGAGCCCGACTTCGTCTACGGCGGCTGGGCCTCCACCTTCGACGAGAAGGAGGGCCGCTCCCGTGACGCCTTCACCCAGGCCGGCATCAACACCCGCCTCAACATCGAGGAATGCCCGGCCGGGCCGGTGACGATGACCGCGATGGACAAGGAGATCCGCGAGGTCGCCAAGGTCTTCGGCGTCCCCGAGCGGGCAGAACGGCAGATCGAACGGCTGCACACCACCCTGGAGGAGGTGGACAGCAAACTCGACGGAGCGGAGCCGGTAAAGCTGTTCGTCTACGACAGCGGCGACAAGAGCGCCTTCACCGCGGGCGGCGCGGGCATCGGCAACGACATGATCGAGCGCGCCGGAGGCGTCAACCTCTTCGCCGACCTCGACAAGCCGTTCGGTGACGTGTCGTTCGAGCAGGTGGCCGAGCGGGCGCCCGAGGTCATCGTCATCTACGACTACGGCGACCAGAGCGTGGCGAAGAAGAAGGAGTTCCTGCTCGCCAATCCGGCGCTGAAGGACGTGCCCGCCATCAAGAACCGGCGGTTCGCGGTGCTGCCGCTGTCCTCCACCGTCGTGGGCGTACGGGTGCCCGCGGCCGTTGCGTCGCTGGCCCGTCAGCTCCACCCGGACCGCTTCCGGTGACCGGCGTGAGCGAACCGGCCGCCGCCGGCACCGACGCCGTCGCAACGGGCAGGACGCCGGTAACCGCCGACACGGTCGGCAAGGGCTCTGCCAGGACCGGGACCGCGCAGGCCGTCACCGGCCGCCGCAGGCTCCCTTACGCCCTGGTGCTGGCCGGGCTCGCCGCCTTGGTGGCGGTGGCGGCGACGTTCGGGATCGCGGCCGGTTCGGTCACGATCCCGGCCGACGAGGTGTGGGGCATCCTGCTCCACCACCTGCACCCCGCCCTCGCCGATGAGACGTGGCCCCCGGTACGGGAGACGATCGTCACCGACGTCCGGCTGCCCCGCGTACTGCTGTGCGCGGTGGTGGGAGCCGGCCTGACGGTGGCGGGCATGGCGTTGCAGGCACTGATCCGCAACCCGCTCGCCGACCCGATGCTGCTGGGAGTGTCGTCGGGCGCGAGCGTCGGCGCGGTCCTGGTCCTCGTCCTCAACGTCACGCTGTTCGGAGCCTTCTCGCTGCCGCTGGCGGCGTTCTGCGGCGCGCTGGCGGCCCTGGTCGCGGTGTACTTCCTGGCCCGCTCCGGCGGACGGATGACCACCGTACGGCTGGTCCTGGCGGGCGTGGCGATGGCCGAGGTGCTGTCGGCGGTGGCGAGTTTCCTCGTGGTCACCTCCAACGACCCCCACAAGACGCAGTCGGCGATGCGCTGGATGCTCGGCGGACTGGCCGGTACCACCTGGACGATCGTGTGGATCCCGGCCGCCGTGGTCCTGATCGGTACGGCCGTCCTGCTCGGGGTGAGCCGTCCGCTGAACCTGCTGCTCGCCGGTGAAGAGGCCGCAGCCGCCCTCGGCCTGGACGTCCACCGCTTCCGTGCCGCACTGTTCACCCTGGTCGCGTTGATGATCGGCACGATCGTCGCGGTCAGCGGCCAGATCGGCTTCGTGGGCCTGATCCTGCCCCACGTCGTACGGCTCCTGGTCGGGGCCGACCACCGCCGAGCGCTCCCGGCCGCGGCTCTGCTCGGCGCGGCCTTCCTGATCGCCGCCGACCTGGCCGCGCGCACCCTGATGAGCCCCGAGGAGATCCCCGTCGGCATCCTCACCGCTCTGGTCGGCGGCCCCTTCTTCCTCTGGCTGATGCGAAGGAGCGCGCGATGACCGGGATGACCGGACGGCCGCCAACGGCACCCGCGATTCTGCACATTGACGACGTGTCGGTGGTTGTCGACGGCACGCCCTTGGTCGACCAGGTCTCTCTGACGGTGTCCGCCGGAGAGATGGTCGGGCTCGTCGGCCCCAACGGCGCCGGCAAGTCCACCCTCCTGCGCACCGTCTACCGGGCACTGCGCCCCACGTCGGGTCGTGTGCTGCTGGACGGGACGGACGTCTGGCGGATGCCCGGCAAGCAACTGGCCCGGCAGTTGGCGGCTGTCCTGCAGGAGCACGCCGGGGACTTCGAGCTCACCGTGTATGAGGTGGTGGCCATGGGCCGCACCCCCCACAAGCGCCCCTTTGCGGGCGATGACGCCGACGACCGCGCCATCGTCACGGCCGCCCTGACGGAACTGGACGTCACCGACCTCGCCCAGGCACCCTTCGACCGGCTGTCCGGCGGTGAGAAGCAGCGCGTCCTGATCGCCCGCGCACTCGTCCAGCAGGCCGGGACGATCGTGCTGGACGAACCCACCAACCACCTCGATCTACGCCACCAGCTCGACGCGCTCCGCCTCGTCCGCCGCCTCGGGGTCACCGCCGTGGTCGCCTTGCACGACCTCAACCTCGCCGCTTCGTTCTGCGACCGCCTCTGCGTGATGGACGCCGGACGTGTGGTCGCCCACGGCACACCCCGCGATGTCCTCAGGCCCGCCCTGTTGAGGGACGTCTACCGCGTCGAGGCGGACATCACCGAGCATCCCCGCACCGGCCTGCCACAGGTGATCCCGCTCACCGCCCACCAGCCCGCACCCGAACAGGAAGCCACGCAGACATGACCGCACCGGTACCTGCACCTGCTCGTGCGCCCGCCCGGGCCGTCGCCGCCGCGCTGCAGGACGTAGCGGCGCTGGGAGGCTTCTTCACCCTGACCCTGGGCGGCCCCGACCAGGGATGGCACCCGGTCACCGATGCCTACGCCCGAGGCTTTGCCGACCTCGCGCAGGTGATCACCGACCGGTACGACACCCGGGAGACGCGCATCGGCCTCTCCATCGCGCAGCTCGGCCACGCCGCCCGCCTGTGGTCCCCGGTCCTGGCCTGCACCCTCCTCCACGGCATCGTCCCCGACCTGGCCGGGCTGCACCGGGCCGACGAGGGCCCCACGCTGAGGCTGCCCAACCCCAGCGGCTGGCCCGCCGACCGAATCCCGCACCTCACCGAGAAGTTGTACGAGGTGGTGGTCGAGCAGCACCTGGACGCGCTGGCCGCGGGGAGCCGCGTCAAGATCTCGCCCCGACTCCTTGACGGCAACGCCGCTTCAGCACTGGCCGGCACCGCCCAGGTGCTTCTGACGGCACGGCCGGACCTGCGCGGCCCGCTCACCGAGCTCACCACCGGTCTCCTGGCCACCGGACGCCTGTCCGGCACCGGCCACTTCACCGCCGCCGACCTCAGCTTCCGTCGCCGCAGCTGCTGCCTCTTCTACCGCACTCCGGCGGGCACGAAATGCGGAGACTGCTGCCTGACCGGATGAGCCTGTTTCCGACTGACACGGACTTACTCGGTGACGAAAGGTGCATATCCGACTGCCACCTCGCTCACCTGAAGCTCCGAGAAGAGCAAGGTCACGTTGTGCGCGTCGGTTTCCATGCGCACCTCGGACTCAGGGAGGAGTTTGGCTCCCGGGTACAGGGCGTGCCATCGTAATCGCGCATGTAGTTGGTATATCCGTGGTGCACGACCATGGATAGCGCCGTACTTGAGCAGATGTTGGACGAGACCTTCGATCACGCTCGCCCTTCTATCTCACTCGACGAGCCCTTTCATAGCGAGACGCACGGTTCTGGGCGCTGTTGCCTCATAGGTGAGGAGATCTTCCTGGTGCGGATGACCCGGCTGCCCCCTGCCTCGCCTGGCCGGCAGGGTCGAGGGGGATCACTTCCATGCGAAAGGTCAGTAGCACGGGTTCAGGGGAGCAGATCACTTGCCGGCGGAGGCGCGTACGGCTTCGTGGACGGCGCGGGCGAGGCGGGCGCCCCATAGGGAGCGAGGGCCTGCGAAGGCGTGGACCTCGGATTCGGCGCGCGGGGAACGGGCGGCTATGCAGACGGCGTCCGTGGGGGTGCCGGAGCAGTCGTACCCCGCGTCGAGCAGTGCCTGCACCTTGGCTTCCGTGGCTGTGGCCACCGCGTTGACCAGTGCCGCGTCGGTCAGGGCGACGGGGAGTGTCGCGACGATGTTGATCGTGCCGGCGTGCGGTGCCGTGACCGTGCCCTCGGCCGGGGAAGCAGCCCATCCGCGTACCCCGAGCCCCGCGGTGGCCACGGCGTGCACCCCGCCGTCGAGGGCGTACCCGTAGGCGCGGACATCGGCCGCGGTCATCAACCCGACGCCCGGGCCATGAGCGCCGGCGGCCCGCGCCAGGCTGGCGAGGTGGCGGTCCGGGTCGATTCGACGGTAGCCATGGCCGACTTGAGCGTTCAGGATCCAGGCGCGTTCGCCGATGCCGCCGCCGAGCACTGCGCTGCTGATCATCCGCCAGCCGTCGCCCAGCCGCCACAGCAGGCTGTGCAGGCGCTCACCGTCCTCGACGCGGGTGAGGTGTTGCATGCCGGGCAGGCCCGCACGGTGGCGGGTCGGCGGATCGAGGGCGGTCACCGGACGGGCTCCTGTGCTTGCCGGGCGAGGATCCGGGTGATCGTACGCCGCGCTGTGTGGGCGGGCTGTGCCGGGCCAGGGCCGTCAGCGCGGCCGTTGTCATCGCCGATGGAGAGCATGGTCCGCGGGGTCGGCCCGCTCGGGACGCCGAGCGTCCGCTAACCTACCGGCCAGTAAGAAGCTTGTCCGTCAGCTTCCGCCCGACGTTGCGAGGTACTCGTGGACTCCACCGCCTCCCGTACGCCCGACCGCGCCGCCGCTCTCGCCGCCGACCGGTCCGCACTCCAGCTTGCCGGACTTCTGGCCGTGGCGGGGGCCGCGCACTTTGCCGTGCCGAAGCCCTTCGACGCGATCGTGCCGCGCGGGCTGCCCGGCAGCCCGCGGACCTGGACCCATTTGAGCGGCGCGGCCGAACTCGCTGTCGCCGCGGCGCTCGCCGTGCCACGCACCCGGCGCGTCGGCGGCTGGCTGGCGGCGGGGCTGTTTCTCGCGGTGCTCCCCGCCAACGTGCAGATGGCAGTGGACTGGCAGCGCCGCTCACCGGCGCTGCGCGCCGCGGCTTGGGCGCGGGTGCCGTTGCAGGTCCCGCTCGTGATGCGGTCCCTGCGGGCGGCCCGGGGGGCGACGGGCGCGAAGACCTCCTCAGCGCCTCAGTAGTCCGAAGTACCGACCAGGGTGCGGTCCGTACCTGGTGGCCCGGCGGTGCGTGGGGCGGGCCACCCGCTGCGGTCGCAAACCGCAGGACCGTCGGGACCAAGCGGCTCCCGTCCGCAGAGGCGGGGGAGACGCTGGGCCTGGCATGCGCATTGCTGGAATATTCCCGTGCCCAGGCTCACTCCGGTCCCTATACTCTCGGTACGCGTCCGGCCCGAACTGGCCCGTGCGTCCTACGTGTTCCGAGTTCAGATGTGAGGGGAGGCCGACAGTGCGTACCGCCATCGCTGTCGTCTCCCCCTGGGCACGGTTCGACGTGATCCTCGTGTCTTCGTGAGCCCGGTGCCCGCCGCGCGGCCGGCACTGGAGATCCCGGTCGAAGACCGTCGCTGACCCCTGCCCTGCCGCGCCGTGACTTGTCGCGGCCCGGCGCAGGCGTGCGCCCCGCAGGCTTCGTCCGCCCATCGCGCTGCCTCTCACCACTCACGACACACGTAGAAGGGCCTCAAGGCCGTGCGTACCGACCTCACATTCCGCGCGCTCCAAGCCGTCCGCAACCTGGGCATCCTCGCCCACGTCGATGCCGGGAAGACCACCGTGACGGAGCGCATCCTGTTCCTGACCGGTGCCGTCCACAAGCGGGGCGAGGTGCACGAGGGCACCACCGTCACCGACTTCGACTCCCAGGAACGCGACCGGGGCATCACCATCTTCGCGGCGGCGGTCAGTTGCGACTGGGACGGACACCGCATCAACCTCATCGACACCCCGGGACACGTGGACTTCGCCGACGAGGTGACCCGCTCGCTGCGCGTCCTCGACGGCGCGGTGGCCGTCTTCGACGCCGTCGCCGGCGTCGAACCGCAGAGCGAAGCCGTGTGGCGAGAGGCCGACAAGCACCAGGTCGCACGCCTGGCATTCGTCAACAAGATGGACCGCGCGGGCGCCGACCTCGACACGGCGGTTACGTCGATCCGGGAACGGCTGGGCACCACACCCCTGGTGGTGCAGTTGCCGATCGGCCGCGAGGAGGGGTTCGAGGGCGTCGTCGACCTGGTCCGGATGCGGGCCGTGGTGTGGCCCCCGGACACGGACGCGTACGAGGAACGCCCCGTGCCCGAGGACTTGCGCGCCGAGGCCCTGCGACGCCGCCGGGCGCTGGAGGAGGCAGTCGCCGAACTGCATCCGCGGGCGCTGGAGGAGTACTGCACGGTCGGAGCGATCGCGGAGACAACACTGCGTACGGCGCTGCGCGAACTGACCGGCACAGGCACTGGTGAGGCCGTGGTGGTGCTGTGCGGTTCGGCGTACCGCAACCGTGGCATCGAGCCGTTGCTGGAGGCAGTGGTGGCGTACCTGCCCTCGCCGGCGGACGTGCCCGCCGTGCTCGGCACGATCGACGGAACCGAAGAGGAGCGTCCCGCCGATCCGGCCGCGCCCCTGGCCGCGCTGGCCTTCAAGGTGCACGCGGCGCCCACCGGCCGGATGACGTACCTGCGAATCTATTCCGGCGTCCTGCGAAAGGGGGACACGGTGCTGGACACGGGAGCCCAGCGCACCGAACGGGTCGGCCGGATCCTGCGGGTGCAGGCCGACCGGCACACCGAGACGGACCTGGCCGTGGCCGGGGACATCGTCGCCGTGATCGGTCCGAAGTCGGCGCGTGCCGGTACGACGTTGTGCGCCCCCTCGGCGCCGATCGTGCTGGAACCGCCGGGCACGGCCGACCCGGTGGTGTCGGTGGCCGTCGAGGCCCGACGCGGCCAGGACACCGACCGGCTGGCCTCGGCGCTGGCCAGGCTGGCGGAGGAGGATCCGTCGTTGGTGGTGCGTACCGATCCGGAGACCGGCCAGACGCTGCTGTCGGGCCTGGGTGAACTGCACCTGGAGGTGGCGGTGGAGAAACTGCGCCGCGACCGGGGCCTGGAGGTCTCGGTCGGCCGCCCGCAGGTGTCGTACCGGGAGACCGTGGTCCGCGGGGTGACGGGTCTGCTGTACCGGCACGTCAAGCAGGACGGCGGCGCCGGGCAGTTCGCCCATGTGGTGCTGGACGTGGAGCCGTTGGACTCTGCGGACGGCGAGGCCGGCTTCGTGTTCCGTTCGACGGTGGTCGGTGGCCGGGTCCCGCGGGAGTTCGCCCGCGCGGTCGAGGCCGGTTGCCGGGACGCGCTGACGGAGGGTCCGCTGGGCGGTCATCCGGTGACCGGAGTGCGGGTCACGCTCACCGACGGAGCCACGCACACCAAGGACTCCTCGGAACTCGCGTTCCGTGCCGCCGGCCGGCTCGGACTGCGGGAAGCCCTGCGGGCCTGCGTGCTGCGGCTGCTGGAGCCGGTAGCCGAGGTGACGGTGACCGTGCCGGAGGACTGCGTGGGGGCGGTCCTGGGCGATCTGGCAGCGCGCCGCGGACGGGTGTCGGCGTCGGCGACGCGCGGCGGTACGGCAGTGGTGACGGCAACGGTGCCGCTGGCCGAACTCTTCGGCTACGCCTCCCGCCTGCGCGGACGCACCCAGGGCCGGGGCACGTTCACCACCCGCCCGGCGGGCTACGCGGAGGTTCCACAGGGCCTGACGGCGGCGGGGGTGAGGGGACGGTATTGACATCCTCTCCCCCCTTGAAGGGGGGAGATTCCCGCCTACCGCGCCGTTGAAGCCTGCGGGTCGAGTGGGTTCCTGCTTCACTGCGCGGTGCGGGCACGGGTGCCCGTCTTACCTGCGCTCCACAGGCTGACACGGCCAGTCCGGCCGCCTTGGCGACGTTGACCGCCGCGTTGAGGTCCCGGTCGAGGACGGCCCCGCAGGCACTACAGGTCCACACACGGACGTTAAGGTGCTTGGGGCCGTCTTGACACCGCACGCCGAGCACACCTGAGACGTGGGCTCGAAGCGGCCGATCCGGATGAAGGTCCGCCCGTACCGGGCAGCCTTGTATTCCAGCATGCTCACGAACGCCGACCATCCGGCGTCGTGCACGGACTTGGCCAGGCGCGTGCGCGCGAGTCCCTTCACCGCCAGGTCCTCAACGGCGACCGCTTGGTTCTCGCGGATCAGCTTCGTGGAGAGCTGGTGGTGGAACTCGCGGCGCGCGTCGGCCACCTTCGCGTGAGCGCGGGCGACCGTCAACCGGGCCTTGTTCCGGTTGCTGGAACCCCTTTGTTTGCGGGTGAGGGCGCGCTGTGCCTTCTTCAGACGCTTCTCGGCCCGGCGCAAAAAGCGCGGGCTGTCGACTTTCGTCCCGTCCGACAGCACCGCGAAGTGCCCAAGGCCCAGATCGATGCCCAGCTCGGGCGTGACCTCGGGCAGGACTTCCTCAGGGCCGCTCTCCACGACGAAACTCGCGAAGTACCGGCCCGCCGAGTCCTTGAGCACCGTCACCGTGGACGGCGTCGACGGCAGCGTGCGCGACCACTTCACCTTCAGGTCGCCGATCTTCGGCAGACGCAGCTTCCCGCCCGGCGTGATCGACCAGCGGGCGTTCGCCGTGAAGCGGACGGCCTGCCGGCTGTCCTTACGCGACTTGAACCGGGGCGCACCCATGCGGGGGCGTTTGCCCTTCAGTCCGTCGAAGAAGTTCCGGTATGCGGTGTCCAGGTCCCGCAGAGACTGCTGAAGGACGACCGCCGACACCTCACCCAGCCACGCCCGCTCCGGGGTGTTCTTCGCCTCGGTGATCAGCGCCTTGGACAGGTCGCCGGTCTTCGGGAACGGCATGCCCTCGCTGCGGGCCCTCTCCCGAGCGCGCAGCGCGTCGTTGTAGACCACCCTCGCATACCCGAACGCCCTCGCCAACGCGATGCGCTGACCGGCGCCCGGATACAAGCGGAAGCTGTACCGTAGCTGCACGCGAATCACGATACAGACTGGCTCGTCACGGCATCTTCCGCATGCACGTCCACTTGGTCTTTGTGACGAGTACCGACACAGCGTCTTCGCCGACCGGCACCTGACGCGCTGCGAGCAGATCATGCGCGCCGTGTGCGAGGACTTCGAGGCCGAACTGGTCGAGTTCAACGGCGAGGCCAACCATGTCCACCTCCTCGTGAACTTCCCGCCGAAGGTCGCCGTGTCCAGGCTGGTGAACTCCCCTCAAGCCGTGTCCTCGCGCAGGCTCCGCCAGGAGTTCCCCGGCCTCGTCCACCACTACTGGCGGGCACAGCGCCTGTGGTCCGGCTCGTACTTCGCCGGGTCACTCGGCGGCGCCCCGCTCAGCATCGTCAAACAGTACATCGAGCAGCAGAACCGCCCGCTCTGACCGGGCTGAGGCGAACAGTACGGATCCGCGCCCACCGCTTAGGGCCTGTGTGATGTTGTGATCAATTAATCGCCTTCAGCAGGTCGTTGATCCAGATCATGGAGGCGCGGAGGTGGAGGCCGGCGAGGTAGCTCTCGGGTGTCTTGTCGTATCGAGTTGCGATACCCCGCCAGGCTTTCAGCTTGTTGATCAGGCGCTCGACGGTGTTCCGTTCCTTGTAGAGATCGGCGTCGTGGCGTGTGGGCCGGCCGCCGCGACTGCCCTTCTTCTTCCTGTTGGCGGCCTGGTCCTTCTTCTCAGGGATGACTGCCTTGATGTTGCGTTTGCGCAGGTAAGAGCGGTTGGCGCGCGATGAGTAGGCCTAATGGGAAGCGAAGGTCGGCGGTAGCTGACCTTCAGGGGCGCGAGCCGAGCCTTTGAGTATGCCCGGGCCTGAGAGCCCTGTTGACAAGACGAGGCTGGCTCGCGCCCGGCAGTGTGGGCACGAAGTGCTCAAGACTGCGTGCAGATCCGTCTGCGCGGTTATCGAAGTGGTCCGGTGGGAGCATGGGGGTCCGTCTGCGACTTACGGGCGGTTTGCTGTTCGTTGTCCGAGCCGGTTGTGCGGATCACCTCTCAGTTCTGTCTTGAGCTTTCAGCTCTGACGCGGACCGAGGGCCGTATGACTCACTGGGGTTGCGAACGGCTGGTGGGATGACGTGCCTTGAGCACTTCCATTAGGGAGCACGCGCACCCTGCACAGGCTCTGACCTGGGAAGAGAGTCGTCACGAAGGAGGGCCGGATGGAGATTACCGGGTTATCGACACCAGTGTTCTGTGGGGTGGACTGGGCCGAAGACCACCACGACATTGCATTGGTCGATGCGGGCGGAAAGCAACTCGCCAAGGTGCGGATCAGCGACGATGCTGCAGGGTTTGCCCAGCTCATGGCCCTGTTGGCCGAGCATGGCGACAGTGAGGACGCCCAGATCCCAGTGGCGATCGAGACATCACGCGGACTGCTTGTCGCGTGCCTGCGGGCCAGCGGCCGACCGGTCTTCGCGATCAACCCGCTGGCCGTCGCCCGCTACCGTGACCGCCACTCTGTCGCCCGCAAGAAGTCGGACGCCGTCGACGCCGCTGCCCTGGCCAACATCCTGCGAACCGACATGGCGGCCCACCGACCGCTGCCGGCGGACTCCGAACTCGTCCAGGCCATCGCCGTGCTCGCCCGGGCCCAGCAGGACGCCGTCTGGGCCCGCGGCCAGGCGCACAACAAGCTTCGGTCCCAGCTCAGAGAGTTCTACCCAGCGATCCTCGACGCCTTCGCCCCGCACAAGCACGGCCTGTGTTCAAGGGAAGCCCGCAGCATCCTGCGAGTCGGGTCCGTAGCCGCCCAGGCGGGCATCGGCTGCCCACCAGGTCTCGGTGTGCCCGTCGCGGAAGTGACGCTCCACGGCCGTCCAGTCGCCTGGGTGTCTGGCATCGCGCCAGGTCAGGGCGTGGGCGGCTTCGATGGGGGTGTGCGGCTGGTCGGCGCGGGCCCAGGTGCCGCGGTGCGGCTTGAGCGCGACCACGTAGGCCAGGCCGGCCTCGCGCAGTGCGAGGTACCAGTCGTCGCTGACGGAGTAGGCGCAGTCGGCGACCACGGCCCGGCAGGCGAAGCCCGCCTCCTTCCCGCGGGTCGCGAGAGCGGCGGACAGCTGGGGTTTCGTGCGGAAGGCGGGATCGGACCGGCCGCGGGCGAAGTGGTGGGCAGGGGTGTAGGGATGCGCGTGCAGCGGGTAGTAGACGCGGCCGTCGGTCCACACCGTGGTCACCGTGACGATGCCGTTGTCGGTCTTGCCCAGTCGGCCCAGCCACTGGCGGCCCACATGCGCGGTCGCTCGGCCGTCCTTGCGGTCCCCGGAGTCGTCGATCACGATGACCCCGCCGTCGTGCGGAGCCGTCGCCGGCTGCTCGCGCAGCAGTTCAAGCCGCCGGTCGTTGATCTGCTCGGCCTCCCACGGGGACTCGGACAGGAAGAACTGCAGCCGCTGCACCCCCGGCATTCCCGCACCGGCCACCGGCTCCGCCCCGGCCAGGCAGGTGATCGTCTTGTTCCGCTCCCGCGGCGCCAGCAGCCCGGTCAGATACTCACGAAACCCCCGCCGCTGGGCCAGGCTGAAGAAGAGGTCGTCGAACCGAGCCGCGTAGTCCTCCAACGGTCCCGGCGCGGGCGGACACGGACGGCGAGCAGTCATCTTCAGCCCCCAGCCAGGCAGTTGGCTCATACCACCGGCCTACGACCAACCCGACCCGTCGTCAATCCCCACCACCGACCGGTTCTAACGAACTACTGATACTGACTTCGGCTCCTTGCCGATGCACATCCCTGCGGCGTCGTGGTGGGCGCGGGTGGTCGTGGAGTCCACGCTGACCAGGGACAAGTCCGTCTGGCCCTGGCGGGCGGCCTCGGCGATCACACCTTCCAGCAGCGCGGTGAAGACGCCGGCGTCCCTCCACGCCCGGAAGCGGCCGTAGACCGTCGGCCACGGGCCGAACTCGCCTGGCATCTCCCGCCACTGGCTGCTGGTGCGGAACCGCCAGATCATCCCCTCGAACTGCTCACGCAGCCGCTCGGGATACGGGCCGTAATCGCCTATCGGCAGGAACGGCTCGATCAACTTCCATTGTCTGTCGGTGAGTTGCCTTCGCGTCACGATCGTCTTCCTACCGGATCCGCCTTTCAGGCGGATCCGGATCGGCAAGGTTGATCACGACGTCACACAGGCCCTAGGTCAGAGCAGTTCTCAGATTCGCTTCATCACCGGGCTGAAGCCCGGTGCACTGCGAATAGACCCGGTAGCGCGGCGATGAGCCGGCCTCGCACTCCGAGGGGTGCGGGGTCGGTTCGTCCCCCCTGCCGTGAACACAGACCGGGGCGGTTCGACCGAACCATGGGCGGCCCGGATCCCCCGGGAACCGGGTCGCTTCGTGGGCACACCCCGATTTAACCGCGCTTTGAGGCGTCCGGCCCGAGCCGCACGGCCGAGGCGCTGGGCGGCGGTACGTCTCCCGGTCTGACAAGTCCTGTCTCGTACGCGAGAACGACGGCCTGGGCGCGGTCGCGGAGGGTGAGCTTGGCGAAGATCCGGGCCACGTGGGACTTCACTGTGGCTTCGCTCAGGGTCAGCTCGGCCGCGAGTTCCGCGTTGGACAGCCCCCGGCCCAGCAGGATCAGGACCTCCCGTTCGCGCGGGGTCAGGGCCGTGAGTCGTGCGTGCTGGGTGGGAATTTGAGGGGGTCGGGAGGCGTCGTGTCGATGTTCGTCTTCGGTATCCCAACCATGGTCTTCCGCGGCATCCCCTGCCTCGCGGCCTCCGGCAAAACGCTCCACCAGGCGGCGGGTTATCGACGGAGCGAGCAGGGCGTCGCCGGTGTCGACCAGGCGTATGGCCGCTGCCAGGTGTTGCGGAGTGACGTCCTTGAGGAGGAAGCCGCTGGCTCCGAGCGCCAGTGCCCGGTACACGTAGCGGTCCAGGTCGAAGGTGGTCAGCATGAGGACACGGCAGTCGGGGGTGTGGTCCAGGATGAGGCGGGTTGCCTCCAGGCCGTCCATGTTCGGCATGCGGATGTCCATCAGCACGACGTCCGGCCGAAGACGGCGAGCCGCTGTGACCGCTTCGGCCCCGTCGGCCGCCTCACCCACGACGTCGATTCCGCGTGCGGTGAGGATCAATCGGAAGCCGGTCCTGATCAGTGTCTGGTCATCGGCGATGAGCACCCGGGGCGCCCGCTCGGGTGGGGTCGGTGTCATGGGCGGTCCAAGGGGATGCGGGCACGGACCCGGTAGCCGCCGCCGAGACGACGGCGGGCGTCCAGGTCTCCGCCGTACACCGCGACTCGTTCCCGCAGGCCCAGCAGCCCGCGACCGGGTCCTTCGCGGTGCAGCGGGACGGGGCGGGCCGGCGCGGGCCGCGTGGGGGCGCCGGCGGTCAGCACGCTGGGGCCGGTGTTGAGCACCTCGACCCGCAGGTTGTTGTCCGCGTAGCGCACGGTGACTTCGGCCTTGCCGCCGTCGCCGTGTTTGAGCGCGTTGGTCAGCGCCTCCTGGACGATGCGGTACGCGGTCAGTTCGATTCCTCGGGGTAGGGGGCGCGGTTCGCCAAGGATACGCACCTCGACGGGCAGCCCGGCGAACGAGACCCGGTCCACCAGGGGGCTGAGCCGGTCGAGGCCGGGCTGCGGTGTCAATTCGCTCATGTCGCCGTTGCCATCGCCGTCGCCCGCCTCGGTTCCCGGTGCCTGGTCGAGATCCTCGCCGTTCGGGGACGGTGCCAGCACTCCCAGCAGGTGCCGCAGGTCGGTCATCGCGCCACGGCCCGCATCCTGCACGGCGCGCAGGGCCATCTCTGCCTCGTCCGGCATCGTGCCCATCACCTCACGTGCCGCACTGGCCTGGACCACCATCAGGCTGACGTTGTGGCTGACGATGTCGTGCAACTCCCGGGCGATACGGTCGCGTTCGGCGGCGACCGCGGCGCGCGCGGCGCTCGCCCGTTCCCGCTCCACGAGCCAGCCGCGCTCTCCCACGGCCGCCTGCCAGCGGCGCCGCGTCCGCACCAGTGCCACAGTCAGCCCTACGACGGCCACGCACGCCAACCCAAGCGCGACGGCCAGCGCAACCTCCAGCGCAGCCGGATCCCTGTCCCACACGATGTTCACTGTCGCAGACCGCTTGCGGGGTCCGCATCCGCCTGTGGGCTGGGGATGCTGCATCTGCGGGATGAGGAGACACCCAATGTGCCATCCGGGGGCGGATGTTCGTGTTGCCGCGCCGACGTAGCGTCCTGTTCATGGTCAACGAGGACAGCAGGGCAGAGGCCGTCGTACGACTCGACGGTGTGCGCAAGGAGTACGGGGAGACGACCGCTCTGGACGGGGTGTCCCTGGAGATAAAGGCAGGGGAGGCGGTCGCCGTGATGGGGCCTTCGGGCTGCGGCAAGTCCACCCTGCTCAACATGATCGCCGGCCTGGACCGGCCGACGGCCGGGACGGTCGTCGTACGCGGCGAGGATGTGGGGGAACTGAGCGAGAAGGGCCTCGCCCTGTACCGGCGCCGCCATATCGGCATGATCTTCCAGTTCTTCAACCTCATCGACGACCTGTCGGCGCTCGACAACGTCGCCCTCGCCGCCCAGTTGACCGGCACCCCCGCCCGTCAGGCGCGCCGCCGCGCACTGGAGTTGTTCGAGGAGCTGGAGATCGCCGACCGGGCCCGCGCCTACCCGGCGGTGCTCAGCGGCGGCGAGCGGCAACGCGTGGCCGTGGCCCGGGCGTTGATGAACCGGCCCGCACTGCTGCTGGCCGACGAACCGACCGGCGCTCTGGACAGCCGTGCCGGCGAACAGGTCATGGACCTGCTGCTCGACCTCAACCAGATCGGCCAGACGCTGATCCTCGTGACGCACGACGAACGTCTCGCGCGACGTTGCGCGAGTCGGCTCGTCCTGCTCGCGGACGGCCGGGTGGCCGGCGAGCACACCCTGGAGCCGGCCGCATGAGGGCGGTGTGGCGGACCGCGCGTGCGGCCGTACGACGGCGCAGGCTCCAGACCCTGGTCATCGGCCTGGTCACCTTGGTCTCCACCGTTGCGATGGTGCTCGCGCTCGGCCTGGTCGACGCCGCCTCCGCACCGTTCGACAAGGCGTTCGCCAAGCAACGCGGGCCCCATGTCGTCGCCGTGTTCGACCCCGCTGCGGTCTCGGACGCACGGCTGGCGCGGGCAGCACGGCAGCCGGATGTGGAGGCCGCCGCCGGGCCGTTCCGGCAGGCGACGGTGGAACTGCCGCGCGACGCAATGAACTTGGGCCTGGGCAGCAACCTCACGATCGTGGGCCGTCCCGACCCCGGCGGCCCGGTCGGCCAAGTGGACCTCTGGGCCGGGCGCTGGGCCACCGGGCGGGGCGAGGTCGTCGTCAACCGGCAGTCGGACTGGACCGACGACGACCTGGGCAAGCGGATCGAGGTTCCGTCGGGCCCGGACCTCACCATCGTCGGGTTCGGCTTCGACCTCAGTGGTACGGCGGACGCCTGGGTCGCGCCCGCCCAGATGACGGCCCTGCGCCCTTCGGCCACCCAGATGCTCTTCCGCTTCGAGGACGCCTCATCGGACAACCGTCTGCGGGCCCAGTTGGCCACCGTGACCGACAGCCTGCCGAAGGACGCGCTGACCGGATCCCGGTCACATCTCGCCCTCAAGGCCCAAATCGGCGGTTCGGCCCGCGCCTACGCACCTTACCTGCTGGCCTTCGGGCTGCTCGGCATCCTTGTGTCGGTGCTCATCGTCGCCAACGTGGTCAGCGGCGCCGTCATCTCCGGCTTCCGGCACATAGGCGTTCTCAAGGCACTCGGATTCACGCCGGGCCAGGTGCTCGCCGTCTATCTCACGATGATCTGCGTCCCCGCGATCCTCGGCTGCGCGCTCGGCACCGTGATCGGCAACCTGGTGGCGGGACTGTTCTTCGACTTCGTGTTCACGGGGCCCGAGGCGGGGGTGTTCCACGGCGATGTCGGCATCGCGCCTTGGGTGAACGCGCTCGCCCTGCTCGGCATGCCGGTCGTCTGTCTCCTGGCCGCGCTCGCCCCGGGGCTGCGCGCCCACCGGCTCTCCGCGGCACGCGCGATCAGCGCGGGCGGCGCCCCGAGCGCCGGGCGGGCGCTGGGCATCCAACGCCGCTTGGCGGGCAGTGGGTTGCTGCCTCGATCGGTGAGCCTCGGCGTGGGGCTGCCGTTCGCGAGGCCGGGACGCAGCGCGCTCACCCTGGCCGCCGTGGTCCTGGGAGTGACGACCGTGACGTTCGCCACCGGCCTGGCCACGACGATGACCAGGTTCGGCGACGCGGGCCGGGACGCCTACCAGGTCACGGTCTACGCGAGCAATCACAAGAATGGCAAGGAGATCACGCCGGATCACTCCGACCTCGAACTCCATGCACTGCTGCGTTCCCTGCCCGCCGCGATCGAGGTCACAGCGCGCGCGAACGCCGAAGTGCGCATGACCGGCACCGACCAGGAAGTGTGGTTCGAGGGCCGCCGTGGCGACGAGATCCGGCTGGGCGGCGTCCTCACCGACGGCCGCTGGATGCGCCACACCGGCGAGGTCGTGGCCTCGTCGGCCTTCCTGCGCCACCACGACCTGCGCGTCGGCGACCGCGTCCGGCTGGAGAAGGGCGAGCGTCGGCAGACGCTGACGGTCGTGGGCGCGATCATGGACAGCAACGCCCAACTGCTCGCCACCAATTGGTCCACTCTGACCAGGCTCGCCCCGCAGGAAGAGCCCATCGCCTACCACGTCAAGCTCCGCGAGGGCGCCGACCCGGCCGCATACGCGCGCGCCGCCAGAGCCGCGGACCCCGGCATCAGCCCCGCCCCGGCGGGCCCCAACACCGTCACCCAGACCATCGTCGGCTCCGCGACGGCGCTCACCCTGATGCTCACCGTGGTCGCCGCCCTCGGCGTCTTCAACACGGTGGTTCTCAACACCCAGGACCGGCGACGCGACTTGGGCATGCTCAAGTCCATCGGCATGACTCCACGTCAGGTCATCGTCATGACGATGACGTCGATGGCGGTGCTCGGCGCGATCGGTTCGCTCGTCGGCATCCCTCTGGGTATGGCCGGTCACCACTCGGTCGTCCCGCGGATGGCGGACGCCGTGGACATCGACCTGCCCTCCTACATGATGGACGTCTGGCAGCTCCCGGCCCTCGCCGCCCTGGCACTGGCCGGCCTGGCGACAGCGCTCCTCGGGGCCTTCATTCCGGCACGACGCGCGGCACGGCTGACGATCGCGCAGGTCCTGCACAACGAGTGAGGCACCGCAGGTGACCCTGAACGCGCCTCGCCTGACGGCACCGGTCCGGTCGTCGCGGGCGCGGCGGGCTCGTCACTCGCGCGCAATGCACTGAGCGCGGAAAGGGACCTGAGCTAGTTAGTACTGCAACGGTGCTCGCCGTTGCAGTACTCGGGTCCGTCTTCAAACGGATCTTGCCCAGATCAGGAACGATGCGAGGGTGACCGCCGCTTCGTAGGAAGTGGCGGTCTTTTCGTATCTCGTGGCGATCCCGCGGAAGCCCTTGAGCCGGTTGAAGCAGCGCTCGATCATGTTGCGCCGCTGGTAGGTCTCCCGGTCGAATCCTGGCGGCCGGCCGCCGTGGCCACCACGCCTGAGCCGGTGCCGTCGCTGGTCGGTCTTTTCGGGGATGGTGTGCGCAATGCCGCGTTTTCGCAGGTAGGCGCGGAAGCCTCGGGAGCCGTAGGCCTTGTCTGCGATGACCTGGTCGGGCCTGCAGCGCGGCCGGCCCGGGCCGGTGCGGGGAACACGGATCCGTTCCAGCAGAGGGCGTGCGCAGACACTGTCGTGGCGCTGGCCGGGCGTCACCAGGATCGCGAGCGGGCGTCCTTTGCCGTCGCAGGCGAGGTGGACTTTGGTGGTCAGTCCGCCTCGGGATCGGCCCAGGGCGTGATCGTCCGGTTCGTCCTGCCGGTGCTGCCCCCTTTCCGGCCGGTAGCGGCGGCATGCTGGTGAGCGCGGACGATGGTGGAGTCGATCTGCACCAGCCAGTCGATGTCTCCGGCCGCGTCGGCACGGGCTTGGATCTGTTGCAGGGCCCGTGTGAACACTCCGGCGAGGGCGTAGCGGCGGAAGCGGGTGTACACGGTCTTCCACGGCCCGTCGCGTTCCGGCAGGTCACGCCAGGAGATCCCGGTGCGGATCTTGTAGACCATCCCGTTGATGACCTGGCGGTCCTCCACGCGAGGCCGCCCCGTGGCGGCCCGGGGAATCAGCGGAGCGAGTAACTCCCACTCCAGGTCAGTGAGTTCATGACGACGTACCACGACACCATGATCCACCAACCAGATGATCTTTGAAGACGGACCCTAGTGCTTATGGGCTGTGGCCTCGTCGTTTGTAGTGGCAGATGCGGGCCTGGTGTTGGCGTCGTCGGCGCCAGGTCGGCCAGTGCAAACCTTCTCCAGCCAATGGGTAAGTTCTCGCTGTCCTGAACGGCGCGGCCGGCGACGCTGACAAGGCGAAACTCACCGAGCGGCAGCAGAGTGAGTTCATGAACGCGTGGGCGGTGTGGGCTCAGAAGAACGAGCACGCCCTGATCGATCCGGGGCGCCACTCTTTCGCAAGAAGTTGGTGACGGCCCAGTGGTCGAGGACTTCACTGGTGCGAAGACCGGATACGCGATCGTGGTGGCCGAGACCACGAAGACGCGGCGCGGCTCTTCAGCGACCACGCTCATATCGCTTTGATGCCAGGGAACTCGATCGAGGTCCTCGAGTGCCCGCCTGTCCCGTCCTGAGTGCTGCTTCTTCGATCATCTTCGTGGCCGGATGAGGATGGCGGCGAGGTGGAGCGCTGCCTGTGAGCGAGGGCGAGTTTGTCCGTGCGCATGGCCAGACCTCGCCACTGCTTGAGCCGACTGATGCAGTGGTGGCCGACGTGGTCGGAGGGCTGAGGGATGACCGCACGGGTCCTGCCCCGCCGGATGTGGTCCCGGATCGCGCGGGATGCTGTCTGGAACAAGCCAAGCTCGTCCGGCAGGTCCCTCCAGGGCGAGCCGGTGCGGTACTGCCAGGCAACTGGTCACTGGGGCGGATCGGTGTGCGCTTGCAGGCGCTGCCAGCAGCGTTGGATGTGCTGTTCGGCGTCGCGTACGGCGGCCTCGGCAGCACCCTTCGGCGGGGTGATGACTGGCGATGCAGCCTCGCTGGGGTGTCGGGGCCCACGGCGTCCCGGGCGGGGCGCGTAGGTGGTGCGTCGGCGCCCACCGTGCAGGAACGCGGCCCGGGTGATCAGGATCAGGGCGATGACGGCGGCGGCCGTCACCGCGGTAGCCGCGTGCTGATCGGACATGACGGTGATCTTTCGTATGGTGTCGGACCGGGGTGGGGGACCGGTCGGCTGCTATCGACCGGTCCCCGGTGGTGGTGTATCTCGGCCGGGTCAAGTCCCGGTGACATGGCGGGTGTTAGCGGCACCGGCGCGTTCGACGGCCGATTTGACCCCGGCGAAGAGTGCGCCCTGCCTGCCTGTTTGAACAGCGCACCCGTGAGTGAGCCGCTGACCGCGCCGGTTGTCGAAGCCTTTACAACCTCATCCCTTACGGCGGCACAGCAGCCACAGCACGACACCGGCGCCCGCGGCTGCCAGCACCAGGCTGCGGTTGTCCCGCGCGATCTGGGACCCCTGGACTGCCTGGGCCCGCACCGGCTCAGGTGTCTTCTCCTGTATCAGCTGACCGGCCTGGGCTGCCTTCGCACGGGCCTGCCCGGCGGCCTGGACAGCCTTGTCCTTGACCGGCTCGGGCAGCTTGTCCTGCACCCGGGACGCGGCCTCGGCGGCCTTCGCTTTCAGCTCCCCGGCCTTGAGCGCCGCCTGCTCCTTCAGCTCCCCGGCCTTGGCGGCAGCCTGCTCCTTGGCCTCGGCGGCCTTCTCCTGGGCGCGGGCCTTGACGTCGGTCTTGGCCGCGAGCGCCTCCACGGTCCGGCCGAGTTCCTGGCGGGTCTTCTCGACCTGCTCGCGCAGCTCGTCCGGGCCGGCGGCGGTGGGTTCGTCGTGAGGCGGCTGGGTCATCGCTTGGCACTCTCCTTGATCTCGGCCACGTCGGCCTTCACGTTCTGAAGCGTCTGTTCGGGCATGGGGGGCGCGGCCTGGCTGACCTGCTTCTTCCCGGTCAGCGCCATCACCGCGGCGATCGCACCGAGAACGACGGTGACGATGAGGGCAGCGGCCCACACCGGCAGCGGTACCGCCAGCGCGGCGATCGCGGTGGCCACCAGCGCCTGGAGCATCAGGAATCCGACGAGGCCGGCGCCACCGAAGAGACCACCGCCCTTGCCGTACCGTTTGCCCTTCTCCTTCATCTCCGCCTGTGCCAGGCGCAGTTCGCCGCGCACCAGCTCGGTCAGCTGCTGCGATGCGCGCTGCACCAGTTCTCCCACCGGCTCCGAACCTGTCGTCGCCTGCTGACCGGATCCGCTGGGCGGCTGGATACTCGACATGGCGATCACCTCCCGTCGCACGATTGCTTCTCGGCCCGTCGGGCGCTGCGGCACGCCCGCTCGGTGAACCCGCGGGTACCCCGAACACGGCAGTTCAGGGCGGCCACGTGCCGGCGGTTTGTCACCTACGTCGCGATACCGGTCGTACGGAGGAGACGTGAGGAGCGGGATCGTGCCTCTGCCCGGTGCCGACCCCCTTGTGGCCGGGCAGAACGCGGCGCGGCGGCTGGGGCAACACCACCCAGTGCCAGGGCCTTGTTCGGCATCGGTCGGCGGTTACGGGTTAGACACGCGTGCGTCTGGCTGGTTGTGAGGGGCAGGTGCGGCCTGGGTGCGTCGCGGCGGCGGCCCGTGCGGCTTGACGTGTGTGCCCGTTGGTTGGGGCCGGCGGGCACACACGAGTTGGCCTGCCCGAGACGGATCCGGGCGGGCCGACGCTCTGCGCGTACGCGGCTGGCAGCGAGACCTACATGCCGCGGCGGGGCGCTCCTCGGCCGCCGCTGGCGACCGTTCATGCATGCAAGTCCGGCTTCTGGGCCTCCGTCTCGTTGCGCGGCTCGGTGCGGTGGTCGAAATACGCCCACGCGAAGATCCCGAGCAGCGCCACCGTGCCCATGGTGAGGTATTGCACCACCGTCGGTGTGTTCCGGGTGAGCAAGCCGGCGAGTCCCGCCGCCAGCCCGCCGCCCAGCATCACCATGCGGCTGAGGAAGTACTGGCCCGGATCGATCCCTTCGCGTTCGGAGAACAGACCCTCCGCCGCAGCCTTGGCGGGGCGTGCGGCACCCCTGCGCTTCTTCGACCGGTACTCCAGCCCGTACCCGATCAGCAGGTAGATCGCCAGGATCGCGGCGATCCACGCCCAGTCGGACGGATCATCCGTACTACCGCGCGCCAGTGAACTCTTCAGCTCCGGGCTCATCCAAGCCTCCTTTCCATGTGAGGCCGGATGCCCTGCCCAAGCAGTGGCATGCGCATGAACTCCGCCGCAGTGAAAGGGGTTTGACCCGTGGCGTCGTCGATCACGTGTCGGCGTGAGGGCTCTTGTTGATGGGGCGGCGGGGCATCAGGGTGGCGAGTGCCCAGTTCAGCTGTGCTTCGCAGCATGCCGGAATGCTGTGCCGAGAAGGCAAGGGACCGCCCCGAGTCCGCTCGGTGTGAGCGGAGTCGGGGCGGCTTCCCGGCGATCTCGTTCGTCCGTCTGGCGGTCAGGCCGCCAGGGATTCCGCGGCGGCGAACTTTTCCACGAACTCCCCTGCACGTCGGTCGAAATCGGCGTACTGCGCCTCACGTTCAGCACCCGCGACCGCTTCGCCGATCAGGATGTTCCCTTCGGCGTCGATGTGCTGCGGGCGCTCCTCGGCGTCGGTGAGCAGACCGACGGTGGAATGGGAGAAGCCGCAGTAGTAGGCGATTCCTTCGCTCAGGTTCGTCTCGAGGACGGTTTGCATTCCTTCCACGATCGGGTCGTCGGCGG
Source organism: Streptomyces sp. NPDC002776 (assembly GCF_053592195.1). Classification (NCBI taxonomy): domain Bacteria; kingdom Bacillati; phylum Actinomycetota; class Actinomycetes; order Kitasatosporales; family Streptomycetaceae; genus Streptomyces; species Streptomyces sp. NPDC002776. Next base: position 15,458 of record NZ_JBSFVG010000012.1, on the reverse strand, counting down.
AGGCGCCGGCGAGGCCGAGCCACAGCATGCGCTTGCCGGCCAGGCGGGGCTTGCTGCGGCCGTAGGCGAACCCGTAGTTCCATACGCGGTCGATCCAGCCCTTGAGGATGGCCGGCACGCTCTGCCAGTACACGGGGAACACGGCCACGATGACATCGGCGTCAAGGATGCGCTGCATATGGGCGTGCACTTCGTCCGAGTACGCCTTTTCCCTGTCACCCCAGTCCGGCTGGTCGGAGGTGTTCATCCGTGGATCGAATCCCTCGGCGTGCAGGTCGAGCAGGTCGATGCGGTATCCGGCGGCCTCCAGCCGGGCGGCGGCACGACGGGCCGTGTGCGCGGTCAGGGAATCGGAGCGGTGGTGTGCCACGACCACGAGGGCTGTCCTGGCATGGCCGGCGTGCTGCGTCACGGTGTCTCCCGGGTCTCGGTCGATTCGATGTCTCCAGTACAGCCGCGGTGCCGTAGATGATCCATGGGAGAAACGCTCCAGAACATAGGAGAGCGTCTACGATGTGCCGTGTGGATCCTTTGAGTTCGCTGCTCAGTGGCATCCGGGCCGAGGGCTCGGTCGTCACCCACGCCGTACTGACGGCGCCCTGGACCATCCGCTTCGCCGACGAGGCCCCGCTCACCATGATCAGCGTGTTGCGCGGCGGGGGCACCCTGCTGCTGCCCGACGGCACCGAGCGGGCGGTTGGTGCGGGGGATACAGCCATCGTGTGCGGCCCCGCACCGTTCCATCTCGCGGACCGTCCCACCTCGGTCCACGGCTCTCATGCCGCGTACGAGATCGCCTGCTTCACCACGGACGCGGAGTGCACCGACCAGCAGCTCGGCGGTATCCGGTGGGGCAATGACTCGGAGGAGGCGACGGCGATGATCGTGGGTGCCTACCGCGCCTCGGGCCACCGCCACGAGCGGCTCCTGCGTGCTCTGCCGCCCGTCCTGGTGATGAAGGAGGACGTGGAGGTCTGTGCCTGGTTGGAGACGGCCGCCGCCGACGCCGCCCAACTCTCGGCCGGTTCGCAGGCGCTGATGGACCGGCTCCTCGACTGGGCCCTGGTGTGCACCTTGCGCAGCTGGTTCGACCAGGCCGGCGCCGAAGCGCCCAGCTGGTACCGGGGCTTGGCCGACCCCGTCCTTGGCCCCGCGCTGCGGGCCTTCCACGACCAGCCCGCCGAGGCCTGGACCGTTGCGTCACTGGCCGCTCGGGCCGGCGTTTCCCGGGCGCTGTTCGCCAAGCGCTTCACCAAGCTGATGGACCGCTCGCCCCTCGCCTACGTCACGGAATGCCGCATGGACGAGGCCGAGACGCTCCTCACCGACACCGACCTCAGCGTCGCCCAGATCGCAAGATCCGTCGGTTACGCCGACGCCTTCGGCTTCAGCGCCGCGTTCAAACGCCACAAAGGTTTGAGCCCCAGCATGCTCCGCGCCGCGGCGGCCTGAACTCCGGCCCGGCGACGAGCGCACTTCTCACAGCGGTCGCATGAGACCAAGGTCATCGCCCCACGCGTCCAGCACGGCACCGTGTCCGGCTTCTCGGGTCGCCGTCTCGACAAGGGCGAAGACGTGTCGTTGCTGGGTTACGTCACCCGTGGCCGAGATGCGGTCCACGTCTCGTAGCAGTACGTGGGTGTCCCAGCCCGGAAGCGGATGGTGGGCGAGTTCCCACTCCAGGTACTTGTTGTAGGGCGGGGGCGTCGATCGAGCGCGAAGAGCAGTTCGAGCAGGAACTGGATGCTGTCGGCGGCGTCAAGTCGAGCAGCGAGAGTCTGCCCGTCGCGGTGGTTCTTGACGGAGCGGTAGAGGGCGTTGGCATAGGCATCGAGCCAGCCACTTGCGTCCTGGAATGCTTCACCGGCACTCAGGCGGGCCTTGCCGGCGAGGATCCGGGCGATGTCTCCGTCAAGCCGGTCGAGCACGATTCGGGCACGGGCGAGAGCGTAGCGTTCCCAACCGGGCGTCCCGGGCCCGCGGAACTCGGTGAGAGTGACGATGACGAGGTCGAGGTCGGCGCTACGGTGACCCGCGAACCGGGTGAGTTGGGTGCGGGCGTGGTCGGCGACCACCACGTACAGGTCGTGGTCGGAGTACGGGGTGACCATGCCGTCGTGGGCTTGGGACCCTTTGAGGACGAGGCCGACGACGGCGGGATCAGCCGTAGCGAGTTCGACGAAGGTGTCGTAGGTGAGGGGTTGCTGAGCAGCCATGGGGTGGATCTCCGGTGAGGTATCGACGGGTATGCCTGCTGGAGCGCCCCGTTACGAGGCACCCTGCACCGTCCGCGGCTGCACGCGGCTGCCGCCCGGAAGATCAACGCATCACTCGACTCTATCCGCCGACCAGGCCGTGATGCAGGGCCGTGATGCAGTGCATTGAGGTGGCGCCGGGAAGTCGGCGACGCGCTGCACATGCGGGATGGCGCGGCCTATGGCTTTGTTCTTGAGAACGGGGTTCTGGCACAGATCTTGGGGAGCGGTCGCGGAGGGTCACTGAAGCAGGATCATCTTGCGGAGTAGTTCGAATCCGGCTCGCCCGTAGAGCTGCCTTTTGATCTTCTTGATGCGGTTCTCGGCGCCTTCGGTGCCACCGGAACTCCAGTGCAGGCTGAGCCCGGCTGTCACAGCGTCGAGGTCTCGAAGCAGGTGAAGTGCGAAGCCGGTGAGGCCGGGCAGTTGGCTGGCATCGACGGCGTCGATCCAGGCGGGAAGCGTGGCGCCGAGGCGGCTGGTGAGTATCTCGCCGAAGTCGCGGACATGCCCGGCGGCAGTGTCGAGTTCGGGGCAGCGGGCCAGGACGTCCTTCAATGCGGCGCGGTCCTCCTCGCTCAGCGCCGTGGGATGGCGGGTGAGCCAGCCCGGGGCCCTTGGAGCCGCATTCGGCGTGTGGCGTATCCGACGCACCCCCGAGGACGAGCGTGCGGACGACGGCGGCTACTTCTGATCTTGCGAGAGTGCCCCGGCCATTGGGCCGGGGGTGAATCGCATTTCTGTACTCGCCTGGCCGACCTCCTCGCCCGCACCGCCGCAGGCGAACTCCCGGCCCGCGTCCACGCGGTCGTCTCCCTGGACCAAGCCGCCGACGCCCACCGGGCCACCGCCCAGAGCGGCCTTCGCGGCCCCTACATCATCTGCCCCTGACCAGCCCGGCACGGCGCCAAGTGCGCCACGCCAATCACCGGCACCTGCCCGCCACAAGCCGCCGACGCCCGGCGGCTGGTTGCCGCTCGGCAGCGGACCGGGGTCCCGGCCACGCCATCGAACGGCTGCATGGAAACCGGCGGACCACAGCAGACTGCGCCCTCACGAGACCGGTCCGGACCACGCCGGGACGGACGTCACTCGGGCACTTGACGAGGGGAAGTCGCAGCCCGCCGTCCATGGCCGCAATGGCCAGCCCGAGTGCCTGTCGCTGTCCGGCCAGCAGCAGCGTCGCTGTCGGCCGCTCGCGCAGCAGCAGTGCCGCGGTCACGGCGACCGCCGCGGCAGCCAGTCCGCGGACGCCGTAGGCGGTCGTCGCCGGGCCGCCTTCGCTCAGCACGATCAGCATGTCGCCGGCCGGAACAACGGCCACTGGGCCGGTGTCGCTGGCCCGAGCGCTTCCCGCTGACCGTCGCGCCGCGTCCAGGGCCAGGTACCGCGATGCCGCCGCGACCCCCGTCAAGCCTGCTCGGCAGGCTGGCCATCAGCCCAGGTAGTCGGCGCGTCCCTCGTCGTCGAGTTCGAAGGGCCCTTCGGGGATGATGCAGAACTCATTGCCCTCGGGGTCCGCCATCACCAGGAACCCGCCCTCGGCGTACTGCTCGAGCCTGCGCCCGTCGAGCCTCTCGATGCGCTGTTGTTCGGCGGCGGGATCGGGGGAGCTGATGTCGAAGTGCATCCGGTTCTTGCCCAGTTTTGGTTCGGCGGTGTGCTGGAAGCCCAGCGCCAGGCCGCCTTCGCGCTGGAGCCAGACGTAGGGGCCCATGCGGGCCACGACCGGCCTGCCCAGCAGTTCGGACCAGAACGCAGCGAGCCGCTCGGGATCTTGGGCATCGACGATGAGGGCATTGATCTGCATAGGTGACTCCGCCATGACTCGATCTCCTCAAGCGGGCCCGCAACCGCTCACAGGCGAGAGCGGCTGCGTGGTGGGCGGCCCAGGAACTGAAGAAGAGCCGGAGGCAACGGCACGTCGGCAGGGGGCAGGGAGAGGGGTATGGCCTTCGGCGCCGACGAGGTGTGCACTGGGCCGTCCTCGCGGGCCCAGTTGCGGTGGGCTGTCAGCGCCAGTCGTCGATGACGTAGGCGTCGGGGTGGCTGTAACCGGATTCGTTGGGTCGGTGCATGGCCACGCCCTGCAGCCAGGTGCGGAACCCGCGGTTGACCATGCGCTGGTAGGCGTCCTGGCGGGCCAGGTTCACTCCGGCGTCCAGTTGGCTCAGGTTGCGTTCGGCGGCGAGCTGCTCGCAGGCGGTGAGCAGGCGTTCGAACCGGTCGGCTGCCTGCGGGCCGGGGCGTACGGCGCCGAATTTGACGAAGCAGACGTCGTCTCCGGCCTCTGTTCCGCCTCCGCAGTGGCAGACGGCCAGGCCGTCGAGGTCGGAGTCGGCTCCCTGGAGGAGGATGGTGTCACCGAGTCCCTGCGCGTGGGTGGCGATGATCTCGCGTTCCACGCTCAGGCCGTCGAACACGCTCCCGGTGAGTGTGCGGCAGAGGCCGAGGGCGTCGGGCTGCTCGGCGGGGGGAAGCTCGCCGTACAGCATGCGGCCGGGGGCCGCGGCAGGGCCTGTGACCTGCTTTTTCATGATGGCTGTGAGGAATCGGGGCCAGAAGCCGTAGCGGCGGTAGAGCTCCAGGTGTTTGGGGCTGTGGGAGAAGGTGAACAGGCCCAGGTGCCGGTTCTCCCAGGTGGCGAAGCAGTCCATGACCGGTTCCATGAGGTGTCTGCCGATGCCCTGGTCCCACCGGTCCGGGTGGACGGTCAGCGGGCCGAAGAAGCCGACGCTGCCCCAGTTGGCGGCGAAGTTGGACGCGACGACTTCGCCGTCCACGGTTGCGGCGAAGGCGGCGTGTGGATCGGCCGTCCAGCGGGTGCGGACGTAGTCGGCACTCCCGAAAAAGGTTTCCGGTTCGGGAGCTCCGAGGAACGTCCCGAAGGCGATCCTGAAGATTTCGTCGGCCCGGTCCAGGTCCGCCTCTTCCAGCGGGCGGATGGACACAGGGCCGGTGCTGCTCTTGTGCTGCCCTGCCGGTGGGATCATCGCTCGCTCCTTCCCCGGCCCCCACTTTCATCGCACCACGGCTCGGCGCCGCAGGCGAGGCGAAGGGTCCGCTCCCATTACGGTGGAGCCCACCGAGGCGCTGGAGCGGTTCTTCGTCGCCTCCAGGATCTGCTGGCTCGTCCCGTACGCCCCGGCGCCCGTCATCGCGAAGCCACTGGGGTGCCGAGACAAGGGCGCCACCGGGCCGGCCACCGAAGTACGAGGTTGTTCGCGCAACCGGCCCGATGTCAGACCCAGGTGGCATGCTCTGCCGCCATGAACAGGCAGCAGTTCTGGCAGCTCATCGAGGCGGCCCGCGATCAGACGTCCAATCCGGACGACGGCGAGGAGGTCGCCCGCCGCGCCACTTCGGAGCTGGCGTGGCTGGCTGATCGTGCAGGGACGCGAGACCTTCGAACGCATCGTCGCTGACCCCGATGCGCTGGCGGAACTGCCCATGGTTCGAGCGTCGGCGGCCGACGGACACTATCTCGAGTGCGAGGAGGCACTGAGCATCGTCTGGAACGCTCACATCGTGGGCCACCGGGAAACACGTCCCTGACGACGCCTTCACCATCCGGTACCCGGAGCTGGATCCCACGTGGAACTTCGATTTCGGCCACCACGGCGGAATCGCTCACCGCCTGCCCCGCTTGGCAGTTCTCTACAGGGAGTAGGCCGCAGCTCGCATCAGGGCCGTCTGTCCCGTGGCGGGCTGATCACCGATGCGGTGTTCCCGCGGGTGATGCGCGGCAGGCGCTGCCCCTCGTCTTCATTGCCCAGTCGGGCTGGGGGTGTCAGGCGAGGAGGTCGCGCAGCCATGCCCGTTCGGCGTGGTTGGTGGTGCGGGCGAGGGTGAGCATGCCGCGACGGTAGGGGTCGTCGGTGTCCTCGGCGCGCAGGGGGCGGTCGCCGTCGTGGAAGAAGCTCGCGGGCTGCTCCAGGAAGTCGAGCCGCCGACGTAGGACGGCGTGCTGGTCTGCGGGGTCGGGGAGCTGGGAGAGAAAGGCCAGGATGGTGAAGTAGCGGGTGCTGTCGCTGATGTCGAGGCCGTCGGCTTCCCGCAGCCGACGCAGCAGTTCGGTGCGGCCGGCACTGGTCAGGCTCAGGGTGTGCCGCTGGGCGGCGGAGACGCCCGGCTCGGCTCGGCGGTCGAGCAGCCCGGCGGTGACCAGGCGGTTGATGGCCGGGTAGAGGCTGCCGTCGCTGACCGGGCGGGCATGGCCGGACAGGTGCGCAATCCGGCGGCGCAGTTGGTAGCCGTGCAGGGGCCTTCGGCAAGAAATCCCAGGATCGCCAGTTCCAGCATCCTGCTACTCTCGCACATCGAAACGAGGTACCTCGAATCGAGATAGGGGGCAGTGGCGTATACCGAGGATTGGGTGGTCCGGCGGGCGCGGGAGGCGTACGAGAACGGCCGGGCATCGTTCGACATGACGCCCGAGCGCACGGCGCTGCTGGTCATCGACATGCAGGACGAATTCGTCCGCCCCGGGTGGAGCCCGTACTGGGTGCCCGCGGCCACCCGGATGGCGCCGCGGCTGCGGCAACTGATCGAGGACTGCCGGGCTGCCTCGATCCCGGTGATCTGGACCCTCTTCGACGACACCCATCTCGGGCTGGACCGGCCGCACGCCCTGCGTTTCCTCCCGCATGCCGACACCGCCTGGCGCCGCCCGGGACCCGCGGAGGTGTGGGCTCCCATGGGCCGCCGCCCCGATGAGGTCGTCATCCGCAAGCCCTCCTACGGCGCGTTCTACGACACCCCGCTGGACACCATGCTGCGCAACCTCGGCCGCGACATCGTTATCGTCACGGGCACCCTCACCAACTACTGCTGCGGCACCACGGCCCGCCAGGCGTACGAACGCGGCTACAAGGTCGTCTTCGGATCCGACACCACGGCCACCGACGACGAGTCGCGCCAGGAACCCGAACTCGCCGTCCTGCGCAAAGGCTTCGCACTCGTGCTGAGTGCCGAGGAGATCACGGACCGATTGACCGTAGCCGCCCCGGCGGGCGGGGGGCGGGGCGAGCGTCGGCTGAGGCGGCACCGGAAGCCACCGGGGCGCAGGGTGTACAGGTGGCTGGTCACCGGGGTGCTGGCTCGTACCGACTTTCGGACACTTCCATGCCGTGGGGGACTGAGGCGCGCGCCGTCCGGGGACGCATGGGGCGTGGTGCCCTGCCCACCCGACTGGAAGGCGTTGCCCGTGCCCTTCACCGCACGCACCGCCGAGGAGACGGCTGCCGCCCGCCTGCGGTTCTACGCCGACGGCTACGCCCCGCTACCCGGACTGCTCACCTCGGACGGCCTGGACGAGCTGCGGGCGGAGACCCAGCGGCTGGTGGCAATCGCCCGACGCCGGGACTTCACGATGTCGTGCATGGACGACTCCCCCCGGCACATGACCACCCTCGGCGGCCACGTCATCGCCCGGGAATCATCACTTGTACGTGAGCTCTACGGCGACCAGCGTCTGCTCGGTCTCGTGGGCGCGGTTGCCGGCGAGCCGCCCCTTACCGTGCCCGATCCGCTGGAACGGCACGTGCTCAACGTCCTCCACCGACAGGGCGACACCCATGGCGCCCACACCGACGACTACCCCTACGCCCTGGTGATTTTCCTCGAAGCCCCGCACTCGCCGGCCCACGGCGGTCTGCTGCAGTACGTCTCCCGGGCCGGCTCACTGGCCGATCTGGACACCGACCGAGCATGCTCGGCCCATCACCGTGCGGGCGACGCCTACCTCCTGCGTAGCGACACCACCGCGCACCGCGTCACCTCCCTCACCCGGCCCGGTGTACGCCGCACGGTCCTCAATTTGGCGTACACCACCCGCTCAGCCGCGCCGCGCAGCACGCAGTCGGCACGTGAGCTGTACATATGACGGCCCTCGCACACCACCTCGGCACGCCACGGGGACACGGGCGGGACGGCCGGCATGTGTTCCGAACTGCAGTCAGGCCGGCATAACGCTCGCTGCCGGACCGGGGCTTTCCGCACGCAACCCGGCATCCAGTACCAGGGCGGCCAGCCGTCTCGGCCATCCGCCGGTGTGCTGAGGGGGCCGGTGTACCCGATGGGTGCGGCCGCCAGGTGGGGGCGGGGGGCTTATTTGGTTGTGACGCGTCCGATGGGGTGGGGGCCGGTGGTCAGTGTCTGGCAGGCGGTGTGCCAGGCAGAGGCGCCGGGGTGGAACTGGGCGTGGAGGTAGGCGGCGGTGAGGTGGGCGAGGGCGGCGACACGGGCGGGGTTTTCGTCGGTGGTCTCGGCGGCGTCGTATCCGGCGATGCCGCCGAGTCCGTGTTCGGCGTCGTACACCGTGAGGAGGGTTTTGGGGCTGGGGGAGAGTGTGTAGGGGTCGGTGTGCCAGGTGGGGCCGATGTCGGTGAAGTGCCGGGGGTCGTCCTTGTCGCCGGCGACGACGAGGGTGGGCGCGGTCATGGTGGAGAAGTCGACGGCACCGATGACGGGCCAGTGCTGAGCCATGGGCCCGTTGTAGGCATCACCGCCCCTGCCGGGCGCGGCGAGCAGGACGCCGGCCTTGATCCGGGGCTCGCGCAGGTGCACCAGGTCGTCGGTCTCGGGGTCGGTGAGGCCGGCGCCCAGCAGGAGGGCGGCGGTGAAGCCGCCGAGGGAGTGCCCGGCGACGGCGACCTTGGCGGGGTCGATCCGGCCGGCGAGCTGCGGCACGCTGCGTTCGATCAGGTCGAGCCGGTCGAGGATGTGGCTCATGTCCTGGGCCCGCGAGCGCCACCAGTTGGGTTCGTCGGCGATGAGGTGGCTCAGGGTGCGGGAGGTGAGGTGGGTGGGCTGGATGACGGCGAATCCTTGGGCGGCCCAGAGGTTGGCGAGGGGCGCGTAGCCATTGAGCGAGGAGAAGTGGTGGGAGGGGCCGTGACCATGGGAGAGGAGGATGACGGGCAGGCCAGTCCCGGTGGCAGGGGCGGAGACGCGCACCTGGAGGTCTACGGGACGCCCAGGCACCGGGAAGGTGACGGGGCTGTAGGACAGGACCGGGGCGGGCGCGCCGAGGGTGTCGGCGCGGGCGGCGGTGGATGTGCTCACGAGGGGGTTCCCTTTCATGTGGCGCCGACTGTCCGCCGCCTCTGCTGTAAGCGGCGGCAGGCATGACGGACAGGGGCATCCGCTTCCGCTAAGCTGAAGCGGAGCGCTGCTCCACTTAGTATTCGGAGCGCTGCTCCGCTTTGTCAATCGTGGGGAAGGAGCGCACTCGGTGACCACCGGCAGTGCCGCAGACAAGCCGCCGTCCCAAGCCAAGCGGGCCGACGCCCAGCGCAACCGCGACGCGGTGCTCGCTGCCGCGGCCGAGGTGTTCGCCGCCTCCGGCGTCGACGCGCCGATCCGTCAGATCGCCGCCCGGGCGGGCGTCGGCATGGCCACCATTTACCGCCACTTCCCGACCCGCGCGGACCTCATCACCGCGGTCTACCGCCACCAGATCGAGGCCTGCGCGAAGGCCGGCCCGAACCTGCTGGCCGCCGCCGACCACCCCCTGGACGCACTACGCGAGTGGATCGACCTCTTCGTCGCCTTCCTCGTCACCAAGCACGGACTCGCCGACGCCCTCCACTCCGAGCAGGACCGCTTCGCCGCGCTGCACGACTACTTCCTTGACCGCCTGCTGCCCGTCTGCGCCGAACTGCTCGACGCGGCGGTCGAGGCCGGGGACATCAAGCCCGGCATCCAGCCGTACGAGTTGCTGCGCGGCATCGGCAACCTGTGCATCGGGCACGACCACGACCCCCGCTACGACCCCCGGCGCCTGATCGCCCTCCTCCTCCAAGGGCTTCGGCAACCGCACGCGTCCTGAATGCCGACGCATTTCATCGCGGACGACCCGCCGACGCCTTTCGCAAAGTCCCCGGACCACATGGTCAAGAAGGTCCTGACGCTAATCTTCAAGTCAGCTGGCTTGATCACGCAGGAACTGGGCACACGAAACCTGTGACCTCTATGCCCACCGACCTGTACGCGCAGGTCAGGCATGCCTTGCTCCAGGCAGGGTTCCACCTGGTCGCGGGGGACGCGAAAGGCGGCCGCCCCGGGCTTTCGGTGACAGAGGTCCCGGTCGGCGTACTGGTGAAATGGACGGCTTCAGACGGCTTCACCGCACTGGCGAAAGATCAGCCCGGAGCCTCCTGCGGCAGCATGCAGGCGATCGTCCAGGCCGCGGTATCGGGCTTGCTTCTCCAGCTGGGACACACCGTCGCGGAGCCTCCCGATGGCGTTGGCCTGCTCGTCCTGGCCGACCAATCGGCAATGTGCCGCACCTCTTCGGCCTCGTGACCTGAACGCTCAGCGCCCACCCGCACGGGGGCGGACGTCGCCGTCGCCGAACGGCGGCTACTCCTGGACGTCGATGTCCGTGCGGATGCGATGCGACCACGCCGGGTCGCCGCCGGCCACCCCCATCGGGGGCGACAGCTACCTCCGTTACGCATAGCGGCGCCGCCCCGCTTACGTCGAAGACCAAGAGGCGTGCCGGCAACCAGCACGCTGCCTCGGCCCCACTGGCCCCGCGCCGGGCGAGCCGCTGCTCAAGCCGCTCCAACGCCGGGCCGATACCGCTCCCACCCCACCAGCTCGCCGTTTACGTGGGCTGCCATGTGTGTCTCATCGAGGGCCCTCCTCCCGTAGACGGTGTGCAAGGTGGAGCAGATCCGCCAGGCGCAGCACTCATCCGTCGAAGCCCGGGAGAGGGATATGGAGCGGCGCGGTCCAGTGGGCGGGGATGGCATCCAGCCCGTAGTACGCCCCGGCGAGGCCTCCGGTCACCGCGGCGACGGTGTCCGTGTCGCCGCCGAGGTCGATCGCCGCGCGTATCGCGTCTTCGAACGTGGTGGTGGCGCGGAGGGCCCAGACTGCGGAGCCCAGGCAGGGCCAGACGGCGCCGTTGAACTCGGTCGCCTGATCGGGATGCCAGTCGGGTGCGAGGACGGTGGCGTAGCGAACGCGGTGGTCGGGATGGACAAGTGCCGCGATGTCGCCGAGTGCGTTGAGAGGGTCGGTGTGTCCCTCGAGCGTGAGGCGGATGAGTTCGTGGAAGATCGCGGTGCCGTCCCAGGCCGCGGGGTCCCCGTGGGTCAGGGCCGCGATGCGACGGGCCGCGTCCATGGTGGCTTCCTGGCCGGCAGCAGCGAAGTAGACCGCGGGGGTCGATGCGCGCATCAAGGCGCCGTTTCCCGCTGCTCGTTGGTTGGCCTGGAAATGGATCGCGGCGGCAAGGTCCCACGGCATGCCGTTGGTCAGGACGTCCTCGGTCTGCAAGCCGATGTCCTTGGGTTCTGATGTGGCCCACCGCTGGAAGCGGGCGAAAATATCCGGCAGATTCAGTCCGCCCCGTTCCAACAGCGACTCCGCGACCAGAACGGCCATCTGCGTGTCGTCAGTGGCCTCGCCGGGGTCCCAGCCACCGCCTCCGCACATCTCGCCACCGGCACCAGGCGCGGGAAACCGTGCGGAGAACGCTCCCTGGGGACCCCTTTTGTCTCCGGATCCCAGGGAAGGGCGTGCTTCATCATGTGCGTTCCCCGGCGGGAGCGCAGCAGTACCCGCCCGCCCGTAGGCGGGCGCTGCCGGTTTATGCGAGGTTCTTCTCCAGGGCTGTGACGTAGGCGTTGATGAAGTGGTCCCGTACGCCGTCGCTGGTCGGGGCCAGGACGTCGGAGCTCAGGCCCCTGGCCCGGTCGGTGAGCGAGCCGAGCAGAGGCATGCTCTCGTGCAGCTTTCCGCGTGAGTCGATGTAGCGCAGGGCGTTGACGTGGGTGAAGACCGGCTCCGGCGGCATCTGGGGCACGATGTCGTTGTTGTTCACGAAGCGGTACATGCGGTTGCGGAAGCCCTTGTTGTACGCGGCGGCCAGGAGCCGGTCGCAGGTGCGGGGCTGGCCGTAGGTGTACACGCCGTCCGCGGCCAGGCGGGGCTCTTCGAGGTACATGCGGGCGCCCGCCAGCATGGCCAGGGCTCCGCCGAGGCTGTGCCCGGTGAACCACACGCTCTGACCGTTGGTGCGGTATTCAGCGAGGGTGTCCTTGACCGCGGGGTAGATCGACTCCAGGGCCTCGGCGAAGCCGTGGTGGACGTACCCGGTACCGCCGGGGCCCGGGCGGGGCGGAGTGGTGGCGTCCGAGAGCCAGTCCTTGATCTGTACCGGCTCCGTGCCCCGGAACGCGGTGATGATCATGTTGTCGCTCACCGCGGTGTACGCCTGCGTGTCCTGCAGAGGAAAGGGCGGGCTGAACTGAGTCTGGTGGTGCCGGACCCGGTCGAATCCCCATGCACGTGCCTGCTTCTCGATCGTGGCTTCGTCCTTGTAGGCGAGATCGGATGCCTTGGCCAGCCAGTAGGCATGGGCCAGGCTGTAGCTGGTCGCCCGGTGGTCGATGGTCGTCGGCACGCTCATGCGCTGTTCTCCTCGCCTCAGGTCACCTGGAGCGCCCTCACGTCCGGCTGCGGGCGCTTTCGCTGCCTTCATACAGGCGGAGATCCGAGGGGCCGGCGACCCGCGCCCGGACTCTCACCCGAACGCGTACGCAACCGCGTCCAGACCTGGGCGGCAGAGTGCTGGCGGCTGTGCCTGTTTGAGCGTGGGGGTGGGGCTGGTGGTGCTCGTGGTGCCAGATGGGGCACCGGTGCCGTTGCACCCCAGGAGGAACGCAGGGGTGCAACGGCACTGACGGTTCACATGGCGCCGGGGGGCTGCTGCCGGGCCTCGTCGGCTACCTGCTGGCCGGACTGCCGGGCCTGCTCTGTGACCTGCCCGGCCTGGCCGCTTGCCTCTTCCTTGGTGGCGCGAGCCGCTTCCGCAGCGCTGTCCTTGACCTCCTGGGCGGCCTGCCTGGCCGTCTCGGTGGCGTCCTCCTTCACGCGCTGCGCGGACTCCATCGCCGCCTGCTTCACGGGCTCGATCGCCTCACCGGCCTTCTCGGAGAGCTGGGAGGCTGCTTGCTCCTCGGCCTGCGAGGTGGGCAGCAGCGAGGCGGCCAGCAGCCCGGCGCCGAAGGCGATCAGTCCGGCCGCGAGCGGATTGCCCTGTGTCTGCCTCACCGCCTGCTCCGGCGCGTTGCTGACCGCCTCGCCGACCTGGCCGGCCGTCTGCCGCATCGTGTCCGCGGCCTGGCCGACGCCGTCCTGGACGGATGCCGCGGCCTGCTGCGTACGGCCCTTGGCGCTGTCCGTACTCGAGAAAGCGGTGCCCATGACGCGCTCGCGCACGCCCGAGACCGCGCCCCGGACTCGATCGGTGCGGCGGCGCACGATCCGCCCGGGACTGGTGCGGTCGGCCAGCCGGTCGGCCTTCTTCGACAGGCGCTCGCGGGTCGCCTCGATCTCGGTTCTCACTTGGTCGGGTGACGTGCCCATTGCGCGTCCTCCTTCAGCGTCGCCACGGTCTGTTCCGGCTTCGGGGACACCTCCCGCATCCTGGAGCGGCCCATCACGAACAGAATCGCCGCGATAGCCGCCCACACCGCGGTGACGATCAGAGCCGCCCACCCGGTGTCCATCACATTGGCCAGCGCGAACATCGCCGCGAGCGAGGCGAACAGCGCGACCATGTAGCCGCCGAACCCCGCTCCGCCGTACATTCCGGCGGCTTTGCCCGCCTTGCCGGCCTCCTCGCGAATCTCGGCTTTGGCCAGCTCCACCTCCTGCCGGAGGAGTGTCTGGATGTCCGATGCCATCCCCGACAGCAGCTCTCCGACCGAGGAGTCCTGCTCGCGCGGCTCCGGTGCCATCTCACACCTCCGGGTAAGGCCGCGGCTCCGGCTGTCCGGCACTCTGGGGGTAAGGCCGCGGCTCCGGCTGTACGGCCCCCTGCGGGTAAGGTCCCGGTTCCGGCTGTACGGCACCCTGGGGGTAGAACTGCGGATCCGGCCGTACGGTCCCCTCGGGCACCCCTTCCGAACGATCACGCCAGTCCGGGGTCTGCTCCTGCTGCGCCCCTTGTCCGGACTGCGCCTTGCTGCCGACCTTGGCCATCCTGCCGACCGCGAGTCCGGCCAGCGCCGCCGACGCCAAGAACGCCCCTGGTCGCCGTCGCGCGAACCCCTTCAGGTCTTCGGCCATGCCTTGGACACCGTGGTCGTCGAGGTAGTCCGCCGCCCGATGGCCGCCATCGGCGACCTGGGACACGAGGCTGCGGGCGGGGGAGTCGTCGGACGCGTTGCCTGCCAGCTCCGCCAGATCATCTGCCCACTGGCGCACCGTCCCGGCCGCACGCCGCGTCTGCCCCTCCACCTCCTCGGTCACCCGGCCTCGAACGTCGCCCACGGCGCTTCCGGCATGCCGACGCGCCTCCCCGGCTACCGTCTTGGCCTGGTCCAGCGCGGTGCCCGCCACCTCTCCGGCGGCTTTGCCCGCCTGGCCGGCGGTGGCCGATGCCTGTTCCTTCGCGGTCTGTCCGGCCGCCTGTACACGCCCGGCCCTGTTGTCGGCGGACTCAGTAGTCATGGCCTTACCTTCCCCGGGCGTGGACAGTCTCCAGGCTTCGATGAAAGACCGTGCCGGAGGATCGTTGCCCCACTTGGTCGTCGTTTCTCGGCTCGAGGCGGGGCCCTACCACGCTCGTGTGCTTATGTACGATTGGCGCCTTTTGCGAGTATCCGGGCTGCGGCATGCGAAACGACATCAAAGTGCCTGGCTGAGTGAGAGCTCAACTCATGAGCCGTGCGCGGCCATTCAGCACCGGACCCGTCAGGGTGCCGTGATGCCGCCGGGGAGACGGTGGCGCCGGGAGCAAACCGCTTCGTGGCGCGATTTGCCCGGCCGACCAGAGTTCGGCGATGCCGGTGGCCACAGCCCACGCTCCAACGAGGGTCCCCAGCGGGCGCGGCGATGCTCGGCAAGCCGAAGGTGATCAGGAGAGTGAGGTCGTCGACGAGTGCGAAGAGTTCGAAAAACAACGCCGGTGCCGTCAGAGTCACCGCGGCAGCCCCGGGCCGGCTTCGCCGACCTGGCTGGCGGTACGCCTTCGAGGCGGGGCTCGTGATGATGCCGGCCATCGCCCAGAGGTACGGCCCCGGCGACGGCGACCGGCGGGTGTGTCACCGGTGGGCTCGTCCGCACACGCTGACGGCTCCCGTCCTGCGAGCAGGGAAGGGAGCCGTTCAGTGTGGTTGGAGGCGTTATGCCTTCAGCGGGTTACGCGTGGCGGTGCGAACGTCGGTTGCCGGTGACGAGGCG
>NZ_JBSFVG010000011.1:0-296201 GCF_053592195.1 Streptomyces sp. NPDC002776 | reverse complement strand
CAACGTCCTGTGGGCCATGATCCGCGACGGAGCGTACTACCAAGCCACACCACCAGTCACAGTGGCGGCTTGACATCAGCATTGGGAAGCTCCTTCGGTCGCGGGCGGCGGCGCTCAGAGCCAGGGGCCCAGCGCGGGGGCGGATGTGCCGGTGTCCCGGCCGGTCAGATATGCGGCCAGGTCGGGCAACTCGGCGGTGAGGAGCGTGGGTTCGCCCTCGCCCGGCAGGTCCCAGGCGGCGGTCGGGGCCCGCAGGGCGACGGCCGGGCCCGGTGCCGCCGACCGTTTGGCCACGACGTCGTCGCACAGCGCCGTGAGGAAGTCGTCCGGGAGATCGGCGAAGGTGACGGTGGCCGCCAGATCGACGGCGTGCACGCAGACCTCGCGGGCCCGCAGCCAGGGCACCTCGGTGGCCGGTACGGTCCGGCCCTGCGCGGTGACGACCCGCGCCCGCCACTGCGCCTCGCCGAGCGCGGCCATCCCCTTCTCCAGGGCGTGCGCGGAGTCGCGCAGCCACGCGGTGAGTTGGGCGGCGGGCAGGGCTCGGCCCCGCTCGATGCCTCGGGCGCGCTCCTCGGGCGAGGCGTACATCGGGGTGGGTTCGCCGGTGGCGGCCCAGTGCACGAGGTTGAGAAGCGCGTCGGCGTTGGCCGCCACATGGGCGACCAGGTGCGCGCGGGTCCAGCCGGGCAGGGCGCTCGGCTCGTCGAAGCCTGTGTCCACCGCCCCCAGGAGCAGCTCGGTGCCGAGCCGGGCCCAGCGGCGGGCGTCGTCGAGGGTGCGCGGCATCAGGCGGACTTCTCCTCGACGACCCGGTTCTCCAGGCGGCCGATGCCCTGGATCTCGGTGACGACGGTTTCACCGCCCAGGAGGTAGCGCTCCGGCCGGCGGGCGTGGCCTACGCCACCGGGGGTGCCGGTGGCGATGATGTCGCCGGGGTTGAGGCGGACGACGGTGGAGACGTACCCGATCAGGTCGACGGGGTCGAACAGCAGGTCGCCGGTGGAGTCGGACTGCATGACCTCGCCGTCCACCCGCAGCGTCACGTCCAGGGCGGGGCGCACCCCGCCGGGCAGCTCGTCCGGGGTGACCAGGAAGGGGCCGACGGGGGTGGAGGAGTCCCACATCTTGCCCTGGAGCCATTCGCGGGTGCGGAACTGCCAGTCCCGGCAGGTGATGTCGTTGAGCACGGTGAACCCGGCGATGGCCGCCTCCGCCTCGGCGCCCCGGGCGCGGCGCGCGGGGGCGCCGACGACGACGGCGAGTTCGGCCTCCCAGTCGAACTTCGCGGTCTCCTGCGGGCGCACGATGTCGTCGTGGGCGCCGATCAGGCAGTCCGCGAACTTCGCGAACAGCGTGGGGTGTTCGGGCAGATCGCGGCCCATCTCCTGGATGTGGTTGCGGTAGTTGAGGCCGACGCAGACCACCTTGGTGGGGGCGGGGACCACGGGCGCGAAGTCGGCGCCGTCGAGGGAGTACGTCGTTCCGGTCACCGTCGCGGCCAGGCCCTGCCAGTCGTCCTGGCCGAGCAGAGCGCCCACGTCGGGGAACCCGAGGTCGACCAGCCCTGCCCCGTCGAGGCGTACGGCCCTCGTCGTACCGCCGGTGCGGAGGGTCGCGAGCTTCATCGGGGGGTTCCTTCCACGTGGGTGCGGTCGAGCCGCAGGGCTTCGAGGACGGGCGCGTCGCTGAACCGGAACAGGTCCAGGGCGCCCGAGTCGGAGTCGGTGGTGCCGGCCTCGGAGCGGACCGAGAAGGGTTGCCAGGAGGGGACCACGAAGAGGTCGCCGCGGGTGACCGACCAGGTGACGTCGCCGACGGTGACGGTGCCGGAGCCGTCGAAGACCTGGTGGACCGACGAGCCCGTCTCGCGCACCGGAGCGGTCTCGGTGCCGCGGGCGATCCGGTGCATCTCGGCCCGCATCGTGGGCAGCACGTCGGCGCCGGTCGCCGGATCGGTGAACCGGACGGCGGCGTGACCGGGCTCGACGGTGCCGCCGTAGCCCTCCGCCTCCAGGGCGAGCTGGTCGGTGAGGGCGCGGTCGGTGTGCTCCCAGCGGTAGGCGAGCAGCGGTGAGCCGGGGCCGGTGGGCGCGGCGCCCACCGGGCGCAGGCCGGGGTGGCCCCACAGGCGTTCGGCGCGCGAGCGGTCGGGGGTGGTCCGCTCGGCGTCGCCGAGCCGGTCCCGGCCGAACTCGAAGAACTGGCTCTCGATGGCGTACTGGAAGGGGATGTCCAGGCCGTCGATCCAGGCCATCGGCTCGGCGGTGGCGTTGTGGTGGGCGTGCCGGTTCCAGCCGGCCTGCGGCAGGAAGTCACCGCGCCGCATGGCGACCGGGTCGCCTCCCACGACCGTCCACACGCCCTCGCCCTCCACGACGAAGCGGAAGGCGTGCTGGGTGTGCCGGTGCTCGGGGGCGTCCTCGCCGGGCATGAGGTACTGGATCGCGGCCCACAGGGTCGGTGTGGCGAAGGGCCGGCCGCCCAGGGAGGGGTTGGCCAGCGCGATGGCCCGCCGCTCGCCGCCCCGGCCGACCGGGACCAGGTCGCCGGCCCGGGCCGCGAGGTGCCGCAGCCGCTCCCAGCGCCACAGGTGCGGCAGGGCCCGGGAGCGCGGATGGGCGGGCATCAGGTCGCCTATCTCGGTCCACAGCGGGACGAGCAGTTCCTGTTCGAAGCCCCGGTACAGCTCTTCCAGCGCCGGGGTGACCTCGGGCTGCCCGTCCGCGGCGACGGCCTGGAGGCGGACCGGCGAACCCGTAGCGGTGTCGTGCGCGATGGAGGACTGAGTCACGGACGACAGCGTGCGCGGCGTCCGTGGGGAGAACGGTGAGATTCTGGAGAGCAGAATCCGAAGGGCAGGTCACCGGTCATGGACAAGCCGCTCAAGAATCCGCCGCCCTACCCCATCGCCAGCGTGGACCACGCGCTGCGGGCGGCGATCGTCCTGCAGATGGAGGGCGGCGCGACCGTGTCGCAGATCGCCGAGCGGCTGGGCGTCGCGAGGTCGACCGCCCATCGGATCCTCGCCATGCTCGTCTACCGGGACTTCGCCGTGCAGGACGAGGACCGCGTCTACCGCGCGGGCCCGGTGCTGGAACTCGCCGCGCACTCCCAGTCGCTCGTGTCCCGGCTGCGCACGGCGGCCCTCCCCCATCTGCACCGGGTGGTGGATCTGCTGGAGGAGACCGCCAACCTCATCGTGCGCACCGGGGACACGGCCCGGTTCGTCGCCGGCGTGGAGTGCCGGCAGGCGCTGCGGGTCGGCTCCCGGGAGGGCATGGTGTTCCCGGCGCACCGCACGACGGCGGGGCTGTTGCTGCTCGCCGACCTGCCCGAGGCGGAGCTGGCGGAGGTCTACGCTCCCGAGCGGTACCGTGACCGCCCGGCCGAGCGGCCCGATCTCGCCCGGCTGCGCACCGAGTTGAGACGGCTGCGGCGCAATGGCTTCGCCGTCAACCGGGAGCGCTCCGAGCGCGGCCTCGTCGCCGTCGGGGTGCCGGTGCGCGACCGGGACGGCACCGCGCTGGCGGGCCTGTCGGTGTCGATGCCCAGCGTGCGGTACGACCCGCACCGGCTCCAGCCCCTGGTCGCCACCCTCAACGCCACGGCCCACGCCCTGGAGAAGGACCTCGCCGAGCAGGACTGAGCGTCCCGGTCGCACGGCGCCAGTCCGTCGCACGACGGTGCGTCAAAGGGGTGACACAGCAAGCGAGTTGTGGTTAGCCTTACCTAAGTTTGTGTGCACGGTTTCAGGGCGCTGTGGATCCGGTCCGGAGGATGCGTGAGGAAAGCGGACCTGCCGGGACGGGACGTCCTGCGGCGTGCGGTGGGCGGTCAGCGCCGGGACGTCGCGCTCGGCGCGGTGCTGGGCATGGGCCACCAGACGGGCGAGGCCCTGGTGCCGCTCGTCATCGGACTCGCCATCGAGCGCGGTATCGTGGACGGCGACGCCGCCGGACTGCTGCTGTGGCTCTGCGTCTTGGCCGTCGTCTACGTCGGCCTCTCCTTCAGTTTCCGCTTCTCCGCACGGGCCGGTGAACGCGCCTCCGTGACCGCCGCGCACCACCTGAGAACCGCGCTGGTCGAGCGGGTCCTCGCGCCCGAAGGCGGCGCGGCCGAGGGGCGGTTGCCCGGCGAGCTGGCCAACACCGCCACCGAGGACGCCAAACGGGTCGGCGCCGTCGCCATGGCCCTCATCGTCGGTATCGCGGCCTCCACCGGACTCGTGGTCGGCGCGGTCGTGCTGCTGCGCATGTCCGTACCCCTCGGGCTGCTCGTCCTGCTCGGCACCCCGCTGCTGCTGTGGCTCGGCCATCTGCTGAGCAAGCCCCTGGAGCGGCGCAGCGAGACCGAGCAGGAGCGCGCGGCCCACGCCTCGGGCGTGGCGGCCGACCTGGTGGCCGGACTACGCGTCCTCAAGGGCATCGGCGCCGAACCGGCGGCCGTGGCCCGCTACCGCCGGATCAGCCAGGACTCCCTCACCGCCACCCTGCGCGCGGCCCGGGCCGAGGCCTGGCAGAACGGCGTGGTGACCATGCTCACCGGCGCGTTCCTCGCCCTGGTCGCCCTGGTCGGCGGACGGCTCGCCGCACGCGGTGACATCAGCCTCGGCGAGCTGGTCTCCGCCGTCGCACTCGCCCTCTTCCTCATCGGCCCGCTCTCCGAATTCTCCTGGGTCAACGCCGAGTTGGCGCAGGGCCGGGCCTCCGCGGCGCGGATCGCGGAGATCCTTGGTGCGGGTCGTGCCGTCACGGCGAAGGCGTCCGGCGGGGCGCTCGGCCGCGTCGAGGGCAGGCTGCGGCTGCGCGGCCTGTCGTACGGCCCCCTGCGGGAGGTCGACCTGGACATCGCCCCCGGCGAGACGGTCGGCGTCGTCACCACCGACCCCGCCGACGCCGTCGCCCTGCTCCAGCTGCTCGCCCGCCACGCCGATCCCGACGAGGGCGCCGTGGAGCTGGACGGCACGGACCTCACCGCGCTGGGCCTCGCCGAGCTGCGGGCCGCGCTCCTCGTCGCCGAGCACGACGCGGACCTGTTCGAGGGGAGCGTCCTGGACAACGTCACCGCGGCCGCGGGACCGGACGCCCCCGTGGCCGCCGCGATCACCGCGTCCGGCACCGACGAGGTGGTGGGCACCCTGCCCGACGGCGCCGACACCGCGGTCACCGCCCGCGGGCGCTCGCTCTCCGGCGGCCAGCGGCAGCGGGTGGCACTGGCGCGGGCGCTGGCCGCCGACACCCCGGTGCTCGTCCTGCACGAGCCCGCGACCGCGGTCGACGCCGTCACCGAGGTCCGGATGGCGGCCGGCCTGCGGGGCCTGCGCGGCGGCCGGACGACGGTACTGGTGACCAACAGCCCCGCCCTGCTCGCGGTGACCGACCGGGTCGTCCTGCTCGACCGGGGCTCGGTCGTCGCGGCCGACGCCCACGACCGGCTGGTCCACCAGCACGGCGCCTACCGTACGGCGGTCCTCGCATGACCGATTCCCCGACGGCACCCGAATCCTCCACCGCACCCGATTCCCCGACCGCGCCCGCATCCCCGTCCTCGCCCGGCACCGCCGCCCCCGAGTCCCAGTCCCCGCTGCTGCCCGTCGCGACCCCCGCCCGCACCCGCGCCGCCGTCGCCCGACTGCTGCGCCCGCAGCGGGCGTTGGCGCTGACCGCGTTCGCCGTCATGGTCGGTTCCACCGCCGTGGGACTGCTCACCCAGCCCCTGCTGGGCCGGATCGTGGACCTCACCGCCGACCGCGGCTCCGTCGACGCCATCACCACCACGGCCGCTCTGCTGGTCGCCGTCGCCGTGGCCCAGGGCGTCACCGCCGGGTTCGGCCTGTCGCTGATCTCCCGGCTCGGCGAGACCACGCTGGCCCGGCTGCGCGAGATGTTCGTCGAACGGGCCCTCGGCCTGCCGCTGGAGCGCGTGGAGCGGGCCGGCGCCGGTGATCTGACCGCCCGGGTCACCGCGGACGTCTCCCTCGTCGCCGACGCCGTGCGCAACGCCCTGCCGGAACTGGCCCGCTCCCTGCTGACGATCTTCCTGACGCTGGGCGCGATGGCGCTGCTCGACTGGCGGTTCCTGCTGGCCGCGCTGCTGGCGGTGCCCGTCCAGGTGGCCACCGCCCGCTGGTACGTGGCCCGTGCCGTCCCGCTCTACGCCGAGCAGCGGGTGGCCGCCGGCGCCCAGCAGCAGCAGCTGCTCGACACCGTCGCCGGGCACTCCACCGTGCGGGCGTTCCGGCTGGAGCGGGAGCACACCGAGCGGGTCACCGAGCGGTCCCGGTCCGTGGTGGCGCTGACCATGCGCGGGGTCCGTCTGGTCCTCGGCTTCTACAGCCGGCTGCACATCGCCGAGTACATCGGGCTCGCCGCGGTGCTGTTCACCGGGTACTGGCTGGTCCGCCAGGACTTGGCGTCCATCGGCACGGCGACCGCCGCCGCCCTATACTTCCACAGCCTGTTCACCCCCGTCAACGCCGCCCTCGTCCTCCTCGACGACGCCCAGTCGGCCATGGCCGGCCTGGCCCGCCTCGTCGGCGTCACCGACCGGCCGGAGCCCGCGGAAGGTGCCCGGCCGGGCGGGACGGGCCGGGTCGAGGTCACCGTGCGCGGCCTCACGCACGCCTACCGGCCCGGCCATCCAGTGCTGCACGACATCGATCTGACGATCCGTCATGGCGAGCGAGTGGCCCTCGTCGGCGCCAGCGGGGCCGGCAAGACGACCCTGGCCAGACTCGTCGCGGGCATCCAGCCGCCCACCTCCGGCACCGTCCTGGTCGACGGCGTGCCGCCCGCCGAGCTGGGCCGGGCCGCCGCCCGCCGCACGGTCGCCCTGATCACCCAGGAGACCCATGTCTTTTCGGGCCCCCTCGCCGACGACCTCCGGCTCGCCAAGCCCGACGCCACCGACAGCGAACTGCGCGCCGCACTCGACCGCGTCGACGCCCTGGCCTGGGCCGAGGCGCTGCCCGACGGTCTCGCCACGGTCGTCGGTGACGGCGGCCACCGGCTCACCGGCGACCGGACCCAGGCCCTGGCGCTCGCCCGGCTGATCCTCGCCGACCCGCCGCTGGTGATCCTCGACGAGGCCACCGCGGAAGCGGGCAGCGCCGGGGCGCGGGCGCTGGAGAAGGCCGTCGCCCGTGCCGTGGACGGCCGTACCGCGCTGATCGTGGCCCACCGCCTCAGCCAGGCGGCGACCGCCGACCGGATCGTCGTCATGGACGCCGGACGCGTCGTCGAGACCGGCACCCACGACGAACTGCGCGCCGCCGGCGGACGCTACGCCGCCCTCTGGGAGGCCTGGTCCGACATCCGCTCCTAGACGCACCGCAATCGCACGTCCGGCCCACAGGAAACCCGAACAGAAGGACCACCGATGTTCCGCTCCCGCCAGGCTCCCCGCCTCGCCGCCGCGCTCGCCTCGTCCCTGCTGCTCCTGACCGCCGCCACGGCCTGCGGCGACGACGACCCGGACGCCGACACCCAGGGCTCCGACCCGAAGGCGAGCGCGTCCGGCGGCGCCGCCTTCCCGGTCACCGTCGCGCACAAGTACGGCAGTACGACCGTCGAGTCCGAGCCGAAGCGGATCGTCACCGTCGGCCTCACCGACCAGGACTCGGTGCTCGCCCTCGGCACGGTCCCGGTCGGCACCACCGAGTGGCTCGGCGGCTACCGGGGCGCCGTCGGCCCCTGGGCCGAGGACCGGCTCGCCGGGGCCGAGGCGCCCACGGTCCTCAAGGACACCGGCACCGGACCGCAGGTGGAGAAGATCGCCGCGCTCGAGCCGGACCTGATCCTGGCCGTGTACGGCGGACTCACCAAGGAGCAGTACGAGTCGCTGTCCAAGTTCGCCCCCGTGGTCGCCCAGCCCAAGGAGTACAACGACTACGGCGTGCCGTGGCAGGAGCAGACCGCGACGATCGGCGCGGCGCTCGGCAAGAGCGAGGAGGCCACGGCGGCCGTCAAGAAGACCGAGGCCGCGATCGCGGCGGCCGTGCGGGAGCACCCCGAGTTCGCGGGGCAGACGGCCGTGATGGCGACGCCGTACGAGGGCATGTTCGTCTTCGGCAGCCAGGACCCGCGCTCGCATCTGCTGACCGACCTCGGCTTCGAACTGCCCAAGGACCTGGACAAGGCGATCGGTGACCAGTTCGGCGCGAACATCAGCAAGGAGCGCACCGATCTGCTGGATCAGGACGCGATCGTGTGGCAGGTCGGTGACGTCGTCAAGGACGCCGGCAAGCTGCACAAGGACGCCTCGTACAAGGACCTGGACGTGGTGGCCGAGGGGCGCGAGGTCTACGTCAACGAGACCAGCGACTACGGCAACGCCCTCTCCATGGGTACGGTCCTGAGCCTGCCGTACGTGGTCGAGCGGCTGGCCCCGCAGCTCGCGGCGGCCGTCGACGGCAAGGCGGACACGAAGGTGGAGCAACCCGCGTCCTGACACGGATGAGGGGGCGGCCACGGCGCCGCCCCCTCCTGTGTTCCGGTGTGTTCAGTTGTCCATGGCCTCGGCCAGGCTCCGGGGCCGCATGTCGGTCCAGTTGGTTTCGACGTACTCCAGGCAGGCCTGTCGCGCCGCGGGGCCGTGGGCCACCCGCCAGCCCGCCGGTACGTCGGCGAAGTCCGGCCACAGGCTGTGCTGGTTCTCGTCGTTGACGAGCACCAGGTAGACGCCCTCGGGGTCCTCGAAGGGATTGCTCATGCTGCCGTTCCTCTCCTCAGGGTCCTACGGTCGGCTCTTGCGCTCTGCCCGCACGACGAGCCCTTCCAGCGCGCGGAACCACGTCTCGGCGAGGTCCTGGACGGTCTCGCGCGGCAGCAGCCCTTCCAGATAGGACCAGTGGGCGGCCAGCACCGGCCCGTCCGCCCGGTCCTCGGTCACCACGTTGACGGTCAGGGCGTGGCCCTGGCGCATCGCGGACCCGGGCCCGATATCGGCCGCGTCCTCCTCGGGCGCGTACGACCAGTCCGTCTCCTCCGGGATGCCGAACCGGCCCAGGTAGTTGAACTCCACGCGGGCCGGTTCCCGGGCCGCCAGCTCCTCGCGGGTGCGGGGGTTGAGGTGGCGCAGCAGGCCGTAGCCGACGCCGTTCGCGGGCAGCGACGCCAGATGCTCGCGCACCCGGCGCACCGCCTCCTCGGCCGCCGGGCCGCCGGTGAACGCGTCGGCGGGGTCGGCCGGGCCCGCATCGAGCCGCACCGGGAAGACGCTGGTGAACCAGCCGACCGTACGGGAGAGATCGGCGCTGTCCCCGGCCAGTTCCTCCTCGCGGCCATGGCCCTCCAGGTCGACCAGGACCGAGGTGTCGGTGCCGCCCGTGCGGCGCTGTCGGTCGGCGAAGGCCAGCGCGAGTCCGGCGAGCAGCACGTCGTTGACGCCGGCGCCGAACGCCGCGGGCACGGCGGACAGCAGTGGCCCGGTGTGCTCGGCGGGCAGCCGCAGGACGACCTCCCGCTGGGTTGCGGTGGTGTCGCGGTCCGGGTCGAGGGGGCGGGTGAGCGGGAAGGGCTCGGTGCCGCCGTCCAGGACGGCCGTCCAGAGCGGGAGTTCCGCCTCCCGGGCCGGTTCGAGGGCCCGCTCGGTGAGCAGCCGCGCCCAGCGGGCGAAGGAGGTCTCGACCGGGTCGAGCCGCACCGGCCGCCCCGCGGAGACGTCCTGCCACGCCGTTGCCAGGTCGGGCAGCAGCACCCGCCAGGACACGCCGTCCACCACCAGGTGGTGGGCCATCAGCAGCAGCCGTCCGGGGGCGTCGCCCGCGTCGAACCACACGGCCCGCACCAGCGCGCCCGCGTCCGGATCCAGCGTCGCCCGTGCCGCGTGCGCGTGTGCGCGCACGGCCTCGCCCAGCGCCCGGGCGTCGAGGCCCGCCACGTCCACCCGGTCGATCCAGCCGGCGGCGTCGACCGCGCCGGCCGGCGGGACGTGCAGCGTCCAGTCCTCGGCCGCCGTCCGCGAGGGCCGTACCAGCCGCGCCCGCAGCAGGTCGTGCCGGTCGGCGAGGGCCTGGAGCACGGCGGTCAGGCCGGGCAGGTCCAGGGCCGCGGGGGTGCGGACGAGCGCGGACTGGTGGTACGTCGAGAAGGGGCCGCCCAGTTCGCGCAGCCAGTGCATCACCGGGGTGAGCGGGACGGTGCCGGTGCCGTCGTCCTCCCGGCGCGGCGCGGCCGTGTCGGCGACCGTGCTCAGCGCGGCGACCGTGCGGTGCCGGAAGACCAGCCGCGGAGTGATCCGTACGCCTGCCGTCCGGGCCCGGCCCACGAGTTGCATGGCCACGATGCTGTCGCCGCCCAGGGCGAAGAAGTCGTCGTCGACGCCGACCTGTTCGAGTCCCAGCACCTCGGCGAAGACCGTGCAGAGGGCCTCCTCCACGGGGGTGGCGGGCCCGCGTCCCGAGGAGAGGGCGGAGAAGTCGGGCGCGGGCAGGGCGGCCCGGTCCAGCTTGCCGTTCGCCAGCTGCGGGAACCGGTCCAGGGGGACGACGGCCGCCGGGACCATGTGGTCGGGCAGCCGGGCGGCGACGTGGCCGCGCAGCCGCGCCGGGTCCGGGACGGCACCCGGGGCCGCCACCACGTAGGCCACCAGCATTTTGCGAGCGTCCGCCTGCCGTACCGTCACCAGAGCCTGTCCGACCGTGGGATGGGCGGTGAGCGCGGACTCGATCTCGGCCGGTTCGACGCGGAAGCCGCGGATCTTGACCTGGTCGTCGGCCCGGCCGAGGTAGTCCAGGCGCCCGTCGCCCGTCCAGCGGGCCAGGTCGCCGGTGCGGTAGAGGCGTGAGCCGGGCGGGCCGAAGGGGTCGGCCACGAACCGTTCGGCCGTCTGCCCGGGTGCGCCCAGATAGCCGCGGGCCAGCCCGCCGCCCGCGAGATACAGCTCGCCCGTGACGCCGGGCGGCACCGGCTGGAGCAGCCCGTCCAGGACGTGGGCCCGGGTGCCGGCCACCGGCCGCCCCACCAGGGGCCGTTCGCTGTCGCGGACCCGCGCCACCAGGGCGTCCACCGTGGACTCCGTCGGCCCGTACAGGTTGAACGCCTCGGTGCCGCGCAGGTCGGCCAGCCGTCGCCACTGCGCGGCCGGTACCGCCTCGCCGCCGACGCCGACGACCGCGAGGGGGCTCTCGTCGCCGTCCAGCAGGCCGCTCTCGGCCAGCTGCGCGAAGAGGGACGGGGTGACCTCCAGGAAGTCGAAGCGGTGCGCGCGCACGGCTGCCGCGAGCAGGCCGGGGTCGCGCCGGACCTCGTCGGACACGATGTGGACGCAGTGCCCGTCCAGCAGCCACAGCTGGGGCTGCCAGGAGGCGTCGAAGAAGAACGACCAGGCGTGTCCGGCCCGCAGGTGCCGCCGTCCCGTGGCCTCGACGGCCGGCGCGTACAGGGTCTCGCGGTGGCTGTGGAAGAGGTTGCCGAGGGTCTCGTGGGTGACCACGACTCCCTTGGGGCGGCCGGTGGAGCCGGAGGTGTAGATGACGTAGGCGGGATGACGAGGGCTCAGGGGGACCGTCAGGTCCGCCGGGTCCTGGGCGGCGATCCGGGCGGTCGTGGCGGGGTCGTCCCAGTTCAGGCGCTCGGTGCCCGGGGGCAGGGTGAAGTCGCCGGTGGTGACGGTCACCACCGGACGGGCGTCGTCGAGGACGTCGGCCGTCCGGCCGGCCGGGGCGTCGGGGTCCAGCGGCACATAGGCCGCGCCCGCCTTGTGCACCGCGAGCACGGCCACCAGGAACCGCGCCGTGCGCGGCAGCGCCAGGGCCACGAACCGCTCCGGACCCGCGCCGAGTTCGACGAGGACCCTGGCGAGCCGGTTGGCCTCCGCGTTGAGGTCGGCGAAGGTGAGCTCGATGCCGTCGGAGGCCGCCGCGGGCCGCTCGGGGCACTGCCGCACCCGCTCCTCGAACAGCGCGGGCACCGTCGTCGGCGCGGCGAGAGCGGGCCTGCTGTGCCAACCGCCGTGCAGGCGCCGTCGTTCGTCGTCGTCGAGGAGGTCCACCCGGCCCACGGTGACGTCCGGGTCGGCGGCGACCGCGCGCAGCACGCGGCGCAGCCGGTCCGCGAAGGACTGCGCGGTGGCGTGGTCGAACAGGTCGGCGCTGTACTCCAGCACCCCGTCGACACCGCTGCCGTCGCCGCGCTCCACGAAGTCGAAGGACAGGTCGAACTTGGCCGTCGGCTGCAGCACGTCGTCCCGGCGAGCGAGCAGACCGGGCAGCCCCGCGTCCTCCTCCCCGGCCGCCAGGTAGACCACCATCACCTGGAACAGCGGGTGCCGGGCGAGCGAGCGGACCGGGTTGAGCACTTCCACCAGCCGCTCGAAGGGCACGTCCTGGTGGTCGAAGGCGGCGAGATCGGTCTCCCGCACCCGGGTCAGCAGCTCCCGGAAGGCCGGGTCGCCGGAGGTGTCGGTGCGCAGCACCAGGGTGTTGAGGAAGAACCCGACCAGGTCCTCCAGGGCGGCGTCGGTGCGCCCGGAGATCGGGCTGCCGATCGGGATGTCGTGGCCCGCGCCGAGCCGGGTGAGCAGGGTGGCCACCGCGGCCTGGAGCACCATGAAGACGCTGACTCCCTGGTCACGGGCCAACCGCCGCAGGTTCGCGGTCAGTTCGGCGTCGAGGGAGAGATCGGCCGCGCCTCCCCGGTAGCTGGCCTCCAGCGGCCGGGGCCGGTCGACGGGCAGCGCCAGCTCCTCGGGCAGCCCGGCCAACGCCCGCCGCCAGTAGGCGATCTGCCCTTCGCCTACCTGCGCCAGCAGTTGTTCCTGCCACAGCGTGTAGTCGGCGTACTGGACCGGCAGCGGCGCCCACTGCGGCGCCCGCCCTTCGGTCCGGGCGGCGTAGGCGAGGGCGAGGTCCCGGTTCAGGGGTGCCTGCGACCACTCGTCCCCGGCGATGTGGTGCAGCAGGAGCAGCAGGGTCCACCGGTCCTCACCGGCCCGGAACACGTGGACGCGCAAGGGGGGTTCGCGGTCCAGGGCGAAGCCGTACGCCCCGGCCCGCGCCAGCCGCTCGGCGAGGTGCTCCTCGTCCACGTCCGCCACCTCGAAGGGGATACGGACCTCGTCCGGCGCCAGCACCCGCTGGAACGCCCTGCCCTCCTCGTCGGGGAAGACCGTGCGCAGCGTCTCGTGGCGTACCGCGAGATCGTGCACCGCGGCCCGCAGCGCCTCGACGTCCAGCGCCCCGGTCAGCCGCCAGGCGGCGGGGATGTTGTACGTGGCGCTCGGGCCCTCCACCTGGTAGAGCACCCACAGCCGGCGCTGGGCCGAGGACAGCGGAAGCCGCCCGGGACGCGGACCCGGTCCGAGCGCCGGGCGGGCGACGGCCGGGGCCGTGCCGTCCGTCGCGAGCCGCTCGGCGAGCCGGGTCACCGTGCGGGCGTCGAACACCGTGCGCAGGGACACCTCCACGCCGAGCGCCGCCCGGATCCGCGCCGCCAGCCGCATGGCCAGCAGCGAGTGGCCGCCCAGGGCGAAGAAGTCGTCGTCGACGCCGACCCCGGGCAGTCCGAGGGCGTCGGCGAACAGGCCGCACAGGATCTCCTCGCGGGGGGTGCGCGGCCGGGCATCGGCGGTGCTCTGCGCGGCGAAGTCGGGCGCGTGCAGGGCGCGGCGGTCCAGCTTGCCGTTGGGGGTGAGGGGCAGCGCGTCCAGAGGGACGAAGGCGGCCGGGACCATGTGCTCGGGCAGGACGGCGGCGCTGTGGCGGCGCAGCTCGGCCGGGTCGGCGGTGTGTCCCGCGGCCGGTACGAGGTAGGCCACCAGCCGCTGGTCGTGCGCGATCACGACGGCGTGCCCGACGGACGGGTGCCGGGTCAGGGCCGCCGCCACCTCCCCCGGCTCGATGCGCATGCCGCGGATCTTGACCTGGTCGTCGGTCCGGCCTAGGAAGTCGAGCGCGCCGTCGGGCAGCCACCGGGCCAGGTCGCCCGTGCGGTACATGCGGGCGCCGGGCCCGCCGTACGGGTCCGCGACGAACCGCTCGGCGGTGAGGGCGGGGCGGTGCAGATAGCCGCGGGCGAGCTGGACGCCCGCCAGGTACAGCTCCCCGGCGACACCGGGCGGCACCGGGCGCAGGGCGGCGTCCAGGACGTAGGCGCGGGTGTTCCACACCGGGCGGCCGATCACCACCTGCCGGACGCCGGGCGGCACGTCGGTCGCCGTGACGTCGACGGACGCTTCCGTGGGCCCGTACAGGTTGTGCAGCCGGGCCGGGAGGACCCGGTGGAAGCGCTCCGCTACCGCGAGGGGCAGGGCCTCGCCGCTGCACATCACCTGGCGCAGGGTCGTGCAGCGGGCCGCGGTGGGTTCCTCCAGGAACAGCTGGAGCATGGAGGGCACGAAGTGCGCGGTCGTGACGGCCTGTTCCTGGATGAGCGCGGCCAGGCGGGCCGGGTCCCGGTGGGCCTCCGGCGGGGCGACCACCAGGGTGGCGCCGGTGATCAGCGGCCAGAAGAACTCCCACACCGACACGTCGAACCCGGCGGGGGTCTTCTGCAGCACCCGGTCCCCGGCGGTGAGCCGGTAGGTGTCCTGCATCCACAGCAGCCGGTTGGCGATGCCCGCGTGCGGGACGACCACGCCCTTCGGGCGGCCCGTCGAACCGGAGGTGTAGAGGACGTAGGCCGGGCTCAACGGGTTGTAGGTGAGCGGGAGTTCGCCCTCGGGACCATCCGGCAGCGCGTCCCGGATCACGCAGGCGGGCCGGGCGTCGTCCATCAGGAACGCCAGCCGCTCCGCCGGATGACCGGCGTCCAGCGGGAGGTACGCCCCACCGGCCCGGTGCACCGCGAGCAGGGCCACCACGAGGTCGGCCGACCGGGGCAGCGCCACGCCCACCGTGGACTCCGGGCCCACGCCCATCCCGGCCAGGACCCTTGCCGTGTGCTCGACGCGCGCGTCCAACTCGGCGTAGGTCAGCCGCTGTTCCCCGAAGACGAGGGCCGGGGCGTCCGGGGTGCGGGCCGCCTGGGCGCGGAACAGGTCCGGCAGGGTCGTCGCGCCGGCCTCGTGCGCGGTGTCGTTCCACCCTTCGATCAGCAGGTGCCGTTCGTCGGCGTCCAGCAGCTCCAGCTCGCGCACCGGCCGGTCCGGGTCGCCGGCCACCTGCTCCAGCAGCCGGACCAGGTGCCGGGCGATCCGCCGTGCGGTCGGCTCGTCGCACAGATCGAGCGCGTGCTCCAGGAGCAGCGTCAGACGGCCGGGCCCGGTCTCGTCCACGAAGGTGAAGTGGAGGTCGAACTTGGCCGTGCCGGTGTCCATGTCGAACCACTCGGTCGGCAGGCCGAGCACGTCGGGATCGCCGTCGGGCCGGTGGTGGTAGCCGAGCATGACCTGGAAGAGCGGGTTGCGGCCGGTCGCCCGGGGCGGGTTGAGTGCCTCCACGACCTGGTCGAAGGGCAGGTCCTGGTGCTCGAACGCGGCCAGGGAGGACTCCCTGACCCGGGCGAGCAGGGCGCGGAAGGTGAGGTCCGGGCCGGACAGGTCGGTGCGCAGGACGAGGGTGTTGACGAAGAAACCGACCAGATCGTTCAGGGCCTCGTCGGCGCGGCCCGCGACGGGGGCGCCCAGCGGGATGTCCTCGCCGGCGCCGAGCCGGTGCAGCAGGGCGGCGGTGGCGGCCTGGAACAGCATGAACATGCTGGTGCCGGTGGACCGGGACAGCTCACGCAGGGCACGGCCGGTGCCGGGGTCCAGTTCCAGGCGGATGCGGCCGCCCTGTCCGGTGGGCTCGTTCGGGCGGGGCCGGTCCAGGGGCAGGGTCAGTTCCTCGGGGAGGTCGCGCAAGGTCTCGGTCCAGTGCGCGAGCTGTCCGGCGCCGACCTGTCCGAGCAGCGTGTCCTGCCACAGGGTGTAGTCGGCGTACTGGACCGGCAGGGGGGCCAGGTCGGGGGCGCATCCTGCGCGGCGGGCCAGGTAGGCGGTGGTGAGGTCGCCGAGGAAGGGCCGGTCGGACCACTCGTCGGTGGTGATGTGGTGCAGCATCAGCGCCACCACATGGTCGTCCAGGCCCAGTCGCATCACCTCGGCCCGCAGCGGGAGTTCGGTGGCCAGGTCGAAGGGGCGGCGCTGGGCGGCCTCGACGCGTGCGGCCAGTTCGTCCTCGGCGCAGTCGGTGACGCGGAACTCGGGCTCGGTCTTACCGGGCGCCGCGATCCACTGGTACGGCTCGCCGTCCTCCTCCAGGAAGCGCGTGCGCAGGGACTCGTGACGATCCGTCACATCAAGCAGTGCTGCGCGGAGTGCGTCGAGGTCGAGTCGGCCGCGGAGCCGGAAGACGAGGGGGAAGTTGTAGGCGACCGAGCCTCCGGCGATCCGCTCGACCAGCCACAGCCGCCGCTGGGCCGCCGACAGCGGGATCCGCGCGGGCCGTTCGGCGGCGGGCGCCGGCACGGGCCGGGACGGGCGTCCGGCCTCCGCGCGCAGCGCCAGGGCCTCCGGTGTGGGGGCCTCGAACAGGTCGCGGATCGCCAGCTCCGCCCCCAGCTCGGTCCGGGCCCGGCTGATCAGCCGGGTCGCGAGCAGCGAATGACCGCCCAGGTCGAAGAAGTCGTCCTCCGCGCCGGTGCGGGGCAGCCCCAGCACCTCGGCGAAGAGCCGGCACAGCACCTCCTCCACGGGGGTGCGCGGGCCGCGCCCCTGGGACAGGGCCACCGCGGGCTCCACGTCCGGCAGGGCGCGGACGTCGAGCTTGCCGTTGTCGTTCATCGGCAACCGGGGCAGCACCACGAAGGCCGTCGGGACCATGTAGCCGGGCAGCCGCCGACCCAGGTCGTCCCGCAGCCGCCGGATCAGCGCGCCCTGGCCGCGGGTGGCGGTGGGCGTGTTGGCGTACACCTCGGCCCCGCGCGGACGGTACAGGCCCAGGGTGCGGCCGGGGAGGCCAGCGGGCAGGAACACGGCGTCGAAGAAGCCCGGCTCGTCGGACCAGGTGGTCAGCACGCGACGGCCGCGGGACTCCCCCAGCCGCCGCAGGTCCTCCGGCTCCACACCGGGGTCCGGCGGCGGGGCCGAGTCCATCGCGCGCATCGCGGCCAGATCGGCCGCCGTACGCGCGTCGGGGATCCCGCGGACCCGGAACGGGCCGGGTGCGTCCAGGTGCCCGGGCAGGTCGCCCGGGTCCACCTCCGGGATCTCGTCCAGGCGGACGGCGTCCGTCGTGTCGGCGTACAGCACCACGTCGTAGCGGTAGCGCGTCAGCTCGTTGTGGTGCCGCCCGGCCTTCGTGCGCAGTTCGACGCCGACGCCGAGGGTGGTGAACCAGTCGGGGTCGACGAGGAGTTCCTTCTCCAGGGCCAGGCCCCGGTCCACCGCCCGGCGCAGGTCGTCGGCGCCCCGGGCGGCCTGGATGCCGGTCTGGAAGACCCGCGCCTGGCGCAGGTCCCGTACGTCGCCGAGGAACAGCGCGCCGCCCGGGGCGAGCAGGTCCAGCGCGCCGCGGATCACCTTGCGCAGATGGTCCAGGCTCGGGAAGTACTGGACGACGGAGTTGATGACGACCGTGTCGAAGAATCCGGTCGGCAGACCATCCGTCATCTCGGCGGCCTGGCAGCGCAGTTGAACCTTGCGGGCCAGCTCCGGGTCCGCCCTCAGGTCCTCGCCGAGCTTGCGGATCACGGGGGCCGCGAAGTCGGTCGCCCAGTACGCCTCCACGTCGGGAGCGAGCCGGGACAGCAGCAGCCCGGAGCCGACACCGATCTCCAGAACGCGCCGGGGCCGCAGTTCCCGGATCCGCTCGACCGTCGCCTCCCGCCACTCCCGCATCTGCTCCACGGGGATGGGGCTGCCGTCGTAGGAGCTGTCCCAGCCCGCGAAGTCCTCGGTGAACAGGGCCGTGCCGATCTCGGTGTACTCGGCGGAGTAGATTTCCCGCCACTCCCCGATCTGCTCCCGCTCGGCCGCCCGCCGGGCCTCGGCGTCGGGTTCGGCGGGGACGACGTAGCCGACGAGCCGCTGGGTGCCGGGCGCGGAGGTGTCGTCGCGGGCGAGCACGGCGGCCTGGGAGACCTCGGGGTGCTGGGCGAGCGCGGTCTCGATCTCGCCGAGTTCCACCCGGTGGCCGCGGATCTTGACCTGGTCGTCGGTCCGGCCGAGGAAGTCGAGGTTGCCGTCCGGGCGGCGCCGTACCAGGTCCCCGGTGCGGTACATGCGCTCGCCGGACCGCCCGTAGGAGTCGGCGACGAAGCGCTCCGCGGTCAGTCCCGGCCGGTCGAGGTAGCCGCGCGCCAGGCCCACGCCCGCGATGTACAGCTCGCCCGCCACACCGTCCGACACCGGCCGCAGCCAGGGGTCGAGGACGCGGGCGCGGGTGGCGCGGATCGGGCGGCCCACGGTCGGGGTAGCGCTGTCGCCGGTGCCGCCGCCGAGGGTGTTGATCGTGTACTCGGTGGGCCCGTACAGGTTGTAGCCGTAGGTGCCCTCGGTGTCCCGCAGCGTGTTCCACACGGTCTCGGTGACCGCCTCGCCGCCCAGCAGCACCAGCGGCGGGCGGTGTCCCTCCAACAAGCCCTCCTCGATGAGGAGATGGGCGTACGTGGGGGTCACGTTGACCACGTCGACGCGGTGCTCCTCGCAGTACGCCACCAGCGCGGTGGCGTCCCGGCGCAGCTCCTCGTCGCAGATGTGCACCTCATGCCCCTCGACGAGCCACAGCAGCTCCTCCCAGGACATGTCGAAGGCGAAGGAGACGGTGTGCGCGATGCGCAGCCGCCGTCCGCCGGCCGCGGCGATCGCCGGGGCGAAGATCTCCTTCTGGTGGTTGAGCTGCATGTTCGTCAGGCCGACGTACGGCGTGACGACACCCTTCGGGCGGCCGGTCGAGCCGGAGGTGAAGATGACGTAGGCGGGGTGGTCCAGGCTGAACGTCCGCAGGACGGGGTCGGTGGAGTGGCCGCCGAGCGCGGCGGGGTCGTCGAGCAGGACGCGCGGGGTGTCGTCCGTCAGCGTCCGGGATACCGCCTCGGTCGTCAGCAGGAGCAGCGGCCGGGCGTCGGCCAGCATCAGCGAGAGCCGCTCGGCCGGGTGGTCCAGCTCCAGCGGCAGATAGGCGGCACCGGTGCGCAGGACGGCGAACAGCGCCACCACGGTGTCGATCGAGCGCGGCAGCCCGAGCGCGACGACCTGTTCGGGTCCGGCGCCGCGGGCGATGAGCATCCGGGCCATGCGGTTGCAGCGGGCGTCGAGTTCGGCGTAAGTGACGGTGTGCTCGCCGAAGACGAGCGCGGTGGCGTCCGGGGTGCGGGCGGCCTGGGCGGCGAGCAGGTCCGCCACGGTCTCGTGCGGCACGGGCTGCCGCTGCTCGGCCTCCTCGCGGGCCAACGCGGCGGCCTCGGCGGGCAGCAGCGCGGACAGCGAACCGACGGCGGCGGACGGGTCGGCCACCACTCGTCCGGCCAGCAGCACGAACCGGTCCAGCAGAGCGCGCGCGTACGCGTCGTCCAGCAGGTCCGGGCGGTAGGCGAGGGTGACGCGGATCCGCTCGCCGGGGGTGACGACGAGGTTGGCCGGGTAGTGGGTGGCGTCCACGTTGGCGACCGCCGTCGCCCCGTGCCGCTCGCGCAGCTCGGCGAGCCGCTCGTCGGTGTCGGCGTTGCGCAGCACGAACAGCGTGTCGAACAGCCGCCGGTGACCGGTCTCCGCCTGGAGGACGCCGAGGCCCAGGTATTCGTACGGCATGACCGCCAGCCGCTCGCCCTGGACGCGGCGCAGCAGGTCGAGCACGGACTCCCGGGGGTCGAAGGCGATACGGGCGGGGACGGTGTTGAGGAACATGCCGATGACGTTCTCGACGTCCGGCACCTCGCTGGGCCGCCCGGCGACCGTCGTACCGAACACGATGTCGCCGCGGCCGGACGCGCTCGCGAGGACCAGCCCCCAGGCCGCGTTGAGCACCGTGTTGAGGGTGAGGCCGTGGCGGCGGGCGGTGTCGCGCAGCCGCTCGGCGGTCGCCGCGTCGAGGACGGCGTCCAGGTGCTGCGGGATCACCGGTTGCGGACCCCGGTCACCGACGGCCGGGACCAGCAGGGTGGGTTCCTCGAAACCGGCCAGGGCGGCGCGCCAGGCACGGGTCGCCTCGGTGCCGTCCTGCCGCTCCAGCCAGGTCAGATAGTCGCGGTAGGAGCCGGGGCGGGCGAGCCCGGCCGGGTCGCCGCCGCTCTCGTACAGGGCGAACAGCTGGTCCAGGAAGAGCCAGGCCGACCAGCCGTCCCACAGGATCAGATGGCGTCCGACGACGAGCCGGTC
Source organism: Streptomyces sp. NPDC002776 (assembly GCF_053592195.1). Lineage (NCBI taxonomy): Bacteria > Bacillati > Actinomycetota > Actinomycetes > Kitasatosporales > Streptomycetaceae > Streptomyces > Streptomyces sp. NPDC002776. Next base: position 275,963 of record NZ_JBSFVG010000011.1, on the reverse strand, counting down.
GCCGCGCGCGTCGCCGAGCCGCACCAGCAGCAGCCGGAACAGCAGCGGACGGGTCAGGTCGAAGCGGCGGGACCGCTCCTCGTCCAACAACTCCCGCATGCGCCGGTCCTGTTCGGCCGGGGGCAGATCCGCGAGGTCCACCTCGGTCAGCGGGATCTGCGCGTCCCGCACGATGAACTGCACCGGCCGGCGCAGCCCTTCACTGGTGAACCCGGCGCGCAGCGAGGGGTTGCGGGCCAACAGGGTGCGGGTCGCGGCGCGCAGCCGCTCGGCGTCGACGCGTGCGGCGAAGTCGAAGGACTCGTGGACGGTGTAGACGTCCAACGGGCTGTCGTCGTAGGTGGAGTGGAAGAACAGGCCCTCCTGGAGCGGGGCGAGCGGCCAGACGTCCTCGATCAGGCCGGGGGCCAGCCGTTCGACGCGGGCGCGTTCCTCCTCGGTGAGGCGGAACGCCGTCGCCGTGGCCGCCGCCGTGGAGGGTGCGGCCACCGTTGCGGCGGTGGCGAGCGCGGCCGGGGTGCGGTGCTCGAAAACCTCGCGCGGGCCGAGGACCAGTCCGGCCCGGCGGGCCCGGCTGGCGACGGCGATCGAGCTGATGCTGTCGCCGCCGAGCAGGAAGAAGTCGTCGTCGGCACCGACGTCCGGCAGCTTCAGTACGGCGCCGAAGATCTCCGTGAGCAACTGTTCCCGAGGGTTGCGCGGGGCACGGGGCGTGGCGCGTTCGGCCTGCGGGGCGGGCAGCGCGTTGCGGTCGAGCTTGCCGCTGGGGGTCAGCGGCAGGTCGGCGAGGACGACACAGGACGCGGGCACCAGGGCGGCGGGCAGCGACGCCGCCAGCGCCTCGCGCAGGCGGGCCGGGTCGGGGGAGGCGTCCGCGGACGGTACGACGTACGCCACGAGGGCGTTGTCCCGTACCGTGACCGCGGCCCGGGCCACGGCGGGCAGCCGGGTCAGTGCGGCCTCGATCTCGCCGGGCTCGATGCGGTTGCCGCGGAGTTTGACCTGCCGGTCGGTGCGGCCCAGGTACTCGATCACCCCGTCGGGGCGGCGCCTGACCAGGTCGCCGGTGCGGTACATGCGGCTGCCGGGCGGCCCGTACGGATCGGCGGTGAACCGTTCGGCGGTCAGTGCCGGGCGGGCGTGGTAGCCGCGGGCCAGCTGCACACCGGTGAGGTACAGCTCGCCCGGGGCGCCGTCGGGGACGGGCCGCAGACAGGTGTCCAGCACCCGCAGGCCGGTGTTCCACACCGGACGGCCGATGGGCACGGAGGGGCCCTCGTCGGTGCCGTCGCAGGGGTGATGGGTGACGTCGACGGCGGCCTCGGTGGGGCCGTACAGGTTGTGCAGCGGTACGCCGGTCAGCTCCCGCCAGCGCCGGGCGGCGCCGGTGGGCAGCGCCTCGCCGCTGCTCAGTACGCGGCGCAGGGAGGCCGCCCAGCCGGGGTCGGCGGTGACCTCGCCGGACTGGAGGAAGGCTGCCAGCATGGACGGCACGAAGTGCAGGGTGGTGACGGCCTGTTCGCGGACCAGCGCGGCCAGGTAGGCGGGGTCGCGGTGGCCGTCGGGGCGGGCGAGGACCACGGCCGCGCCTTCGAGGAGCGGCCAGAAGAACTCCCACACCGAGACGTCGAAGCTGGAGGGCGTCTTCTGCAGGACCCGGTCGGCGGCGGTCAGTCCGTACTCGTCCTGCATCCAGGCGAGCCGGTTGACGATCGCGCGGTGGCTGACGAGCACGCCCTTGGGCAGGCCGGTGGAGCCGGAGGTGTAGATCAGGTAGGCGGGGTCGTCGGGGTGCGTGGCCACGGGTTCGGCGGGGGACTCGGCGGGGGGTTCCGCCTCGTCGTCGAGCAGCAGCACCGTCGTGTCGGGCGTGGGCGGCAGCCGGTCGGCGGTCGTGCCGAGCGTGATCACCGTCGTGGCGCCGGAGTCGGTGAGCATGTGGGCGACGCGGTCCGCCGGGTAGTCGAGGTCGACCGGGAGATAGGCGGCGCCCGACTTCAGCACGCCGAGCAGCGCCACCACCAGTTCGGCCGACCGGGGCACGGCCACCGCGACGAAGGCGCCCGGTCCCGCACCGCGGATCCGCAACCGTGCGGCCAACGCCTCTGCGCGGGCGTCGAGTTCGGCGTACGTCAGCCGCTCGTCCGCGAAGACGACCGCCGTGGCGTCCGGGGTACGGGCCGCCTGCGCCGCGAACGCCTCGGCCAGGGTGGTCTCCGGGACGGCCCGTTCCTCGCCGGCCGGGTGGGCACGCAGGGCCTCGTCCGGGGAGAGCAGGTCCACGGAGGCCGCCGGGCGGGCCGGATCCGCGGCCAGGGCCTCCAGCACGCGTGCCAGGCGGTCGCCGAGCAGCCGTACGGCATCGCCGTCCAGGCGCTCGGCGTGGTGCTTGAGCCGCAGGTCGAGCCGCTCCCCCGGCTTGACGACGAGGGCGAGCGGATAGTGCACGGCGTCGTGGAAGGCGTCGCCGGTGATGCGGACGCTGCCGGTGGCGTCCCGCAGGTCGGTTTCCGCGGGGTAGTTCTCGAACACCACCAGGGTGTCGAAGAGTTCGCCCTGTCCGGCGTGCCCGGCGAGCCGCTGGATCTCCGCGAGGCCGAGGTGCTGGTGGTCCAGCAGCCGCGCCTGCTCCTCCTGGAGGCGGGTCAGCAGGTCCCCGAGCGTTTCCCCGGGGGTCCAGCGCAGCCGGGTGGGCAGGGTGTTGATGAACAGGCCCACCATGGAGGCGATGCCGTCGACCTCGCTGTCGCGGCCGGAGACCGTGGTGCCGAACACCACGTCGTGGCGGCCGGTGAGGCGGCCGAGCAGCAGTCCCCAGGCGGCCTGGACGACGGTGCCGAGGGTGACGCCGTGCTCGCGGGCGCGCTCCACGAGCCGCGCGGTGGTCCGCTCGGGCAGCTCCACCCGGACGTGCCCGGGGCGCACCGGGGCCGCGGTGACCGGGGCGTCGACGAGGCGGGTGGGTTCGTCGAGCCCGGCGAGCGCCGTGCGCCAGGCCTCGCGGGCCGCGTCCCGGTCCTGACCGGCCAGACGGCGCAGGAAGGAGCGGTAAGGGGCGACTTCGGGGAGCGGTGGGGTGGCGGTGCCGTAGCAGGCCATCAGTTCGCGGTGCAGGACGGGCAGGGACCAGCCGTCGGCGACGATGTGATGGAAGGTCAGGACGAGTCGGCTGCGCTGTCCGCCGAAGCGGACGAGGGCGCAGCGCAGCAGGGGCGGTCGGGCCAGGTCGAAGCCCGCGGCCCGTTCATCTGCCGCCACCGCCTCGGCCAGGGCGGCCCGGTCCTCGACGTGGCGCGCCGACAAATCGGCTTCTCGCCAAGGCAGTTCGGCCTGCCGGGTGATGATCTGCACGGGGGTGCCGTCGGGGCCCTGGCGGAAGGCGGCCCGCAGGGGTGCGTGCCGGTCCAGCAGGCGCTGGGCGGCGCGGCGCAGGGTGGGGCCGTCGACCGGCCCGGCCAGCTCGAGCACTTGCTGGACGACGTAGATGTCGTCGTGGATGTCGTCCTGGGCGGCGCTGGTCAGGGAGTGGAAGAAGAAGCCCTGCTGGAGGGGCGTGAGGGGAAGCGCCTCCTGGATGTCCAGCGGGTCCGTGCCCTGGAGGTCGGCCAGGTCGCCGGGGCCGATCTCCAGCAGCGGTGCCTGCTCGGCGTGCTCCTCGACGCGCTCGACGGCCGCCTGGGCGAGGGCCTCGGCGGTGCGGTGCCGGAAGACGTCACGGGTGGTCAGCCGCAGCCCCGACTCCCTGGCTTTGATGAGGAGTTGGATGGCGGTGATGCTGTCCCCGCCGAGGGTGAGGAAGTCGTCCTCGGCCGTGACCGAGTCCAGCCCGAGCACCTCGGCGAACAGGGCGCACAGCAGCTTCTCGCGCGGGGTGCCCGGTGCGCGGCCCGCACTCAGCGCCCCGTAGTCGGGGGCGGGCAGCGCCCGGGCGTCGATCTTGCCGCTCGGGGTGACCGGCAGCGTGTGCAGCGGCACCAGGGCGGAGGGGACCATGTAGTCGGGCAGCCATTCGGCGGCGTGCGCGCGCAGCGTTCTCATCAGCGCGGTCACATCGCGGAAGGGGGCGGGACGGTTGGCGTGCGGATAGGCACCGGCCGTCCGGTACAGGCCGGGGCACGGGTCGGAGAGGGCGAGGACCGCGTCGAAGGCGCCGTCGTCGGCGGTGCCGTTCCAGGTGAACACCGCTTCGTAGCCGTGCCGGGCGGCCAGGGCGTGGATGTCCTCCGGGTCGGCGCCGGCGGCCGTCCTGCCGCTGCTTCCCTCCAGCTGCCACAGGTCCGCGAGGTCGTCGGCGAGGCGGGCGTTGGGGATGCCGGTGAGCCGGAGCCGTGCGGGGCGCCGCTCGGTGAGGAGCGCGTCCAGCCGGCCGGCCTCCGCCCACGGGATCTCGTGTTCGTCGGGGGCGGCGGTCCGCGGACCGGGGCGCAGGACGACGTCGTACCGGTACCGGTTCAACTCGTTGTGGTGGGTGCCCCGTTTGAGCCGGATCTCGGCGTCGAAGCCGTCCAGGGCGGCGAAGTAGTCCGGGTCCAGCAGCAGTTCGCCCTCCCAGCGCACCGACTGCTCCACGGCGGCGCGCAGGGCGCCCTTGTCGTCGGTCGCGGCGCGCCGGGTCTCCACGGCCGCGCGCAGGGTGCGCAGCAGCCGCAGATTGCGTACGTCGCCGACGAAGATCCGTCCGCCGGGGGCGAGGAGTCCGGCCGCCGCGCGCAGGACGTCGGTGAGGTAGTCGGCGCTCGGGAAGTACTGGGCGACGGAGTTGAGGACGACGGTGTCGAAGTGGTGGGCGGGCAGGCCGGTCGTGTCGTGGGCGGGCTGGGCGCGCAGTTCGACGCCGGGCAGGTCCAGCTGGGCGCGCAGGGCGCCGATCGCCTCGTCGGAGAGGTCGGTGCCCCAGTACTCCTCGCAGTGGGGCGCGAGCCGGGAGAGGATCAGCCCGCTGCCGACGCCGATCTCCAGGACCCGTCGGGCCGGGCCGAGTTCACGGAGGCGCTCGACGGTCGCCTCCCGCCACTCCCGCATCTCCTCGACGGGCAGCGGGAGTCCGTCGTACATGCTGTTCCAGCCCGCGAAGTTCTCCTGGGAGCCCTCCGATCCGGCCGCGCTGTAGAGGAGTTCGTGGACCTGCTTCCACTCCTCGACGTGCGTGCCCGGGTCGTCGAGGTCGGGCACGACGTACGCGACGAGCCGGCGGTCGCCGGGCCGGTCCTCGCGGGCGACGACGGTGACCTGGTCGACGGCCGGGTGGCCGCGCAGCACGGACTCGATCTCGCCCGGTTCGATGCGGAAGCCGCGGATCTTGAGCTGTGCGTCGGCGCGGCCGAGGAACTCCAGCCGTCCGTCGGCCTTCCAGCGCACGAGGTCGCCGGTGCGGTAGAGCCGCTCGCCGGGCGCGCCGAAGGGGTCGGCGACGAACCGTTCGGCGGTCAGGTCGGGCCGGCCGAGATAGCCGCGCGCGAGGCCGGCGCCGCCCAGGTACAGCTCGCCGGTGAAGCCGGCCGGGACGGGGCGGAGGCAGGCGTCGAGGACGTAGGCCCGGGTGCCGGGGTCGGGCACGCCGATCGGGACGATGGAGCCGGCGGGGATGTCCGGATCGCACAGGCCGAGCGTGGAGTTGGTGGTGGCCTCGGTCGGGCCGTAGGCGTTGAACATCATCCGTCCGCGCGCGTAGCGGCCTACGAGTTCCGGGGAGACGCGCTCGGTGCCCGCCAGCAGGGTCGCGGTGGGCGGCAGTTGGACGTCGTCGGGCATGGCCGCGAGCAGCGCGGGCGGCAGGATCATGAAGGTGATGCCGTGCGCGTGGGCGTAGTCGGCGAGGGGGGCGCCCGGCACCCGCCGCTCGGCCGGGACGACGACCAGCCGGCCGCCGGAGAGCAGGCCGAGGCACAGGTCCCAGAAGGCGACGTCGAAGCTCGGCGAGGCGAACTGGAGCACCCTGCTGTGCGGCCCGATGCCGAACCGTTCCGTCTGGGTGGCGACGAGCTTCGCCACCCCGCTGTGGGCGAGGACGACACCCTTGGGGCGCCCGGTCGAGCCCGAGGTGTAGATGACGTAGGCGGCGGTGTCGACGGTGATCGGAGCGCCGGGGTCGTGGGCCGGGTGCCGGACGAGTTCGGCGGCCGTGCCGGGCGCGTCGAGCAGCAGCAGGGCCATGCCCTCCCGCTCGGGCAGGTCTCCCGCGGTCTCCTCGGTGGTGACCATGCACACGGGTCCGGCGTCGCCGAGCATGTAGGCGATGCGGTCCGCCGGGTAGTCGTGGTCGATCGGCAGATAGGCGGCGCCGGACTTCAGGACGGCGACCTCGGCGACGATCAGGTCCAGGGAGCGCGGCAGGGCCAGGGCGACGATGCGCTCGGGACCGGCTCCGCGCGCGAGCAGGGCGTGCGCGAGCCGGTTGGCCCGCTCGTCGAGTTCGGCGTAGGTCAGTTCCTGGTCCTCGAAGACCAGGGCGACGGCGTCGGGGCGGGCGCGGACCTGCTCGGCGAACATCGCGGGCCAGGTGGCGGCGGGCACCGTGTGCTCGGTGGCGTTCCAGTCGAGGACGACCTGCCGGTACTCCTGCGGCCCCATCAGCGTGAGCCGGTCGACGGGGGCGTCCGGGCGGGCGAGCGCGTCGGTCAGCAGGGTCCGGTAGTGGCCGAGCAGCCGGTCGACGGTCGCGGCCTCGAAGAGACGGGGGTCGTACGTCGCCCGCGCCTCGCCTTCGCGCACCGCCAGCAACAGGTCGACCGGGGCGGGCAGTTCGCCTGCGGGGCGGGCGGCCGTGGCGAACGCGGTGTTGAAGAACAGGCCGCCGCCGCGGGTGCGCCGGGGGCGCAGTTCGTCGCTGAGCATGTCGAAGGGCAGCCGGTGGGTCTCGGCTTCCTGCCATGCCTGCGCCACGCGGTGCCGCAGCCCCTGGAAGGTCGGCTCGTGGTCGGCGGACACGCGTAACGGGAGGCCGTCGTGGCCGACGGTGATGTCCATCGCGCCGCTGTAGCGGTGCAGCAGGGCGACGAAGGCGGTGAGCAGGTCGGTGTCCGCGGCGTCCGGGACGCCGGACAGGGTGCGGGTCGCCCGGCCGGGGTCCGGCTCGGACGGGTGCGGCCGGTCGGCGGGCAGTGAGATCTCCAGCGGCAGCGGGGTCAGCAACCGCTGCCAGTAGGCCAGGACTTCCTCGGAACCGCACACGGCAGCGCGCCCTCCCAGGCAGGTCGTTCCCGGCCTGGGCCGGGGATCCGCGTCATAGTAAGGTAAGGGTTACCTAATTTCATAGGTCGCGCACAGATTTGTCGAAGGGGATGGGACGGTGACGCAACTCCCCCTACAGTCCAGACAGTTGAGGCAAGGCTGACCAAAGGAAGTATGACGTGGGGACCTCTGCGGTCGGGGCGGCGAAAGGCCCCCGCGCGGTACTCCTGCTCGCGCTGTCCGGTGCGGCGCTGCTCGCGCTGTGCGGTCTGTCGATGGCGTTCGGCGCGCTCGACGTCCCGCTGGACCAGGTCTGGCACACCCTGCTCGGCGACGCGCCCAACTCCCGTGTCGACAACGTGATCTGGTCGGTACGGCTGCCCCGCACCGCCCTCGGCCTCGCCACCGGCGCCGCGCTGGGCCTGTCCGGCGCGCTCATGCAGGCGCTGACCCGCAACCCGCTGGCCGATCCCGGGATCCTCGGCGTCAGCGCGGGCGCCGCCTTCGCCGTCGTGCTGTCCGTCGGGGTGCTCGGCATCGGCTCGGTCTACGGCTACATCTGGTTCGCGTTCGCCGGGGCGATGGCCGCCAGCGTCGTGGTCTACCTGCTGGGCGGGCTCGGCCGGTCGGGTACGACGCCGGTGAAACTGGCCCTGGCCGGCGTCGCGGTGACCTCCCTGCTGTTCTCGCTGACCAGCGCGATCGCCCTGACCGACCCGGACGCCCTGAACCGCTACCGCTTCTGGTCGGCGGGGTCCCTGGCCGACCAGGACGAGGAAGTCCTGCTGCGGGTCCTGCCGTTCCTCGCCGTGGGCGCCGTGCTGGCCCTGGCGTCGGCCCCCGCCCTGAACCGCCTCGCGCTCGGCGACGACGTGGCCAGGTCCCTGGGGCTGCGGCTCGGCCTGGTCCGCGTCCAGGGCGTGGTGGCGGTCACCCTGCTCACCGGCGGGGCGGTCGCCGTCATCGGGCCCGTCGTCTTCGTCGGCCTGGTCGTCCCGCACATCGCCCGCGTCCTCGCCGGACTCGCCGGCCTCGGCCCGGACCACCGCTGGCTGCTGCCCCTGTCGGCCCTGCTCGCCCCCTGCCTGCTGCTCGCCGCGGACATCGCGGGCCGGCTGATCGCCAGGCCCGTGGAGATCCAGGCCGGCATCCTGGTCGCCTTCCTCGGCGGCCCGTTCTTCATCGCCCTGGTCCGCCGCCGCCGACTCGCGGAGCTGTGAGCCATGCCGACTGCCTCCAGCCCGCAGCGCACGACGGCCGCCCCAGGCCGCCGCACCGCCCGTCCCGACGGCCCCTGCTGCCGAGCGCACGCCGCCAACCCCACAGGCCGCCCCGCCGCCGCTCCCGACGGCACCCTCTACCGACCGCACGCCACCGACCCCACACGCGACCCCGCCACCTGCTCCGACGGCCCCCTCGGCCAACCGCACGCCACCCACCCCACAAGCCACCCCACCACCCGCTCCGACGGCCCCCTCCCCACCACACTCATCACCGGCAGACCACTCTCGGACCTGGCCCGCCGCCGACGACCCGCCGAGCCGGCAGCCATGACCACCGACTCCGCCCCAGACCGACCGCAAGGCCACCCCACCGCCGCCCCCGACGGCCCCCTCGGCCGACCGCACGCCACCCACCCCACAAGCCACCCCACCACCCGCTCCGACGGCCCCCTCCCCACCACGCCGGCCCGCGACGGGCAACACGCGGAGCCGATGACCCCGACCACCCAAGTCGCGCCCCGCCGACCGCAAGCCACCGACCCCACCTCCATCGCCCGCCCCGACCGCCGCCCCCTTCCCACCACCTCGGCCCGCCGCCGACGACCCGCGGAGTTGTGAGCCATGAGTACCGAACTCGCGCCCCGGCCGGGCGAGGAGGACTCCGGCGAGCCGCCGGCTCGGCGTACCGCCGGTCGGGTCGGTTTCCGGCTTGCCGTTCCGCCCGTCTCGGGGTTGCTGCGGCCCCGGCTGCTGGTCGTGTGCCTGGGGCTCGCGGTCGCCGCCTTCCTGCTGTTCGCCGTGGAGACCTCGATCGGGGACATCTCCCTCCCGCTCACCGACGTGCTGCGGGCCCTGGTCGGCGCGAGCGACCCCGCGACCGAGCTGATCGTGCACGAGCTGCGCCTGCCCCGGGCCCTGGCCGGTCTGCTCGTCGGCATCGCGTTCGGCGTCTCCGGCGCCCTGCTCCAGACCCTGACGCGCAATCCGCTCGCCAGCCCCGACATGATGGGCATCACCCAGGGCGCCGGCACGGCGGTCGTCGCCGGCATCGTCCTCGGCTGGGACGGGGGCCTGAGCACCCAGGCCCTGGGCCTGGCCGGCGCGCTGCTGGCGGCGCTGCTGGTGTACGCGCTGGCCTGGAAGCGGGGAACCAGCGGGTACCGGATCGTCCTCGTCGGCGTCGGCGTCGCCTGGATCTGCACCAGCGCCACCGACTACCTGATGGCCCGCGGCCAGCGCTTCCAGGCGCAGGCCGCCCTGGGCTGGCTGGTCGGCAACCTCAACGGCCGTACGTGGCAGCAGATCACCCCGCTCGCGGTGGCGATGGCCGTACTCCTGCCGTCGGCGCTGCTGCTCGGGCGGCTGCTGCGGACCCTGGAGCTCGGCGACGACGTCGCCCGGGGCCTGGGGACCCGCGTGCAGACCGTCCGCGTCACCGTGCTCCTCGCCGCCGTGGGCCTGGTGGCCTTCGGCACCGCCACCGCGGGGCCCGTGGCCTTCGTGGCGCTCGCCGCGCCCCAGGTCGCCCAGCGCCTCGCCGGTACCGCCTTCCCGCCGCCCGTGGGCGCCGGGCTGACCGGCGCCGTCATGGTGCTCGGTTCCGATCTCGTCGCCCGCAAGCTCATCGACACCGAGCTTCCGGTCGGGATCGTGACGGGCGTGCTCGGCGCGCCCGTCCTGCTGTGGCTGCTCGTCCGCGCCAACCGCGCAGGTTCAGGAGGCTGACAACGTGTCGAAGAAGGACCCCGCACCGGCCGGCCGCCCCGGTCTGCGCGCCGAGGGCCTGCGGCTGGCGTACGACGACCGGGTCGTGGTGGAGGATCTCGACCTGGTGGTCCCCACCGGCCGGATCACCGTGATCGTCGGCGCCAACGCGTGCGGCAAGTCCACTCTGCTGCGCGCCCTGGCCCGGCTGCTGACGCCGAAGTCCGGGGCCGTCCGGCTCGACGGGCGCTCGATCCACTCGATCCCCACCCGCACCCTCGCCCAGCAGCTCGGCATCCTGCCGCAGTCCCCGGTCGCCCCCGAGGGCCTGACCGTCATCGACCTGGTGGGACGCGGCCGTTCACCGCACCAGACGTGGTGGCGGCAGTGGTCCTCCGCCGACGAGGACGCCGTGCACGAGGCGCTGCGGGCCACCGACATGACCGACCTCGCGCACCGCGCGGTGGACGAGCTGTCCGGCGGCCAGCGCCAGCGGGCCTGGATCGCCATGGCCGTGGCCCAGGGCACGCCGGTGATGCTGCTGGACGAGCCGACGACGTATCTCGACCTAGCCCACCAGATCGACGTCCTCGACCTGATCACCGACCTGAACCGGCACCAGGGCCGCACGGTGGTGATGGTGCTGCACGACCTCAACCAGGCCTGCCGGTACGCCGACCACATCGTCGCCATGAAGGCGGGCCGGATCGCCGGCGAGGGCTCCCCCACCGAGGTCGTCACGGCGGCGATGGTGGAGGAGGTGTTCGGGTTGCGGTGCGTCGTCGGTACGGATCCGGTGAGCGGGACGCCGATGGTGATTCCCATGGGCCGCCACCACGAAGGGGTGGAGGACGCGGCGCCGGTCGGCGTCCCGCATGTCACCGGGTGAGACGGGACGCTACGGACGGGCCGTCAGATAGCCCCCCATCGTGCGGAAGTACTCGGTCGCCGGGTACTCGGTGCCGTCCTCGGTCCGCACCCGCTGGACGAGCAGCCCGGGCAGCCGTCCCGAATGCGCCCCGGCCCCGGCCACGATGACCACGCCGTCCCCTTCCCGGATGAAGATCCGGCCCGGGGTTCCGCCGTAACGCCCTTGCGAGACAGCCGCCTTGACGACCCGGAGGCGTTCGCCGCGATGGTGGGTGAAGGCGTTCGGGTACGGATCCGACTGGGCGCGCACCAGCCGCTCCAGGTCCTCGGCGGGCCAGGTCCAGTCGATGCGGCTGTCCTCCAGGGACCGCTTGTGGAAGAAGCTCGACCGGGAGCGGTCCTGGGCGATCCACTCGGCCTTGCCCGAGGCGATGAGATCGAGGGACTCCCGGACCACCGGGCCGATCAGGTCGACCGTGCGGTGGAACAGGTCGGTGGCGGTGTCGGTGGGTCCGACGGGCACCGCGCGCTGCACCAGGATGTCGCCCATGTCGAGTTCGGCGTCCATCCGGTGGGCGGTGACGCCGACCCGCTGTTCGCCGTTGATGAGCGCCCAGATCAGCGGCGAGAACCCGGCGTAGGACGGCAGCAGCGAGTCGTGGATGTTGAGCGTGCCGTGCGGCGGGAGATCGAAGATCTCCGCGGGCAGCCAGGTGCGCCAGTTGTTGGCGACGATGATGTCCGGCTCGGCGTCCTCGAGCGCCCGCAGCAGCTCGTCGTCCCCCGGACGGTTGCGCAACAGCACCGGTACGCCGTGCTTTTCGGCCAGGTCGGCGACCGAGTCGCTCCAGATCCTCTCGTAGACGTGGTCGCTCTTGGGATGGGTCACGACCAGGACCACTTCGTGCTCGGAGTCCAGCAGAGCCTCTAGCGTCCGGTGTCCCCAGGTCTGGTAACCGAACATGACGACCCGCATATAAGCCCTCCTCAGCCATTGCTAGGTAAGGCTAACCTTATCTAGCATGTGCCTGCTCGGGGGAGCCTGTGGCATCCACTGGAGAACACTGTGAACTCCCCCCTACAGGAGGCGATGACGCGGTGACGACGCTTCACACTGGGCCGGACTCCCCTTACGACGTGCTGGGCATCGGCTTCGGCCCGTCCAACCTCGCGCTCGCGATAGCGCTCCACGAACACGGCGCGACCGCACGCCAGGACACTGGACTGCGCGCCGGATTCCTGGAGCGGCAACCGCGGTTCGGGTGGCATCGCGGCATGCTCATCGACGACGCCACCATGCAAGTGTCCTTCCTCAAGGACCTGGTGACGATGCGTGACCCCACCAGCGACTTCAGCTTCCTGTGCTATCTGCGCGACCGCGGGAGGCTGGTCGACTTCCTCAACCAGAAGACGCTCTTCCCGCTGCGCATCGAGTTCCACGACTACTTCGAGTGGGCCGCCGCCCGCGTCGGCCACCTCGTCGAGTACGGCGCCGAGGTGGTCTCCGTACGGCCCGTCACCGAGGCCGGAGAGGTCCGCTGGTTCGACGTCACCAGCCGCGATCCCGCGGCGCCCGAGCGCACGACCGTCCGCCGCACCCGCACCCTGTGCGTGGCCACCGGCCTCGAACCGCACCTGCCGCCCGACGCGGTGCTGTCCGAACGCGTCTGGCACACCAGCGAGTTACTGCCCCGGGTGGACCAACTCCTGCGCGACCGCACGCCCGTTCGCCGTGCCTTCGTGCTCGGCGCCGGCCAGAGTGCCGCCGAGGCGGTCGACTATCTGCACCGCAGCTTCCCCGAGGCCGAGATCTGCTCGGTGTTCGCCAAGTACGGCTACACCCCGGCCGACGACAGCCCGTTCGCCAACCGAATCTTCGACCCCGAGGCCGTCGACGTGTTCTACGGCGCGCCGCCCCAGGTGAAGCGGTCGCTGCACGACTACCACCGCGGCACCAACTACTCCGTGGTCGACATGGAGTTGATCGAGTCGCTGTCGCGGACCATGTACCAGGAGAAGGTGCAGGGCAGACAGCGCCTGCGGATGCTGAACGTCTCCCGCATCCGGGAGGTCGCGAGCGACGCGGACGGCCTGCGGGTGACGGTGGAGTTCCTGCCGACGGGCGAACGCCAGGTGCTCGGCTCCGATCTCATCGTCTACGCCACCGGCTACCAGCCCCGGGGCATCGGCGACCACCTCGGCGAGATCGCCAAGCTCTGCCTGCGCGACGACGAGGACCAGCTCCGCGTCGGACGCGACCACCGGGTGGAGACCGCCGCGCACGTCACCGCGGGCATCTACCTCCAGGGCGGCACCGAGCACACCCACGGCCTCACCTCGACCCTGCTGTCCACCACCGCCGTACGCGCCGGGGAGATCTGCTCCTCCCTCCTCGCGCAGAACGCGGGCAGCCTCCGGGAGTAGACCCGACCCGTGCGTCACCTCGCCGCCGGCACGCTGCTGCCGGTCAACCCGACGCTCGCCGTCGCCCTCGTCGTCCTGCTGCTCGTGGCCACCGCCGTGGCCGCCGTCTTCCGGCTCTCGCCGGACGAGTCGTACGGACGGGCCCGTGAGGTCGTGACGGCGGGCGTGCGGGCGGCCCTGCAACTGGCGGCGGTGTCCCTGGTGATCGGCTGGGCCGTCCACCACACCGCGGCCCTGCTCGGGTTCCTGTTCGTCATGTTCGCCGTCGCCACCCGCACCGCGGGGCGGCGCATCACGCCGAACGGCACCTGGCGGTGGGCGGTGCTGCCGATCGCGGTTCCGGTGGTCCCGGTCGTCGCCGCCCTGGTGCCGGCCGGTCTGCTCACCGTGCCCGGCATCGCCGTCGTGCCGGTGACCGGCATCCTCATCGGCGGCGCGCTCACCGCGACCGTCCTCGCCGGGCGGCGGGCGCTGGACGAGGCCGCCGGGCGGTCCGGCGAGATCGAGGCCGCGCTGTCGCTGGGCTTCCCGGACCGCGACGCCCACCTCGAAGTGGTCCGCGGCGCCGCCTCCGACGCGCTGCTGCCCGCCCTGGACCAGACCCGCACGGTCGGTCTGGTCACGCTGCCGGGCGCGTTCGTCGGCATGCTCCTGGGCGGCGCCTCCCCCGTGCCGGCCGGCACCGTCCAGGTCTTCGTGCTCATCGCCCTGCTGGCGGTGGAGGCGCTGTCGGTGGCCCTGACCGTCGAACTCGTCGCCCGCCGCAGGCTCCACCGGCAAGGCCCCTAACGGCGGCTGCGGACCAGCAGATACAGGAAGTACGGCGTGCCGATCACCGCGGTCACCATGCCGGCGCCGAGCTGTGCGGGCGCGATCACGGTACGGCCCAGCAGATCCGCCGTGCCCACCAGGGCGGCGCCGAGCAGGACGGCCACCGGGACCACCCGGGCGTGCGGCCGGCCCACCAGGGCGCGGGCCGCGTGCGGGGCGACCAGTCCCACGAAGCCGATCGTGCCCGCGGCGGCGACGGCGGTGGCGCTCAGCAGCACCCCCAGCACGAGGAAGCCGAGGCGCCCGCGGGCCAGGTCCATGCCCAGCAGCCGGGGGGTGTCCTCGTCGAGGGAGACCAGGTCCAGTTCCGCGCGCCGCAGCACCGCGACGACCACGCCCAGCACGACGACGACCGCGAGCGGCACGACGTCCGGCAGGGTGCGGCCGTACGTCGAACCGGACAGCCAGGTCAGGGCCTTGACCGCGTTGAACGGGTCGGTGAGGACGATCAGCAGGCTGATCAGCGCGGTGGCGGCGGTGGCCACCCCGATGCCGACGAGCACCAGCCGGTTCTGCTGGAACCCGCCCCGCGCGGCGAGGCCGAAGACGACGACGGCGCTGACCGCCGCGCCCGCGAACGCCGCGCCCGCAAGGCTCCACGACCCGGCCAGCGGCACGGTCGTCACCAGGAGCACGGCGCCCAGCGCGGCCCCGCCGGAGACGCCGAGCACGGCGGGCTCGGCCAGCGGGTTGCGGGTCACGGCCTGGATGAGCGTCCCGGACAGGGCGAGGGCGGCCCCGGCGAGCAGCGCGGCCAGGACCCGGGGCATCCGGGTGTCCAGCACGAAGGAGACGGTCTGCCCGGCCCTGCCCTGCGCCCAGTTGACGACGTCACCGAGCAGCAGCTTGGCGTCGCCCAGCAGCAGGGCGGCGATCGTCACGCCGACGAGCACGACCGCCAGGAGGGCCGTGACGGTGAGGAAGACGGCCCGGCTCCTGATCCGCAGCCGGTCGGGGGCGGCCGAGGCGGCGGTGTCCTTCAGCCGTACGGCCATGACGACCAGGAAGACGGCGCCGACGAGGCTGGTGACCACGCCGGTCGGCACCGCGACCGCGAGGTCCGCCGGGACCAGGGACCTGAGCAGCACGTCCGAGCCGAGGACCAGGGCCGCGCCGGCCAGGCCGGCGACCGGCAGGCTCCCGCGGGTCCGTGTGAAGGCCCGGTACCGGCGCGCGAGGGGCCTGACGAGGGCGGGGGCGCACAGGCCGACGAAGCCGATCGGTCCGGCCAGGGTGACGGCCGCGGCGGACAGCAGTGCCGCGAGCACGACCGCGGTGACCCGGGTGGCGCGGACCGGCACGCCGACGCCGCGGGCGGCCTCGTCGCCGAGCGCCAGCGCGTCGACCCGGCGGGCCACCAGCAGCAGCCCGAGCAGGCCCGCCAGGCCGAGAGGCGCCATCCGGACCACGCCGTCGAAGCCGTTCTGGCCGATGCTGCCCTGGTTCCACTGGTAGAGCCCGTGGGTCTCCTCCGGGAACAGCAGGAGCAGTCCTTCGGTGACGGCGTTGAGGCCGAGCATCAGGGCGGTGCCCGCGAGGACGAGGCGTACCGTGCCGGCGCCGAGCCCGGACAGGCCGAGCACGACGGCCGCCGCGGCGAGGCTGCCGAGGAGCGCGACCCCGGAGGAGGCGAGCAGCGGCAGCGAGACGCCGGTGACGGCCACCAGCCCGAGGGCCAGGTAGGAACCGGCGTTGACGGCGAGGGTGTCGGGGGAGGCGAGGACGTTGCGGCTGACCGCCTGAAGGGCGGCGCCCGCCATGCCGAGCATGGCGCCGACGAGGAGCCCCGCGGTCATCCTGGGCAGCCGGGAGGCGATGACGACGGAGGCGTCGGCGGGGTCGGCCTGTCCGGTGAGCGCCTTCCACACCTCGGACGCGCCGACGGCGGCGGTGCCCTGCGTGATGTCGACGACCGCGAGGGCCGTGACCAGCAGGACCAGGGCGGCCGTCACCGCGGCCGCGCCCGTCCGGGACGTGGCCGCCGACGGACGGGTGGCGGGGGTTGTCGCGGTGACGGCCATGGCGTTACTTCGTCAGCGCGGCGACGACGGAGTCGACATACTGGTTCATCGACTCGGGACCGCCGAACATCCAGATGCCGTCGTCCAGCCGGTGGACGTTGCCCTTCTTCACGAACGGCAGCGAGGTCCACACCTTGTCCTTGGCCAGGGCGCCGGTGAACGGGGTGCTGCTCTTGTCGCCGTCGTTGCCGATGTAGGCGAAGTGCACGTCGTCGCTGAGCTTGGTGAGGCCCTCGACGTCGGTGGCGCCCAGGCCGTAGCTCTCGTCGCCCTTGACGGTCCAGGCGTTCTTCAGGCCGAGCCGCTCGTTGACCGCGCCGATGAGGGAGCCGCTGGTGAAGGGGCGGATGGAGACCTGGTTGGAGATGTCGTAGCCGTCGGCGAAGGCGTACTCGGCGCCGGCGAGACCGGCGTCGGCGAGGGCCTTCTTGCCCTCGGCGAGCTTGGCGTCGAAGGCTTCCTTGATCTTGCCGGCCTGCTCGGTGGTGCCGGTGGCCTTGGCGAGCAGGTCGAGGTTGTCCGTCATGTGCCCGATCGGGTCGGCGGCGTCGGCGGACTTCACCTCGACCACCGGGGCGACCTCGCGCAGCTGCTTCACGGCGGCGGGCGGCAGGTCGGTGCTGGCGACGATGAGGTCCGGCTTCAGCGCGGCGATCGTGTCCGTGCTGGGCTCGCCGCGGGTGCCGATGTCCTTGGGCTCGTTCGTCAGCGGCACCGCCTGGTCCCAGGTCTTGTACCCCTTGACGTCGGCGACGCCGACCGGGTCCACGCCCAGCGATATCAGCAGCTCGACCTCGTGCCACTCGGTGCCGACGACCTTGGTGGCGGGTCCGTCGAGTTCGACCTTCGTCCCGGAGGCGTCGGTGAGGGTGATGCGCTCGGCGGTCTTCGTGGCCTCGGCGCTGTCGGCGGCGGGCTCGGTGGTTCCGCAGGCGGTCAGGGTGAGGGCCGCGGCGGTGGCGGCCGCCGCGGTGAGGAGGAGGCGTCTCATGAGGGTGTGCTGAGCCTTTCGCTTCGCTGGTGGTGTCGGCCGATCGCGCGGGTGCGCAGCCGGCCGGTGAGGGGGTCGGTGTCGACGTCGATGCGGATGCCGTAGGTGTCGGTCAGCCGCTCGGCCGTCAGGACGTCTTCGGGGAGTCCGTCCGCGACGATCCGGCCCTGGTGCAGCAGGACGATCCGGTCGGCGAGGGCGGCGGCCTGGTCCAGGTCGTGCAGGACCGCGCCCACCGCGATCCCGTGGTCGTCCGCGAGGTCGCGGACCAGGTCGAGCAGTTCGATCTGGTACCGCAGGTCGAGGTAGGTCGTGGGCTCGTCCAGGAGCAGTACGCCGGTCTCCTGCGCGAGGCAGCTCGCGAGCCAGACCCGCTGGAGCTGTCCGCCGGAGAGGTGCTCGGCGCCGCGCTCGGCGAGTTCGGCGACCCCCGTCATGGCCAGCGCGCGGTCCACCGCGGCCGGCCCGTCCGGGTCCGCCCTGCCCCAGCGGCCCCGGTAGGGGTAGCGGCCGAACTCGACGACGTCCCGTACGGTCAGCCCGCTCGGGGTGGGGCGCCCCTGGGTCAGCAGGGCCACCCGGCGGGAGAACTCGCGCGGGGACAGCGCCAGACCGTCGGTGCCGTCGACGACGAGGGTGGCGGTCCTGGGCCGCTGCAACCGCGCGATCGTCCGCAGCAGCGTCGACTTCCCGCTGCCGTTCGGCCCCACCAGCACGGTCACCTGGCCGGGCCGCAGGGTCACGGCCGCGTCGTGCACGACGTCCACGCCGTCGTAGGCCACGGTGACGCCGGTGGCCGACAGTTCATGACCGCGGGCCGTCACGGCCGCGGGGATCTCTTCGCTTGATCGCACGGACAGAGGTTAGCCTAACCTAAATTCGATCTTCACGGGGGCCGGTGCGGCCGGCCGGTTCGGCCGCGGCAGGTAGGCTTGCCCAGGTCATCGGACCGGCTGTCCGCCGCGTCGGGGCCGACGAAGCCCCCGTGCGCCGCCCGGTCGTCGCATCGCCGCCCCCCTGACCGGTCGTGCGGTGCGCCCCGTATCCCTCTTCCGTCGCGTGCCCGCCCCTGCTGCCGGGTGTGCCCGAGCACGACAGGTTCCCCTCGTCTTGTCCTTCTCCGTACTGTCGCCGGCCGCGTGGCTGCGCGGCTCCCGACGTCCGTCGTGGCTGTCCGACCCGAAGGTGCTGCGCACCGAGGTGCTGGCCGGTCTGGTGGTCGCCCTCGCGCTGATCCCGGAGGCGATCTCCTTCTCGATCATCGCCGGGGTCGATCCGGCCATCGGGCTGTTCGCCTCGTTCACCATGGCCGTCACCATCGCCGTGGTCGGCGGCCGGCCGGCCATGATCTCCGCCGCCACCGGCGCCGTCGCCCTGGTCATCGCCCCGCTCAACCGCGAGCACGGCTTCGGCTATCTCGTCGCCGCCGTCATCCTCGCCGGCGTCATCCAGATCGTCCTCGGCTCGCTGGGCGTGGCCAGGCTGATGCGGTTCGTGCCGCGCAGCGTGATGGTCGGCTTCGTCAACTCCCTGGCGATCCTGATCTTCATGGCGCAGGTCCCGGAGCTGACGGACGTGCCCTGGCCGGTCTATCCGCTGCTCGCCGCGGGGCTGGCGCTGATGGTGTTCTTCCCGCGGGTCACCACGGTGATCCCGGCGCCGCTGGTCTCCATCACCGTCCTGACCGTCCTCACCGTCGCGGCCGGGATCGCGGTGCCGACCGTGGGCGACAAGGGGGAGCTGCCGTCCGCGCTGCCGGTGCCCGGCCTGCCGGACGTGCCGTTCACCCTGGACACGCTGACGACCATCGCTCCGTACGCGCTGGCGATGGCGCTGGTCGGCCTGATGGAGTCGCTGATGACCGCCAAGCTGGTGGACGACATCACCGACACCGCCTCCTCCAAGACGCGCGAGTCCGTCGGCCAGGGCGTCGCCAACATCGTCACCGGGTTCTTCGGCGGCATGGGCGGCTGCGCCATGATCGGCCAGACGATGATCAACGTACGGGTCTCCGGCGCCCGCACCCGTCTGTCGACGTTCTTGGCGGGCGCGTTCCTGATGGTGCTGTGCATCGTCTTCGGGCCGGTCGTCTCCGACATTCCCATGGCGGCCCTGGTCGCGGTGATGGTCATGGTGTCGGTCGCCACCTTCGACTGGCACTCCGTCGCCCCGAAGACGCTGCGGCGGATGCCCGTCGGGGAGATCACCGTCATGGTGGTCACGGTCGCGTGCGTGGTCGCCACCCACAACCTCGCCATCGGCGTCGTCGCCGGCTCGGTCACCGCGATGGCCGTCTTCGCCCGGCGCGTCGCCCGGCTCGCCGAGGTCACCGCCGTCACCGACCCCGACGGCGGCAGCGTGGTCTACCGGGTGACGGGCGAGCTGTTCTTCGCCTCGTCCAACGACCTCGTCGGCCGCTTCTCCTACGCCACCGACCCGGAGCGCGTGGTCATCGACCTGTCCGCCGCGCACATCTGGGACGCGTCCTCCGTCGCCGCCCTGGACTCGGTCGAGGCGAAGTACGCCCAGCGCGGCAAGCGGGTGGAGATCACCGGCCTGAACGGGCCCAGCGCCCACCTGCACCAGCGGCTCAGCGGGGAACTCACCGGCGGCCACTGACCGACGTGGTTCCGGTGCCGCACACCCTGCCGGTGCCCGGCACCGGAACCATCCGCGGTGCTCCCCGCGAGCCATCGTGCCCGACCGGCCACCGCCCGCGCACTGCCGGTTCCCGGCAATGTTCGTACGGGTTCGGATGCCGGGCCGAGAGCGCGGCGCGAACCGACCGCGCGGCCAGTGCCGTTGAGCCTGTCCGGCTAGGTCAGCCGAAGAAGCTCAGCCGTACCTGCCGATTGGGGTTGTCCTTGTTCGTGTCCACCAGGCACACCGACTGCCAGGTCCCCAGTTCCAGGCGCCCGTTCAGCACGGGGAGCGTCGCGTGCGGGGGCACGAGGGCCGGGAGGACGTGGTCGCGGCCGTGGCCCGGGCTGCCGTGGCGGTGCTGCCAGCGGTCGTCGGCCGGGAGCAGGGTGTGAAGGGCGGCCAGGAGATCGTCGTCGCTGCCGGCGCCGGTCTCGATGACGGCGATGCCGGCCGTGGCGTGCGGGACGAAGATGTTCAGCAGGCCGTCCCGGCCGCCGGCCGACTCCCGGAGGAAGGACTCGCAGTCGCGGGTGAGATCGATGACCGTCTCCGCGGTGCCGGAGGCGACCTGGAGAACTCGAGTGGTGAAGGCGTCTGACATGCCTTCCATCCTCCGTCATCCGACCGCCGCCGCGGCGCCGACGCGTCCCTGTCCCCGGCGGGCGGCAGCGGCTCGGGAAGATCTCCGGCCCCGGTGGAGTTGGTGGAAGCGTGAACAACACCGAGGCAGTCGTCATAGGCGCCGGGCAGGCGGGGCTCGCCGGCGCCTATCACCTGCGGCGCGCCGGGTTCGTGCCGGAGCGTGACTTCGTCGTGCTGGACCATTCCCCCGGCCCGGGTGGCGCCTGGCAGTTCCGGTGGCCTTCGCTGACGTACGGCAAGGTGCACGGGATGCACGCGCTGCCCGGCATGGAGCTGACCGGGGCCGATCCGGCGCGGCCGTCCGCCGAGGTGATCGCCGAGTACTTCGCCGCCTACGAGCGCGCCTTCGACCTGCGGGTACGGCGGCCGATGGACGTGCGGGCGGTGCGCGAGGGCGAGGGCGGGCGGCTGCTCGTGGAGACCTCGGCCGGGGTCTGGTCGACCCGGGCACTGATCAACGCCACCGGCACCTGGGACCGCCCGTTCTGGCCGCGCTATCCCGGTCAGGAGGGCTTCCGCGGGCGGCAGTTGCACACCGCGCAGTACCCGGGGCCCCAGGAGTTCGCGGGGCTGCGGGTGGTCGTCGT
Source organism: Streptomyces sp. NPDC002776 (assembly GCF_053592195.1). Classification (NCBI taxonomy): domain Bacteria; kingdom Bacillati; phylum Actinomycetota; class Actinomycetes; order Kitasatosporales; family Streptomycetaceae; genus Streptomyces; species Streptomyces sp. NPDC002776. Next base: position 254,857 of record NZ_JBSFVG010000011.1, on the reverse strand, counting down.
GGGCTCAGGCGCGTCCGGGACGCAGCACCTGCTGGAGATCGCCCCGTACGCGGCCGCGACCACCTGGGTCACCCGGCGGCCCCCGGTCTTCCGCGAAGGCCCCTTCGACGAGGAGGCGGGCCGGGCCGCGGTGGCGCTGGTGGAGGAGCGGGTGCGGCAGGGGCTGCCGCCGAAGAGCGTGGTGTCGGTGACCGGGCTGCCGCTCAACGACGCGATCCGGCAGGGACTCGCGGACGGCGTGCTCGACCGGCAGCCCATGTTCGACCGGATCACTCCGGAGGGCGTCGAGTGGGCCGACGGCCGGCGCGTGCGGGCCGACGTCATCCTGTGGGCGACCGGTTTTCGGGCCGCCGTCGACCATCTGGCACCGCTGAAGCTGCGCGAGCCGGGCGGCGGGATCCGGCTCGAGGGGACCAGGGCGGTCGCCGACCCGCGGATCCACCTCGTCGGCTACGGCCCCTCGGCGAGCACCATCGGCGCCAACCGGGCCGGCCGCGCGGCCGTACGGGACATCAGGCGGCTGCTGGCCGCGGAGCAGCCGCTGGCCGCGTGATGCCCCGCCCGGTCACTTCGCCTTCGGCGAGCTCTGCTGGCTGCGGTTGAACTCGGCGACATTGCGCTGGTGCTCGGCGTAGTCGGCGGTGAAGCGGGTGTCGCCGGGCTTGACCGTGACGAAGTACAGCCAGTCGCCCGGGGTGGGACTGATCGCGGCACGCACCGCGTCCTCGCCCGGGTTGTCGATCGGGGTCGGCGGGAGCCCCATGCGCTGGTACGAGTTGTAGGGGCTGTCGATCCGGGTGTCGGCCTCGGTGGTCTTCAGCGTCGCCCGGTTGAGGGCGTAGTTGATGGTGGAGTCCATCTGCAGCGGCATGCCGCGCTCCAGCCGGTTGAAGACGACCCGGGCCACCTTGCCCATGTCCGCCTTGGTCGCCGCCTCGGCCTGGATGATGCTCGCGATGGTGACCGCCTGGTAGACGTTCATGGCGTTGCGCTGCGCGCCCGCGGCGATCGGGGCCCCGTTGAACTTCTTGTTGGCGGTGTCGACCATGTACGACAGCAGTTGCTCGGGCGTCGCCTTCTTGCCGTTCCGCTCCAGCGGGTAGGTCGCCGGGAAGAGATAGCCCTCCGGGTTGCCCTCGGCGTCGTTCGGCAGTTTCAGATTCGCCTTCGCCAAGGACTTCTTGGTGCTGCCCGCGGGCAGGGCGAGCGCCTTGTCGACGGCCTCGTAGATCTGGCCGGCCCGCCAGCCCTCCGGGATCACCAGGGTGGTGGGCTTCTTCTCCTCCTCGCCGCCCAGGCTGAGCAGCGGCACCGCCACGGCGGTGCCGGCCACGACGGCCCCGGTCGCGATGAGGACGAGTCGGCCCCGGCGCGTCAGTCGGATCGTGTTCCGTGACGGAGTGTTCATCTGCATGCGGGCACGGTAACCCGCTAAAGCTCACAAACCCGGCATATCTTCATCTTGTCGGCTCCAGTTGGGCGTCCCGGCGGACCAGCGCCGCGTACCGCCCGTCCCGCCCCAGCAGTTCCTCGTGCGTGCCGCGTTCGACGGCCCGTCCGGAGTCCAGGACGACGATCTGGTCGGCGCCCCGGATCGTGGACAGCCGGTGCGCGATCGTGAGCGTGGTGCGGTCGGCCGAGAGCGCGTCGATGGCCTCCTGCACGGCCCGTTCGGTACGGGTGTCCAGGGCGCTGGTCGCCTCGTCGAGGATCAGCACCGGGGGGTCGCGCAGGATGGTCCGGGCGATGGCCAGGCGCTGCTTCTCACCGCCGGAGAAGCGGTGACCGCGCTCGCCGACCACGGTGTCGTACCCCTCGGGCAGCGACGCGATGTGGTCGTGGATCTGCGCCGCCCGCGCCGCCTCGTGCAGTTCCTCGTCGGTGGCGTCCGGCTTGGCGAAGCGCAGGTTGTCGGCGACCGAGGCATGGAAGAGGTACGTCTCCTGCGAGACGACGCCGACCGCCCGGGCCAGGGTGTCGAAGTCCAGGTCGCGGACGTCGACTCCGTCGAGGGTGACCCGGCCGCCGGTGACGTCGTAGAGCCGCGGCACCAGGTGACCGAGCGTGGACTTGCCCGCGCCGGTGGGGCCGACGACCGCGAGACTTCCACCGGCGGGGACGGCGAGGTCGACGCCGTCGAGGATGGGGGCGCCCTCGTCGTCGTAGCGGAACTCGACGTTCTCGAAGCGGACCTCGCCCCTGATCTTGTCGAGGCGGACCGGGCGTTCGGGCTCGGTGATGTCGATGGGCAGGTCGAGGTATTCGAAGATGCGCTGGAACAGGGCGAGCGAGGCCTGGATCTGGACGCCGGTGCCGAGCAGACTGACGGCCGGGCGGAACAGGCCCTGCTGGAGCGAGACGAAGGCGACGATCGTGCCGATCGAGACCTCCGGGCCGCTGAACTTCAGGGCCAGGCCCGCGGTCCAGTAGATGACGGCGGGCATCGCGGCCATGACGATCGTGATCACGGCCATGCGCCAGCGGCCGGCCATGTTGGAACGCACTTCGAGGTCGACAAGGCCCTCGGACTCCACCGCGAAGGACTGCGTGAGCGAGTCGGAACGGCCCATCGTGCGCCCCAGCAGGATGCCGCTGACGGAGAGCGACTCGGTGACCGTGGCGGCCATCGCGGCCATCTGCTTCTGGCGCTGGGTGGTGATCTTCTTGCGTTCGTTGCCGACCCGGCGGCTGATCCACACGAACACCGGGAGCAGCAGCAGCGAGACCGTGGTCAGCCGCCAGTCGAGGACGAGCATCGCGGCGATCGTGGCGACGACGCTGGTGAAGTTGGCGACCAGCGAGGTGGCGGTGGAGGTGACGGTGGCCTGCATGCCGCCGATGTCGTTCGCGATCCGGGACTGCACCTCGCCGGTGCGGGTCCGGGTGAAGAAGGCCAGCGACATCCGCTGCAGGCGGCCGTAGACGGCGGTGCGCAGATCGTGCATGACGCGCTGGCCGACGGTGGTGGAGATCAGGGTCTGCAGGACGCCGAAGACGCTGGTGAGGACGGCGCTGAGGATCATGCCCAGGGCGAGCAGGCTGAGCAGCCCGGTGCGGCCCTCGGGAATGGCGACGTCGAGGATCGCCTTCAGCAGGAACGGCGTGGCCACGGACACCAGCGAGGCGGCACCGACCAGCAGGCCGACGACGGCGAGGCGACCGCGGTAGGGGCGGAACAGACGCAGGATGCGGCGCACCTGCCGGGGCTGCTGTGCGGCCTCGGTCGGCGGTGTCCAGACGGGTTCGCGATCGGGATGCATGGGCTCCTACGGAGGGGTGAGACGGGACTGACGGAGCTTAGCTCATTGTTACCTATGCTCACAATGAACTACGTCCTGATATTGTTCCCGTATGACCACCCCAGATCCCGACGGCACGCTCGCCGAGCAACTGCTGCGGTTCACCCGGCGTGTGCACCGGATCCAGAAGCGGCACATCGAGCAGTCCGGACTGGGCGTCACCCCGGCCCAGTCCAGGCTGCTGCGCACCCTCGCGCACTACCCCTCGCCGCCCCGGATGGCCGACCTCGCCGAGCGTCTCGAAGTGGTTCCGCGGGCCGTCACCTCGCTGGTCGACGGCCTGGAGGCGAGCGGCAAGGTGCGCCGGGTGCCGGATCCGACGAACCGGCGGGTGATCCGGATCGAGCTCACCGAGGACGGGGTCAAGGCGCTGCGGGCACTGCACGGGGCACGCCGCTCGGCGGCCCAGGAGATCCTCGCGCCGCTCACGGACGGCCAGCGCGAGGTGCTCGGCGGGCTGTTGGACACCCTGGTGGACGGGGTCAACCGCTGCTGAGCGCCGGGGGCGGACGGTGATCCGACGCGCTGTCGTTCAGCAGCCTGTCGTTCAGCAGCTCTCCCGATCCTCCGTCAGTACGCCCTGGTCGGTGGCCAGCTTGCGGTCGTAGCAGCCGCCGGGCACGTGTGAGCCGTACAGCCGGTAGCGCTCGCTCGACGTGCCCACCGCGCGGCGTCGGTCGCGCGGCACGTTCACGGTCCAGGTCGCGTCACCGGCGTAGGTGTCGTCCAGTCCCGACCAGGCGGTGCGCCGCCCGTCGCGCGTGGTGACGGCCGACGCCCGGTCGCCGAGGCGCAGCACGGTGCGCAGCCGGTCGTCCGCGCCGAGCGTGGTCGTGCCGTCCATCGTGTATGTCCGGTCCGTGCGCATCGTCCTGGCCGGTCCGGGTCCGTCGACCGTCACCGACTCGTCGTCGCGCCAGGTGGCGTCGAGTGCGTCCATGGTCTCGCCGTCGGTCCAGCGATGGACGGAGGTGTGCGCCAGTGACCTGCGGACGGTGGTGGTCACCCGGCCGTGCGAGGTGTCGACGTATCCGGCGACGGCCGGCCGGTGCCCGCTCTCGGTGTCCACCCGGTGCTCCGAACCGGACGTGTACGTCGAGCAGTTGGCGAGGCCCTGGTCCCGGTGCGCGGTGAGCGCGCCGGTGACGCGGGCGCGGCCCTCGTCCTGCCGGACCAGGATGTCGACGGGGGCACTCCAGCCGGGCCTGCCTTCGGGCAGTCCGGCGACGGAGACCTGGGTGTCGTGCGGGCAACCGCCGTTGAGGATCCCGGCGAACGGCGTCAGGTCGTAGGTGATCGGCCGGACGTCGGAGGCGCACGGTCCGGGAACGACGTACCAGAGGAAGGGATGGGACCAGCCGCCGGTCCACACGTGCGGGAAGGGCGCGGCGACACCGGCCAGTCGGCCGTCCACCCTGGCCTGGACGGCAAGGTCAAGGGCCGTCAGTACGACCGCCTCGGCCACGTCAGCGTGGGCGGAGTCGAGATCTTACGCACCTCGATCCCGCAGCCCTCGCCGGACGGCATCGCATGGTCCGTCGAGAAGGACGTCACACAGCACGACCTTGTTCCAGCGGTCGCCGCAGTCGGCGGGCGGGGTGTACGTGCCGCGGTACGGCGTGAATCGGAGCGGAGACGGGAGGGGTACGGGAGGCGTGCGGGCGGGTCGGCCAGCCGTGGGTCCCGCGGCTGCCGGAACCTCTGGGTCCGGTGGGGTCCCAGGGGACAGCCGGATCGTTTCGGCTGTGCGGAAAAACCGGTTGCCCCCGACCACGCTGCGACGCGAACCTGTCACGGTTTGCTGCCGCAGCGCGCGGTGCCCGCCTCTCCGCCCCCGACCCGAGCCACTGGGACGTCATGCAGATTCAAGACCTTCCGTATCCCGACCCAGGCGTCCCGGACGCCCGCTCGGGACCCCGCTTCCTGTGGTGGCTCTTCCGGAACCAGCTGGGCGGACAGCTGAAGGCGCTGGCCTGGGGCCTGGTGCACTTCGTGTCCGTCGCCTCGCTGCCGTTCTGCGTCGGACTCGCCATCCAGGCCGTCGTGGACCGCTCCGGCAGCCGGCTCGCCCTCGCCGGCGGACTGCTGGCGGTCGCCTGCGCCGGCAACGCCCTCGGCGACACCTTCCTGCACCGGGCCGCCGTCACCAACTGGATCGTCGCCGCGGCCCGCGTCCAGCAACTGCTCGCCCGCAAGGCCGCCCTGCTCGGCTCCGCGCTGACCCGGCGCGTCGCGGCCGGCGAGGTCGTCGCCGTCTCCACCGGTGACGTCGAGCGGATCGGCTGGTTCGTGGAGGCCGTCTCCCGGTTCACCGCGGCCGCGGTCACCATCGTGCTGGTCTGCGTCGGCCTGGTGCTCTACCAGCCCGCGCTCGGCGTGATCGTCGCCGTCGGCCTCCCGGTCCTGGCGCTGGCGGTGCTGCCGCTGCTCCCCCGGGCCACCCGGCGTGCCGACGTCCAGCGCGAGAAGGCGGGCCGCGCCACCGAACTGGCCTCCGACACTGTCGCGGGGCTGCGCGTGCTGCGCGGCATCGGCGGCGAGGAACTCTTCCTCGACCGCTACCGCAGCGCTTCCCAGGAGGTCCGGCACGCCGCCGTGCGCAGCGCCCGGATGTGGGCCCTGATCGCCGCGATCCAGGTCCTGCTGCCCGGCCTGCTGCTGATCGCGGTGGTCTGGTACGGCGTCCATCTCGCCCGCGACGGCCGCATCGCCGTCGGTGAACTGGTCACCGCCTACAGCTCGATCATGCTGCTCACCTACCCTCTGCGGCACTTCGAAGAGATCGCCATGGCCTACTCCTTCTCGCGCCCCGCGGCTCGGCGGGCCGCTGGGGTGCTGTCACTGGAGCGAGCCGTCGACGACCGGGGCACCGCCGGGTCGCGCGCGGCGGACCTGCCGTCGGGTGACCTGTACGACCCGGCCACCGGACTGCTCGTGCCCGCGGGCCGGTTCACCGCCGTGGTGTGCGGCGACCCGGACGCGGCGGGACGCCTGGCCGAACGGCTCGGCGGCCACCCCTCCGAGGCCGGCACATCGGTCCTGCTGGGCGGAGTACCGCTGGACGAACTGCCGCTCGGCACCGCCCGCACGGCCGTCCTCGTCCAGGACAAGGACCCGGTACTGCTGTCCGGCACCCTGCGCGAACTGCTGGACGTGCCCAACTCGGGCGCGATCGGCTCGGCACAGGCGCTGGCGGCGGCCCAGTGCGCGGATGTGCTGGCCGCGCTGGCCCAGGGCTCGCTCGACGCCGCGGATCCGATGGACGCGCTCATCACCGAGCGCGGCCGGTCCCTGTCCGGCGGCCAGCGCCAGCGCCTTGCTCTGGCCCGGTCGCTGGTGACGGACCCGGAGGTGCTCGTCCTCGACGAACCCACCTCCGCCGTGGACTCCCACACGGAGGCGCGGATCGCGGACGGCCTCCGGGAACTGCGCGCGGGGCGCACCACCGTGGTGTTCACCTCCTCGCCGCTGCTCCTGGACCGGGCCGAACGGGTCGTCCTCGTCCACGACGGCGAGGTCACGGCGGTCGGCGAACACCGGGAGCTGCTGCACAAGGAGCCGCTGTACCGGGCCGTGGTGACGCGGGAGACGGACGAGGAGACGGCACTGCGGGAGGCTGCGGGGGCGGACGGGGACGGTGGGCCGGACACCGGGGCCGGTTCCCGACCGGACACCGGGCTGGGCACCGGGGTCGATTCCCGGCCGGACACCGGGCTGGGCACCGGGGTCGATTCCCGGCCGGACGCGGGGCTCGCCCCCCGGCTGGACTCGCGGCCGGACACCGGACCGCACCCTCGGCCGGACGGGGATGCGAGGCAGGAAGAGGATGCGCGGCAGGACGCGGATGCGAGGCGGGGCCGCGGTTCCCGGCTCGGGGGCGACTCCCCGCTGGCGGGCGCCGCACGGCTGGACGCACGGGAAGAAATCGAGGAGAGCGCATGATCGGCGTCGCGCCACCGGCCTACGACCCCGCCGCCCCGACGACGGCGAACACCCTGCCCGTCGGCGCCCCGGCCACCGTAAGGGACTACGTGACCGAACTGTTCCGCCGGCACCGCCGGTCCTTCCTGCTCCTGATCGCCGTCAACACCGCCGCCGTCGTGGCCTCCATGGCCGGGCCGTGGCTGCTCGGCGGGCTGGTCGAGCGGGTGTCGGACGGGGCCCGTGAGCTCCATCTGGGGCTCACCGTCTCGCTGTTCCTGGTCGCACTCGTCATCCAGGCGGTGTTCGTCCAGCAGGTGCGGCTGCGCGGCGCGATACTCGGCGAGCGGATGCTGGCCGACCTGCGCGAGGACTTCCTGGTCCGGTCCGTCGGACTGCCGCCCGGCGTGCTGGAACGCGCCGGGACCGGCGATCTGCTGTCCCGGATCACCACCGACATCGACCGGCTCGCCAACGCCATGCGCGAAGCCGTGCCCCAGCTGGCCATCGGCGTCGTGTGGGCGGCCCTGCTGCTGGGCGGACTGGTGATCACCGCGCCGCCCCTGGGCGCCGCGGTGCTGGTCGCCGTACCGCTGCTGGTCGTCGGCTGCCGCTGGTACTTCAAGCGGGCGCCCGCCGCCTACCGCTCGGAAGCCGCCGGCTACGCGGCCGTCGCCGCCGCCCTGGCCGAGACGGTGGACGCCGGCCGCACGGTCGAGGCCCACCGGCTCGCCGACCGCCGGATCGAACTGTCCAAGCAGCGGGTGCGGGAGTGGACCGCCTGGGAGCGCTACACCCTCTGGCTGCGGTCGGTGCTCTTCCCGGTCATCAACGTCACCCATGTCACCGTCCTCGGCTCGGTCCTCATGCTCGGCGGCGTGTTCGTGCTCCAGGGCTGGATCGGGGTCGGTGAGCTGACCACGGGGGCGCTCATCGCGCAGATGCTCGTCGACCCGGTCGGCCTGATCCTGCGCTGGTACGACGAGCTCCAGGTCGCCCAGGTGTCGCTGGCCCGCCTCGTCGGGGTCCGGGACATCGAGCCGGACGCCGGGGACGCCTCGCTCGCTCCCGACGGACGTGACGTCCACGCCGACCGGGTGCACTTCGGCTACCTCGAAGGCGTGGACGTCCTGCGCAAGGTGTCCCTGGAGGTGGCCCCCGGCACCCGGCTGGCACTGGTCGGCCCTTCCGGCGCGGGGAAGTCCACGCTGGGGCGGCTGCTCGCCGGGATCTACGCGCCCCGTAAGGGCCGCATCGCCCTCGGCGGCGCGGAGCTGTCCCGGATGCCGGCCGAGCGGGTCCGCGAGCATGTGGCCCTCGTCAACCAGGAGCACCACGTCTTCGTGGGCTCCCTGCGCGACAACCTGCTGCTCGCCCTGCCTCACTCGCGTCTGCCGTCGAAGGCGGGGGTGGCGGACGACGCCGTCGACGCCGAGCTGTGGGCGGCGCTCGGGGCGGTCGACGCGGACGGCTGGGCCCGCGCGCTCGACGACGGCCTGGACACCGAGGTCGGCTCGGGCGGCTTCGCACTGACCCCGGCGCAGGCGCAGCAGATCGCCCTGGCCCGGCTGGTGCTGGCCGACCCGCACACGCTGGTCCTGGACGAGGCGACGTCCCTGCTCGACCCACGGGCCGCCCGCCATCTGGAACGCTCGCTGGCCCGCGTCCTGGAGGGCCGCACGGTGGTGGCCATCGCCCACCGCCTGCACACCGCCCACGACGCCGACGTCATCGCCGTCGTCGAGAACGGCCGCATCAGCGAGCTGGGCAGCCACGACGAACTGGTCGCGGCGAAGGGCGCCTACGCGGCGCTCTGGCAGTCCTGGCACGGCTGAGACCACCAGCCGGGCCCGGGCCGTCGGTGCCGGGTGCACCCGTCCCGGGCCGGAGGGAACGCCCCTCCGGCCCGGTACGGCGCCCGACGACCGATCCCTCCCGCCCCGGAGCTGTGCCGTTGCGCGGGGGTGAAAAGGGGTGGAAGGGTGGATAGCGGCACCGGTTCGGGGAGCACCCGGGAAGCATGCGGCACGCGTCGGGCGCAACCAGTGCCCCGCGCGCCGGCCTGTCGCCGATCGCGGTGACGACGGGCCCGTCCCCACCACCTGGAGGTACCCGTGAACAGCGCCGACGGATGGGGGGACGACGTCTACCAGCCCGACGCGTCCGAGATCCAGGACGACGCGGGGCTGCTCGACGCCGAGGACACCCTGGACAACGACGGCGTCGACGATCCTCTCGACCGCGGCTGGTCCCCGCCGGAGCGACCATGGGCGGTGGAGCACAACGGTGTGACGGCCGCGGAGCGCCACCAGGGCGAGACCCTGGACCAGCGGCTCGCCGAGGAGCTGCCCGATCTCGTCACCCCCGACGGCGACGGCCTCGGCGACTGCGAGGGCACCGACGGCGAACTGCTGGACAACGAGGTCGGCGCCGTCCGCTCCGGCCGCCTCGTCGCCCCCGACGAGGGCGCCCACGAGGACGAGGAACCCGCGCTGGTCGCCACGGACGTCGGCATCGACGGCGCCGCGGCCTCGGCCGAGGAGGCCGCCATGCACATCGTCGACGAGGAGTCCCTGTCCGGCTGACGCAGCCGTCAGGACAGCCCACGAGGAGCCGCCATGCAGCAGGACAAGCACCCCGACTACCAGCCGGTCGTCTTCCGGGACCGCGCCGCCGGCTACGCCTTCCTCACCCGGTCCACCGCGACCAGCGGCGAGACCATCGAGTGGGACGACGGCGAGACCTACCCGGTCGTGGATGTGGAGATCTCCTCGGAGAGCCACCCCTTCTACACCGGCAAGGCACGCACGGTGGACTCGGAGGGCCGGGTCGCCCGCTTCGAGCGCCGCTACGGCGGGGCAGGCGCCGAAGGAACCTGACCCGCAAGGGCCTGGCTCGCTCAGATCACGTTGAGGGCCGCGGCACCGCCCACGCCGCCGAGCAGCATGAACGCCGGCATCAGCACCTTCAGCTCCACCCAGCTGCCCGCCCGGAACCGCAGGACCTTCGGCGGCCCGATCGGGTACCAGCGCTTGCGGCCCAGCGGGATCGGCCACAGGATCGGGCAGCCCGACACCGTCAGCGCGTCCCCGATGTCGTGCACCAGCGCCCCCAGCGCGATCGGCAGCCCGAGCCACAGATACTCCTGGCCCGGCTCCGTGAACAGCCAGTCCGCGCCGTTGCCCGGCTTGGCCAGCACCCCCGCCAGGATCCAGGCGCTGGTCGCCCCCAGCAGCCAGACCAGGACATCGCTGCCGGATCCCCGCGTCGCCCGCCACAGCAGACCCTCGATGGCCAGCACCACGTGCGCGAAGAGGATCCCCAGCACCGCCCACCGCCCACCGTTGACCGCCAGCGCAGAGGCGCCCGCACCGATCAGGACCGCCCACAGCCAGGTGTGCGTGAGCGTGCGGTGACCGCCGGAGCGGCGCGGGTCGCCCTGCTTCTTGGTCGCCTTGTAGACGGCGTAGGAGAGCTTGTCGACGATCTCGCACAGCCCACGGGAGAGCGGACCGAAGGCCCGGGAGATGGTGGCCGCCTTGTGATCGAGGTCCGGGGCCAGCGCAGCACCGGCACAGACCAGTGCGCCGACCAGCACGACGGGCCAGGGCATCGGGCGCCCGGTCGCGGCGGCAGCCGCCCCGACGCCCAGCCAGGCGGCGGCGCCCGACAGTGAGTGTGCTGGTCCCATCATGGCCGTTGCCCGCCCCATTCCTCGTGTGCCGCTGTCCAGTTGACGGAGTGCGCCGACGTGTCGTCGGCGACACAGCGTAGCGTTCGTGATCTTCGTGCGGGCAGCCGATTCCCTCGTCGGCCAGGACGACAGGCAAGATGGGTGGGTGACCCTCATCGATCAGCTGCCGCCGACCCCCGACCCCGACGCCCTCTACGAAGCCTTCGAGTCGTGGGCGCAGGAGCGCGGTCTGACTCTCTACCCCCACCAGGAGGAGGCGCTGATCGAGGTGGTGTCCGGCGCGAACGTGATCGTGTCGACGCCCACCGGCTCCGGCAAGAGCATGATCGCGGCGGGTGCCCACTTCGCCGCCCTCGCCCGGGACGAGGTCACCTTCTACACGGCCCCGATCAAGGCGCTCGTGTCGGAGAAGTTCTTCGAGCTGTGCAAGCTCTTCGGCACCGAGAACGTCGGCATGCTCACCGGCGACGCGTCGGTCAACGCCGACGCCCCGGTCATCTGCTGCACCGCCGAGGTCCTCGCCTCGATCGCGCTGCGCGACGGCAAGCACGCCGACGTCGGCCAGGTCGTCATGGACGAGTTCCATTTCTACGCGGAGGCGGACCGCGGCTGGGCCTGGCAGATCCCGATCCTCGAACTGCCGCAGGCGCAGTTCGTGCTGATGTCGGCCACGCTCGGCGACGTCTCGATGTTCGAGCAGGACCTCACCCGGCGCACCGGCCGCCCCACGGCCGTGGTCCGCTCGGCGACCCGTCCCGTACCCCTGTCCTACGAGTACAAGTTCACGCCGCTCACGGAGACCCTGACCGAGCTGCTGGAGACCAAGCAGGCGCCGGTCTACATCGTGCACTTCACCCAGGCCCAGGCGGTGGAGCGCGCGCAGGCGCTGATGAGCATCAACATGTGCTCGCGCGAGGAGAAGGACCGGATCGCCGAGCTGATCGGCAACTTCCGCTTCACCACCAAGTTCGGCAGCAACCTCTCCCGCTACGTCCGGCACGGCATCGGCGTCCATCACGCGGGCATGCTGCCCAAGTACCGCCGCCTGGTGGAGAAGCTCGCCCAGGCCGGCCTGCTGAAGGTCATCTGCGGCACGGACACGCTGGGCGTGGGCGTCAACGTACCCATCCGCACGGTGCTGTTCACGGCGCTGACGAAGTACGACGGCAGCCGGGTCCGCACGCTGCGCGCCCGTGAGTTCCACCAGATCGCGGGCCGCGCCGGCCGTGCGGGCTTCGACACGGCGGGCTTTGTCGTCGCCCAGGCGCCCGAGCATGTCATCGAGAACGAGAAGGCACTCGCCAAGGCAGGCGACGACCCGAAGAAGCGGCGCAAGGTCGTCCGCAAGAAGGCGCCCGAGGGCTTCGTGGGCTGGACGGAGAACACCTTCGACAAGCTCATCTCCTCCGATCCCGAGCCGCTGACGTCGCGTTTCCGGGTGACGCACACCATGCTGCTGTCGGTGATCGCCCGGCCCGGCAACGCCTTCGAGGCGATGCGGCATCTGCTGGAGGACAACCACGAGCCGCGCAAGCAGCAACTGCGGCACATCCGGCGCGCGATCGCCATCTACCGCTCGCTCCTGGACGGCGGCATCGTCGAGAAGCTCGACCAGCCGGACGCCGAGGGCCGGATCGTGCGGCTCACCGTCGATCTGCAGCAGGACTTCGCGCTCAACCAGCCGCTGTCCACCTTCGCGCTGGCCGCGTTCGAGCTGCTGGACCCGGACTCGCCGTCCTACGCCCTGGACATGGTGTCCGTCGTGGAGTCCACCCTGGACGACCCGCGGCAGATCCTCGTCGCCCAGCTGAACAAGGCCAAGGGCGAGGCCGTCGCCGCGATGAAGGCCGACGGCGTCGAGTACGAGGAGCGCATGGAGCGCCTCCAGGACATCAGCTACCCCAAGCCCTTGGAAGAGCTGCTCTTCCACGCGTACGACACGTACCGCAAGAGCCACCCCTGGGTCGGCGACCATCCGCTGTCGCCGAAGTCGGTCATCCGCGACATGTACGAGCGGGCCATGACCTTCACGGAGTTGGTGTCCCATTACGAGCTGGCCCGCACCGAGGGCATCGTGCTGCGCTACCTGGCGAGCGCCTACAAGACCCTCGACCACAACATCCCGGACGATCTGAAGTCCGAGGACCTTCAGGACCTGATCGAGTGGCTGGGCGAGATGGTCCGCCAGGTCGACTCCAGCCTGCTGGACGAGTGGGAGCAGCTCGCCAACCCCGAGGTGATGACCGCGGAGGAGGCCCAGGAGAAGGCCGACGAGGTCAAGCCGGTCACCACCAACGCGCGTGCCTTCCGCGTCCTGGTCCGCAACGCCCTCTTCCGCCGTGTCGAACTCGCCGCGCTCGACCAGGTCGAGGAGCTGGGCGAGCTGGACGCCGACGCCGGGTGGGACGCGGACGCCTGGGGCGAGGCCATGGACAAGTACTGGGACGAGTACGACGACCTCGGCACCGGTCCCAACGCCCGCGGCCCGAAGCTGCTGGTGATCGAGGAGGAGCCGGCGAACCGGCTGTGGCGCGTCCGCCAGATCTTCGACGACCCGAACGGGGACCATGACTGGGGCATCAGCGCGGAGGTCGACCTCACGGCCTCCGACGCGGAGGGCCGCGCGGTGGTCCGCGTCACCGACGTAGGCCAGTTGTGAGCACAGGAGAATCCCACCCATGACGACGAATCCGGCCGAGAAGCTCGTCGACCTGCTCGACCTGGAGCAGATCGAGCTCAACATCTTCCGCGGCCGCAGCCCCCACGAGTCCCTCCAGCGGGTCTTCGGCGGCCAGGTGGCGGGCCAGGCACTGATCGCCGCCGCGCGGACCACGGACGGCGACCGTCCGGTGCACTCGCTGCACGCGTACTTCCTGCGCCCGGGCCGGCCCGGTGTGCCGATCGTGTACCAGGTCGAACGGGTGCGGGACGGACGGTCGTTCACGACCCGCCGGGTCACCGCCGTGCAGCAGGGCCGCACGATCTTCAATCTCACCGCCTCCTTTCACAAGCCTGAGCAGGGAAGCTTTGAACACCAGCTGCCACCGGCCCGGGAGATCCCGGACCCGGAGTCGCTGCCGACGGTCACCGACGAGATCCGGGAGCATCTGGGGGCACTGCCGGAGCAGTTGGAGCGGATGGCGCGCCGCCAGCCCTTCGACATCCGCTATGTGGACCGGCTGCGCTGGACGCCCGAGGAGATCAAGGACGCCGAGCCGCGCAGCGCGGTGTGGATGCGGGCGGTCGGCCCCCTCGGCGACGATCCGGTCGTGCACACCTGCGCGCTGACCTACGCCAGTGACATGACCTTGCTGGACGCCGTGCGCATCCCGGTCGAACCCCTCTGGGGGCCGCGGAGCTTCGACATCGCGTCGCTGGACCACGCGATGTGGTTCCACCGGCCGTTCCGCGCGGACGAGTGGTTCCTGTACGACCAGGAGTCGCCGATCGCCACGGGCGGGCGCGGTCTGGCCCGCGGGCGGATCTACGACATCCAGGGACGGTTGCTGGTCTCCGTCGTCCAGGAAGGGCTGTTCCGGCCGCTGTAGCTCAGACGCCTCTGCGACGCAGCCAGCCCAGCAGACCGTGGGGCGGGCGGGCTGCGTCGGGCACCGCGGTGGCCGGGCGGGGTTCGTCGGGCACCGCGGTGACCCGCTTTGCCGTGGGGCGCGGGGCGGGCCGGTGCTCGCGCGCCTCGTCCACGGCCCGCGCGAGGTCGGCCCGCAGCCAGCCGATCTCGTCGGCGTCGTCCGCCGTCATGATCTGCTCGCACAGGCGCGCGGCCGGTGATCCCGGTGCTCCGTGCACGGGCGGCCCGGGCCGGAAGCGGTGCAGATGGGAGCGGTCGTAGGGGTCGGTGACGACCTCCGCGATCTGAACGGGGTCGAGGAAGGCGGACACGGCTCCGGCCCGCTGCCACAGATCATCGGTCTGCCGCAGCAGGAATCCCAGATGGCGTCCGCGCCAGTTCCGCGGCCGCAGGTCCAGGCCGGCGTCCAGCTGGTCCCGCAGCCCTTCGGGGGTACGGGCCCTCAGCAGCGGCGTGTTCTTCTCGTCGGCCGCGAACTGCCGTAGCTCCTCGGCCAGATACATCCAGACCACGGCCCGGTAGCGGTTGAGGTAGTAATGCACGGGCACCACCAGGCCCAGGCGGGCCAGGCGCGTGAACCGGCCGGGCGGCACCTGCATCAGGGCCGCCCCTTCCGTGGTGCCGACCGCCTTCACCCGCTCCAGGAGCGTCTCGGGAAAACCGTGCGAGGCTCGCACCCGCTCGATCTCCGCCCGGTCGACGCGGCGGGCGCCGCCTCCCGCCGCGTCGGGCACGGTCCGGATCTGGTTGAGGTGGACCGCGAGGTCGAACTCGCGCCGCTTCAAACCCAGTTCCCGTGCGGCCCGCCCGGGTGTGCAGGACGTGCCGTGCTGTGGGGTGATGGTGTCGCCTGTCATCGTCGCTCTCCCCCGTGGAGTCCGATGCTCACGCTGTGTGCGTTCGCCGTGACAGAACCGTAGCCGCTGCGGCGGATCTCGGCGCGAGCCTGTGGATAACTCCGCGGAGCAGAGCAAACGTGCAGGTCAGAGGTCTGTGGGAAAATCTTGCTCCGGCTTTCGGGCGTCGACCGCGAGGTGCTCGCCGACCCGGTTGACGAGCAGCGTCATCTCGTACGCGATCTGACCGATGTCGGCCTCCGCTCCGCTGAGGACGCAGAGGCAGCTGCCGGTCCCCGCGGCGGTCACGAACAGCACCGCGTCGTCGAACTCCACCATCGTCTGGCGCACTCTGCCCGCGCCGAAGTGATGACCGGAGCCCTTGGCGAGGCTGTGCAACCCGGAGGAGACCGCCGCCAGATGCTCGGCGTCCTCGCGGCGCAGTCCCGTGCTCGCCCCCGTCACCAGCCCGTCGTTGGACAGGACCAGCGCATGCCGCACATGCTCCACACGCTCGGTCAGATCGTCCAAGAGCCAGCCCAGTCCCTGATTCTGCGCCATGTCCTGTCTCCCCGTGCGATGTCTCCCCCTTGGTCGAGGGGGTATCTGCTCGCCAGCCTCGCCGACGAGCCGGGCTCCGGCAAGGAGGACGGGGGCACGGCACAGAAGATGACCGACACGGAAGGTCCTGGCGCACAAGTCCGTCGCGGGTGCAGCCGGTTCAGCTCACCGAGTCGAGCAGCCGGGCGGTGTGCATCCGCCCGGCGTACTCGACGAGCCGGATGAGCACCTCCTTGCCCGAGTCGCGGTCCCGGGCGTCACAGAGCACCACAGGGGTGCCGCTGTCGAGGTCGAGGGCCCGCGAGACGTCGCGGGCGCCGTAGGCACGGGCGCCCGTGAAGCAGTTGACGGCCACCACGAACGGGATGTGCCGGTGCTCGAAGTAGTCCACGGCCGGGAAGCAGTCCTCCAGGCGGCGGGTGTCGGCGAGGACCACGGCCCCCAGGGCGCCCTGGGAGAGCTCGTCCCACAGGAACCAGAAGCGGTCCTGGCCGGGCGTGCCGAACAGATAGAGCGAGAGCCCGGACCGGATGGTGATGCGCCCGAAGTCCATGGCCACGGTCGTGGTGACCTTCTGGTCCACGCCATCGGTGTCGTCCACCAACTGTCCGGCCTCGCTGAGCAGTTCCTCGGTGCGCAGCGGCCTGATCTCACTGACCGCGCCGACCAGGGTCGTCTTGCCCACGCCGAAACCGCCGGCGACCAGGATCTTCAGCGCCAGGGCGGCGGTCTCGCCGTCCGGGTCGGCGGAGTGCTCGGAGACCATCGATCACTTCTCTCGGGAGTGCCGGCAACGGGCGACGTCGTCGGGTGCGCACCGCGGCCTGACGGAACGCGCGTGCGCGGTTTCAGTGCGTGTGTGCGAGGTCAGCATGATGACAACTCCAGCCCCTCCGCGAGGGATTCGACCGGTTCTTGCCCTATGCGACCGACTGGCGGTGCTTCCGTGTCCTGAACCGTCATCTACAGCGCCCGCAATCTTTCGATGACTTCCCGCAGAATCCGTTCGTCGGGAAGCTGCGCGGGCGGCACCGGGCGGCTGACGGTGACACGACCCATCTCCAGGAGGTCACCGAGGAGCACGCG
The DNA here is from genome assembly GCF_053592195.1 of Streptomyces sp. NPDC002776. NCBI lineage: Bacteria > Bacillati > Actinomycetota > Actinomycetes > Kitasatosporales > Streptomycetaceae > Streptomyces > Streptomyces sp. NPDC002776. The sequence goes on along the minus strand of NZ_JBSFVG010000011.1, from coordinate 237,871 downwards.
GACGACGCCCACCGGAAGGTCGGCGCCCGCGGCGAGTTCCGCGACCGACTGCGTCTCGGGCCGGCACAGGTCGATCAGTGCCCGGTGCTCCGGTCCGAGGGCGGTGTCGTCGTCGACGCGCGGGGCGCTCGCGTCCAGGGTGACGAGCGCGATCAGGTCGAAGCGGACTCCGGTGGGACCGGATCTGGTGCGTCCGCCCGTCATGGCGTACGGGCGGACGAGGGGTCCGGCCTCGTTGTCGTACCACTGGCTGCCCTGCTCGCGCGGGGCGTCCCTGAGGTCTTCGTTCATCGGTACCGACCGCCCTGCCTCAGCCTGCGGCGGGCGGCCGTACGGCGACGCGCGGGGCGGTGCGGAGGTGTTCGCCGACACGTTTCACCAGCCGCGCCATCTCGTAGGCGACGAGGCCGATGTCGGCGGTCACGGCGGTGAGGACGGCGAGGCAGGAGCCGTCGCCCGCGGCGGCCACGAAGAGGAAGCCGTCGTCCATCTCCACCATGGTCTGGCGCACGCCACCGGCTCCGAAGTGCCGGCCCGCGCCCTTGGCGAGACTGTGGAAGCCGGACGCGACCGCCGCCAGGTGTTCGGCGTCCTCGCGGCTGAGGTCGGTCGACGCGCCCACGGCGAGCCCGTCGTTGGAGAGCACCACCGCGTGGCGCACCTCGCTGACGCGCAGCACCATGTCGTCCAGCAGCCAGTCGACTTCGCCGGATCTCCCCCACTCTCGGCTTCGCTCGCGCGGGGGGACCCCCACGCCGTCCCTCATGCCGGGGTCCTGGATCATGCGGGGTCTCCTTCGCTGCTGTCTCTGCGCACTGTGGGATCGGGGGCGCCGCCGCGGCCGGGTCGCCGCCCGTCGCCGCGCGTCCAGCCGTCGCGGTACGCCGCCATGCGGTCCCGTACGAGTTCGGGCGTGCGCCGGTCCTCGTCCTGGGCGGACGGCCGGTCCGGCTCCTCGGTGTGCGGCTCGCGCAGTTGCGGGGCGAGGCTCGCCTGCCGGACGCGGCGCGGGAGGTCGTCGGTGCCGTCGGAGTCGTCCGGTGGGCGGTGCAGTCGCAAGGTGGTGACTCCGGGGGGCGGGGTGACGGTGACGGTCTTCGCGGCGATGGGTGCGGGGGCCACCAGCGCGGGCCGGCCGGCCGGTGCCTCGACCGGCTCCTGGTGCGCGGCGCCGCCGGGCACGCGCGCGTACTCGCGTTCGGCGGGCCTGGGCGCTTCGGCGGCCTTGCGGGGGGAACGTTCCGCCGCGCCGCCGTGCAGCAGCGAGGTGGGCAGCAGGACGACCGCGGTGGTGCCGCCGTAGGGCGAGGTGCGCAGGTGCACCTTGATGCCGTGCCGGGCGGCGAGCCTGCTCACCACGAAGAGACCGAGCCGGTCGCTGTCGAACAGGTCGAGCGCCTCGGACTGTTCGATGCGGCGGTTGGCCTCGGCGAGGGTCTCCTTGCCCATGCCGAGCCCGCGGTCCTCGACCTCGACCGCGTAGCCGTTGCCCACGGGTTCGCCGGTGATGCGCACGCGCGTGTGGGGCGGCGAGAACTGAGCGGCGTTCTCCACGAGTTCCGCCAGCAGGTGGGTGAGGTCGGCGACGGCCGCGCCGACGACGGCCGTCTCGGGCAGCTGTCGTACCTCCACGCGCGCGTAGTCCTCGACCTCGGAAACGGCCGCGCGCACGACGTTCGTCAGGGAGACCGGCATCCGCCAGGCACGGCCGGGTGCCGCGCCGGACAGGATGATCAGGCTCTCCGCGTGTCGGCGCATACGGGTGGTGAGGTGGTCGAGCCGGAACAGGTCGCTCAGTTCGTTCGGGTCGTCGGAGCGGCGCTCCATGCTGTCCAGCAGGCTGAGTTGCCGGTGGACCAGGACCTGGCTGCGGCGGGCGAGATTGACGAAGACCCCGGAGATGCCGCTGGCCAGTTCGGCTCGCTCGACGGCGGCGCGCAGGGCGGCGCGGTGGACGGTGCCCAGGGCCTCGGCGACCTGTCCGCTCTCGTCCTCGGCGGGCGGCCCCGGCGGGACCTCGGCCCGGACGTCGATCTCCTCTCCGGCGCGCAGTCTCCGCATGGCTTCGGGCAGTTTGCGGCGGGCGATCTCCAGGGCGCTGTTGCGCAGGCTCACCAGCTCCACGACCAGGCCGCGGCCGATGCGTACCGAGATCACCAGCGAGGCTGCGACGGCGGCGAGGCCGAACAGCACGGCGGCACCGGCCGGGGTGAGCAGTCCCCGGGTGAACGGGTCGGCCCGCTCGGCGACTCCGCGTCCCGCGTCGGCCTCGATGGTCCGCATCTCGCCCTGCACGCGCGCGAGTGCCCGGTCCCAGGCGGCCTGCGGGGCGATGTGGATCGCGCGGGTGCCCGGTGCGGCGGCGAGGACCGCGTCCTCCGCGGCGCCCACGGCGGCATAGTCACCGCCGGAGGCGAGCTTGTGCCAGGCGGTGCGCTCGGGGCCGCGCAGGTCGGCGACGGCGGCCTCGGTGAGGGTACGACGGGTCTCGACCGCGCCGGCGAACAGCCGCAGTCGGTCTCCGTCGAGCTTCCCCGCCAGGCGGGCGCCGACCAGTACGGCGTCCTCCTGGGCCAGCGCCTCCCCCGCGCGGGAGAATTCGAGCAGTACGCGCGCGTCGGAGCCGAGCTCGGCGTCCTGGATGCCGGTGAGGGCGCCGCCCACGGAGAAGGCCGCCGCGATCGTCTCGGTGTACCGCTGGTAGGTCTGCTCCCAGCCTGCCCTGCGGTCGAGCACCGCGGTCCGCAGCGAGCCGAGCCGTTCGGCGCCGGTGACGAACTCCTCCAGCCGCTGGGCCACTCCGGCGGGCAGTTCCTCGGCGTCGGCGACGGTGCTGCTGTCGCCGAGGCGCAGCTCGGCCACGGCCACGTCGGTGCGTTCGGTGAGCTTGCGGTAGTCGCCGGCCTGCACCGCGGCGGGGTCGGTGGCGAGCCGTACCGCACTCGCGCGCTCGGTCTGGAGAGCGGCGACGGCGGCCGCGACGGGGGTGCGGATCTCGGCGTCGACGCGCTGGACCTGCCGTAGTCCGGAGACGTCCTGCGCGGTGGTGACCGTGGCGTGCGCCCACAGGGCCAGCAGAGAGACCACGGGCACCATCAGCAGGCAGACGATCTTGGCCCGGACGGTGCGCGGCCGGATCCGCCATCCCCCTCCGCGCGTGGGCGTGTCCTCGGGCAGCGCGCCCGCCTGCTCGTCGGGGCTTTCGTCGGCGGGCGGTCCCGCGTGGGCGCGGCGGCCGCGCACAGGCGGTGCCGACGGCGTCTCGGCGCCGGGTGCGGTGGTCCTACGGGGTGTACGCATGGCCTCCTCGCTCGGAAGTAGTTCGTGCCGGTGGCTAGCGGGCGGCGCTCTCGACCGGCCGCTGGGCGGAGGCGGAGGCCGCGCGCTCTCCCGTCGTCGGGGAGAGGGCGACGAAGGCCGAGGTCAGGAAGAGATAGGACCCGAGGCCGACGGCGAGGGGGAAGATGAACTGCATCGCCGTGGCCCCGGGCAGGACGTCCCCGGCGGGGGTGACCCGCACGCTCACCGCGAACATCCCGGTGTAGTGCATGCTGCTCACCGCCGCGCCCATGATCAGGGAGGCGACGGTGACGGCGACGGTCGACTTGATGTTGAGCGCCGCCCACAGCGCCGCCGTCGCGGCGACCACGGCGATCAGCACCGAGAGCCCGACGAGGACGGGGTCGTAGCTCACCTCGCCGTGCAGGCGCACGGCCGCCATGCCCAGGTAGTGCATGCTGGCCACACCGAGTCCCGTGGTGAGGCCGCCCAGGAACAGCGCGCGCGTGCGGTCGCGGCCGTAGCCGACGGCGAAGACGCCGGCGCACACAACGGCCATGGCGACGAGCAGGCTGGCGACGGTCAGCGGCACGTCGTAGCGGATGTCGGTGCCGCTGACGCTGAACCCCAGCATGGCCACGAAGTGCATGGTCCAGATGCCGGTGCCGATGGCCGAGGCGGCGGTGACGAGCCAGTTGCGGCGCGAGCGGCCGGTGGCGCCGAGGGCGCGGACGGTGCAGCGCAGACCCAGCGCGGCGCCGATGCAGGCCATGGCGTACGACAGCGCGGGGGTCAGCCACCCCAGGGCGGCGTGGTCCAGGTGTCCCATGGCTCAGGGACGCTAGTCGGGGCAGGGGCGCACAAAGAGGGCGCATTTCGAAAGCTGTTGGAATATGACACGGCTTTCGCCCAGAACGATCGACTGCCGCTCGAACATGTGCGCCGCTGCGTCATCTCTGGAGGGGAGGAGGTCACTCCCTCCGGTGAGGGATCATGCGGAACATGAGCGACGACCACACACGTGTCCAGGAGTTCTTCACCGCCCGCGCCGCCGAGTGGGACGCCAGGTTCCCCGACGACGGCCCCGCGTACGACGCCGCGGTCGCCGACCTCGGTCTGCGCGAGGGCGACCGCGTCCTCGACGCGGGCTGCGGCACCGGACGGGCCCTGCCGCCACTGCGTACGGCCGTGGGGCCCTCGGGAGTGGTCCTCGGCGCCGATCTGACTCCGGCCATGCTGGAGGCCGCCGTACGGGCAGGACGGCACCGGGACGGGCAGCTGCTGCTCACCGACGTGTCCGCGCTCCCGCTTCGCTCGGAGTCGCTCGACGCCGTGTTCGGGGCAGGGCTCGTCGCGCATCTGCCCCATCCGGCGCGGAACCTGCGGGAGTTGGCCCGTGTGGTGCGCCCGGGCGGCACCCTGGCCCTGTTCCACCCGATCGGCAGGGCGGCCCTCGCGGCCCGTCAGGGGCGGCAGATCACCCCGGACGACCTGCGGGCGGAGGCCAACCTCCGGCCGCTGCTCGCCGGTTCCGGGTGGCGCATGACGTCGTACGTCGATGTGGACGCACGCTTCCTGGCACTCGCCGTACGGGAAGGCTGAGCGCTCAGCTGCTTCCAGGGCCCGGGCTGACGGCGTAGCGCGGCCCGGCGGGGTACCCGGTGCCCTTGGCCGCGCCGTCCCCCTTCTGCCGGCGGAACTTCAACCCTACGTTGAACAGCAGGAGAGGGACGATCAGCCAGGGCAACCCCGTAGGGGGAAGGTGGTCAGCATGTTCGGCAAGGTCCGGCAGTCCTGGGACAGAGTTCTGGACGCATGGCGCACGGAGTCCGCCGGCGATCACGAAGGGCGTACGCACAACCTGTTCGAAGCCGCCGCGGCCTACGTCTCGGCCTGCGCGGAGGACGACCAGGAGCGCATCGACGAGACCGCGGGATGGGTGTCGCCGGAGGCGCTGTCGTTCGGGGTGAACGAGCTGGCGTGCCGGGCCGTCATCGCCCTCGCGCGGGAACGCGACGAGTCCCCCCGGACCGTCGCGCGGGACCTCCTCGGCCTTCCGGCGGCCTGAACCGCGCCGCGATCTCAGGTCGATTTCACCCCGTCCAGGCGGAAAACTGCAGCTCCGGGTGGGTCGGCACGTCGTGACAAGGGCCTTCCGCTCGCATTAGGGTGCGCGCCGATGGACGAACCAATGGGGAGGCTGGGATGGCCGGGACGGACGAGGACGCCGTCGCCGCCGAGGACGACGCGCTCTATGTGCTGACGGCGGTGCTGCTGACGCCTGCGAAGTTCCCGAGCGTGCTGGGCGACGACTATCCGGAGGCCTGCGCGGCTCTCGGCCTCGCGCCCCTCGCCGACGGGTACGGGCTGGTGCTCGGCCAGGACGGCGACGGTGCCCGGTGGACGGTCGTCATCGACGACGTCTCGCTGGTCGCGGTCGCCATCGCGTCCTGGGACTGCGGCATGGAGTACGACCTGTCGCCCGACGAGCGCACGGTCGTCGCCGCCCTGCCCGGCTGGCCCCTGGCGGTCGCCGTCGCGGCCCCCAACGTGCCCGCGCCGCACGACCCCGACCCCGACGAAGCCGACGGTCCGCCCCTGGCACCGCCGGACACCTCCACCTGGGGCCCGGCCCAGCGCCGGCTGGGTGCCGATGAGATCGCCCTCCAGTGGGCGCTGTGGCGCGAGCAGCTCGACGACACCGACTTCCCGGCTCCCGGGAGCGGCTCCGAGGCCGCCGAGGGCCAAGAGGCGGCCCAGGAGGCCGCTGAGGCCGCCTCGGAGGAGACCGCGGGCGAGTCCCCGAATGCGTCTTCGGGCGGCGGCGAGCCGAAGCCCAAGGGACACAGCGGCATCCGCCGGGTCCTCGCCGAGGCCCGCGCCTACGTGGACACCCCGCCGCCCCTCGGACGGGTCCGGTCCGCCTTCGCCTCGGGCGACGCCCGCACCCTGCGCGCCGACGGTCCCGGCTGGTCGCTCGTGGCCAGGACCGACGACATCGCCTTCGTGCTCCTGGACGACGAGCCCGGCGAAGTCCTGCCGGTGGGCCGCGGCCCGGAACTGCCGGGTCTGCTGGAGGCCCTCGACAAGATGGCGGTACGCCCCAGCTGACGCCGTCGACCTCGAGCGCATGCCATCGCCGGCAGCGCCGGAGACAGACGGCCCGTAGCCCAGGAGACACAGGGACAGGCGGCCCCGCGGCCAGGAAGACACGGGGATACCGGATCGCGGCGAGCACTGCGGCACGCGCGCATGCGCTACGGAATGACGCCCGCCGACATGACACCCGCCGGCACGTCGTCCGCACCCATGCGACGGCACCGTTCCATGTGGCCCCAACCCATGGATGAGGGGACCGAAGAACCACACCATGGGGCAGCTCCGACGCCGCCCCTGGCGTCAACTCCCGTCCCTGGAGGTCGCCATGCGCCTGTCCCGAGGTGTTCCCGTCGTCGCCGTCACCCTGATCGCGGCCGCGCTCATCGGGCCGACGTCCGCCGGGGCGGCAACGGTCGGCGAGGACCATTGCGGCCGCCAGGAGCGGGTGCGGATCCCCGGCGCGGCCTTCCAGCAGAGCGCCTGTCTTCCGGACCTGACCACCACGGGCCTCGCCGGGACCGCGTACACCGACCTGGCGGACCAGGCGGGGCTGACGGCCGCCGGCACCCGGGTGCCGTCCGGGGTGCCGGGGATCCAGATCGACGGCTACTTCCCGGACTCCTCGCGCTTCAACGCCACGCACGGCTGGAAGCACGACGCGCAGTTCGTCCTCCGGCTGCCGGACCGCTGGAACGGCGGCCTGGTCGTCACGGGCGCGCCCGGCACGCGTCGGCAGTACGCCACGGACAAGGCGATCTCGGACCAGGTGCTTGCCCAGGGCTACGCGTACGCGGCGACCGACAAGGGCAACAACGGTTCCGACTTCTACCGCGACGGCACCCGGCCCGGTGATGCGGTGGCCGAGTGGAACACCCGGACCACGCAACTCACCCGCGCCGCCCGGAAGGCCGTGGCCCAGCGTTACGGGCATCTCCCGCGCCGCACGTTCATCACCGGCATCTCCAACGGCGGCTACCTCACCCGCTGGCAGCTGGAGAACCACCCCGAGCTGTACGACGGAGGCGTGGACTGGGAGGGGGCACTGTGGACCGCGGACGGCCCCAACCTGCTCACCTCGCTCCCCACCGCCGTGGCCCGCATGTCGGGTGCCGCACGGGACGAGGATCTGTACGCGGTGGGCTTCGCGCGCGGCTCCGAGTTCCTGTGGCCGTACCACGAGAGGGCCTACTGGGGTGTCACCCAGAAGATCTACCGGGCGGAGTTCGACCCAACGTACGCCCCGGGCTGCCCCGGCCCCTCCGCCGGCACGACCGCGGAACAGATCCTCGCGCCCTGCGCCGAGGACGCGACCTACGACTACGCCTCCCGTCCCGCCTCCGTCCATCGCGCGGTGGCCCGGGTGGCGCTGACCGGACGGATCGGCAGACCGCTGATCACGCTGCACGGCGATCTGGACGCGCTGCTGCCGAAGGCGGCCGACTCCGACGTGTACGCGCGCATGGTCGGCGCAGCCGGTCAGGGCTCGATGCACCGCTACTACACGATCGAGGGCGGCACGCACGTGGACGGGCTGTACGACACCTATCCGGACCGGCTGCGACCGATCCTGCCCTGCTACCGCTCGGCGTTCGACGCCCTGGTCTCCTGGGTGGACCGGGGAGACCAGCCGCCCGCGGACGGAACTGTCGACAGGCCCGCGAGCGGCGACGTGATCAACTCCTGCGCCCTGTCGGATCCGGCCGAGCGCTAGCCGGCGGGCCTGGCCGGCGGATCATGCCGGCCAGGCCCTCATGTCTCAGCGGCCGAGCTCCTTGCGGGAGGAGCGGCGCAACCTGCGCCGCTGTGAGGGGTCGAGTGCGAGGTACGCGGCGGCCGGGACGCCCAGAATGATCAGGAGCGCTGCCCACCAGGGCAGCCAGATGAGCAGAAAGATCCCGACCGCCGCACCTCCTGCGGCGATCTTGTGGTTCCTCGTCATGTGTGTCGCCTCCTCCGCGGCGCACTGCCGCTCTCTGCTCTGAAAACGGGCCCGCGCTTCCCGCGGTTCCGCACCACGACCCCGAGACGTCCCTGAGGTGCTCCCCCTACTGGTCCACCTCCTGACCCACCCTCCCATGGCAGTGACGCGGAACACAGCCCTGGCATGCCGGCTCCCGCCGACCGGTGCTGTACCCTCGGCGGCCGACCTGGTAGTCAAGTTTGAGGAACTCACCATCGCTGTCCAGACAGTCCCCCCGGCTCCTCCCTCCGAGATCTTCGAACTGGCCCACTGTTCCGCCGTGTTCGTCCCCGGCGATCCGGCACGCACCGGCAGGGTCGCCTTCTGGTGCCCCGACGGCGAAACACTTCCCCGCACCGAAGCGGCGGCGGCCGAGGACCTGATGGTCGTCGTGCCCGGCGCCGACGGTGTCGAGCTCACCACCGTCCCCGCCGTGCTGCTGCCCCTGCGCGCGGCCCTGCCCGTCCTGATCCGCGCGCGTGCCACCGCGCAGGCCCACCGAGGTCCCGCGTTCTGGGGCGCGGCGGCCGTCCTGGCGCTGCATCTCGCGGCGCGGGGACTGCTGTTGCCCGGTCTGTCGCCCGACGACCACGACGCCTGGCGCATCGGCCCGTTGAGCACCGCGGACCTGGATCACATCCGCCGGCTAGCAGCGGCGATGCCGCCCGAGGCGCACGCCGTACCGCTGACGACCACCGCGGCCCTGCGGCTGCCCGACCCCGAACGGCTGCTGCGCTCCTTCCTGGACGCCGTCGCGGACACCGTGCCCCGCACGCCCGCGGCCCCTCTCGTGACCGGCGGCCCCGCCTATGCCGCACCGGAACCCCAGCACCTGCCCGGGTACCGCGCGTGGGCGGCCGATGTGGCCGCGGGCCACGACGCCGGCGTACGCCTGTCCCTGCGCGTCGAGGTTCCAGGACTGGCCGCCCTGGCCGAGGAGGCCGCGGCGCCCGCCTTCCGTGCGGTGCTCCAGGTGCACGGCGTGAGCGATCCGGCGCTCGTCGCGGACGCCGCCCAGGTGTGGGCCGGAACCTCCGCCTTCGGCTCCCGCGCGCGCATGGACGCCCTGCTGGCCCTGCGCGGCGCGGCACGCGCGTGGCCGCCCCTCGCGCCCCTGCTCTCGGCCACCGTGCCGGACGCCGTGGAACTGGCCGACGAGGAGGTCACCGACCTGCTCTCCACCGGTGCCCGGTCCCTGGCCGCCGCGGGCGTCGAGGTGCACTGGCCCAAGGAGCTGGCCCATGAGCTCACCGCCCGCGCGGTGGTGGGACCGCCCGACGACGAGACGGGTGCCGCCAGGCTCGACTCCGACACGCCGTCCTTCCTGTCCGCCGACGCCCTGCTCGCCTTCGACTGGCGGTTCGCGCTGGGCGACCAGCGGCTCAGCCGCGCGGATCTGGACCGCCTGGCCGAGGCCAACCGGCCGCTCGTGCGGTTGCGCGACCAGTGGGTCCTGGTCGATCCCGAGGAGGTGCGCCGGGCGCGTGAGCAGCGGGACCGCAAGGTGACGCCCGTCGACGCCCTGAGCGCCGCTCTGACGGGCTCGACCGAGGTCGACGGTCGCCGGGTCGAGGTGCAGCCCACGGGGTGGCTGGCGGCCCTGCGCGAGCGGCTCGCCGACCCCGAGGGGCAGGAACCGGTCCCGCAGCCCGCCGCGCTCGCGGCCACCCTGCGCGACTACCAGCGGCGGGGCCTGAACTGGCTGGCCCGGACGACCTCCTCGGGCCTGGGCTGCTGCCTGGCCGACGACATGGGTCTCGGCAAGACCATCACGCTGATCGCGCTGCATCTGCACCGGCAGACGGATGACGCGTCGGCCGGTCCCACCCTGGTGGTGTGCCCGACCTCGCTGATGGGCAACTGGCAGCGCGAGATCGAGAAGTTCGCGCCCGGAACACCCGTGCGCCGCTTCCACGGGGCCCGGCGCGATCTCGACGCTCTCGCCGACGGCGAGTTCGTGCTCACCACGTACGGCACGATGCGCCTGGACACGCCCCGGCTCGCCGAGGTGCCCTGGGGCCTGGTCGTGGCCGACGAGGCCCAGCATGTGAAGAACCCCTACTCGGCCACTGCGCGGGCGCTGCGGTCCATCGGCGCACGCGCGCGCGTGGCGCTCACCGGAACCCCGGTCGAGAACAATCTGTCGGAGCTGTGGGCGATCCTCGACTGGACGACCCCGGGACTGCTCGGCCGGCTCGGCACGTTCCGCACCCGGTACGCGCAGTCCGTCGAGAGCGGTCAGGACCCGGCCGCCGCCGAGCGGCTCGCCCGGCTGGTCCGGCCGTTCCTGCTGCGCCGCCGCAAGTCGGACCCCGGGATCGCGCCGGAATTGCCACCGAAGACCGAGACCGACCGCGCGGTGTCGCTCACCAAGGAGCAGGCGGGGCTGTACGAGGCGGTGGTACGCGAGACGCTCGTGGAGATCGCCGCGGCCGACAGCATGGCGCGGCGCGGGCTGATCGTGAAGCTGCTGACGGGCCTGAAGCAGATCTGCAACCACCCGGCGCAGTACCTCAAGGAGGAGCGGCCGGAAATCGCCGGGCGCTCCGGGAAGCTGGAGCTACTGGACGAGTTGCTCGACACGATCCTCTCCGAGGGGGCGGGCGTTCTGGTCTTCACCCAGTACGTGCGCATGGGGCGCCTCATCGAACAGCATCTGGCGGCCCGCGGGGTGCCCTCTCAGTTCCTGCACGGCGGGACGCCGATCACCGAGCGCGAGGAGCAGGTGCGCCGGTTCCAGGAGGGGGAAGTCCCGGTCTTCCTGCTGTCGTTGAAGGCGGCCGGCACGGGCCTGAACCTCACCCGGGCCGAGCACGTCGTGCACTACGACCGCTGGTGGAACCCGGCGGTGGAGGCGCAGGCCACCGACCGCGCGTACCGCATCGGTCAGACGCGGCCCGTGCAGGTGCACCGGCTGATCGCCGAGGGGACGATCGAGGACCGGATCGCGGAGATGCTGATCCGCAAGAAGGAGCTCGCCGACGCCGTGCTGGGCGCCGGTGAAGCGGCGTTGACGGAGCTCTCGGACGCGGAGCTGGCCGATCTGGTGGAACTGCGAGGGGGCGCACGATGAATCGCTACGACCGTGACGAGCACAAGCACACCGAGCGCACGTTCGCGGCGCTGCCGCCCGCGCAGGGGACCGGCTTCGCGCGGACGTGGTGGGGACGGGCCTGGCTGAAGGCGCTGGAGGACGCGGCGCTGGATTCCCAGCAGCTCAAGGCGGGCCGCAGGCTCGCCCGCGCGGGAAGCGTGGGCGCGGTGTCGGTGCGCCCGGGGCGCATCACGGCCGTCGTCCAGGACCGCGACCGCACACAGCACCGGGCGGACGTCCTGCTGGAGGAGCTGTCCGGCGAACAGTGGGACCGGTTCCTGGACATGACCGTCGAGCGGGCCGGGCATGTCGCGGCCCTGCTGGACCGCGACATGCCGCCGCACCTGGTCGAGGACGCGGCGGCCACCGGAGTCGACCTGCTGCCCGGAATGGGCGACCTGGAGCCCGAGTGCGACTGCGAAGCCTGGGACCACTGCGCGCACACAGCGGCCCTGTGCTACCAAATGGCCCGGCTGCTGGACCAGGATCCGTTCGTGCTGCTGCTGATGCGGGGACGGGGCGAGCGCGCCTTGTTGGACGACATCCAGGCCCGCAGCACCGCCCTCATCGAGGAGGCGCCGGAAACGGACGGCGTGGACGCGGCGGAGGCGTTCGCGGCCGGGGACATCCTGCCACCGCTGCCGGAGCTGCCCCGGCTCCCCGAGCACCCGGGCGTACCGCCGTCCCTGGACACCGAGACACCGCCGCCGTCCGATCTCGACCCCGCCGCCCTGGAGTACCTCGCCGCCCGCGCCGCCGCGCAGGCGCACCTCCTGCTCGCCGACGCGCTGCGCGGAGCGGCGGAGCACACTGCCCTGACACCGGCGGCTCAGGACGCGGTCCGGCTCGCCGCCGGCACGTCCGTGCAGGCCGTACGGGAGCGCCTGGCCCGTGGTTCGGGGCGCTCCCGGGAGCAGTTGGAGCTGGCCGTACGGGCGTGGGAGTTCGGCGGGGCCGCCGCGCTGGACGTACTGGAGGACGAGTGGGCCGTGGAGGGTGAAACGCTCGTACGCGCGCGTGCGGCACTGGAGTCGGCCTGGGACGAGGACGAACGGCCGGCGCTGCGGGCGAAGGGCAACCGGTGGACGGCCGCCGGTGCCGCCGGGCAGGTCCGGCTGGGACGGGACGGCCGCTGGTGGCCGTACCGGAAGGAGCGGGGCCGCTGGGTGCCCGCGGGCGGCCCGTCCCAGGACCCGGCAACGGCGCTGGCCTCGACGGCGGCCGAGTCCGAAGCCGAGGAGTGACTACGTCGGGCTGCCGCGCGGCATCTGACCAGATGGCCTGCACGCGTGCGTGACGGTTCGCCTCCGCCCCGCACACGGTCGTCGCCCTACGGCAGCTCGGCCTCGTCGAGCTCCGGCAGCAGCGACTCGATCGCACTGGGCAGGTCACTGGGAAGCCCGCTGGGCAACTCGCTGGGGAAGCCCGACGGCAGCTCGCTCGGCAGTCTGCTGGGCAGTTCCGTGGGAAGGCTGAAGGACGGCCTCGGTGACGGGCTCCGGGTGCTCTCCCCGGACGGCTTCTCCTCCGGCGAGTCGTCGCTCCCCGAGGCCAGCAGCACCACCAGGGCGACGGCCACGCCCGCCACGATCACCACGAGCAGGGCGAGCAGCGGACCGCGTCGCCTTCCTGGGCCTCCGCCGGGCGGCGGTTCGTCGTACGGAGGCCCGAAGCCGCCCGTGGGCGGTCCGGAGCCGTCGGAGGGCGGGCCGAAGCCACCGCCCGGCGAACCGGGCGGCTGGGGCGGTACGGGCGGGATGGCCATACCGCCCAGCGTCACCTCTCGGCGGTGATCACGCGAGCCCGTCGCGAAAGTTGGTACCGGCCCATGCGGTGGACGGGACGATTCCGGTGCATTCCCCGCCGCGACCGGCGCGCGCCTCGCCATGACCGGTGCGCGCCTCGCCGCAATACGTGCCGTACCGGCGCCGCGCGCTCACCCGAAGGCAGCGCGCGGCACGCGCGCGTACTCGTTCAGCCACGCGCTCCCAGCAGGTGGTCCATCGCCAGCTGGTCGAGCTGCTCGAAGGCCATTCCGCGCGTGGCGGCCGCCTCCACGTCGAAGTCCTCGAACGCGCCGCGGTCGGCGAGCAGGGACTGCAGGCCGTCGGCCGCGGTGGGCTGCGCCAGCTCGTCCAGACGCGCGGCCCGCAGCGCCTCCTGGACCTCCGGGTCCGCGCGGAAGGCCGCCGCGCGCTCCTTGAGGATCAGGTAGTTGCGCATGCAGCCCGCGGCCGACGCCCACACGCCGTCCAGGTCCTCGGTCCGCGGCGGCTTGAAGTCGAAGTGGCGCGGCCCGGCGTAGCCGGCGCTCTCCAGCAGGTCGACGAGCCAGAAGGCGGCGCGCAGGTCACCGGCGCCGAACCGCAGATCCTGGTCGTACTTGATGCCGGACTGGCCGTTGAGGTCGATGTGGAAGAGCTTGCCCGCCCACAGGGCCTGCGCGATGCCGTGCGGGAAGTTCAGCCCGGCCATCTGCTCGTGGCCGACCTCGGGGTTGACGCCGTACAGCTCGGGGCGTTCCAGGCGCTCGATGAACGCCAGCGCGTGGCCGACGGTGGGCAGCAGGATGTCGCCGCGCGGCTCGTTCGGCTTGGGCTCGATCGCGAACTTCAGGTCGTAGCCCTGGGAGGTCACGTACTCGCCGAGGAGGTCGAAGGCCTCCTTCATCCGGTCCAGGGCCACGCGTACGTCCTTGGCGGCGCCGGACTCGGCGCCCTCCCGGCCGCCCCAGGCGACGTAGGTCTTCGCGCCCAGCTCGACGGCCAGGTCGACGTTGCGGATCGTCTTGCGCAGGGCGTAACGGCGCACGTCGCGGTCGTTGGCGGTGAACGCGCCGTCCTTGAAGACGGGGTGCGTGAACAGGTTGGTGGTGGCCATCGGCACGGTCATGCCGGTGGCGTCCAGGGCCTGCCGGAAGCGCTTGATGTGCGCCTCCCGCTCGGTGTCCGAGGATCCGAAGGGGATCAGGTCGTCGTCGTGGAAGGTGACCCCGTGGGCACCGAGTTCGGCCAGGCGCTGCACCGTCTCGACCGGGTCGAGGGCGCGGCGCGTGGCGTCGCCGAAGGGGTCCCGTCCCTGCCAGCCGACGGTCCACAGGCCGAAGGTGAACCTGTCCTCGGGGGTGGGCTGGTAGTTCATGCCGCGGCTCCTTGCCTGCTGCGAGTTGCTTGCTGCCGACTATTTCGTCATGGCGATTTACAAATTAGTATGCCGAGGCATCCCTGGGAAGAGAACAGTTGTCCTCAGGGATGATCACGCGCCGCACACAGGGCCCGGGCCGCAGCCGCCCACGGGACCCGAGCCGCACAGGAGGAGAGCCCGATGTCAGCAGCCGAAGGACCGCTCGTCGTCGGCGTGGACACGTCCACCCAGTCCACCAAGGCCCTTGTCGTCGACGCGGCCACCGGGCGGGTCGTCGCGAGCGGACAGGCCCCGCACACGGTGTCCGCCGGGGCGGGCCGCGAGTCCGACCCCCGCCAGTGGTGGGACGCCCTGTGCGAGGCCCTGCGCCAATGCGGCGACGCCGCGCACGAGGCCGCCGCGGTGTCGGTCGGCGGCCAGCAGCACGGCCTGGTCACCCTGGACGCCCGGGGTGAACCGGTGCGCCCGGCGATGCTCTGGAACGACGTCCGCTCGGCGCCGCAGGCGCGCCGGCTCATCGAGGAGCTGGGTGGCCCGAAAGCCTGGGCCAAGCGCACCGGCAGCGTGCCCGGCGCGTCCTTCACGGTGACGAAGTGGGCGTGGCTGGCCGAGCACGAGCCGGAGGCCGTCCGCGCGACGAAGGCGGTACGGCTCCCCCACGACTACCTCACCGAGCGCCTCACCGGGGAGGGCACCACCGACCGCGGCGACGCCTCCGGCACGGGCTGGTGGGCGGCCGGCACGGAGGCGTACGACGAGGAGACCCTCGCGCATGTGGGCCTCGACCCGGCGCTGCTCCCCCGCGTGGTCCGGCCCGGCGAGGTGGCGGGCACCGTGCGCACCCACCACGACCTGCCGTTCTCCAAGGGCACCCTGGTCGCTCCCGGCACCGGTGACAACGCCGCCGCCGCACTCGGCCTCGGCCTGCGCCCCGGCGCCCCGGTGCTCAGTCTCGGCACGTCCGGCACGGTGTACGCCGTGTCCCGGCGCCGCCCGGCCGACCCCACCGGCACGGTCGCGGGCTTCGCCGACGCCCACGGCGACTGGCTGCCGCTGGCCTGCACCCTGAACTGCACCCTCGCCGTCGACCGGGTGGCCACGCTGCTCGGCCTGGACCGCGAGGCGGTGGAACCGGCCGGGGACGTGACGCTCCTGCCGTTCCTGGACGGCGAACGCACCCCGAACCTGCCGAACGCCTCGGGCCTGCTGTTCGGCCTGCGCCACGACACCACGGCGGGCCAGCTCCTCCAGGCCGCCTACGACGGCGCCGTCCACTCCTTGCTGGGCGCGCTGGACCTGGTCCTCGACGCCGACGCGGACCGCTCGGCCCCGCTGCTGCTGATCGGCGGCGGCGCGCGCGGCAGGGCCTGGCAGCAGACCGTGCGCCGATTGTCGGGGCGTCCCGTGCGGGTGCCCGAGGCCAAGGAACTGGTGGCGCTCGGCGCCGCCGCCCAGGCGGCCGGCCTGCTGACCGGCGAGGATCCGGCCGCGGTCGCCCGGCGCTGGAACACGGCCGCGGGTCCCGTGCTGGAGGCCGTGGAGCGGGACGAGGCGGCCCTGGCGAGGATCGCCGGGGTACTCTCCGACGCGGCCCCGCTGCTGGAGCGGGGCACCCAGGCCCAGTGACCGCACGCACACCGATCGAGGACTGACGGAGGCATGACCGCACCGCTTCCCGGACGGGCGCTGCCCGACACGCAGCAGGGCATGCGCCGCCGCAATCTGGCCCGGGTGATGCACACCGTCAGCGCGGAGGGGCCCCTGTCCCGTGCCGCCGTGGCCTCCCGGATCGGTCTGACGCGGGCGGCGGTGTCGACCCTCGTGGACGAGCTGATCCGCGCCGGGCTGATCGAGGAACTCGGCCCGGAGCGCCCCGGCCGGGTGGGCCGGCCCGGCTCGGCGCTCGCCGTCAGCGCACACGGCCCGGCCGGCATCGGCGCCGAGATCGGCGTCGACCACCTCGCGGTGTGCGCGGTCGACCTGCGCGGCGCGGTACGGGCCAGGGCGGTGCGGCACGGCGCGAACCGGGGGCGTTCCCCCGAACCGGTGATCCGGGAGCTGACCGAGCTGGTGCGGGCGGTCGTGGCGGAGACCGGGCGCGAAGGGCTGTGGCCGGCCGGGCTCGCGGTGGCGGTGCCCGGTCTGGTGGCCCGCGACGGTCGTACGGTCGTCCGGGCGCCGAACCTCGAATGGCACGACGTCGACCTCGGGGCGCTGCTGCCCGAGGAGTTCGCGCTCACCGTGGACAACGAGGCGAACTTCGGCGCGCTCGCCGAACTCTGGCTCGGCGAGGGCACTCCGCGGGACTTCCTGCACGTGTCCGCGGAGATCGGCATCGGTGCGGCCGTGGTCGTGGACGGGCAACTGCTGCGCGGAACACGCGGTTTCGCGGGCGAGCTGGGGCATGTTCCGGTCCGCCCGGAAGGACATCCGTGCCCGTGCGGGGGGCGCGGCTGTCTGGAGCAGTACGCCGGTGAGGAGGCGGTGCTGCGGGCGGCGGGGCTGGAACCGGGCCAGGACCGCGTCGGACTGCTCGCGGGACGGGCTGCCGAGGGGGACAAGGACGTACGGGGCGCGCTGCACGACGCGGGCGAGGCGCTCGGCGTCGCGCTGACCGGGGCGGTCAACCTGCTGGATCCCGAGAGCGTGGTGCTCGGCGGCGCGCTGGCCGGGCTCGCGCCCTGGCTGCTGCCCTCGCTGGAGGCCGAGCTGGACGGGCGCACAGCGGGCGCGGCCTGTCCGGTGTCCGTGTCGCGGCTCGGGCCCGAGGGGCCGCTGCTGGGCGCCGCGCACTGGGTGGTGCGCGGGGTGCTGGACGATCCGGCCGCGGTGGGCGAACGAGCCTGACCCCAGGCCGACTTCACTCGGTCGAGTGAGCGAGTTGTCCACAGGGCGACCGCTGTCCACGGAAATGCACCGGGCCCTCCGGCCCGGCCCCTGCGCGCCGTACCGTGAACCACGCGAGGGCGCTCCCGGCCCCTCTCCCCGTGACCTGCGGCAGAACGGAGCTGTGCGGCGATGAGCGACCCCCGGATCCTGACCGTCCGACCCGAGCCCCACGCATACGCCTGGACGTTCGGCGGCGCCCCACCCATCGCCCGCATCGCGCCGGGCACCGTGCTGGACCTGTTCACGGAGGACTGCTTCGGCGGGCGGGTGCGGTCGGAGAAGGACCTGGTCTCCGAGGTCTGCGAGTTCCCCTTCCTCAACCCGCAGACCGGCCCCTTCCACATCGAGGGCGCCGAGCCCGGCGACACCGTCGCCGTGCACTTCGTCTCCATCGAACCCGCCCGGGATTGGGCCGCCTCCACCACCGTCCCGTTGTTCGGCGCCCTCACCTCGACCCCCACCACGGCCACGCTTCAGCCGCCGCTGCCGGAGACCGTCTGGATCTGGCAGTTGGACAGAACCCGGCGTACTGCCCTATTCCGCGCGCACGACAGCGACTTCGAGGCCGAGCTGCCGATCGATCCGATGCACGGCACGGTGGGGGTGGCTCCGGCCAATCTGGAGGTCCGCTCGGCGCTGGTGCCGGACGCGCACGGCGGGAACATGGACACGCCCGAGATGCGGGCCGGCGTCACCTGCTATCTCGGGGTGAACGTCGAGGGAGCGCTGCTCAGCCTGGGCGACGGACACGCCCGCCAGGGCGAGGGTGAGACCTGCGGGGTCGCCGTCGAGTGCGCGATGAACACCGTGGTGATCGTCGAGCTGCTCAAGGGGATCGCCACCCCTTGGCCGCGCATCGAGTCGGACACGCACATCATCTCGACCGGATCGGCGCGTCCCTTGGAGGACGCGTTCCGGATATCCCAGCTCGACCTGGTGCGGTGGCTGGTGCGCGACTACGGCTTCAGCGAGTTGGACGCGTACCAGTTCGCAACCCAGGCCGTGGAGTCTCCGTTGGCCAATGTGTGCGACACCAACTACACGTGCGTGGCCAAGCTCCGCAAGGAGTGGCTGCCCCCGCGCGAGACCCACCGCGGACTCCACACGCGCCTGCGCGAGACCGCGTCCGCGCTCCGGCACTGACCCGGCACCCGCTTCCGCCCCCGCCCCGCTTCTCCCGACTCCCCCGAGCCCGCCCACCCGAGCCCGCCCACCCACTCGACCCGCCCACCCGATCGAGAGGCACGACCCCGTATGGACCGGGTACAACCACTGACCGACAGACGCACACTGCTCAAGGGCGCCGCCCTCACCGCCGTGACCTACGGGCTGCTCCCCGGGCCGCAGGCCGGCGCGCAGATTCCCGCCCCCGACCAGCCGACCGCCGAGTGGCGGCCGACGAGCACCGCCAACTTCACCGCTGCCCGCAGACCCCTGGACCACCGAGTCGACCTGGTCGTCGTCCATGTCACCCAGACCGACTACCTCGGCACCCTCGCCGTCTTCGGGAACCGGAAGAAGAAGGTGTCCGCGCACTACGTCGTCCGTTCCGCCGACGGACATGTGGCGCAGTGCGTCCGGGAGTCGGACATCGCCTGGCACGCGGGGAACTGGGACTACAACACCCGCAGCATCGGCATCGAACACGAGGGCTGGGTGGACCGGCCCGCCTACTTCACCGACGCCCTGTACGAGCGGTCGGCCGCACTGACCGCGGCGATCTGCGCCCGGCACGGCATCCCGAGGGACAGGAGGCACATCATCGGCCATCACGAGGTTCCTGGCACCGACCACACCGATCCCGGACCGCACTGGGACTGGAAGCGTTACATCGGACTCGTCGAGGCGGCCTGACCGACGCTTCCGGCCAGTCGTTCGGGTGACGCCGGTCGAAAAGGTTGTCCGCACGCGTACGCGGAGTGACGATGTCCCCAGCCGCATCGCCGTCCGTGGAGGCCGAGTTGATCGATCCGTGGGTGGCCCTGGAGCCGGGGACCGACCCTGCCGAGCGCGCCCGGATGCTGCGCCGCGCACATGAGACGTTCACCGCGGCGGGCACCGTGCCGAAGCCGGTGCGTGCCGTGGTGGCCGACTCGTGGCGGCGTTCCGCGAGAGCGGGCGTCGGGCCGGACGGCACGGCACGCGTGGAACTCGCCGACGGTGCCCTCGGCGCCTACCGGGCGGAGCATCCGCTGGCCCGGGTGATGCCGCTGATCCGTGAGTTGATGGGTACCTTCGCGGCAGACGGCGAGCATCTGCTCGCGGTGTGCGACGCGCACGGCAGGCTGCTGTGGGTCGAGGGGCATGCCACGACCCGGCGGCAGGCGGGCCGGATGAACTTCGTCCCCGGTGCCCGCTGGTCGGAGACGGCGGTCGGGACGAACGCTCCGGGCACCGCGGTCGCCGTCGACCGGCCGGTGCAGGTGTTCGCGGCGGAGCACTTCATCCGGCGGGTGCAGCCCTGGACGTGCGCGGCGGCGCCGGTGCACGATCCGCGCACCGGGCGGGTGCTCGGGGCGGTGGACATCACCGGCGGGGACGGGCTGGCCCATCCGCACAGCCTGGGCTTCGTGCAGGCGGTAGCGCGGGCGGCCGAGTCCCAGCTGGCGCTGCTCACCCCGCCGGGCCCGGCCGAGGACGCGCACGAGTTGTCCGCGCTCGGCCGGGACGAGGCCCTGCTGCTCGCCGACGGCCGCAAGGTCAGGCTCAGCCGCCGGCACAGCGAGATCCTGGTGCTGCTCGCCCGGCATCCGGAGGGGCTGACCGGCGACGAGCTGTTGTGCGCGCTGTACGAGGACGAGTCGGTGACGCCCGTGACGCTGCGGGCCGAACTCGCCCGGCTGCGGCGGCTGCTCGGCCCGGGTCTGCTGGCCTCCCGGCCGTACCGGCTCACCGTGCCGGTCGAGTCGGACCTCGGCGTCGTGGAGCGGCGGCTGGCGGCGGGGGCGGTCAGTGCGGCGGCGACGGCGTACACCGGTCCGCTGCTGCCCGCCTCGCAGGCGCCGGCGGTGGCCCGCATCAGGCGCCGGCTCGCCGACGGACTGCGGACGGCGTTGATCGCCCGCCGGGACCCGGACCTGCTGGCGGACTGGGCGCACGCGCCCTGGGGCGAGGACGACCTCGACGTGTGGCGTGCCCTGGCCGCCGTACGCCCGACCGCGACGGTCCATTCCCGGCTCGCCGCCCTGGAGTCGGAGCTGGCGGCGCCCCCGGGCAGGATGCCGCGCTGATGCGGGAACCACCGCGCACGGCCCTGGCCCCTCGGCTGATGCGAGGACCACCCCACACGCCCCCGGCCCTCGGCTGATGCGAGGACCACCCCACACGCCCCCGGCCCCGCAGCCGATACGAGACCCACCCCACAGCCCCGGCCCCGCGGCCCATACGAGGCCCCCCCCGCGCCCCCCGCGCCGCCCCGGCCCGCGCAACGTCCATGCAACCTCCCGCTGCCTAGCCTCGCGCCGAGAGCTGCCCAACGGCGGGCAGCGCTGTGCAGGGAGGCAGGCCGGCATGACCCGTTACGCGGCACCCGGGACCGAGGGCGCGATCGTCTCCTACCAGGCGCGCTACGACCACTTCATCGGCGGCGAGTACGTGCCGCCGGCTCGGGGGCAGTACTTCGAGAACCCCTCCCCGGTGAACGGGCAGCCGTTCACCGAGATCGCGCGCGGCACCGCGGACGACGTGGAGCGCGCCCTGGACGCGGCGCACGCGGCAGCCCCGGCCTGGGGCCGTACGTCGGTGACCGAACGGTCCGGCATCCTGCTGAAGATCGCCGACCGGATGGAGGCGAACCTGGAGCGGCTGGCGGTCGCCGAGAGCTGGGAGAACGGCAAGCCGGTGCGCGAGACGCTGGCGGCCGACATCCCCCTCACCATCGACCACTTCCGCTACTTCGCCGGGGCGATCCGCGCCCAGGAGGGCTCGCTCGGCGAGATCGACGACGACACGGTGGCGTACCACTTCCACGAGCCGCTCGGGGTCGTCGCGCAGATCATCCCGTGGAACTTCCCGATCCTGATGGCGACCTGGAAGCTGGCCCCGGCGCTGGCGGCGGGCAACGCGGTCGTGCTCAAGCCGGCCGAGCAGACCCCGGCCTCCATCCACTACTGGCTGAGCCTGATCGCCGATCTGCTGCCGCCGGGCGTCGTCAATGTGGTCAACGGCTTCGGCGTGGAGGCGGGCAAGCCGCTGGCGTCCAGCCCGCGGGTGGCGAAGGTGGCGTTCACCGGTGAGACCACGACGGGCCGGCTGATCATGCAGTACGCCTCGGAGAACATCACCCCGGTCACCCTCGAACTCGGCGGCAAGTCCCCGAACATCTTCTTCGAGGACGTCTGGCGGGCCGACGACGACTTCCGCGACAAGGCCCTCGAGGGCTTCACGATGTTCGCGCTCAACCAGGGCGAGGTGTGCACCTGTCCGTCGCGGGCGCTCGTCCAGCGCGGCCACTACGGCGAGTTCATGGAGGCGGCGGTCGCCCGCACCGAGCTGATCAGGACCGGCCATCCGCTCGACACCGACACGATGATCGGCGCCCAGGCCTCCAACGACCAGTTGGAGAAGATCCTCTCCTACCTCGACATCGGCCGGCAGGAGGGCGCCCGGGTCCTCACCGGCGGCGAGCGCGTCGAGCACGACGGCGAACTCAAGGGCGGCTACTACGTCCAGCCGACGATCTTCGAGGGCAACAACCGGATGCGGATCTTCCAGGAGGAGATCTTCGGCCCCGTCGTCTCGGTGACGTCCTTCGACGACTTCGACGACGCCATCAAGATCGCCAACGACACCTTGTACGGCCTCGGCGCCGGCGTGTGGACCCGCGACGCCAACACGGCGTACCGCGCGGGCCGCGCGATCCAGGCGGGCCGCGTCTGGACCAACTGCTACCACGCCTACCCTGCCCACGCGGCCTTCGGCGGCTACAAGGGCTCGGGCATCGGCCGCGAGACGCACAAGATGATGCTGGAGCACTACCAGCAGACGAAGAACCTCCTGTGTTCCTACAGCCCGAAGAAGCTGGGGTTCTTCTAGAGTCCGAGCGGCACAGTTTTCCCTCAACCCGTCAGCAGACGAGAAGAATTCGCACGGCTCAGCCAACGCACGGCGTCCGTTCCGCCTCATCCCCTTCAGCGGGGAGAACCGCACGGGACGAAAGGACGCGATGTGCGTACGAAGAACGCTGTACGGGCGCTGCTGGCCCTCACCGCGACGGGAGCGGTGCTGACGCCCCCCGCGGCGTACGCGGAGGAGCCGCTGCGGGTGGACCTGAGGGCGGATACCGACCGTGACGGACGGGTCGACCTCACCGGTGGCACGGACACCGCCGGTGAGGACACCTGGTCCGCGGGGCGAGGGGCGGTCTTCCTGCCCAACATCGACGACGACAGCAAGCGGTGCCCGACCACCGGTCCGGGCGGCCGGCCGCTCTCCGACGCCAAGCTGGCCGCCTGCAACGACGCCTCCGACAAGAAGGTCAACGGCCGTGCCGACGCCGCCGACCTCGCCCGGGTGCGCTCGGTGCCGATGCGCGGTCTGCCGTCCGACGCCAAGGGCAGCGTCAAGGTCACCGTGGGAGCGGCGCAGACCAGAGTCTTCCTCCTGCGCAACGGCGCCTGGGAACTTGTCACTTCGTCGACCCGGCTGACCCGGGCCGAGCTGCGCTCCGGCGTCGAGTTCGGGGTCGAGGGCAAGGACGTGATCCGGGACAGCGCGAAGTGGGACGGACGCGTCGCGATCCGGCTGAAGGTCACCTCCGCGTCCGGCACCGCCTCGGACACCGTCACCCTGCGCGCCGCCCCGCTGCTCACCCACCATGCTCGCCAGAACACCCAGCAGCTGATGGTCACCAAGGTCCGCGGCAACGACCCCTGGGCCAAGCGCCAGCGCGCGTTCGTGACGAAGCTGGACAAGGAGGCCCGGCGGGCGGGTGTCACCAAGCCGCTGGTGACCTTCGAGAAGTACGGCGACATCTGGGCCCAGGACTTCGTCGAGCCGGCCTACCTCAACATGACCGGCCCGGACGGACGGCAGCGGACGATGCGCGTGATGCTGCGCTCCGCCCAGGACCGCGAGGCGGGCCGCGAGCTCTACGAGAAGCTGCGCGGCCCGAACGTCGGTGTCGTACAGGCCAAGGGCCAGGACATGCAGGGGTGGGAGACCCTGAACTCCTACGGCAACCTGGAGACCATCCCGCCCTACGCGCTGGGCGGCCGCTCGTTCCCGGCCGGGCGGATCATCATGGGTGAGCGCAAGGACGGCAGTGGCATCCGCCCCTCGAAGGAGATACGCACGCTGCTGAAGTCCCAGGGGCTGCAGGATCCGCTCCTGCTGGACACCTCGTGGCTGCATGTGGGGCACGTGGACGAGTTCGTGCAGTTCCTGCCCGCCGACACGCCGCGCGGCTGGCGGATCGGTGTCGCCGACCCGGAGGGCGGACTGCAACTCCTGCGCGACGCGCAGCGCGACGGCCACGGCGCGAAGAAGATGTTCTCCGTTCCCGGCTTCGACGAACTGCTGCCCCCCGCGGAGACCATCGACGAGGCCCTCGCCTCGCGGCACCTCGTGTCCGACAACGAGATGGCGGCCGGGAAGATCGCGGCCAACCTGGAGATCCTCAAGCGGGAGACGGGCGTCACCGACGAGGAGATCGTGCGCGTGCCGGCCCTCTACACCCGGGGCATCGTGGGGGACAGCGCCGAGACGCGCGTCCCGCTGCTCCGGCGCCTCGGCGGCGGCACCCCGGAGGCCGCGCGGAAGTACGGCCAGCAGAAGCTCGCCGCGGACACGGCTGCCGCCGCACCGGCTCCCACCGTCATGACCAGCGCGTACGTCCCGGGTGCCGTCAACGGCATCCTGCTCTCCCGCGACCGCTACCTCGCCCCGCGCCAGTGGGGTCCCGTCGTCGGGGGCAAGGACATCTTCACCGAGGCCGTCACGGCCGCGTACACCCGCGCGGGCCTGAAGGTCTCGTACGTCGACGACTGGTACACGTACCACCTCGGCATGGGTGAGATCCACTGCGGCACCAACACCCTGCGCGACGCGTCCGGCCTGTGGTGGAAGCCGTAGCCGGGGGCCGCGTACGAGGGGCGCCCGGGATCCCCGGGCGCCCCGTGCGTCAGTCGTCCAGGGCCGTCAGGACGTCCGCGAGGTCGACGAACTTGAAGCCCGTGGCGGCGCGGTCGTCGCCCTGCGGGGTCTCGTCGCCGTCCTGGACGACGAGGAGGCCGTTGGGGTAGCGGCGGCCGAGCGGGGCGTTGAGGGCCGCCGCTCCGTCGCACTCCTCGGATCCGTCGAGGGTCGCGGAGGCGGCCGTCACCCGGAAGCCGCCCTCGTACTCGTTGTGGTCCGCCAACTCGCGGTCGTACGCGGCGAAGGTGCTGTCGCCCTGGCTGGAGGCGAGGAGATAGCCGTCGCCGTCGGCCTCGGGCAGCAGGGTCAGGCCCTCGACGTCGGCGGACAGGCGGGTGCCGCCGTAGCCGGGGTCGGCGCCCGGGGTGCACTCCTCGGTGGCCTCGTCGTAGGTCCCGGGGACGCCGTACTCGCGGACCTTGTCGATCAGCCGGGGCGTGCCGGTGAGGTCGGCGCGCAGCCGCCAGATGCCGACGTCCTCCTGGCCTGCGTAGAGGACACCGTTCGCGGGGTCGACCACCATGCCCTCCACCTGGGGCAGTTCACCGGGTTCCAGGCAGGGGGTCCAGGACGTGCCGTCGGGCAGGGTGAAGGACGAGGGCAGGCCGATGGTCCGCAGCTTGCGGTAGCCGACCGTCCCGGAGCGGGTGGGGAGCAGTTCCAGGAGGGCGACGCTGGTGGTCTCGCGGCGGCTGACGAGGGCGTACGAGCGGCCCGACGCGCGGTCGGTCCAGGTGGCGAGGCCGTACGCGGTGCGCTGGTCGTTGATCTCCTCCTGGTCGGCGGAGAAGACGGGCGCCGCGGCGGGGTCGGTGACGTCGGTGAGCGGGCCGCCGGCGCGGTCGCGGTCGATGCGGTAGAAGCGGAGCCGGTCGTTGCCGCGGTCGCTGGTGACGGCGAGGTCGGCGCGGCCGGTGGACAGCTTCAGGCCCTGCACCAGGTCGACGTTGTTGAAGCGCCCGGGGGCGTCCTCGGGCGTCGGACCGGCCGGCGCGGGCAGGGACTGGATCTCGCGAGCGTCGAGGTCGTAGACCCGAAGGCCGCCCTCCTTGGCCGTGGCGACGACCAGGCTGCGGCCCGGCTCCGCGGCGTTGCGCCAGATCGCCGGGTCGTCCGCGTCGGAGTTGCCGCCCGCCTCGTCGTCGTAGAGCGGCGCGGTCTCGGCCCGGGGGGTGAGCGCGGGCAGACCGGACGACGCCCCTGCCTGGGCGGGCAGGGTCACGGCGAGTGCCACCAGGGTGGCGGTCATCAGGAAGACGTACGGTCGGCGGGTACGGGGCTCGGGCACGCGAACGCTCCTTCGGCTCATGATCGGATGCGGCTCGCAGCCTTCCCGGCGCGTGTGACGGGTGGGGGCAGGTCACTTGCCGGGACATGGCCGTGGCATGAACACTACATACCCGGCTCGCGGCGGACGGTGACCGGGAAGTCCACCTGGCGGAAAGGGTTCGGCAGGCCGTACTCGGCGGCCCGTCCCGGATCGTCCACGCGGGCGAACGTGCGGATCAGGCTCACCTTCACGCCGAACACCGCGTCGGAGTCAAGTAGGGCGAGTCGTCGGCGAACAGATAGGTCGTCAGGGTGCGGAACCCCGGCGCCGACACCTGCAGATGGATGTGCGCAGATGGATGTGCGCGGCCCGGTTGGCGTGGCGGCCGGTCGCCCGCAGCAGGGCGCCCACCGGGCCGTCGGCCGGGATCGGGTAATGGCGCGGAACGACCGTGCGGAACCGGAACCCGCCGTCGCCGTCGGCGTGAACAGGCCGCGCAGATTGCGCTCCGGCACCTCGCCGGGCCGCTGGACGTCGTAGAACCCGTCCGCGTCGGCCTGCCACACGTCCACCCGCGCCCCGGCCACCGGTGCCCCGGAGGTCTCCGTGCCCCGGCCGGTGACCAGGCAGGGCTCGCCGCCCTCGCCGATGGCGTCCCCGAGTTCCCGCTCGGGGGGAGTCCACCAGGTGGAAGGGGCCCTCCACGGTCGCCTCGGTGCACTGCCCGTCGGCCGGGTTGTCCAACGACTCCACCAGCATCGACACCCCGAGCACGTCCGAGAGCAGGATGAACTCCTGCCGGGTGGCGTCGCACCGCTGTCCGGTCTCAGTGAGGAAGCGGATGCCCTCGGCCCACTCCTCGCCGGTCAGGCCCACGTCCTTCACGAAGGCGTGGCGTGCCGGACCAGGGACGTCAGGATCTCGCGCAGGCGGGCGTCCGGGGCGCCGGCGAAGGAGGCGGCGACGATCTCCGCGGACCGTTCCGTCTCGAAGGTCCCGGTCGGGTCGCGGGGTTGCTCGGTCATCTGCCGCCTCCTTCACAGCACGGTCAGTTCACGGTCGCGCCGGGCACCTCTTCGGTCACGCCGTTCAGCTCGGAGGCCGGGTCGGAGCCGTAGGGCCGGGTGAAGGCCTCCAGGCCGTGTCCGGAGGGATCGAGGAAGTACACGCCCCGGCCGCCGTCGTTGCGGTTGATCCGGCCCGGGTGCCTGCCGTGCGGATCGGCCTGGATGGGCACGCGCCCGGCGACGAGCCGGGCGAGGATCTCGTCGAACTCCGCCTCCGAGACGAGGAAGGCGTAGTGCTGGATGGGAATGTCCGCACCGGCGGTCATGAAGTCCAGCGTGACGCCGTTGGCGGTGACGACGGGGAGGAACGGCCCGCCGGGTGCCCCGACTTCGAGGCCGAGGATGTCGGCGAGGAAACGGGCGGACTTCTCCCGGTCGCGGGAGAGAACGATGGTGTGGTTGAACTCGACTGCCAAGGGAATGCCTCCACGGGCATCTCCGCGGAACCTCCATGCCTCACCCAGCCGGTGACCGGCACGCGATGCCGCAATGATCACCCTAGGCACAGGGCCGGCGACGCGTCGAGCGGTTTTGCGCCGGAAGGCTCGCCTCCAGCTCGTCGAGGGCTCTGCGCGCCGCGGCGATCCGGTTGAGCAGTTCCCGGTCGGCGGTCGGGGCGGCGGACGGGGTGTCGTCCCGCTGTTCCCGCTCCATCTCCCGCGCCTCCTCCAGCGAGCTGATCACCACCCCGATCAGGACGTTGACCAGCACGAACGAGGCTATGAGCACGTACGACGCGTAGTAGACGATGCTCCAGCGCGTCGCCTCCAGGCCGGAGTGGACCGCCTCGCCGAGGCCGTCCAGGGTCATCAGCAGGAAGAGGGTGAGCACGGCCCGGCCGATCGAGCCGTACTGCTCGGGGTCGTGGTGGCCGAAGAGGATCCAGCCGACCATGGCGTAGACGTACAGCAGCAGGGCGCCCACGAGCAGGAAGCTGACCGTGCCGGGCAGGCTGCGGCCCACCGCGACCATGACGATGCGCAGTTGGGGCAGGAAGCGGGCGGTGCGCAGGACGCGGGCCAGCCGCAGCAGCCGCAGGACCGTGGCGTTCTCGCGAACGAACGGCAGCAAGGCGCAGCCCACGAGGGCCAGGTCGAACAGGTTCCACGGGTCACGGAAGAAGACGCGGGGGCGGTCGGCGTGGGCGCAGGCGCGCAGCACGATCTCGGCGGTGAAGGCGGCCAGACACACGTACTCGGCGGTCCGCAGACCCTGGGACCAGTCAACCGCCAGGCCGCGGTAGGTCTCCACGCCCAGCAGGGCGGCGTTGGCGAGGACCAGGACGAGGACGGTGAACGCGAACCAGCGGGCCTCCGTGATGGTCCGGGCCCACCGGGCGAGTGCTCGGCGGGCGGGCCATGACGCGTTCTCCGGAAGAAGCGGGTGCTCGGTCATCGTGCTGTATCTGCTCCGGCGCGGAGAATGCTATTCCGGGCTCAGATGTGCGAACAGGTGGGATGGCGCGCCGGGGCGGGGGGCGAGGGGGCGCGGAATAGCGCGCCGGGGCCGGATGGGCGGACGGACGCGGAGTGCCGTGCCAGGACCGGACGGGCGGACGGGCGGACGGGCACGGCATGCCCCGCCAGGGCGGTACGTGCGAACGCGCGCAGAATGCCCCGCCAGGGCGTGACGGGGCGAGCGCGCGCAGAATGCCCCGCCAGGGCGGGACGGGCGAGCGCGCCCCGATTGCGTCGCCACGCTGGACGGGTGAACGCGCCCCAATCGCCCCGCCACGCCCTGACGGGCGAACGCATGCAGAATGCCCCCTGCTGGGGCCGCCACGCCGGGACGGGCGAACGGGCACGGCTCCGCCGGGGACCGTGCCCGTCCCCTCACTTCACTTCGCCGGGCGCCGCAGACCGGCCGCCGCCACGGCCGCGCCCACCAGACACAACGCACCGGTCAGCACCCCGGCCGCGTGGACGCCGTTCAGGAACGCCTCCCCGCTGCCCTCCACGACCGCTGCCCGCAGGCCCGCAGGCATGTCGGCGGAGACCGGTGCGATGCCCATCGCCACCGCGTCCTCGGCCTCCTGGAGCCGGTCGGCGAGGGCGGACGGGACGCCCGCCCCGGTCAGTTCGCCGGTGAGCGTGGCGCCCACCTTGGCGCTGATCACGGAGACCAGCACGGACGTGCCGAGGGCGCCGCCGATCTGGAGGGTGGTGGCCTGGAGGCCGCCCGCCACCCCGCCGTCCTGGACGGGGGCGTTGCCGACGATGGCGTCCGAGGACGCGGACAGCACCATGCCGACACCGAGCCCGAGCGCCACGAACGGCGGCCACATCGTGGCGTAGGAGGAGTCGGTCTGCCAGGTGAGCATGCCGAAGCAGGCGGCGGCCTGGAGCACCATGCCGAGCGGCATCGTCAAGTGGGCGCCCAGGCGCTGGGTGAGAACCGCGCCCAGCGGGGAGGCGACCAGCGAGGCCAGGCTCAGCGGGAGGGTGCGCACACCCGCCTCGACGGGGGTGAAGCCGCGGACGTTCTGGAGGTAGAGCATCACGAAGAAGATCACGCCGAGCATGACGAAGAAGTTGAGCGCGGTGATGATCGCGCCGACGGTCAGGGACCGGTTGCGGAACAGCCGCATGGGCAGCAGCGGGTGCTCCACCCGGGTCTCGTGCCGGCCGAACAGGACCAGGACGAGCACGCCCGCCCCGACGGCCGCCCAGGTGCCGGCCGAGGTCCAGCCCCAGCTCTCGCCCTTGACCACGCCGAAGACCACACAGAGCAGTCCGGCCGCGAGCAGCAGGACGCCGGGGATGTCGAAGCGCTGGTGCCCGGTGGAGTTCTTGCTCTGCGGGAGCACGAACATGCTGAACAGCAGGGCGGCGACCCCGATGGGGGCGTTGATGTAGAAGACGGACTCCCAGCTGACGTGCTCCACGAGGAGACCGCCGACGATCGGGCCGAGCGCTGTCGAGACGGCGGAGACCATGGCCCAGATGCCGACGGCCATGCCGAACCTCCGCGGCGGGAAGACCGCCCGCAGCAGGCCGAGCGTGTTGGGCATCAGCAGTCCGCCGAAGACACCCTGGAGCGCCCGGAAGACGATCACCCCGGTGATGGACCCGGAGAGCCCGATGGCGACCGAGGCGAGGGTGAACCCGGCGACGCCGACGAGGTAGTAGGTGCGCCGCCCGAAGCGGTCACCGAGCTTGCCGCCAAGAATGAGGGTGGCGGCGAGGGCGAGCAGGTAGGCGTTGGTCACCCACTGGAGCTGGGCGGTGTCGGCGTCGAACGCCTCTCCGATCGCGGGGTTGGCGATGGCGACGACGGAACCGTCGAGCTGCACCATGAACAGGCCGAACGCGACGGCGCACAGCGTCAGCCAGGGGTTGGCGCGACGGCCCGCGACCGCTGCGGCCGTTCCGGACGCGGGCAGGGTGGAGTGATCCACGGAGGTGGACGGCATGGAGGAGCCTTCTCTTCGAAAAGGGGGTGCGGAGAAAGAGGGAAAAAGGGGATGGGAGGCCCATGGAGGGGGTGAACCGACGGCTTCACGCCCCTCCCGGGGCGCGCCGGCCGCTCAGCGGACGGCGGAGTGGAGCCGGTTCGTCAGGGAGTTGAGGGCGCCCAGGGCGGAGCCCAGCGCGTCCTTCTCACCCTCGGTGAGGGACATCAGCGCCTGGCGGAGGTACGTGGCCTCCAGCTCGCGCACCTCGGCGAGCCGCTGCCGGGACGTGGCCGTGAGATGGAGGTGGGCGACCCGCTTGTCGGTGCCGTCCGGCCGGCGCTCCAGGAGCCCGCGCTCGGTCAGCTGGGAGACGAGGGTGCTGACATTGTTCGGCTTCATCAGCAGCGCCTCGGCCACCTCGCGCACGGTGGCGCCCTCGCGCTGCGCGACGAACCGCAGCAGGGCGAGCTGCCCCTCGGGCGGCTTGGGGTGCGGATACTCCGCGGCGACCCGGCGGTCCAGGGCACGGTGCAGCGCGGGCACGCGGTCCGCGAGCACGGCGGCTACGCGGTCGAGGTCCCGGCCGGGGGCGCTGGAGGGGGTCACCCTCCGACTATAGGTATGACAGCATAGGTATGTCAAAATACCTACCTGAGAAGATCTGCCTACAAGCCCTCCCCTCAAGACCCCCTTCTACGAGAGCCCGGAGCCCGATGACACCCCCGGACCGCGTCTCCTCCCGCCCCCGTACCCCCCGTCCGCCCGCCCCCCAGACGGCCCTGGGCGTCGGCGCGATCCTGCACGGCCCCCGGGGCCTGCTCCTGGGACGCCACCGGCACGGCACCCGGGAGCTGCCCGGGGGCATGGTGGAGCCCGGCGAGTCGCTGCGGGAGACGGTCGTGCGCGAGCTGGCCGAGGAGACCGGCCTGACGGCCCGCCCGGCGGACGTACGCCTCCTCGGCACCCTGCTGGACCGGGTCGACGGGGTGGTACGGCTCACCGTCGCCGCCGAGGTCACCGCCTGGCAGGGGGAACCGGCCGACCAGCCGGGCGAGAAGGTCGGCGACTGGCGCTGGTACGCCCTGGACCGGCTGCCGCAGGAGCTGTTCGTGTGCAGCGCCCAGGCGTTGACCGCCTGGCGTCCCGATCTGCCGATCGACCACACCCCGGCCCACTTCACGCCGTACGCGCTCCCCTAGCCGAGAGGGCCCGGCGGTCCTGCAACCCTCTCGCAACCTCCCCCGTGGTCTCCTGGTCCGTCCGGATCCGGTTCCCCTGGGGATGGTTGGCATGTACGAGGAGATCCCGCGCGTCGAACTCACGCCCGCGGCCGCCGAACTGCTGCGCAGGCTGCACGCGGCGCACGGCCCGCTGATGTTCCACCAGTCCGGCGGCTGCTGCGACGGCAGTGCCCCCATGTGCTACCCGAAGGGCGAGTTCCGTACCGGCGGCTCGGACGTGCTGCTCGCGGAGCTGTACGTGGAGGGCGTCGAGGAGCCGGTCGGGTTCTGGATGTCCCGCAGCCAGTACGAGGCGTGGAGCCACACCCGGCTGATCGTCGACGTGGTCGAGGGCCGGGGCAGCGGCTTCTCGCTGGAGGCACCCGAGGGAGTGCGTTTCCTCATCCGTTCTCGCGTCGTCGGCGCTTAGCCGTCCCGCCGTCCGCCTCCGTCTGATGCACTTCCCCGAGACCTGGGACAGTTGACGAGCCCTCAGGGGGAAGCGTGACCCAACCTCAGAAGCGGTTAGCAGCAGGCAGAACAGCGCTGGCCTTTCTCACCGCACTCGGTGCGCTGGCCGGTACCGCCCTGGTGGGGGCGGCACCGGCCGGCGCAGTTGCCGACGGCACCCGGCTCGCCCCGGGTGTCGTCTACGAGCACTTCGACATCGAGGGCGCCCGGGGCACCGCGCACGGCCATCTGCTGCGCGTGGACCTGACCGACCCGCGCGTCTCGCTGGACCTGCTGTACCCGGGGAAGGTGGCAGCGCGGGAGCCCGTGTCCCGGCTGGCCGACACCCAGGGCGCCGTCGCCGGGGTCAACGGCGACTTCTTCAACATCACCGAGACCCAGCACCCAGGCGTCGAGGCGACCGGCGCGAGCGTGGGACCGGCCGTGGCGAGCGGCCGTACGCTCAAGGCGGCCGTGCCGAACGGTCAGCGCTTCGGGCCCGCGCTGCCGCCCGGCACCTCCACCGAGGACGTCGTCGGCATGGGCGTGGACCGCCGGGTCCGCCTCGACGGCATGGCGCTGCACGGCTCGATCCGCACGGTGACCGGACAGATGGGGCTCGGCGGGCTCAACCAGTACGCGCTGCCGGTGAATTCCGTCGGGGCGTTCACCTCCGCGTGGGGCTCCGCCTCCCGGGTGCGCGCGACCTGCGGCACCGACACCGAGCGGGCGGCGCCGTGCAGCGGGGACACCCACGAGGTGACGCTCCGGGGCGGCCGGGTGGTGTCGACGGCCGACGTACCGGGCGGCGGCCCCATCGAGCCGGGGACCACCGTGCTGGTGGGCCGGGAGGCCGGGGCACAGGAGCTGCGGAAGTTCGTCACGGGTCAGCCGGTGGCGGTACGGCACCGGCTGGTGTCGGCCGACTCGCGGATCCCGTACCGGTTCGCGGTCGGCGGGTACCCGGTGCTCGTCGGCGGACAGCCCCTGCCGGGCCTGGACGACACCACCTCGGCGGTGCGCAGCGCCGTGGGCATCGGGGGTGGCGGGAGGCAGGTGCTGCTGTTCTCACTGGACGGCGGACCGGCGTACCGCGGCCTGACCATCGCCGAAATCGCCGACATCTTGGGCGAGTTGGGTGCGGCCGACGCCTTCAGCCTGGACGGCGGCGGGTCCTCGACCCTGGTCGCCCGGGACCCGGGGGCCTCGGCGGTCACGGTCCGCAACCATCCCTCGGGCGGCGCGGAACGCCCCGTCCCGAACGGCATCGGGGTCTTCGTCACCCCCTGAATCGTCACCCCCTGAATCCTCACGGCCGCAGACCGCTGACGATGCCGGCGGTGGCCGTGAGGCCGCTCTCGATGGTGGGCGCGATGCTCGTGCCGGCCATGTAGAAGCCGAGCAGCACGCACACCAGGGCGTGAGAGACCTTCAGCCCGCCGCTGCGCAGGAAGATCACCGCAAGGATCAGGAGCAGCAGCACCACAGAGATGGAAATCGCCATCGTCAACCTCCTCCGCCACGCCGTCACGTCCGGTTCACGGCGTTCGGCCGTAAGTGTGGCGTAGCGGAGGGTTCGTCCGGGCGGCTGACCTGTCCGCCGAACGTGTGGTGTCACGCCCGGTCGTTCGCCTCCAGGAAGGCGCGCAGGCCCGCGAGGTCGTCGGTGTTGAGGTGGTCGACGTCGGCGGCGACGAGTTCGGTCCACAGCGCGTCGCGCTCGGGGCCCGGCAGGTCCGGGGTGGCCCAGAACCGCACTCGCCGGCCGCGGGAGTGCGCTGCCTGCGTGATCGTGGTCAGCTTCTGCCGCTCGGCGTCGGGGAAGGCGCCGACGCCCCGCCAGGTGAAGTGGTTGGTCCAGTTGTCGCTGATCAGCGGGATGAAGGAGGCGGGGGCCGCGCTGCCGAGGTCGGCGAGCCGGCCGTCGTAGAAGGCGCGGCGCACGGTCTGCGCCTCCATCGGGACGCGGGCGGCGCGGTTTCCGGAGATCACGGCGGTGACGGGTCCGGGCAAGACGCGGCCGCGGGCGTAGGTGGTGAACAGGTGCTTGTAACGCCTGAGGTGCCGGTCGAGTTCGAGGTACGTCGAGGAGCCCTCGGTCTTGATGTCGATGAGCAGTTGGAGCGGCCTGCGGTAACCACGGTACACGGAGCCGTGGTTGGCCTTGACGCGGGCGGCGAGCGGGTCCAGGTAGAGGGACTCCAGGGTGCGCGCGGGGTCCAGGTCCTCGGGGTCGTGGGCGACCAGGAGCTGGTCGCCGACCAGGAAGATGTCGGCCTCCAGGCTGCCGAAGCGGTGGTCGAGGGCGTCGAGGAGCGGGCGCGGGTGCTCGTAGTCGTTGTGGGCGTGGGCGCGCCACAACGGGCGCGGGCGGTGCTTGCGTTCGGTCGCGAACGCAGCTTCGACGGGCTGGGCGGCGACGGCCGCGAGTGCGGCGCCGACGGTGGTGAGGGCTCTGCGACGGGTGATGAGCGCCATGGTCTGCCTCCCTGTGGCCGATCCGGACCACAGGGAGTATGGAGCGGCCCGGGCCGCAAGGGACCTGTCCGTGCCAGGAGTTGGCCGGACTGCCGCCACCCGTTCACTCCTCCCGCGCGGGCGCACGGAAAAGCCCGCCCCAGGCAGGGCGGGCTTTGCCCGGTGAACTCCCGGCCGCGTCAGGGGGCCTGGAGGTCGACGAGTTCGGCCAGGGCCGCCCGGTGGGCGCCCGCCGTGCCGTAGGCGATGGAGTCCGCCTTGGCCCGCTTCAGATACAGATGGACCGGGTGCTCCCAGGTCATCCCGATACCGGCGTGCAGTTGCAACGCCTCCTCGGCGGCATGGACGGCGACGGACGCCGCGTACGCCTGGGCGACGGCGACCGCCACATCGGCGTCCGTGCCGGCCGTCAGGGCTCCGGCGGCGTTGCGGGCGGCGGCCCGCAGGTTGACGACCTCCAGCCACAGCTGGGCGAGCCGGTGCTTGAGCGCCTGGAAGCCGCCGACGGGCCGGTTGAACTGCTTGCGCTCCTTCAGGTACCGGACCGTTTCGGTCAACGTCCAGTCCGCGAGCCCCAGTTGCTCGGAGGCGAGCAGCCCGGCACCGGCGCGCAGTGCCCGCCGTACGGCCGGCTCGGCGTCCCCCAGCCGACGCCCCGGCGCACCGGCCAGGGTCACCGTCGCCACGGGCCGGGTCAGGTCGAGGGACACCTGCGGGGTGACGGTCACGGCGGCGGCGTCCACGGCGTACAGCCCGCCGTCGTCCGCGGGCACGAGCAGCACATCGGCGACGGCCGCGTCCGCGATCCCGGTCAACTCCCCGTGCAGGGCGCCGTCTTCCAGTCGTACGGCCTTGTGGGCGGCGCCCGGAGCGAGGTGCAGGGCGACGGCGAGGGCGCCGATGCGGCGGCCGGCGGCGAGCTCGGCCAGCAGGTCGAAGGCGTCGCAGGCCAGCAGCGCCTCGGTGGCGACGACGGCACTGGTGAGGTAGGGCACGGGGGCGACCGCGCGGCCCAGCTCCTCCAGGACGACGGCGGCTTCGCGATGGCCGGCGCCCTGGCCGCCGTGCTCCTCGGGCACCAGCAGGCCCGCGAGGCCCATGCGGTCGGCCAGCGCCTTCCAGGCTTCCAGGTCGTGCGGGGCGTCGGACTCGGTGCGCGCGATGACCCCGGGCGCGTCGCAGTGGTCGGCGAGCAGGTCCCGGACGGCGGCGCGCAGCGCCTCTTCCTCCTCCGAGTACAGCAGATCGGGCTGTGCGCTCATCGGGCCAGGTCCTTCCATGCGACGTGCTTGTCGGTGCGCGGCTCGGCGGGCAGGCCGAGGACGCGCTCGGCGACGATGTTCAGCAGGACCTCGCTGGTCCCGCCCTCGATGCTGTTGCCCTTGGAGCGGAGGTAGCGGTAGCCGGCGTCGCGGCCGGTGAAGTCCACCTGGTCGGGGCGGCGCATGGTCCAGTCGTCGTACAACAGGCCCTCTTCGCCGCGGAGTTCGACCTCCAGGCCGCTGATCTCCTGGTTGAGGCGGGCGAAGCCGAGCTTCATCCCGGCGCCCTCGGGTCCCGGCTGGCCCGCGACGAG
This sequence comes from Streptomyces sp. NPDC002776, assembly GCF_053592195.1. Lineage (NCBI taxonomy): Bacteria > Bacillati > Actinomycetota > Actinomycetes > Kitasatosporales > Streptomycetaceae > Streptomyces > Streptomyces sp. NPDC002776. The sequence continues at coordinate 201,817 of NZ_JBSFVG010000011.1, read as the reverse complement.
CTGCTGGCGCAGCCGCTCGCCGGTGAGCCGGGCGACCTCGGCGTCGACCCACAGCTTCAGCAGCCGCTGGTGCAGGTCGTGGGTGCGCAGTTCGGGGCGCTCGCGCCAGGTCCTGGCGACCGCGCCGATCATGCCGCCCTCGCGGGGCAGCCGCGAGCCGCCGATGGCGACGCGCTCGTTGTTCAGGGTGGTCTGCGCGACCCGCCAGCCGTCGCCGACCGCGCCGAGGCGGCGGGAGTCGGGGATGCGGACGCCGGTGAGGAACACCTCGTTGAACTCGGCCTCGCCGGTGATCTGGCGCAGCGGCCGCACCTCGACGCCGGGGTCGGTCATGTCGCAGAGGAAGTAGGTGATGCCCGCGTGCTTGGGCACGTCCGGGTCGGTGCGGGCGATGAGGATGGCCCAGCGGGCGACATGGGCGCTGGAGGTCCACACCTTCTGCCCGTTGACCACCCAGTCCTCGCCTTCCCGGACGGCCCGCGTGCCGAGCGCGGCCAGGTCGGATCCGGCGCCGGGCTCGCTGAAGAGCTGGCACCAGACCTCCTCGCCCGTCCACAGCGGACGCAGGTACTGCCGCTTCTGCTCCTCCGTGCCGTAGGCGAGGATCGTCGGGGCGGCCATGCCGAGGCCGATGCCGATGCGCCGGGGGTTGTTGTCGGGGGCACCCGCCGCCTCCAGCTCGGCGTCCACGACGGCCTGGAGGGAGCGCGGGGCGCCGAGGCCGCCGAGACCCTCGGGGTAGTGCACCCAGGCGAGGCCCGCGTCGAAGCGCGCCCTGAGGAAGTCCAGGCGCTCGGTGGTGGCGGGCGGATGCGCGGCCAGGAACTCCTGGGTCAGACGGCGGACGTCGGTCATGCCGCTCCCCCCGTCAGGACGGCGACGCGGCCGGTGGTGACGCCGTCGCCGACCCGCTGCACGGCGGCGGCGGCCTCGCCGAGCGGTACCCGCTCGCTGATCAGCGGCTTGATGGCGCCACGCGCGGCCATCTCGGTGAGCTGCTCGTGGCAGTGCTGGACCAGCTTGGGGTTCTTGGTGTTGTACAGGCCCCAGTGCAGGCCGAGGATCGCGTAGTTCTTCACCAGCGCGTGGTTCAGTCCCGGGCTGGGGATGGTGCCGCTGGCGAAGCCGACGATCACGATCCGGCCCTCGAAGGCGACGACCTTGGTGGACTGGGTGTACGCCTCACCGCCGACGGGGTCGTAGATCACATCGGCGCCCCGGCCGCCGGTGGCCTCCTTCACCGCGGCCACGACGTCCTCGGCGCGCCGGTCGATCACCACGTCGCAGCCCAGGTCCCGGGCGACCGCGGCCTTCTCGGCGCCGCCGACGACACCGATGACGGTGGCGCCGGCGGCCTTGCCGAGCTGCACGGCCGCGCTGCCGACCCCTCCGGCGGCAGCGTGGACGAGCAGCGTCTCCCCCGCTTCGAGGCGGGCCCTGCGGTGCAGACCGAACCAGCCCGTCTGGTAGCCGATGTGCAGGGCGGCCGCCTCGGCGTCGTCCAGCGAGTCGGGCGCGGGCAGCAGCGCCGCGGCGTCGGCCACGGCGTACTCGGCGAAACCGCCGTACGGCAGCGCCGGGTTGGCGATGACGCGGCGGCCGTCCTCGGTCTCGCCGCAGATCTCCACGCCCGGGGTGAACGGCAGCGGCGGCCTGACCTGGTAGTGGCCCCGGCACATCAGCACGTCCGGGAAGTTGATGTTGGCGGCGCGTACCTTCAGCAGGACCTGGCCGTCGCCGGGGGTGGGCCGCTCGACGTTCGCGAGCCGCATCACCTCGCTCGGCTCGCCGTTCTCGTGCACTTGCCATGCCTGCATGCGGAGCCTCCACGGACTGCGTCGTCTGACCGGGGTCGGTTCGCATACTAAGCGGTCGCTTGCCGATCAGGGAACAGTCACGCCGGTCACGCCTGCCGGGGCTTGGCGCGCACGTGCATCCGCTCCCCCTGCGGTCCGAACAGACTCAGGAACTCCGCGGGCCCCTCCCCCGTCGACCCGAACCAGTGCGGCACCCGGGTGTCGAACTCGGCCGCCTCTCCCGCCGTGAGCACCACATCATGCTCGCCCAGCACGACCCGCAGCCGCCCGGACAGCACGTACAGCCACTCGTAGCCCTCATGGGTACGCGGTTCGGGCTCCTCCTCGCGCTGCGGTACCAGCACCTTGAAGGCCTGGAGGCCGCCGGGCTGCCGGGTGAGCGGCCAGAAGGTGCGCCCATGGCGGATCAAGGGCTCGGCCCGTACCCGCGGATCCCCCACCGGTGGTGCCCCGACCAGCTCGTCCAGCGGCACCTGGTGGGCCTGCGCGATCGGCAGCAGCAGCTCCAGGCTGGGCTTGCGCAGCCCGGACTCCAGCCGCGACAGGGTGCTGACCGAGATGCCGGTCTTCTCGGCCAGCGCCGCCAAGGTCACCTCGCGGTCCTTGCGGAGCCGCCGCAGCCGGGGGCCCACCTCCGCCAGAACGTCCTCGGTAGTCATGAGGACAATTGCAGAATCGGCAAAGAAGTTTGTCAATCCCGCGCCTCGGAGCGACCGTGACGGCATGAGCGAGACACACGACATGACCGAGACCTACGAAGTGATCGTGATCGGCGGCGGAGCGGCCGGCCTCTCGGCCGCCCTGGTCCTGGGCCGCGCCCGGCGCCGCACCCTGGTCGTCGACGCGGGCGAGCCGCGCAACGCTCCCTCCGCCCATATGCAGGGCTATCTCTCCCGGGACGGCATGGCGCCGGCCGAGTTCCTGGCGATCGGGCGCGAGGAGATCGCCCGGTACGGGGTGGAGCTCGTCCGGGACCGGGCGGTGGATGTCGCCAAGGAGGAGGACTTCACCGTCGTCCTGGCCGGTGGACGCAGCGTCCGGGCCCGGCGGCTGGTGATGGCCACCGGCCTCAAGGACGAGCTGCCGGAGGTGCCGGGGCTCGCCGGGCGGTTCGGACGGGACGCGCTGCACTGCCCGTACTGCCACGGCTGGGAGGTGCGCGACCAGGCGTTCGGGGTGCTCGCGACGAGCCCGCTGAGCGTCCACCAGGCGCTGATGGTCTCCCAGTGGTCGAAGGACGTGACGCTCTTCCTGCACGAGGTCGACGAGAGCGAGCTGACCGGCGACGACCTGCGCAGGCTGGCCGCCGCCGGGGTCGAGACGGTGCCCGGCGCGGTCGCCGAGGTGCTGGTCGAGGACGACCGGCTCACCGGCGTGCGCCTCGCCGACGGCACGGCGCACGCCCACCAGGTGCTGTTCGTCGCGCCCCGCGCCGTCCCGCAGACCGACCTGTTGCAGCGGCTGGGCGCGGAGCTGACTCAGACCCCGTTCGGCGCCTACCCCGTGGTCGACCCGACGGGCCTGACCAGCGTGCCCGGGGTGTGGGCCGCCGGGAACGCGATGGGCTTCGGCGAGCAGGTCGTGAACGCCGCAGCCGGCGGCTACCGGGCGGGGGCCACCATCAACGGAGACCTGTTGATGGCCGACCTGGACGCCCGGCGCTGAGGCGTGTCGTGCCCCTGCGGGGCGGCGCCGTCCGGGTGTGAGGCGGCCGGGGCCGGGGCACCATGGGCTGCATGCTGCTGACCCGGCTGGCCCAGGTGTCCCAGGATGTCGCCGCGACCTCGGCCCGGTCCCGGAAGGTCGCCCTGCTGGCGGAGCTGTTCCGGGACGCCGAGGCCGCGGACGTGCCGATCGTCATCCCGTATCTGGCGGGACGCCTGCCGCAGGGGCGGCTCGGCGTCGGCTGGAAGGTGCTCGGCCGCCCGGTCGCCCCCGCCGCCGAACCGACCCTCACGGTGGCCGGGGTCGACGCCCTGCTCACCGAGCTGGGCAAGGTGTCGGGCGCCGGTTCACAGGCCGAACGGGCTCGCCTGGTGGGCGAGTTGATGGGCGCGGCGACGGCGGACGAACAGCGGTTCCTGCTCGGTCTCCTCACCGGCGAGGTCCGCCAGGGCGCCCTGGACGCGGTCGCCGTGGAAGGGCTGGCGCAGGCGGTCCAGGCGCCCGCGGCGGACGTGCGGCGGGCGGTGATGCTGGCCGGCTCGCTCCAGACGGTGGCCGAGGCCCTGCTCGCCGACGGCCCCGCCGCGCTCGACCGCTTCCGGCTCACCGTGGGCCGCCCGGTCCTGCCGATGCTGGCGCACAGCGCCTCCTCGGTGTCCGAGGCGGTCGAGAAGCTCGGCACCTGCGCGGTGGAGGAGAAACTGGACGGCATCCGCGTCCAGCTCCACCGGGACGGCGATGCCGTACGGGTCTACACCCGCACCCTCGACGACATCACCGACCGGCTGCCCGAAGTGACCTCCGCGGCTCTGCAGTTGCGGGGCGAGCGGTTCATCCTCGACGGCGAGGTCATCGCCCTCGACGAGCAGGGGCGGCCCCGCTCCTTCCAGGAGACCGCGGGCCGGGTCGGCTCCCGGGTGGACGTGGCGACGGCGGCGCGCGCGGTCCCCGTCTCCCCCGTCTTCTTCGACGCGCTCTCCGTCGACGGCCACGACCTGCTCGACCTCCCCTTCGCCGACCGCCACGCGGAACTGGCCCGGCTCGTCCCCGAGCCGATGCGGGTCCGGCGCACCCTCGTCTCCGGACCCGAGGACGTGCGGCAGGCCGAGGACTTCCTCGCCGGGACCCTGGAGCGCGGCCACGAGGGCGTCGTCGTCAAGGCCCTGGACGCCGCCTACAGCGCGGGCCGGCGCGGCGCGTCCTGGCTGAAGGTCAAGCCGGTGCACACCCTCGACCTGGTCGTCCTGGCCGCCGAATGGGGCCACGGCCGGCGCACCGGCAAGCTCTCCAACCTCCACCTCGGCGCCCGCACCGCCGACGGCTCCTTCGCCATGCTCGGCAAGACCTTCAAGGGCATGACCGACGCGATGCTCAGCTGGCAGACGGAGCGCCTGAAGGAGCTGGCGGTCGCGGAGAGCGGCTACGTGGTCACCGTACGCCCCGAACTCGTCGTCGAGATCGCCTACGACGGCCTGCAGCGGTCCACCCGCTACCCGGCCGGCGTCACCCTCCGGTTCGCGCGGGTGATCCGCTACCGGGAGGACAAGCGCCCCGAGGAGGCGGACACCGTGGAGACCCTGCTGGCGGCCCATCCCGAGGTGAGGCCATGAAGTACAGCGCGGGCCTGCTGCTGTTCCGCCGGACCGCGGGGGGCGTGGAGGTGCTGCTCGGCCACATGGGCGGCCCGTTCTTCGCGCGCCGCGACGCGGGGGCGTGGGGCGTGCCCAAGGGCGAGTACGAACCGGAGTCGGAGACGGCCTGGGAGGCGGCCCGGCGGGAGTTCCAGGAGGAGCTCGGCCTGCCGCCGCCCGACGGTGACGCGGTGCCCCTCGGTGACGCCCGCCAGTCGAACGGCAAGCTGGTCACGGTGTGGGCGATCGAGGCCGACCTCGATCCGGACACCGTCACCCCGGGCACCTTCCGGATGGAGTGGCCCCCGAAGTCGGGCCTGACCGAGGAGTTCCCCGAGCTCGACCGGGTGGCGTGGTTCCCGCTGGTCCGCGCCCGGGAGGTGATCGTCAAGGCGCAGGGCGCGTTTCTGGACCGGCTGGCGGAGCACTCGGGCTGAGCCGCCGCGTTGCGGCCACCGGCGACGCGCGGGAAGGTCGAAGCACATCAGCTCCCCGGGAGGTCAGTCATGCCCATCGCAACGGTGAACCCGGCGAACGGCGAGACACTCAAGACGTACGAGGCCATGGGCGCGGAGGAGACCGAGCGCCGCCTCCAGCTCGCCGAGGCCACGTTCCGCACGTACCGGACGACCACGTTCGACGAGCGGGCACGGCTGCTGAACCGGGCCGCGGATCTCCTGGACGAGGACCAGCGGGACATCGCACGGGTGATGACCACCGAGATGGGCAAGCCGGTCAAGCAGGCCCGCGCCGAGGCCGCCAAGTGCGCCAAGGCGATGCGCTGGTACGCCGCACGCGCCGAGGCGCTCCTCGCCGACGAGGTACCCGACGACACCGACGTACGGGACTCCGGCGCCGCCCGGGTCCGGGTCCGCTACCGCCCGCTCGGCCCGGTGCTCGCGGTGATGCCGTGGAACTTCCCGCTGTGGCAGGTGATGCGCTTCGCCGCGCCCGCGCTCATGGCGGGCAACGTCGGCCTGCTCAAGCATGCCTCGAACGTGCCGCAGACCGCGCTGTACCTGGAGGACCTGTTCCACCGGGCGGGCTTTTCGGAGGGCACTTTCCAGACGCTGCTGATCGGCTCCGGCGCGGTCGAGGAGATCCTGCGCGACGAGCGCGTCAAGGCGGCCACCCTCACCGGGAGCGAGCCCGCGGGCCGGGCGGTCGCCTCGGTGTGCGGGGACATGGTGAAGAAGACGGTGCTGGAGCTGGGCGGCAGCGACCCGTATGTGGTCATGCCCTCGGCCGACCTCGACCGGGCCGCCGAGGTCGCGGTCACCGCGCGGGTGCAGAACAACGGGCAGTCGTGCATCGCCGCCAAGCGGTTCATCGTGCACACCGATGTCTACGACGCCTTCGCGGAGCGGTTCACGGCCGGCATGCGGGCGCTGAAGGTCGGCGACCCGATGGAGGAGGCCACCGAGGTCGGGCCGGTCGCGACCGAGCAGGGGCGGGCCGATCTGGAGGACCTGGTCGACGACGCGCGGCGGAGCGGGGCTCAGGTGCTGTGCGGCGGCCACCGGCTGCGGCGGCCCGAGCTGCCCGGCTGGTACTACCCGCCGACCGTCCTGGCCGGCATCACCCGCGAGATGCGCATCCACCGCGAGGAGGCCTTCGGTCCCGTCGCCACGCTGTACCGCGCGGGTGACATCGACGAGGCCGTGCTCATCGCCAACGACACGCCCTTCGGGCTGAGTTCGAACGTGTGGACGCGCGACGAGGCCGAGGCCGACCGGTTCGAACGGGACCTGGAGGCCGGCAGCGTGTACGTGAACGGGATGACGGCCTCCCACCCGGCGTTCCCGTTCGGCGGGGTCAAGCGGTCCGGGTACGGGCGTGAGCTGTCCGGGCACGGAATCCGCGAGTTCTGCAACATCACGACGGTTTGGCACGGGGCGTGACGCCTGCGCGGCTACCATCCCGTTTGTGAACCGCGAAGTGACTCTGCCTCTGATCGTCGACGACCGCGGGACCTTGCAGGTGGCTGCCGCCGATGTGAGCAAGTTGTTGCGAACCGTGGGTGGGCGGTGGCTGCATCTCGTCGAGGCCGGGGAGGATCTCGACGAGGACACCGTGGCCGCCCTGACCATCGAGCTGGCCAAGCTGGCGGATCGTATCGACGTGGCGTGCATCGCCCACAGCAGCGGCGGCGCGCCGTAGGGGTCATTGCTTCGTGGCCGGGTGCAGGTTCGTCGTGATCGCGCGTTTGGAGTAGCCCGACGCGAAGTCGCCGCGTCCTCGGGTGAAGGTGGACTGGACCACCCTCTGAGGCGAAAGCAGGCACGGTTCATGGCGACTTTGTGCAGACCCTCGGTGTCCGTTCCAGAGCACGTGATCACGATGGAGGAGACGCTGGAGCTGGCGCGCTCCCGCCACGCAGACCACCCTCAACTCCCGCTGGCACTCCGGCTGATCGAGAACACGGGCGTGAAGACCCGGCACATCGTGCAGCCCATCGAGGAGACGCTGAAGCATCCGGGCTTCGAGGAGCGCAACAAGATCTACGTGTCGGAGGCGAAGGCCCGGGTGCCCTCCGTCGTACAGCGGGCCCTCGACGACGCGGAGCTGCTCACCACCGACATCGACGTGATCATCTACGTCTCGTGCACGGGCTTCATGATGCCCTCGCTCACGGCCTGGCTGATCAACGAGATGGCCTTCGACGCCACCACCCGCCAGATACCCATAGCGCAGCTGGGCTGCGCGGCCGGCGGCGCGGCGATCAACCGGGCGCACGACTTCTGCACGGCCTACCCCAAGGCCAACGCGCTCATCGTGGCCTGCGAGTTCTGCTCGCTGTGCTACCAGCCCACCGACATCGGCGTCGGCTCCCTGCTCTCCAACGGCCTGTTCGGCGACGGAATCGCCGCGGCCGTGGTGCGCGGCCGGGGCGGCGAGGGCATCGAGCTGGAGCGCAACGGCTCGTACCTGATCCCCAAGACCGAAGAGTGGATCATGTACGACGTCCGCGCCACCGGCTTCCACTTCCTGCTGGACAAGCGGGTGCCGGCCACCATGGAGCCGCTCGCCCCGGCGCTCCAGGATCTCGCGGGGCTGCACGGCTGGGACGCCGCCGACCTGGACTTCTACATCGTCCACGCGGGCGGGCCCCGCATCCTCGACGACCTCAGCAAGTTCCTGCAGGTCGACCCGCACGCCTTCCGGTTCAGCCGGGCCACGCTCACCGAGTACGGCAACATCGCCAGCGCCGTCGTCCTGGACGCGCTGCGCCGGCTGTTCGACGAGGGCGGGGCCCAGGACCGGGCGCGCGGGCTGCTGGCCGGGTTCGGTCCCGGCATCACCGCCGAGATGGCACTCGGCCGCTGGCGCACGGACGAAGAGGCGGTATGACCGAAGAGACGCTCACCGAGATCCTCCCCCCGATCCGGCACTGGCCGGCGCTCGATCTGACCGGAGTCGACTTCGACCCGGTGCTGACCGAGCTGATGCGGGAGGGCCCCATCACCCGGATCCAGCTGCCCAACGGCGACGGCTGGGCCTGGCTGGTCACCCGGTACGAGGACGTACGCATGGTGACCAACGACCCCCGGTTCAGCCGCGAGGCCGTCATGGACCGGCCGGTCACCCGGCTCGCCCCGCACTTCATCCCGGCCCGCGGCGCGGTCGGTTTCCTGGACCCGCCCGACCACACCCGGCTGCGCCGCTCGGTGGCCGCCGCGTTCACAACCAAGGGCGTGGAGCGCATCCGCGACATGTCCCGCCGGATGCTGGACGACCTGGTCGACGAACTGCTCCGGGCCGGGCCGCCGGCCGACCTCACCGCGACGGTCCTCTCCCCCTTCCCCATCGCGGTGATCTGCGAGCTGATGGGCGTGCCGGCCGCGGACCGCCACATCATGCACACCTGGACCCAGCTGATCCTGTCCTCCGCGCACGGCGCGGACGTCAGCGAGAAGGCGAAGCACGAGATGGGCGCCTACTTCGCCGATCTCATCGGGCTCCGGGAGGGCAGTACCGCCGAGGACGTCACCTCCCTGCTCGGCGCCGCCGTGGGCCGGGGCGAGGTGACGCTGGAGGAGGCCGTGGGGCTCGCGGTGCTCCTCCAGATCGGCGGCGAGGCGGTCACCAACAACAGCGGGCAGATGTTCTACATCCTGCTGACCCGCCCCGACCTCGCCGAACGTCTGCGCGCGGAGCCGGAGATCCGGCCCCAGGCCATCGACGAGCTGCTGCGCTACATCCCGCACCGCAACGCGGTGGGCCTGTCGCGGATCGCGACGGAGGACGTGGGCATCAGGGGCGTACGGATCCGGGCCGGGGACGCGATCTATGTGTCGTACCTGGCCGCCAACCGTGATCCGGACGTCTTCCCGTTCCCCGAGACGATCGACTTCTCGCGCTCGCCGAACCCGCATGTGTCCTTCGGTTTCGGTCCGCACTACTGCCCCGGCGGCATGCTGGCCCGGATGGAGTCGCAGCTCCTGGTGGACGCGCTGCTGGACCGACTGCCGGGGCTGCAGCTGGCCGTGCCGCCGGAGAAGGTGCCGTTCCGCAAGGGCGCGTTGATCCGCGGGCCCGAGGCGCTGCCGGTGACGTGGTGAGCGGTCGATGACGGCGACGGAAGGGCTGCTGGTGCCGCCGGGCCAGGGCCGGGTCGTGCAGACTCCGGCCCAGCACGTGACCTTCAAGGTCACCGGCTCGCATTCGCGCATGGCGTCCACGTTCGAGGTGATCGTGCCACCCGGCTTCGACGTGGGCGCCCATGTGCACACCCGCAGCGAGGAGTTGTTCTACGTGCTCGAAGGCGAGCTGGACGTGCTCGCCTTCGAGCCGAGGATCCGGACCCCCGACAACTGGCAGCGCTGGGAGTCCGGTTCGGGCAACCGGGTGGTACGCGCGACACCGGGCACGGTGATCGTCGTACCGCCCGGCTGTCCGCACGCCTTCGCCAACCCGACGGACGAGCCCGCGAAGATGTTCTTCCAGGCGAGCCCGCCGCCGGACCATGAGCGGTACTTCGAGGAACTGCTGGAGATCCTGGGCAACGGGGGCCCGCCGGACCACACGGCGATCGAGGAGCTGCGCAAGCGGTACGACATCGAGCAGCTCACGCCGTTGAAGCACCGGTGAGCGTTCCCACCCGAAGCTACCGAATGGTCATCCCCGAGAGCGTCCGAGCAATCACCAAACGCTGGATCTCACTCGTGCCCTCAAAGATCGTATAAATGGCCGCATCCCGGTGCATCCGCTCCACCGGGTACTCCCGGGTGTAGCCGTTGCCGCCGAGGATCTGGATCGCCTGGCCGGTGACCTTCTTGGCCGTCTCGCTGGCGAACAGCTTCGACATCGAGCCCTCGGCCGCGGTGAACGGCTTGCCGTTGACCGCCATCCAGGACGCCCGCCAGACCAGCAGCCGCGCCGCGTCGATCGACGTCCGCATGTCGGCGAGCTGGAAGGCGACGCCCTGGTTGTCGATGATCGGGCGGCCGAACTGCTCACGGGTGGTGGCGTAGTCCAGCGCCACCTCGTACGCGGCACGGGCGGTGCCCACCGCCATGGCGCCGACCGCCGGCCGCGAGGCCTCGAAGGTCGCCATCGCCGCGTTCTTCACCCGCTCGCCGCCGCTGCGGGCCCGCTCCCGGGCCCGGGCCAGGCGCTCGTCGAGCTTCTCCTTGCCGCCGAGCAGGCAGGAGCCGGGGACGCGGACGTTCTCCAGGACGACCTCGGCGGTGTGCGAGGCGCGGATGCCGTGCTTCTTGAACTTCTGGCCCTGGGACAGGCCCGGCGTGTTCGGCGGGACGATGAAGGAGGCGTGGCCCTTGGAGCCGAGTTCGGGGTCGACGACCGCGACGACGACATGGACGTTGGCGATGCCGCCGTTGGTCGCCCAGGTCTTGGTGCCGTTGAGCACCCACTCGTCCTTTGCCTCGTCGTAGACGGCCCGCGTACGCATGGAGGCGACGTCGGAGCCGGCGTCGGGCTCGGAGGAGCAGAAGGCCGCCACTTTGACATCGTTGGCGTCGCCGTACATCTGGGGGATCCAGGTGCCGATCTGCTCCTCGGTGCCGTTGGCGAGGACGCCCACGGCGGCCAGGCCGGTGCCGACGATGGACAGCGCGATGCCGGCGTCGCCCCAGAACAGCTCCTCCATCGCCATCGGGATGCCGAGGCCGGTGGCGTCGAAGTACTGCTGGGCGTAGAAGTCGAGGGAGTAGATTCCGACCTTGGCGGCCTCCTGGATGACCGGCCAGGGAGTCTCCTCACGCTCGTCCCATTCGGCGGCCGCGGGGCGGATGACATCGGCGGCGAAACCGTGCAGCCAGTCCCGGACCTCCTTCTGTTCGTCGTTGAGCTCCATGGTGAACTCGGCCATGTCCCCTCCAGCGGCAGCGCACGTGCATGTTACTTGCGGTAACCGCAGTCTGTTACCGACGGGTAGGAAAAGTCAACTCCTGATGACCGGTCGGTAGCCCGTTCGATGTCAGGAACGTGTTGAGTGTTAGTTTGCGCAGGCGTCACCGAAAAAGCACGGGTGGGGAGAGCACATGGACACCACACAGCGGACCGAGCAGCAGCGGTCCGCGGACCGCCGTCGGCGCGAGCTGCTGGAGGCCGCCGACCGGGTGGTGCTGCGCGACGGTCCACAGGCCTCGATGAACGCCATCGCCGCCGAGGCGGGCATCACCAAGCCGATCCTCTACCGTCACTTCGGCGACAAGGGCGGACTCTACGCGGCCTTGGCCAAGCGGCACACCGACGCGCTGCTGGACTCGCTGCGGGCCGCGCTGGACGCTCCCGCGGAGCGACGGCAGCGGGTGGAGGCCACGCTGGAGACCTACTTGGCCGCCATCGAGGCACGGCCCCAGGTGTACCGCTTCCTGATGCACCCCGCCGAGGGCGGGCACACCGGGGACCAGGGGTTCGACGTTGGCAAGCACTCGGCTCCGCTGCTGCGGAGGATGGGTGAGGAGCTGGCGCAGGTCATCGAGGAGCGGCTGGACCTCGGGCCGGGCAGCCAGCAGCTGGCCCGCGTGTGGGGCCATGGGATCGTCGGGATGATGCATGCCGCGGGCGACTGGTGGCTGGGCGAACGGCCCTGTTCCCGGGCCGAGTTGGTGCGGAGTCTGGCGGATCTGCTGTGGGGCCGTCTCGCGGCGGCCGGCGACAAGGTGGGTGGCCCGGGTTTCTGAGTCAGCCGCTCCAGGAGGCTCGCGCCACCTGCCGCATCAGCCGCCGGTGCCGCCACCCCGTGACGCGGTCCGCGTACACCTTCCCCGCCACGTGGTCGCACTCGTGCTGCAGACACCTCGCGAAGAAGCCCGTCCCCTGCACCGTCACCGGCTCGCCCGTCACCGTGAACCCCTCCACCACCGTGTGGTCGTACCGTTCCGTCCCCGCTTCCAGACCGGGCAGGGACAGGCACCCCTCCGGCCCCCGCACCACCACACCGTCGGCCTCGACCAGACGCGGGTTCACCACATGCCCCAGATGCCGTACGTCCTCGTCGTCGGGACAGTCGTAGACGAACACCCGCAGCGGCACGCCGACTTGGTTCGCCGCGAGGCCGACCCCCTGCGCCGCGTACATCGTGGCGAACATGTCCTCGACGAGCCTCGCCAGTTCGGGGCCGAAGTCCGTGACCTCCTCGGCGGGGGTGTGCAGGAGCGGGTCGCCGAGCAGGGTGAGGGGCCGGACACGCCCGTGGGCGCCCGGAATCGAGCCGTGTCGCATGGGCGCAAGATTACGGCCGATTCGGGAGCGCGAGGGGATCTCGATAGGCTGACCACCTACGACGTTGGGAGGATCGAGGACTGATGGCAGGCAACTCGGACCCGCTCACTCCGCGGGCCAAGATCGCCGTTACCGCGGGCAAGGCGGTGGCGGCGGCATCGCGCGCAGCGGGGCGCGGCAGCGGTTCGGTGATCGGTGGCCGGGTGGCGCTCAAGCTCGACCCCGACCTCCTCGCACGGCTCGCGCAGAACCTGGACGTGGTCCTGGTGTCGGCGACCAATGGCAAGACCACCACCACCCGGCTGATCGCGGAGGCGCTGGGCGCCGCGGGCCCGGTGGTCTCCAACGCGCTCGGCGCCAACATGCCCGCCGGTATCACCTCCGCGCTGGCCGGTGGCTCGGAGGCCCGTTACGGCGTCATCGAGGTCGACGAGAAGTACCTCGCGGGCGTCGCCCGGGACACCGACCCCAAGTGCATCGCCCTGCTGAACCTCTCCCGCGACCAGCTCGACCGCGCCGCCGAGACCCGGATGCTCGCCGAGGCCTGGCGCGAGGGGCTCGCGGGGTCGAAGGCCGTGATCGTCGCCAACGCCGACGACCCGCTGGTGGTGTGGGCCGCGTCCTCCTCCCCCAATGTGATCTGGGTCGCCGCCGGGCAGATGTGGAAGGACGACGCCTGGTCCTGCCCGTCCTGCGGCGGTGTGATGCAGCGGCCGGGCGACGACTGGTTCTGCGGTGAGTGCGGTTTCCGCCGGCCGACGCCGAGCTGGGCGCTCTCCGGCGACCACGTCCTCGACCCGCACGGCTCCGCCTGGCCCATTCACCTCCAGCTGCCGGGCCGCGCCAACAAGGCCAACGCCGCCTCCTCGGCCGCCGTCGCCGCCGTGTTCGGGGTGCCGCCGCAGGTGGCCCTGGAGCGCATGTACCAGGTGCAGGCGGTCGCCGGACGCTACGACGTCGTCCAGTTCCAGGGCCGCGACCTGCGCCTGCTGCTCGCGAAGAACCCGGCCGGCTGGCTGGAGACGTTCTCCCTGATCGACCCGCCGCCCACCCCGGTGATCCTGTCGGTGAACGCGCGCGGCGCCGACGGCACCGACACCTCCTGGCTGTGGGACGTCGACTACACGCGTCTGACCGGGCACCCCATCTGCGTCATCGGGGACCGCAAGCTCGACCTCGCGGTGCGGCTGGAAGTGGCCAACCAGCACTTCCAGGTCTGCGAGAACCTCGACCAGGCCGTGCAGCAGTGTCCGCCGGGACGGATCGAGGTCATCGCCAACTACACCGCGTTCCAGGACCTGCGCCGCCGCGTCGGCAACTGACGTATCCGTAAGGACAGTGACCTCATGAGCGACAACCAACTGCGGGTCGTCTGGATCTATCCGGACCTGCTGAGCACCTACGGCGACCAGGGCAACGTCCTGGTCGTGGAGCGCCGGGCCCGGCAGCGCGGCCTGGACGTGGCCCGCCTCGACGTGCGCAGCGACCAGCCGATCCCGACCTCCGGGGACATCTATCTGATCGGCGGCGGCGAGGACCGGCCGCAGCGGCTCGCGGCCGAGCGGCTGCGCCGGGACGGCGGTCTGCACCGGGCCGTGGGCAACGGCGCGATCGTCTTCTCGGTCTGCGCCGGCTACCAGATCCTCGGCCACGAGTTCATCAACGACCTCGGCCAGCGCGAGCCCGGTCTCGGTCTGCTGGACGTGGTGTCGGTGCGCGGCGAGGGCCAGCGGTGCGTCGGCGACGTGCTCGGCGACATCGACCCGCGCCTCGGCCTGCCCCCGCTGACCGGCTTCGAGAACCACCAGGGCGTCACCCATCTCGGCCCCACGGCCCGCCCCCTCGCCCAGGTCCGCTTCGGCAAGGGCAACGGCACGGGCGACGGCACGGAGGGCGCGTACAACGACACGGTCTTCGGTACGTACATGCACGGCCCCGTGCTGGCCCGGAACCCGCTCATCGCCGATCTGCTGCTGAAGCTGGCGCTGGACGTCAACGCCCTGCCGCCGACCGACGACCGCTGGTACGAGGCGCTGCGCACCGAGCGCATCGCGGCCGCGCAGCAGCCGGCCTGAACCCGTGCTCCAGAGGTACTGAAGCGGCCTTCCAGCGCGCCCTGCCACCGTGCTCACCGGGCCCGCCTGACGGCACGTCCGCTCACATGTGCGGGCACGTCCAGCAGGCGGACGCCCGGTACGGTGTCACCCCCTCACGCCGGTAGGGTGGCCGGGATCCAGCCGGACAGCGTGGTCCGGTCCCCGGCCCACGTTGAGAAGGTATTTCGGGCTATGCGCATTGGTGTCCTCACGTCCGGCGGCGACTGCCCCGGCCTGAACGCCGTCATCCGGTCCGTCGTGCACCGTGCCGTCGTCGACCACGGCGACGAGGTCATCGGTTTCCGGGACGGCTGGAAAGGCCTCCTGGAGTGCGACTACCTCAAGCTCGACCTGGACGCGGTGGGCGGCATCCTCGCCCGCGGCGGCACCATCCTCGGGTCCTCCCGGGTCCAGCCCTCGCATCTGCGGGACGGCGTGGCGCGGGCCAAGGGCCATGTCGAGGAACTCGGGCTCGACGCGATCATCCCGATCGGCGGTGAGGGCACGCTGAAGGCGGCCCGGCTGCTGTCGGACGGCGGGCTGCCCATCGTGGGCGTGCCCAAGACCATCGACAACGACATCGCCGTCACCGACGTCACCTTCGGCTTCGACACCGCGGTAGGTGTCGCGACCGAGGCGCTCGACCGGCTGAAGACGACCGCCGAGTCGCACCAGCGGGTGCTGGTCGTGGAGGTCATGGGCCGGCACACCGGCTGGATCGCCCTGCACTCCGGCATGGCGGCCGGCGCGCACGCCGTCGTCGTCCCGGAACGCCCCTTCGACATCGAGGAGCTGACCCGCAAGGTCGGCGCGCGGTTCGAGGCGGGCAAGCGGTTCGCGATCGTCGTCGCCGCCGAGGGCGCCAAGCCGGCGCCGGGCTCCATGGAGTTCGACGAGGGCGGCAAGGACATCTACGGCCACGAGCGCTTCGCGGGCATCGCCCGGCAGCTCTCCATCGAGCTGGAGCACCGGCTCGGCAAGGAGGCCCGGCCGGTGATCCTCGGGCATGTGCAGCGCGGCGGCACGCCCACCGCGTACGACCGGGTCCTGGCGACCCGGTTCGGGTGGCACGCGGTGGAGGCCGTGCACCGCGGCGAGTTCGGGATGATGACCGCGCTGCGCGGCACCGAGATCGTGATGGTGTCGCTGGCCGAGGCCGTCGAGACGCTGAAGACGGTGCCGGAGAACCGGTACACCGAGGCGGAGTGCGTCCTGTAGTCGAGCCGTGAACGGAACGGCCCCCGGTCACGAGCGTGACCGGGGGCCGTTCTAATGTGGGGGCCGGACAGACTTGCACAACCCCCACGAAACAGGAGCCGGCGGATGGATCACAGCGGGCACGGCACGATGGTGGATCTGCCGCCGTTCACGCTGGGGCGGGGACTCCAGTGGTCGCCGGACGCCTTCTTCCTCGTCGCGTGTCTGGCCGGGCTCGCCCTGTACGGGTGGGGGGTCGTGCGGCTGCGGCGGCGCGGGGACGCCTGGCCGGTGACCCGCACGGTGTCGTACGTCGCCGGGGTGCTGACCATCGCGCTGGTGATGTGCACCAAGCTCAACGACTACGGCATGGTCATGTTCAGCGTGCACATGGTCCAGCACATGGTGATCAGCATGCTGTCGCCGATCCTGATCCTGCTCGGCGCCCCGGTCACCCTGGCGCTGCGCGCGCTGCCGGTCGCGGGCCGGGGCCGCAAGGGGCCGCGCGAGCTGCTGCTGGCGCTGCTGCACAGCCGCTACATGCGGATCGTCACGCACCCCGCCTTCACCATTCCGCTGTTCATCGCGAGCCTGTACGCGCTGTACTTCACCCCGCTCTTCGACTTCCTGATGGGCTCCAAGGTCGGGCACATCGGGATGATGGTGCACTTCCTCGCCGTGGGTGTGGTGTTCTTCTGGCCGATCATCGGCGTGGACCCGGGGCCGCACCGGCCCGGCTATCTGATGCGGATGCTGGAGCTGTTCGCGGGCATGCCGTTCCACGCGTTCTTCGGGATCGCGCTGATGATGGCGTCGGCCCCGATGGTCGGCACGTTCGAGAACCCGCCCGCCTCGCTCGGCATCGACGCGCTCTCCGACCAGAACGCCGCCGGCGGTATCGCCTGGGCGTTCAGCGAGATCCCGTCCGTGCTGGTGCTGATCGCGCTGCTGTTCCAGTGGTACCGCTCCGAGCAGCGTCAGGCCCGGCGCACGGACCGCGCGGCCGACCGGGACGGGGACAAGGAGCTGGAGGCGTACAACGCCTATCTCGCCTCCCTCAACGCCCGAGGGAACTGAGACGTACGTTCGAATCCGGGGCGTGCGGCCCCGGAAATCGGGCACATGTTTCCTCCGGGGCACCGTCCGGCGGCAGAACGGGGCACCATGGTGGGGGACGAACCATGAGGAGGGTGCTGCGATGCCCGGTTCTACGGACGGCTCTACGCGGACGATGGGGGTGCTCACCGTCGGCGGACTCGTCGTGGTGACGGCCTACACGGTGGCGCTCGGCAGCAACGGCTGGCTGTGGTTCGGCTGGATCGTGCTCGGGCTGATCACCCTCGGCATGGTGGTCACCCGCCCCACGTGAGGCTCAGGCGCCGGTCAGCCGGCCCGCGGAGTGCACGCCCGGCTGGTACTTGGGCAGCCGGGCGGTGACCTTCATCCCCGCTCCCACGGCGGTCTCGATGACGAGTCCGTAGTCGTCTCCGTAGACCTGCCGGAGCCGGTCGTCGACGTTGGACAGACCGATCCCGCCGGACGGGCTGACCTCCCCGGCGAGGATGCGGCGCAGCAGGACGGGGTCCATGCCCACGCCGTCGTCCTCGATGACGACCAGGGCCTCCGCCCCCGCGTCCTGGGCGGTGATGCTGATCCGGCACTTGTCGGTCCTGCCCTCCAGACCGTGCTTGACGGCGTTCTCGACCAGCGGCTGGAGGCAGAGGAAGGGCAGCGCGACCGGGAGGACCTCCGGGGCGATCTGGAGGGTCACGGAGAGGCGGGCGCCGAAGCGGGCCCGCACCAGCGCCAGGTAGTGGTCGATGGCGTGGAGTTCGTCGGCGAGGGTGGTGAAGTCGCCGTGCCTGCGGAACGAGTAGCGGGTGAAGTCGGCGAACTCCAGGAGCAGTTCGCGGGCGCGCTCGGGGTCGGTGCGGACGAAGCTGGCGATCACCGCGAGCGAGTTGAAGATGAAGTGCGGGGAGATCTGGGCCCGCAGCGCCCTGATCTCGGCCTCGATCAGGCGGGTCCGGGACTGGTCGAGGTCGGCCAGCTCCAGCTGGACGGAGACCCAGCGCGCGACCTCCCCGGCCGCGCGGACCAGGACCGCGGACTCGCGGGGCGCGCAGGCGACCAGGGCGCCGTGGACGCGGTCGTCGACGGTGAGGGGGGTGACGACCGCCCAGCGCAGGGGGCAGTCGGGGGTGTCGCAGGTCAGCGGGAACGCCTCGCCGCGGCCGGACTCCAGCGGTCCCGCGAGCCGTTCCATGATCTCGGCGCGGTGGTGCGCGCCGACGCCGTCCCAGGCCAGCACCCCTTTCCGGTCGGTCAGGCACAGGGCGTCCGTGCCGAGCAGGGAGCGCAGCCTGCGGGCCGACTTGCGGGCGGTCTCCTCGGTCAGTCCGGCCCGCAGCGGAGGCGCGGCGAGGGAGGCGGTGTGCAGGGTCTCGAAGGTGGCGTGCTCGACCGGCGTACCGAGCCCGCCCTGGTTCTCGGGCCGCGCGGTACGGCGGCCCAGCCAGAACCCCGCCGCCAGCAACGGCAGGATCGCCACGCACAGCCCGGCGATGAATCCGCTCATGCTCACACCGTTCATGCCTTCACCTCCGCGCGGCGCTCCGCGGGGAGAGCCGGGACAGGCCGTCGGCCGGTTGCGGCGGCGTCGTGGCTGATCGCGCCCACGCGGCGGAGCCGCACCTGACACGGCCCCGCGCCCCTCCGGGGCACTGCCACACCGCTCATGTCTTCACCTCCGCCAGCTCCTCCGGCAGGTGGAAGCGGGCCAGGATGGATGCCGTGCCGGGTGGGACCCGGCTCGGGGTGGCCAGGGAGACCAGGGTCATCGTGAGGAAGCCCAGCGGCACCGACCAGAGGGCCGGCCAGGCCAGCAGGGCGTGCAGGGCGCCGGTGCCGGGCAGCCCGGCCATGGTCGCGGCGACGGCGAGCAGGGCGGAGCCGCCGCCCACCAGCATCCCGGCGGCCGCCCCCTGCGGGGTGAGCCGGCGCCACCAGATGCCGAGCACCAGCAGCGGGCAGAAGGAGGACGCGGACACCGCGAAGGCGAGGCCCACGGCGTCGGCCACCGGCAGCCCGCCGACCAGGGCGCTCGCCGCGAGCGGTACCGCCATCGCGAGGAGCGTGCCGAGCCTGAAGTGCCGTACGCCGCGCGAGGGGAGGACGTCCTGGGTGAGGACGCCCGCGACGGCCATGGTCAGTCCCGAGGCGGTCGACAGGAACGCGGCGAAGGCGCCCCCGGCGACCAGCGCGCCGAGCAGGTCGCCGCCCAGGCCCCCGATCATCCGCTCCGGCAGCAGCAGCACGGCGGCGTCCGCGTCACCGGTGAGGGTCAGTTCGGGGGCGTAGAGCCGGCCGAGGGCGCCGTAGACCGGGGGCAGCAGGTAGAAGGCGCCGATCAGGCCGAGGACGGCGACGGTGGTGCGGCGGGCGGCGACGCCGTGCGGACTGGTGTAGAAGCGGACGACGACGTGCGGCAGGCCCATGGTGCCGAGGAAGGTGGCGAGGATCAGCCCGTACGTCGCGTACAGCGGGCGTTCGCCGCGGCTCTCGGCCTGGGAGGGCGACAGGCCCCCGTCGCCGTCGCGTTCGGCCTCCGGGACGGCGGCGCCCGCGGCGAACGTCATCCGGGTACCGGCCTCGATGCGGTGGGTGCCGACGGGGAGTTCGAGCCGCTGGTCCTCGTGCGGGCGGCCGTCGACGGTGCCGCTCACGGTGACGGTCAGCGGACGCTCCAGGCGCAGCTCCAGGCTGTCGTCGACGCGGACGGTGCGCTGCTCGCGGAAGGCGGCGGGTTCGTCGAAGGCGTGGTGCGGGGCGCCGTCGCGCTGCCAGGCGAGGACCAGGAACAGCACGGGCACCAGCAGGGCGGTGAGCTTCAGCCAGTACTGGAAGGCCTGCACGAAGGTGATGCTGCGCATGCCGCCCGCGGCGACGATGGCCACCACCACGACCGCCACGATCACCCCGCCGAGCCAGTCGGGCGCGCCGGTGAGCACGGTCAGCGTCAGCCCGGCGCCCTGCAGCTGGGGCAGCAGATAGAGCCAGCCGACCCCCACCACGAAGGCCCCGGCCAGCCGCCGTACCGCCGAGGAGCCGAGCCGGGCCTCGGCGAAGTCGGGGAGCGTGTAGGCGCCGGAGCGGCGCAGCGGGGCGGCGACGAAGAGCAGCAGGACCAGATAGCCGGCGGTGTAGCCGACCGGGTACCAGAGCATGTCGGGGCCCTGGACCAGGACCAGGCCCGCGATGCCGAGGAAGGACGCGGCGGAGAGGTACTCGCCGCTGATGGCGGCCGCGTTCAGGCGGGGGCCGACGGTGCGGGAGGCGACGTAGAAGTCGGAGGTGGTGCGGGAGATGCGCAGGCCGAAGGCGCCGACGAAGACGGTCGCCAGGACGACGAGCGCGACGGCGGGGACGGCGTAGTTCTCGTTCACGGTCCGTCGGCCCTCAGCGGTCCTGGTCCTCGACGAGGCGGACGAGGTCCCGCTCGTTGCGTTCGGCGCGCCGTACGTACCAGCGGGCCAGCAGCACGAGCGGGGCGTACAGGCCGAAACCGAGGACCGTCCATTCCAGGCGGTCGGAGTCCGGGACGGTGGCGAACAGCAGCGGCAGCGGGCCGATGAGCAGGGCGAGGACGGCGACCACGGCGAGGGCGGCGCGCAGCTGGGAGCGCATCAGGGAGCGGACGTAGGTGTGGCCGAGGGTGGTCTGCTCGTCGATCTCGGTGCGCGGGCGGTAGTAGCCGGACGCGGGGGTGCGGCGGGGCGGGCCGGTGACGACGACGCGGCGCTCGGCGGGGTCCTGGCCGGGCACCGTCAGGTCCTCCTCATCAGCAGGTCCCGCAGCTCGCGCGCGTGCCGCCTGCTGACCTGGAGCTCCTCGGTGCCGACCAGGACGCTCACCGAGCCCGCGTCCAGGCGGAGTTCGCCGATGTGGCGCAGGGCGACCAGATGGCGGCGGTGGATGCGGACGAAGCCGCGGGAGCGCCAGCGCTCCTCCAGGGTGGACAGCGGGATACGGACGAGATGGCTGCCCTTGTCGGTGTGCAGCCGGGCGTAGTCGCCCTGGGCCTCGGCATGGGTGATGTCATCGACGGAGACGAACCGGGTCACGCCGCCGAGTTCGACGGGTATGTGGTCGGGGTCGGGCTCGTGGAC
Source organism: Streptomyces sp. NPDC002776 (assembly GCF_053592195.1). Lineage (NCBI taxonomy): Bacteria > Bacillati > Actinomycetota > Actinomycetes > Kitasatosporales > Streptomycetaceae > Streptomyces > Streptomyces sp. NPDC002776. The sequence goes on along the minus strand of NZ_JBSFVG010000011.1, from coordinate 180,551 downwards.
GGGTATGCGGGGGCCGGTGCCGATGAGTTCGGCGGCCCGGCGGACCGCCTCGGCGAGCCGCTCCTTGCGGACCGGTTTGAGGACGTAGTCGACGGCCTTGAGGTCGAAGGCCTGGACGGCGAAGTCCTCGTGCGCGGTGACGAACACGACCAGCGGCGGCTTGGCGAACCCGGTGAGCAGCCGGGCCAGGTCGAGTCCGTCGAGGCCGGGCATGTTGATGTCGAGGAACACCACGTCGATCGCCTCGGGCCCGCCCGGCCCCGATTCCAGGGCGCGGTTGATCCGGCGCAGCGCCACGGTGGCGTCCCCCGCGCCCTCCGCGCTGCCGATCCGGGGATCGGCGTTGAGGAGGAACAGCAGTTCCTCCAGCGAAGGGCTTTCGTCGTCGACAGCCAGGGCGCGCAGCATGAACGTGGAGTGTAGGAGCAATTCGTACGCCTGCACACGGGCCGAGGTCGGACGTTCCCGCTGGATAGGGTGCGGCCATGAACAGCAGGCCCACGCCCTTCGACGAGCTCGACCGGAAGATCCTCACCGCCCTGATGGCGAATGCCAGGTGCAGTTTCGCCGAGATCGGCGCGGAGGTCGGGCTGTCCTCCACTGCGGTCAAGCGGCGGGTGGACCGGCTGCGGGAGTCCGGGGTGATCACCGGGTTCACGGCCACGGTGAAGCCGTCGGCGCTGGGCTGGCGCACGGAGGCGTACGTCGAGGTGTACTGCGAGGGCGCGGCCCCGCCGCGGCGGCTGGCGGAGGTGGTCCGCAACCATCCGGAGATCACCGCGGCGATGACGGTGACCGGCGGCGCGGACGCGCTGCTGCACGTGCGGGCGCGGGACGTGGAGCACTTCGAGGAGGTGCTGGAGCGGATCCGCGTCGAGCCGTTCATCCGCAAGACGATCAGCGTGATGGTGCTGTCCCACCTCCTCCCGGACAGCCCGGAGGCGGGCGCCAGTCACCCGGCGCCCGAAGGCGCAGCAGTCGTGCGCTGAGCGGCGAAAATACGCAGCATTCCTGCGTGAACACGCAGCTCTTGTTCCTTGTCGGGCGTCTCCGTCACTTCCTACCGTGGTGTCAACCCCATCCACACCGCAGGAAGCGGAGGAACCCCTCTGTGCCCGAAAGCCGTGTGCAGCGCCGACGGCGCTTTCTCGTCTGCGAACCCAGACACTTCGCCGTCCAGTACGCGATCAATCCCTGGATGCAACCCGACACCCGGGTCGACGTCGATCTGGCCCAGGAGCAGTGGCAGTCGCTGATCCGCGCCTACCGCTCCCACGGCCACACCGTCGAGTCGGTGGAGCCCGTCCCCGGCCTGCCCGACATGGTCTTCGCCGCCAACTGCGCGGTCACCGTCGACGGCCGGGTCTTCGGCTCCCTCTTCCACGCCCCCGAGCGCCGCCCCGAGTCCACCCACTACGACACCTGGTTCAAGGCGTCCGGATTCGACGTCTACCGCCCGGAGTCGGTGTGCGAGGGCGAGGGCGACCTGGTCCCCACGGGCCGGTACGTGCTGGCCGGCACCGGCTTCCGCACGACCCGCGAGGCCCATCGCGAGGTGCAGGAGTTCTTCGGCGTCCCGGTGATCGGGCTGACGCTGGTGGACCCGTACTTCTACCACCTCGACACCGCGCTCTTCGTGCTCGACGACGGCCGTGAGGAGAACATCGCCTACTACCCGGAGGCGTTCTCGCCGGGCAGCCGCGAGGTGCTGCGGCGCCTGTACCCGGACGCCGTCCTGGCGACCCGCGAGGACGCGATGGCCTTCGGCCTGAACTCCGTCTCCGACGGCCTGCACGTCTTCATCGCCCCGGGCGCGACCGCCCTCGCCGACCAGCTCGCCCTGCGCGGCTACGTCCCCGTCCCCGTCGACCTGTCCGAGCTGCTCAAGGCCGGCGGCGGCATCAAGTGCTGCACCCAGGAGATCCGCTCATGACCGCACCCGCGCGCACCCGTTCCTCCGCCGACCTGATCCGTGCCGAGGAGCCCGTCCTCGCGCACAACTACCACCCGCTGCCGGTCGTCGTCGCGCGCGCCGAGGGCACCTGGGTGGAGGACGTCGAGGGCCGCCGGTACCTCGACATGCTGGCCGGTTACTCGGCGCTCAACTTCGGCCACCGCCACCCCGGCCTGATCGAGGCCGCCCACCGCCAGCTGGACCGGCTCACGCTGACCTCGCGCGCCTTCCACAACGACCGGCTCGCCGAGTTCGCCGAACGCCTCGCCGCGCTGACCGGTCTGGACATGGTGCTGCCCATGAACACCGGCGCCGAGGCGGTCGAGAGCGCCGTCAAGGTGGCCCGCAAGTGGGCGTACGAGGTCAAGGGCGTCCCGGCCGACCGGGCCACGATCGTGGTCGCGGCGGACAACTTCCACGGCCGTACGACGACGATCGTCAGCTTCTCCACCGACGAGACCGCCCGCGCCGGCTTCGGGCCCTTCACCCCGGGTTTCCGGATCGTGCCGTACAACGACCTGGCCGCGCTGGAGGAGGCCGTCGACGACACCACGGCGGCGGTGCTCATCGAGCCCATCCAGGGTGAGGCGGGCGTGCTCATCCCGGACGACGGCTATCTGGCCGGGGTGCGGGAGCTGACCCGGCGCAAGGGCTGCCTGTTCGTCGCGGACGAGATCCAGTCGGGCCTCGGCCGCACCGGCCGCACCCTCGCCGTCGAGCACGAGGCGGTCGTCCCCGACATGCTGCTCCTCGGCAAGGCGCTCGGCGGCGGCATCGTCCCGGTGTCCGCGGTGGTGGCCCGGCGGGAGGTGCTCGGGGTGCTGCGGCCCGGCGAGCACGGCTCGACGTTCGGCGGCAACCCGCTGGCCGCCGCGGTCGGCACCGCGGTGGTGGAACTGCTGGAGACGGGTGAATTCCAGCGCCGGGCGGCCGAGCTGGGCGTGGTCCTGCGGGGCGGTCTGCGGGAGCTGGTCGGCAAGGGTGTCGTCGGCTTCCGCACGCGCGGCCTGTGGGCGGGCGTGGACGTCGACCCGGCCGTGGGCAGCGGGCGGGAGATCGGTGAGCGGCTGATGCGGGAGGGTGTGCTGGTCAAGGACACCCACGGCTCCACCATCCGGCTCGCGCCCCCGCTGACGATCACCGCGGAGGAGCTGACCGGGGCACTCGCCTCGCTGGAGAAGGTGCTCGGGCAGGTCTGATCCGCGCGGTGGCCGTCTTTGCTCCTCGCTGCGAGGGTGAACACTGGGATCAGAGGTGGTAGACCACTGACGTGGACCGCTCTCAGCGAACCCAGCGACGGAGAGGTCGGCCGTGGGCACACACGAGGAGCACGCCGCGGAGCGGCATCGGTTCGACGTGGCCGATGCCGCCCCCGTGCTGCTCGACGCCCAGGGGCTGGTGACCTGCTGGACCAGCGGGGCCCAGCGGCTGTTCGCGTACCCGGCGGCGGAGGTGGTGGGCCGGCCGGTCTCGGGGCTGCTGGCGGCCGGGGACGCGGCCCGCGTCCCCGAATTGGCCGAACGCTGTCGCCGGGACGGCGGCTGGGCCGGGCTGCTGACCGCCCGGCGGGCGGACGGCCGTGAGGTACGGGTCATGGTGCGGGTCGTGGCGGCGCCGGAGCCGGGCGGTCCGGCCCGCTGGCTGGCGCTGCTGTCGGAGATGGAGCAGGAGCCCGGCTGGAACATGAGCCGGCCGGTGCTGGAGCAGATGGTGGCCCGCTCGCCCGTCGGCATAGCGATCGTCGACACCGACCTGCGGTTCGTGTGGTCCAACGCCGCGCTGGAGCAGTTCGGCGGCGGACCGGCCCACCAGCGGCTCGGGCGGCGGCTGGGCGACATACAGCCCGGTCTGGACGCGGCGGGCGTCGAGGCGCAGATGCGGCGCGTGCTGGAGACCGGGGAGCCGGTGGTCGGGTACGAACACCTGGGCCGGGTGCGCTCCGCCCCGCACCGGGAGACGGCGCACATGATGTCGTTCACCCGGCTGGACGACGACCGGGGCCGGGCGATGGGCGTGTACTACACGGTCGTCGACGTCAGCGAGCGGCACCGGGCCCGCGGGCGGCTCGCCCTGCTGGACAAGGCGGGCCGGCACATCGGCCGCACCCTGGACGTGGTGCACACCGCCCAGGAGCTGGCCGACGTGGCCGTGCCCGGCTTCGCCGACCTGGCCCGGGTGGACCTGCTGGAGTCGGTGATCCGCGGCGGGGAACCGGCGCCGGGGCCGCTGAGCGACAGCGAGCCGGTGGAGCTGCGCCGGGCGGGCCATCGCTCGGTGCACGAGGACGGGGCCGTCGGCATCGGCTCGGTCGCCACCTATCTGGCCGGATCGCCGCCGATCCGCTGTCTGACCACGGGCAGCTCCTGGCGCGCGGAACAGCTGGATCCGCTGGCCCGGGAGTGGGCGACGGACGTGCTCGGCCGGGAGGCCACCTTCCGGGAGCTGGGTCTGCACAGCGTGATGATCGTGCCGGTCCGGGCCCGGGGCGTGACCCTGGGCATCACCACGTTCTTCCGGCGGGGCCGCCAGGAGCCGTTCGACGAGGACGATCTGCGGCTCGCCGAGGACCTGGTGTCGCGGGCCGCGGTCTGCGTGGACAACGCCCGCCGCTACACCCGCGAACGGGACGCGGCCCTCGTCCTTCAGCGCAGCCTGCTCCCCCACCGGCTGTCCGACCAGGACGCCGTGGAGGTCGCCGCCTGCTACCGGCCCGCCGACGAGCTGACCGGCCTCGGCGGCGACTGGTACGACGTGGTGCCGCTGTCCGGGGCGCGGGTCGCCCTGGTGGTGGGCGAGGTCCCGGGGCACGGCATCGGCGCCGCCGCGGCCATGGGCCGGCTGCGTACGGCCGTACGGACGCTCGCCGCGCTGGACCTGCGGCCCGAGGAGGTGCTGGCCCACCTCGACGACCTGGTCGGACGGTCGGCCCGGGACGACGGCGTGGCCCCGGACACGGAGGGCTCCGGCAGCATGCGGGCGGTGGGATCCGGGTGCGTGTACGCGGTGTACGACCCGGTCGACGGGCAGTGCACCATGGCCGCCGCGGGCCATCCCACCCCGGCCGTGGTGCTGCCCGACGGGGAGGTCACCTTCGTCGATCTGCCGCAGGGCCCGCCGCTGGGCATCGGCGGCCCGCCGTTCGAGTCGGTCGAGATGGTCCTCGCCGAGGGCAGCGTCCTCGCCCTGTACACGGACGGTCTGCTGGCCCGCGGGGACTCGTGGGCCGTCGACACGGACCCGGACCGGCTGCGGCCGGCCCTGGAGCGCCCGGCGGCCTCGCTCGCGCTGCACTCCCGTGCCGTGGTCGACGAACTGGTGCCGGTACGGCCGCGCGACGACGTGGTGCTGTTGATGGCCCGCACCCGGCTGCTCGGTGACGGCCAGGTCGCGGACTGGGACCTGCCGAGCGACCCCGCCATGGTCGCCGAGGCCCGCAAGAGCGCCACCCGCCAGCTCACCGAGTGGGGTCTGGAGCCGCTGGCCTTCACCACCGAGCTGGTCGTCAGCGAGCTGGTCACCAACGCCATACGGCACGCCTCTGGGCCCATCCGGCTGCGGCTGATCAAGGAACGCTCGCTGATCTGCGAGGTCTTCGACGGCGGCGCCTCCGCACCCCATCTGCGCCATCCCCGCGCCACGGACGAGGGCGGCCGGGGACTGCTGCTGGTGTCCCAGTTCGCCCAGCGCTGGGGCACGCGCTTCGCCCCCGAAGGGAAGATCATCTGGGCCGAGCAGTCGCTCACCGAACCGGTCGAGTGAGCACGGCCGCCGCTGTCAAGGTCGCCGGAAAGGTCTGCGCCAGTCGTCCCGGCCCGGTTACGGGCGCCCCTGCCTGCGCCTACACTGACACCCCCACAACACGCCGGTTGACCAGCACGTAGAGGAGCGCCTCTTTGTTCTACTACCTGCTCAAGTACGTGTTGCTGGGCCCCTTGCTGAGACTGGTCTTCCGCCCGCGCATCGAGGGCCTCGGACACGTTCCGTCGTCCGGGGCGGCGATCGTCGCGGGCAACCACCTCTCCTTCTCGGACCACTTCCTGATGCCCGCGATCCTGAAGCGGCGCATCACCTTCCTGGCCAAGGCCGAGTACTTCACCGGCCCCGGCATCAAGGGCCGTCTCACGGCCTTCTTCTTCCGCAGCGCGGGGCAGATCCCGGTCGACCGCTCCGGCAAGGACGCGGGCCAGGCCGCCATCCGCGAGGGCCTCGGGGTACTGAGCAAGGACGAGTTGCTGGGCATCTACCCGGAGGGCACCCGCTCGCACGACGGCCGCCTGTACAAGGGCAAGGTGGGCGTGGCCGTGATGGCGCTGAAGGCCGGGGTCCCGGTGATCCCCTGCGCGATGATCGGCACCTTCGAGGCCCAGCCGCCCGGCAAGGTCATCCCCCACATCCACCCGGTGGTCATCCGCTTCGGCGAGCCCCTGGACTTCTCCCGCTACGCGGGGATGGAGAACGAGAAGGCGGTCCTGCGCGCCATCACCGACGAGATCATGTACGCCATCCTGTCGCTCTCCGAGCAGGAGTACGTCGACGAGTACGCGGCCGTGGTCAAGGCGAAGGAGGCCGAGGCGAGCGGCCCCCGGCGCAGGTTCCGGAAGATGCCGCTCGGCTGAGCCCTCCGACGGCGCAGGGCCGGGCGGTTCACGCAGTGAGCGCCCCCAGCGCCCGGTCCAGCACCTGACGCAGCACCCGCGCGTCCGGCGCCACGGCGGTCACCAGTGCGGCCGGGCCCGCCAGCGGAACCAGCACGGCGTGCTCGGCGAGGATGCGGGGCGTCACGGGCTCAACCGCGAACTCGGGCCGTACGACGACGAGTTGCCCGAGCGCGCGATGCCCCGCCAGTCCGGCGGGCCCGTCCCAGCCGCCCGGCGCTCCGGGCCCGCAGGCGAGTTCCTGGTCCAGGACGGTCCGCCCGGCGATCCGCACGGTCAGCCGGCTGGTGAGCCGCCCCGGCTCCTCCCCCACCCGCCCGAGCACCTGCTCCTCGCGCAGCACCAGCCGGGCTCCCGCACCGAGGTCGGCCCGGGTGGTGACGTACAGATCGCTGCCGCCGGCGCAGATCAACTGCTCGGGCAGCCAGCGCAGTTCGCCGCCGTCGGCGACGGTGAGCCGGACGTCGTAGCGGGCGTCGCCCTTGGCCTGGCCGGGCAGGGCGATGGTCGCGGCGGCGGATCCGACGTGCAGGCGGGCCCCCTGCGCCACGTCGGCCTCGACGGCGAAGCGGTCACCGCCGAGGGGGCCGCTCATCGCGCCGACGAGCATGACCCGGGCCTCGCTCCCGCTCCCCCGGGTGCGCCGCAGCGCCAGCGGCCCCTCGCCCTCCAGCACGGGCAGCGCCGTACCGCCCCGGCCGTCGTCGCGGGCGCCGATCCGGGCGGTGGCGGCGACGCCGGTGGCGATCACGCCGACCACGCGGCGAGTTGCGCCCGCACCCACGCGGCGACGTCCCGCACGCCGTGCTCGGAGCGCAACGACTGGAAGATCACCGGAAGTTCGGCCCGCTGCGCCTTGGCGTCGGCCGCCATGCGGGCGAGGTCGGAGCCGACGTAGGGGGCGAGGTCGGTCTTGTTGACGACGAGCAGATCGGCGGTGGTCACGCCGGGTCCGCCCTTGCGCGGGATGTCGTCGCCGCCGGCCACGTCGATCACGAAGATCTGCGCGTCGACGAGCCCCTTGGAGAAGGTCGCCGTGAGGTTGTCCCCGCCGGACTCCACGAGGATGAGCTGCAGCGGCCCGACCTCGTCCTCCAGGTCCTCGACGGCTTCGAGGTTGGCGGAGATGTCGTCCCGGATGGCGGTGTGCGGACAGGCGCCGGTCTCCACGGCGGTGATCCGCTCGGGCGGCAGCACGGCTTCCCGCAGCAGGAACTCGGCGTCCTCGCGGGTGTAGATGTCGTTGGTGACGACGGCGAGGGACAACTCGTCGCGCAGGGCCCGGCAGAGGGCTGCGACGGTGGCGGTCTTCCCGGACCCCACGGGCCCGCCGAGCCCGATCCGCAGGGCACGGCGGGAGCCGTCGGGGCGCCGGGCGTCGGCGCTGAGGGCGGCGGGCCCGTCGTGGGAGTGGTCGAGATGCATGTACGGCTCCTTCTCTGCCGGCCTGGTCCGTTCAGCCCGTCGGGCCGGCCTTGCGTGTGATCTCAGGACGCGAACAACCGCACCGCCCAGGAGGCGTGCACCTCCGCGCCGATCTCCAGCAGCGGCGAGGACGCGGCGGGCAGCGCGTCGACTCCCTCGTCGGCCACCGCCCGCGCGGCCTGTACCGCCTGGTCCACGACCCGGTCCAGCTCGGGAGCGAGCCGGGCCAGCACGGCCGTGGCCTCGAACGGATCGAGGCTCAGCAGTCGTACGGTCGCGGACGCGGGCCCGCTGACGCTCTCGTAGACGGCGCAGTACGCCGCGTCCACCGGTCCGAGCCCCGCCGCCCGGGCAGCGACCCCCAGCACCACCGGCTGGTGCGCCCCCTTGGGGAACGTCCCGGCCAGGGCGTCGAGTTCGTCGCAGGGCCAGACGGCCCGGGCGGCCCGCAGCAACTGCCGCCCCAGCTTCCGCGCGGCGGTCCGCAACGCGGGCGAGGGGGTGCGGGCGTCCGCGGCCGCGTCCAACGCCACCGCGTCCACCCCGAGCGCGGCCGACGCGGCGAGGGCCGCGGCGACCCGCCCCGCCGTGTGCAACCGCCCGCGGCAGAAGTCCTCCAGGGTCCCGGTCCCGGTGATCCGTCCCGCCTTGACCGCGGCCTCGGCCCCGCCGGAGTGCGCGTGGCCCCCGGCGGGGAACCGTCCGTCGGCCAGGACGAGCAGCGCTGCCCTGGACATCAGAAGAGGAAGTAGCGCTGCGCCATGGGCAGTTCAGCGGCGGGAGCGGCCTCGACCAGCTCCCCGTCGATGTGCACGGCAAAACTGTCGGGATCCACCCGCACCTCGGGCCGGGCGGAGTTCTCCCGCATGTCGGCCTTGGTGACCCCCCGGGTCGACTCGATCCCCACGAACCGCTTGCCGAGCCGCAGCCGCTCGGGGAGCCCGTCCTCGATCGCCAAGGGGGCCACGAAGTTCAGGGAGTTGGCGGCCGGGCCGCGGCCGATCGCGCCGTACATGGGGCGCGGCAGGATCGGCTGCGGGGTGGGGATGGAGGCGTTGGCGTCGCCCATCTGCGCGTAGGCGATCTGCCCGCCCTTGATGACCAGGTGCGGCTTGACCCCGAAGAACGCCGGCTCCCACAGCACCAGGTCGGCGAGCTTCCCGGTCTCCACGGACCCGACCTGCCCGGCGATGCCCTGGGCGAGGGCGGGGTTGATCGTGTACTTGGCGACGTACCGCCGTACCCGGAGATTGTCCGCGCGCCCGTCCCCGGGCAGTGCTCCCCGCCGCCCCTTCATCACATGCGCGGTCTGCCAGGTCCGCATGACGACCTCGCCGACGCGTCCCATGGCCTGCGAGTCGGAGGAGATGATCGAGATGGCGCCGAGGTCGTGCAGGATGTCCTCGGCGCCGATGGTCGAGGGCCGGATGCGGGACTCGGCGAAGGCGAGGTCCTCCGGCACCGCGGGGTTCAGGTGGTGGCACACCATCAGCATGTCGAGGTGTTCCTCGGCGGTGTTGACGGTGAACGGCCGCGTCGGGTTGGTGGAGCTGGGCAGCACATGCGGCTCGGAGACCACGGTCATGATGTCCGGCGCGTGCCCGCCGCCCGCGCCTTCGGTGTGGTAGGCGTGGATGCCCCGGCCGCCGATGGCGGCGAGGGTGTCACCGACGAACCCGGCCTCGTTCAACGTGTCGGTGTGGATGGCGACCTGGATGCCGGTGCGGTCGGCGACGGTCAGCGAGGCGTCGATGACGGCGGGCGTGGAGCCCCAGTCCTCGTGCAGCTTCAGCCCCATCGCGCCGCCGCGGATCTGCGACAGCATCGCCTCGTGCGAGACGGTGTTGCCCTTGCCGAGGAAGCCGACGTTGAGGGGGTACTGCTCCATTGCCTCCAGCATCCGCGCCAGATGCCAGGGCCCCGGCGTCACGGTGGTCGCCTTGGAGCCCTCGGCCGGTCCGGTGCCGCCGCCGATCAGCGTGGTGATCCCCGCCGCCAGCGCCTCGTCGGCGATCTGCGGGCAGATGAAGTGGACGTGCGCGTCGATGGCGCCGGCCGTGAGGATCCGGCCGTTGCCCGAGATGATCTCGGTCTCGGGGCCGATGACGAGGTCGGGGTGGACCCCGTCCATGGTGTCGGGGTTGCCCGCCTTGCCGAGGCCGGTGATCCGTCCGTCGCGGATGCCGACGTCCGCCTTGACGATCCCCCAGTGGTCGATCACGACCGCGCCGGTGATCACCGTGTCCGGGGTGCCTTCGGCGCGCGTGGCACGCGACTGTCCCATGGACTCGCGGATGACCTTGCCGCCTCCGAACACGGCCTCGTCACCGGAGAGTCCGGGGCCGCCGGAGCGGTCCTCCTCGATCTCGACCAGCAGATCGGTGTCGGCGAGCCGGATCCGGTCGCCGGTCGTCGGGCCGAACAGGTCGGCGTACGCGGCCCGGGAGATCTCAGGCATCGAGGGCACCTCCGGTCTCCCCGCGCAGTCCGGGCACGACGCGGGCGCCGGCCAGCGGGACGAGTTCGACGTCGACGGGGATGCCGGGCTCGAAGCGCACGGCGGTGCCGGCGGCGATGTTCAGGCGCTTGCCGCGGGCGGCGGCACGGTCGAAGTCCAGGCCGGGGTTGGCCTCGGCGAAGTGGTAGTGGGAGCCGACCTGGACGGGCCGGTCGGCGGCGTTCAGGACGGTCAGCCGGGTGACCTCGCGGCCCTCGTTGAACACGACGGGCTCGTCCGCGAACAGGATCTCTCCGGGAATCATCGCAGCCCCCTCAGACGATCGGTTCGTGGACGGTGACGAGCTTGGTGCCGTCCGGGAAGGTCGCCTCGACCTGGACGTCGTGGATCATCTCCGCGATGCCGTCCATGACGTCGTCCCGGGTGAGCAGCTTGCGTCCGGAGGCCATGAGCTCGGCGACCGTACGGCCGTCCCGCGCGCCTTCGAGGATGTGCGAGGTGATGAGGGCGACCGCCTCCGGGTGGTTGAGCCTGAGCCCGCGGGCCCGGCGCTTCTCGGCCACGTCGGCCGCCACATGGATCAGCAGTCTCTCTTGCTCGTGCGGGGTCAGTTGCACAGCCCACCTCACAGTCCTCGCTCCGGACCGTGCGGGGCCCGGTTGCCGCTGCCACGGGCAAAGTCCCTGGTGGCGTGGAGGGAGGCTAGTTGGACCGGGTTTCGGGCACGTTAACCGAGCTGTGACCCGTCAGGGGCCCAGGGCGCCGCCTCCGGAGCTGCCGGCCGGGCGGAAGCCGGTGGGGGGGCCGGGCGAGCGATCCGGCGGCCCGGACCGAGGAACTGACGCGCATTCGGGCCCCACGTCGGCGCGCGCACTGCGGGTGTTGGACGGCGAGCGCCGCACGGCTCGTGTCACGCTGCCGCCTCGCTCGGACAGTTGACGCAGGTGAGCCCGGTCCGGCCATTCGGCGATGGCGTCGAGGCGTCCGGACCGGAGTCGAAACGGACCAAAGGAGGTACCCCCTTTCGGCGTAGTCGTGTCTCCTGCCGTGGGCCCGTCAGGGTTGCGCAACGAGGCTAGGCCCTCACCCGAAAGAGACGTTCCGGTGCTGGTCCGGGCATCCTCCGTAGCCTCGACGCTGGTTCGAACGGAGCAGTGTCCACCCGAACGGGTGAGTGGTGAGTAACGCCACAAATCCCCGGTTCCGTTGGGATTTTCGGACATCCGTGAGCCAAGATCCCTGACTGACGACAAGCCCCCGCCACCACGGCGGGGCGATCCGGGCGGACGCCGAGTCCTGCCGCCGCCCGGATGACCGGTCGACAGGAGTGGATCGGCAGGAGTGGAGGACCCGAGCACGACGGGTCGCCGGCACGGATGTCCGTGCCGAGCAGCCCTTGGGGTGAAGCCGCATCGCGGCCGGGCAACTTCGCCAGCCCGAATCCGACAGGTCATCCTTCACAGGCGGCTGACGAAGGGTTGCGCATGACTGCGCTCAATCGTGTCCCGTCGCTCATGGCCCGGGCCGGTACGGCTTCGGCTCTGACCATCGCCGCCGTGGGCGGTTCGCTCGTGGCCCCGGGCCTCTCCGCGGAAGCGGAGGCGGCTACGCCGGCGACGAAGGCACTCCAGGTCGCGGCCTCCAAGAAAGGCTCCCCGTACAAGTACGGCGCCACGGGCCCGTACCGCTTCGACTGCTCCGGGCTCACGCTCTACTCGTTCAAGAAGGCGGGCAAGAAGCTGCCTCGTACGGCGGCCCAGCAGTACAACAAGACACGCCACATCTCCGCCAAGAGCCGCAAGGCCGGCGACCTCGTGTTCTTCCACTCGGGGTCGAACGTCTACCACGTCGGCATCTACGCCGGGAAGGGGAAGCTCTGGCACGCCCCGAAGACCGGGGATGTGGTGAGGCTGCAGAAGATCTGGACCAAGAGCGTCTGGTACGGCCGGGTGAGCTGACCGGCCGCCACCCGAAGGGCGGTGGCGCCCCTGACACGCCGCCGCCCTGACGGGTGCCCGAGTGACCGCCGCGAGGAGCCGGACCGCTCCCGGGGCGGTCAGCGCTGTACCGCCCGCAGGGGCGCTCGCTAGGGCTCCTGCTGACCGGCGGTGGTGACCGGCTGGGCCGGTACGGTCCAGGGAAGTTCGATGGAGACCGTCTTGCCGCCCTCACGGGTCGGCCTGACTCTGAGTCGGCCGCCGCACTCGGCGGTCAGCCAGCGGATGATGACCAGACCGCGGCCGTTGTCCTGCTGGACAGCGGCCGGCAGTCGTTTGGGGAACCGCGGGTGGCTGTCGGTGACCCCGATGCGCAGGTGTTCGTCATGGCTCAGTTCGAGGTCCACCGTGAAGGTGGGTGACTGGCCGAGGGTGTGCTGTACGGCGTTGGTGGCGAGTTCGGAGACGATGAGCCGGATGGTGTCGGCCACGTCCGTCCCTGCGGGCAGTCCCCATTCCTCGAGAGTGCTGACCACATAGCCGCGGGCCGCGGAGACCGAGGCGGGATCGCTCGGCAGAGTGACGGATGCTTCCAGATGGTCTGCCATGGCGGCGTCGTCCCTTTCCCACGGGACCGCGGTCCGACACGGAGCGGATGGTTCGAGTACGGTCCCGGACTGGTGCTTCCTCGCCAGACTGCCATTACCGCGCCGGTCACGGTGGCGATCCACCAAGATATGCATATATCTGTCGCTCGATGCGGTGAACTCTGCGACGCGAGAGCGTATTTGGGCGGCCCGGTTGAAGTAAGGAGTAGCGCATGCAGCACGGTCCCGCGGTACGCCGCCGGAAGCTGGGCGCCGAACTGCGTGCGTTGCGCGCCGGTGCGGGGCTCACCAGTGGTGAGGCGGCGCGGCTGGTGGGCTGGCACCAGTCGAAGGTCAGCCGGATCGAGACCGGCGCCAGCGGGGTGAAACCGGCCGATGTGCGGTTACTGCTGGACGCCTACGCCGTCGCCGACTCCCAACTACGGGAGTTGCTGCTGGTATTGGCGGGCTCCGACGACGGCGCGGGCCGGCACCACTGGTGGCACGCCTACCGCGGGGTGCTGCCGCCGACCTACCGGGACTTCATCAGCCTGGAGTCCCAGGCGAGCGCGTTGCGCACGCTGGAGACCTCCGTGGTGCCGGGGCTGCTCCAGACGCCCGAGTACGCCCGGGAGGTGACCCGGGCCGCGGTAGGCGGCCTGGACGACACGGACGAGCGCCTCGACACGCTGGTGGAAGTGCGGCTGGCCCGGCAGGACGTGCTGCGCGGCGAGCCGCCGCTGGAGCTGAGCGCGGTGCTCGACGAGGCGGTGCTGCACCGGGAGATCGGCGGCCCCGGGGTGATGGCCCGGCAGCTGTGGCAGCTGGTGGAGGCGGGACGCCTGCCACAAGTGCGGCTGCAGGTACTGCCGTTCACGGCCGGGGCGCACATCGGAGTCACCGGGCCTTTCGTTATTTTCTCATTTTCGCGCACTTCTGATCTGGACGTGGTTGTTCTCGACCACTTGACGAGTAGCCTCTACCTCGAACGGAAAGAAGACCTCCAGGCGTACACGGAGGCCTTCACCACCCTTCAGATCCACGCCCTTTCGCCCGAGGAATCGCTGGATTACATCGCCGGGCTAGCTGACGGCGCGTAAGGAGGCACCATGACTGCACTGCCTCGGAACGTACCTTCCAGTACCGAACTGCACGACGTGCAATGGCTGCGCAGCAGTTACAGCACGGGTGCGAACAACTGCGTGGAGACCGCTCGGCCGCTGACCGGCCCCTGCGCCGGACTGTTCGCCGTACGCGACTCCAAGGCCCCGGCCGGACCCGCGCTGCTCTTCTCCCCCGAGAGCTGGGCGGACTTCACGGCCGCGATCCGGTCCTGACAGTTGCGATCAGGTTCCGAGCAAGCACCGAGCAAGTTCTGATCAGCGTCCATCAGTTCCACGGCGGCAGGGCCGTGTCACGCCGACTCATGGTCGTGTCTCGCCGATGACCCGTACAGCGCGTTCGATCTGACCGCCCGTGAGATCCGCGCGGGCGGTCAGCCGCAGCCGCGAGATGCCGTCGGGCACGGAAGGAGGACGGAAGCAGCCCACGGCCAGACCCGCCGCCCGGCAGTCCGCCGCCCAGCGCAGAGCCCCCTCGGGGGACGGCGCGCGCACGGAGACGACCGCCGCGTCCGGACGCACCGCCTGATGGCCCGCGGCCGTCAGGCGGGCGTGCAGTTCGCTCGCCACCGCACGCGCCCGGGCCGCCCGCTCCGGCTCCCGGCGCAGCAGCCGCAGCGCCGCGAGGGCGGCACCGGCCGCGGCGGGGGCGAGTCCGGTGTCGAAGATGAACGTCCGGGCCGCGTTGACCAGGTGGTCGATGACCCGGGCCGGGCCGAGCACGGCACCGCCCTGGCTGCCCAGTGACTTGGACAGCGTCACCGTGACCACCACATCGTCGGCGCCGGCCAGCCCCGCCGCGTGCGGAGCGCCCCGGCCGCCGTCGCCGAGCACGCCCAGGCCGTGCGCGTCGTCCACGACCAGGCCCGCCCCGTACTCTCGGCACGCCTCGGCGAGCCCGGCCAGCGGGGCCGCGTCGCCGTCGACCGAGAAGACCGTGTCGGAGACGGCGACCGCCGGCCCGTCGTGCGTCCGCAGCGCCTTGCGCACGGCGTCCGGTTCGGCGTGCGCGACCACCTGGGTCGTGCCGCGGGCCAGCCGGCAGCCGTCGATCAGCGAGGCGTGGTTGCCGGCGTCGGACACGATGAGCGAGCCGTGCGGCCCGAGCGCGGTGACCGCGGCGAGGTTGGCCGCGTAGCCGGAGGAGAAGACCAGCGCCGCCTCGAAGCCACAGAAGTCCGCCAGCTCCCGCTCCAGCTCGCCGTGCAGCTGGGTCGTACCGGTGACGAGCCGGGAGCCGGTGGCGCCGCCGCCCCAGGTCCGCGCCGCGCGCGCGGCGCCCTCAGTGACGTCGGGGTGGTGGGTCAGGCCCAGGTAGTCGTTGCCGGCCAGATCCAGCAGCGGCGAGTCGGCCGGGCGAGGGCGCAGCGTCCGTACGAGTCCGGCGCGGCGGCGCAGCTCCGCCTGCTCGTCGATCCAGCCGAACGCCATGAGTCCTCCGGAGATTTTGTAGGCAGCGCACAGACACTAGCGGGACGACCAGGCACCCACGGTGTGGCAATACCCACACGTCGAAGGGGCCGAGTTGTACGAACTCTCCTTGGCCGGGGACCACTCCTTAGGACAGGATCAGCTCTCATGGACCTGCTGAACACGCTGCTGGACAAGGGGCTGCGGCGCGAGCTGCCGACCCGCGAGGAGGCCCTGGCCGTCCTCGCCACCTCCGACGACGACCTGCTCGATGTGGTGGCCGCGGCCGGCAAGGTGCGCCGGCACTGGTTCGGCCGCCGGGTGAAACTGAACTACCTGGTCAACCTCAAGTCCGGCTTGTGCCCCGAGGACTGCTCCTACTGCTCGCAGCGGCTCGGCTCGACCGCCGGCATCCTCAAGTACACCTGGCTCAAGCCGGACGAGGCCTCCAAGGCGGCGGCCGCCGGTCTCGCGGGCGGCGCCAAGCGGGTCTGCCTGGTGGCCAGCGGACGCGGCCCGACCGACCGTGACGTGGACCGGGTCTCGGACACCATCAAGGCGATCAAGGACCAGAACGAGGGTGTCGAGGTGTGCGCCTGCCTCGGGCTGCTCTCCGACGGCCAGGCCGAGCGGCTGCGCGAGGCGGGCGCCGACGCCTACAACCACAACCTCAACACCTCCGAGGCCACCTACGGCGACATCACCACCACCCACACCTACGCCGACCGCGTCGACACCGTGCAGAAGGCGCACGGCGCCGGTCTGTCCGCCTGCTCCGGTCTGATCGCGGGCATGGGCGAGAGCGACGAGGACCTGGTGGACGTGGTCTTCTCGCTGCGCGAGCTGGACCCGGACTCGGTGCCGGTGAACTTCCTGATCCCGTTCGAGGGCACCCCGCTGGCCAAGGAGTGGCACCTCACCCCGCAGCGCTGTCTGCGGATCCTGGCGATGGTGCGGTTCGTCTGCCCGGACGTCGAGGTGCGCATCGCGGGCGGCCGTGAGGTCCACCTGCGCACGATGCAGCCCCTCGCGCTGCACCTGGCCAACTCGATCTTCCTCGGTGACTACCTCACCAGTGAGGGCCAGGCGGGCAAGGCCGACCTGGAGATGATCGCGGACGCCGGGTTCGAGATCGAGGGCGCCGGCGAGGTGACGCTGCCCGAGCACCGGGTGAGCGGTGGGTGCGGTTCGCACGAGGGCGGCGGGGGCTGCGGTTCCGCCGCGCAGCCGGAGGGTGGCGGGAGCTGTGGTTCCGCCGCGCAGCCGGAGCCGGGCGAGGCCCGCACCGACCTGGTGGCCGTACGCCGTCGGGGTGCCGGAACGGACCTCGCGCCCAATGCCTGACCTGAGCGTGCCCGAGCTGCTGGACCTGGACCGTCGGCACGTGTGGCATCCGTACGGTCCCATGCCGGGCCGGCAGGAGCCGCTGGTCGTGGAGTCGGCGAACGGGGTGCGGCTGCGGATGGCGGACGGCTCGGGCGAGCTGGTGGACGGGATGTCGTCCTGGTGGTCGGCCATCCACGGCTACAACCACCCGGTGCTGAACGAGGCGGCGCGCGAGCAGCTCGGCCGGATGAGCCATGTGATGTTCGGCGGGCTCACCCACGAGCCCGCCGTCCGCCTCGCGAAGCTCCTTGTCGACATGTCGCCTGAAGGTCTGGAGCATGTGTTCCTCGCCGACTCCGGCTCGGTGTCGGTCGAGGTCGCCGTCAAGATGTGCCTCCAGTACTGGCGCTCCCTCGGCCGTCCCGGCAAGCAGCGGCTGCTGACCTGGCGGGGCGGCTACCACGGCGACACCTGGCAGCCGATGTCCGTGTGCGACCCCGAGGGCGGGATGCACGACCTGTGGACGGGCGTGCTGCAGCGCCAGGTCTTCGCGGATCCGCCACCGGCCGAGTACGAGGAGTCCTACGCCGACCAGCTGCGCGCACTGATCGAGCGGCACGCGGACGAGCTGGCCGCGGTGATCGTCGAGCCGGTGGTGCAGGGCGCGGGCGGGATGCGGTTCCACTCCCCCGCGTATCTGCGGGTGCTGCGCGAGGCGTGTGACGCCCACGGCGTGCTGCTGGTGTTCGACGAGATCGCGACCGGGTTCGGGCGCACCGGCGCCCTGTTCGCAGCGGACCACGCGGCGGTGACGCCGGACGTGATGTGCGTGGGCAAGGCCCTGACCGGCGGGTACCTGACGATGGCCGCCACGCTCTGCACCGCGCGCGTGGCCGACGGGATCTCGCGGGGCGAGGTACCGGTGCTGGCGCACGGGCCGACGTTCATGGGCAATCCGCTGGCGGCGGCCGTCGCCTGCGCGTCGATCGAGCTGCTGCTCGGCCAGGACTGGCTCGCGGAGGTCAAGCGGATCGAGGCGGGCCTGCGGGAAGGGCTGGCGCCCGCGGCGGAGCTGCCGGGGGTGAAGGACCTGCGGGTCCTCGGGTCCATCGGCGTGGTCCAGCTGGACCACCCGGTGGACATGCGGGCGGCGACGGCGGCGGCCGTGCGCGAGGGCGTGTGGCTGCGGCCGTTCCGCGATCTGATCTACACGATGCCGCCCTATGTCACGGGCGACGCCGATCTGGCGCGGATCGCACGTGCGGTGTGCGCGGCGGCACGGGAGGGCTGAGATGACGATTCTGGTGATCACGGGCACCGGCACGGAGATCGGCAAGACGGTCACGACCGCCGCCGTCGCCGCCACGGCTCTCGCCGCCGGGCGCACGGTGGCCGTGCTGAAGGCCGCGCAGACGGGGCTGCGGCCGGACGAGCGCGGGGACGCGGACGAGTGCGCGCGGCTCGCCGGCGCGGTGACGACGGCCGAACTCGCCCGCTACCCGGAGCCGCTGGCCCCGGCGACGGCGGCGCGCCGGGCGGGGCTGCCGCCGGTGCGTCCGCACGAGATCGCCGAGGCCGCCGCGAAGCTGGCCACCGAGCACGACCTGGTGCTGGTGGAAGGAGCGGGCGGACTGCTGGTCCACTTCGACGACGAGGGCGGCACGCTGGCCGACGCCGCCGAACTGATGGCCGCGCCGGTCCTGGTGGTGGCGTCGGCGGGCCTGGGCACGCTGAACGTCACCGAGCTGACGGCCCGTGAACTGCGGTCACGCGGGCTGAACTTGTTCGGTGTGGTGATCGGCAGTTGGCCCGACTCCCCCGATCTGGCCTCGCGTTGCAACGTCACGGATCTGCCGGAGGTGGCCCGGGCACCGCTGCTGGGGGCCCTCCCGGCCGGATTCGGGGCGCTGACACCGGCCGACTTCCGTACGACGGCACCGACGTGGCTCGCTGCCGAGCTGGGCGGGACGTGGGACGGCGGGGCCTTCCGGGACGGCATCTGATCGCCCGGGTGCCGGGAAGCCCGGTGACTGTGGCTGTGACGTGGGCCGGCTTCGTCGGCACGGTTCCGTGGGTGCACAGCGGGGGTGCGTCGGGGCCGACGGGGGGGACAATCGGGGTAGTGCCCGTCCTGCCCGGGAGGTCCTCATGCCCCTTCGGTCCGCCCGTACCGGCAAGGTGCCGCGGGATGCCGTGCACCATCCGCTGTTCGCCCGCTCCTACGCCCGCCTCAGCGTGAGCGCCGAGACGAAGCTGGGCATGGGCGCCGTACGCGACCGGCTGCTCACCGGTCTGTCCGGGCGGGTGATCGAGATCGGCGCGGGCAACGGCCTGAACTTCGCCCATTATCCGGGCACCGTCTCGGAAGTCGTGGCGATCGAGCCGGAACGGGTGCTGCGGAAGCTCGCCGTGGAGGCGGCCCTGCGCGCCGAGGTGCCGGTCGACGTGGTGCCGGGCGCGGCGGAGGCCCTGCCGGTCAAGAGCGAGGCGTTCGACGCGTCAAAGGTCGAATAGGAACCCTCTTAAGGGAAAGGCGGCGCCCCCGATCCGTAGACCGGGGGCGCTTGGCCCTGCCCCTCCCGCGTGGCAGCTGGTACCGGGGCGGGCCGACCGATGAGGGGGGTGCACAGCTCTGGATACCCGCCCCCTCCAAGATCATGCAAAGCTGATTAGATTCAGCCGACAAGTTTTTGGGTCCCGTCAAGCGTTAGCGGGGTGCAAGATCTACCCGAAGATGACACCTGGCTGATCGAGCGGCTACAGGCTATGGGCGAACGATTCCGAGCTGAGCGGCTTCACCAGAACCTCACGCAGGAGGCCGTCTACCTAACGGCCGGTATCGACCGGCTGACCCTGCAGAACCTCGAAGCCGGGCGGGGCAATCCGACGTTCCGGGTTCTGCTGCGAGTCGCCCACGTTCTTGATGTGTCTCTCGCTGACCTGGTCGGCTGACCGCGGTCTGGTCACCCCCTGATCGAGGCGACCAGACCGAGGTGACTCAGACTTTCCAGCTGTCTGCAGGGTCGTCCAGCCACGCCCGCTGCGTGCCCTCGGTAGTGACGGTCAGGCCGAATCGCTCATGGGTGGGCTTCCCCGCATCCCGCCACCAGTCCAGCGCGGCGGCCACCTCGTCCCACAAGCGGCGTGGACCGGACTGCCAGACCTGAGCCTCGGACTGTTCGTCGTGGAACATGACGCAGGCCCACGAGTTGTCTGCCAGGCCGTAGAACCAGACGGGCCGGACGCCGTCCCGCTTGTCGGCGGCACGTTGGTGGCAGTCCCGCACGCGCAGGCCGACAGCGAACGTGCTCGCCGCGAACTGGTCCGGACCGAGCAACTCGTCCGCGGTGACCGCTGTCGTGCTGCGCTCCGCCGCGCCCACACCGTCGGGCGCGTACGCGTGATGGCCGGCGAAGGGGAGACGCTGGGAGCGCAGCTTCATGAACTCGGCGGGCCGCGTGAACGGCCCGGACGCGCTCGCTCCGTCCTCGGCGACCTCCAGGCGCACGATCGCGTCCTGGTGGCCGTAGTGAGTCCCCCAGGGGGCGACGATGATGCCGCCCAGCCGGAGCTGGTCGATCCAGGCAGGTGGAATCTTGCGCACCCCTGCGGTGACGATGATCCGGTCGTACGGCGCGCCCTGGACGTCTCCCTCAGCCCCGTCCCGCGTCAGCACAAGCACCGGGAACCCTGCCCGCGCAAGCCGGGTGCGTGCCTCAGTCGCCACGACCGGGTCGATCTCGATGGTGACGACGTTGGCGACACCGAGGCGGTGGGCGAGCAGAGCCGCGTTCCACCCCGTGCCGGTGCCGATCTCCAGGACCTGGTGCCCTTCGCGTACGTCCAGGTCAGCCAGCATGCGGAAGACCACGGACGGCATGGACGCCGACGAGGTGGGCGCCTTTCCGGGCTCGTCGCTCGCACCGTCGTCCCATTGCGTCACGATCGGTACGTCGGCGTCGGCGTAGGCGGACCATCGAGCAGGGTCCTCCTTGCGGTCCACGGTGGCGGTGGTGCCCGTGTCCATGTCGTGCGGCCACATCACCTCGGGCAGGAACGCGCTCCGGGGAACGGCAGCGAACGTAGGGGCCCAGTCGGATGTCAGGGCCTTGCGCTCCAGGAGGGAGCGGCCCAGTTCGGACCGCCCCTCCTCCAGTTTGCTAAAGGTCATGTCAGTCGCAGACCTTCGGCCCGCCGTCGGGGGACGGGGGCTCCTGCGGGCCGGGCCACGGCTCGCCCGGCAGGCTGTCGCCGCCGTCCCCGCCTCCGTCGCCGCCGGCCATTCGGTCGGTCAGATCTGCCTTCATCGCGCTCTCCTCGTACGTGTCGGATTCATCGTGCTCGCCGCCGCTCCCGTGACGGAAGACAGCGGGCTGGCCCGCCCCCGGGGCAGCCTTCGCAACCTCCCCCAGGGCGGGGGTTTGTGGGTGCGACCCTGTCCCGACTCGGTCGCCTAGGCCCCTTTACGCGCCGGGGAGGCGCCGCTGGTCAGCGGATGCGGACGGTGTTGGCGCAGCGTTCGTGGATCCGGCCGGAGACCGCCGCGCCTCCGGACTGGCTGCCCTGATCAAAGGGGCGGGTCGGCTCGCCCGGCTTGAGGGGCTGGTCGCAGGCCAGGCACATGCGGACGCCGGTGAGCGTCTCGTAGTGGTCGCACAGCGCGAGGAGCGAGCGGCCGAGTCTCCGCACGTGCGCGGCCGTGTCGTGCGGCAACAGTCCGGGGCGGGCGGCCAGCTTGCCGCGGGCCTCGCGGACGCAGGCGAGAGCGACGTAGCGGGGCACGTCGTCGGCGGACAGTGCCGCGGCGGCCCGCTCGATCTCCGGGATGAGCAGCTGCATGTGGCCCACCATCAGGCCGGTCAGCGTCTCCAGCGTGGTGAGGTCGACAGGGGTCACGTCAGGTGGCAGTACCTCGGCCACAGTCGCGCGCATCGTGGGGATGTCCGCCGGTGGGGCGCTCGGCGCCGGGGAGTTGTGCGCGGGCGCTGTGCTCTGCGTACTCTCGGCCATGTCGACTCCTCAGTAGTCGGCCAAGCCCCGGGGCCGTTCGCGCGGTCGCCGGGGCATTGCACGACTCATGGAATCGGCGGGCTACACAGGGTGACAGGGACGGAACGTCCCACTTTCGCGACGCTAGGCGCCGACCCCCAGGAACTCTGCCAACGGCCGCAGCCCCGGCGGGTGGTTGGGGAGGGCCCACAGGTCGCGCACGATGGCCACGGCCAAGGTGTGGTGCTGCATCCATGCCGGCGCCACGCGTCGAAGCGACTCCAGTGCCTTCACGGCTCCCGCCGCGTCTCCGAGGTCGGTGTGCGCGCGGGCTACGTCCAGTAGCAGCCACGTCCGCCAGGACGGGGGCACGTCCTTGCCTAGCCGCATCCCCTTCGCCAGCGTCAAGGCTTCCTCGGGATGGCCGTACTGAACGGCCAGCCGGACACGCTCGATGCGTACCGATGACGGGCTGAACACGCTGACCATGCGACTGTCGCTGCCCTGCGGCAGCTTGGAAACCTGGGCCGCCTGCTCCTCTGCATGCGCCATCAGCGCGGAGGCTCGGTCGTAGTCGTTGCTGCGCGCGGCCGAGGTGGCCGCGGACATGGTCAGCGCGCCCCAGACCTTCAGGCCGTCCGCAGTGCCCGTGTGTCCACCGTCCTTGATGTCGCCTGCGGCGTGCAGGGCGATGCTCAAGGCATCGCTGAGGCGCCCTTGCCGCTGGTAGGTCCACGCGACAGAGTTCACGATCATGGCGCGCAGCAGAGGATCAGACGATCGCCCCGCCGCCTCTATGGCCCGCTCCAGGCTGATCAGCGCGAGGTCCGTTTTCCCCATCCGGACGGCGACGTGCCCGGCAAGCTGGAGGGCCTTGCCCAGCGCCGCGAAACCGGCGCCCCGGTCGTCGTCATCGACAGAGGCCGCGGCGGTGCGCGCGTCCGCGATCAGGTCAGGAAGCGCCTTCATCACCGTGTCGAACTCGGCCGAGTGGTATTGCGTCCAGCCGTCAGCGATCTGCTCGCGCAGGTGCTCCAGGGAGAAGCCAGGCTCTGGCGGCTTCGGCTCCGGCCCCCACAATGCGGGCATGATGGCGCGACGCACGGCCACAAAGCGCGGGCCGTCGTTCTCTCCGGTCGCGGCCACTGCTGGCGGGTCTCCCAGCAGCGTCGTCAGCTCCACGCCTAGGCCGTTCGCCAGCGCGTGCAGGGTGGGCAGGCGGGCCGAGTGCTTCCGGCGTTGCTCTAGCTGACGGATTACATCGACGGAGATGCCCGAGCGCTCAGCCAGTTCCTCTTGGGTCAGTGAGGCCAGGCGGCGCAGTCGTCGGAGAGTTCGCCCCAGGTCTTCATTTGCCACTCGGCCACGGTACGCCTGGACGCACGAAAGCGGCCCTGCCCTCCCGAGGGAGAGCAGGGCCGACGTCATGATCCGATGTCGTGAAGGTACGGGCGGACCTCGTCAGGTATGGGCTGGGGAGGCGGCGGGGGTTCGAGACTCTGCTGCCGCATGTATGCGACCAGGGAGCGCGCCCAACCGGCGATGTACCGCAGCGCGTAGTCCTGGGCGTTGATGCGGACTCTGTCGGCCTCGGCTTGCTGCCGGTCCTGCTCGGCCTCCCGCTCCAGGCGCGCGATGTGCTCGCCCAGCTTGTCAGTCACCGCGCTGAAGTCATCGCGTCTCTCGGCCCCCCTCCCGCGCCGAGGCTGCCGCCGGCCGATGACGGTTGTGATGACGCCGCCGGCCGCCGTAACGAGGGCGACGGCCAGGGCGCTCAGGGCGGTCAGCATCTCAGGTCTCACGCGGTCGCTCCGTCCGTGCCGGAGGCTCGTCCCAGCCGATCGCGACCAAGCAGACCGCGCCGAACGCGCCGAAGATCAGGGCCGCCACCCATCCCCGCTGGTTGTCGTCGAGCGGCCACCAGGCCACCAGGTAGGACATGGACCAGGGCGCGGTGATTGCCCAGACGGCGAGGAACCCGGGCCAGTCCCGGCGCGGTGGGAGCCACGCGCAGACCAGGGCGATGGCTCCGGCCGTGATCCATGCCCAGCCCCAGACCTCCAGCGGCCAGAGCTTAAGCAGCAGGCGCAGGCCGCTGGTGTCCCGGACTGGCTCGGCAAGCTGACCGGACCCGTAGAGGGTGGCGATGGTGCCCTTCATCGTGAGAAGGGCGCCGCGGCGGCCCAGCCGCCTGGTCAGCAGCCGAGCCCCCGCGAGCATCAGATGTCCAGGCCGGGGCGACGCGGGGTGTGCTTGGCCGCCCAGCCGGACACGAGCGTGATGGCGGCCGGGACCAGGGCGAGGACGAACGGGGCGAGCCCGGACGGCATCCACCCGACCAGTTCGGCATGGTCCTGCACGGCCTCCAGGGAGGCGAGCAGGCCGGTGCTGCCGGCGTACGCCGCGGCGGTCGCGGCGGTGACCTTCGTCTCTATGCGTGCCATGTGAATCAGTCCTTCACGGTGAAGCCATGGGCTGTGCCCAGGCGGGTGAGTGATGTCCTGCCGAAGTAGCCGTCCGCGTCTGCACCGCGGAAGCCGCACCGCTCCTGCCACTCCGAGACGGCCGGCCGTGTGCGGGAGCCGAGGGAGCCGTCGACCCAGCGCTTGGCGAGCAGGCCCGCCTTGTACAGCGCGGTCTCGACGACCAGGCCCTCAGCGCGGTAGGTGGTGCCGCCCTGCGGCAGGCCCGGGTCCCGGCGCTGCGCGGCTTGGATGTGCGCCAGCGAGACGGCCGGTTTTGAGCTGCCCGGCGCGGGGGCGGTGGGCTTCCCGGTCCGCTTGAGGATCTCGGGCAGCAGCTCGCTGCGGAACTGCGCGGCGCGCTTGTCGCCCGGGCAGGCGGTCCCTGACGGGGACCACTGCGGGAACATGCGGTGGATGCCGAACCCGGGGTCCGAGCCGCTGCGGCAGGCCCGTAGCGGGATGGCGTGGGTGCGGTGCCCCCACACCCCGAGGTCGGCCAGGGCGTCGAGCTGCTCGTCTGTCCACGGATCGGACGCGCGGGTGTTGGAGGCGGTCTCGACGCTGATCGCGCCGGATCCGTCCGCGCGCCGGTTCGCCTGGTAGTTGGCGTCGGCACGGGTGGTGGTGGAGAGGTACTGGCCGAGGCTGCCGTCGAAGTCCACACCGAAGTGCGACTCGAGGGACGTGCTGTTCTTCCAGTAGGCGTACAGGCGGTGCTCGTCCCACGGGGCGACGATGCTGTGGAAGAGCATCTGGGTGGGGCGGATCGAGGGCTGGTCGTGGGCTTCGGGTTGGAGCTCCAGCCGGACGGCGTTTTTGTACCAGGCCATGGGGCCTCCAGACATGAGAAAGGCCCCGGGCGACGGCGCGGGGCGCGGGGTGGGAATGGCAGGGTCAGGAGCCGATTGCGGCCCAGGGCCCGGCGAATCCCGTCGCTACGTTGGCGGTTGGGTTGATGGTCGCGGGCAGGCTGGTCTGGCCCACGCCGTTGGTCGCGTAGCGGTATGCGCTCGCGCTGAGGTTGAGGTTGACCGCGGTTGCCAGGCCCGCGCTGCCGGTGGCTCGGGCCAGGGTGGGCGCGGTGCTGGCGTTGAAGACCATGGCCACCCAGTACCACTGCCCGGCCTGCAGCGTGGTGCTGGGGATCGTGGTGGTCTTCATGCCGGTGGAGGAGATGTCCGCGTCCACGGTGGTGACGGCGAGCCGGGTCCCTGCCGAGTCGTACAGTCCTACCTGGCACTGGCCGGCGGCCGGGGTCGCGCCCACGGTTGTGACCCACCAGTTCAGCTTGGTGACGGCCTGCGTCTTGGAGACGTGGATCTTCGTCAGGTAGACGGTGCCGTTCGTCAGCAGACTGCTGTTGAGCGCGAGCTGCGGGTCGAACGCCCACCCGGCCAGGCCGTGGTTGACCGGTTGTACGGCGCCCAGCGCGCTGGCGTCCGCGCTGAGGGAATCGGCACTGAGCGGGCCGGCCGCATGCCACTGCCCGGCGGGCTGGTCGACCGGCGCGGCGGTACTGCCCGTGCGTTCGTGGATGTTCGGGCCTCGGCGCAGCGCGGTGTTGCCGCCCCCGTCGGACCAGCCGGCCGTGGCTGCGTGGAGGAACCCGCTGGCGACCGACACGTACGTGCTGTCCTCGATGCGTACCCCGTACTGGGGGCTGTTGGTCTGGCTGCCGTTGTCGTCGACGCCGGGGTAGCAGGTGACGGCGCTGACCAGGACGGGCACGGTGGCGGCGTCCACCTTGAGGCCTGCGTATCCGCCGCCGCCCGCGCCGCCGTTGCGGCCGTCCCTCCTGGTGTGCAGGTTGTCGATCTGGATGGGCGGGTTGCCGGTCGCGTCGATGAGGACGCCGTTGAAGTTGTTGCGGTCCGTGCTGCAGTCGCCGATCAGCATGCCGCCGGAGCCGGTGCCGGTCGCCCAGTCGCCCGTCACGTGGATGCCGTTGTTGTCGTTCCACTCCGCGCGGCAGCCGATCATCTGGGAGTTCGCCGCGTTGGCGATCTCGAATCCATTTGCCCCGCACCCGATGGCCTGGCAGTCGATCAGGGTGACGTCCGTCATGACCTGCACGGCAAAGCCGTGCCAGCCCGAGTTGTCGACCATCACCCGGTGGCAGCGCCACGAGTAGGGAAAGAACCCGGCGTTCTGCCCGGTGTTGATTCCTGCGCCGGTGACTTGCCGGATGGTCACGTCCCGCAGGCCGACGTTCTGGACGTTGCCGTCGGCGCGTATTCCGTCCAGGCCCGGGTTGATGTAGTCCGAGCCGTCGATCATCAGATTCAGGATCCGGTGCTCGGCCGAGATGGTGGAGTAGCCGCCCGTCGCGGCGTCGAGGAATCTGATGACCGCTCCGCCCGAGTGGCTGGCGAGCGGCTTGATGTAGCACGGCGGATCGACGAGGCCGGGCACCGCCATCAGGTTGGTGTGCGTGCCCATGAGGGTGACCGCCGGCGGGATCGTCAGGGGCGCGCTGGTGCGGTAGGCGCCGGCGGGCAGGTAGACGATCCCGCCCATGGGGCAGGCGGCGAGCGCGGCTTGGATCGCCGTGGTGTCGTCGGTGACGTTGTCGCCCTGCGCGCCGAAGTCCTTGACGTTCAGCCAGTCCCGCACGGATCCGGCCGGGGCCGAGGAGCCGGTGAGGTTGCGGGCCTGGACCCAGGCGCGGCTGGTGCCGCCGGCGTCCGCCCACATTCCGGTGATGCCGTCGGGGCCGTAGTAGGTGGGGATGAACCCCTGGTCGTCCGCGGTGACCTGGACGACCGGCATGCTCAGCTCGTCGAGCAGGTCGGTGTACTGGGTGCCGCCGTCGGCCGCGGACCAGAATGTGATCACGGCCCCGGGGGCGACGGACCACAGGCCATCGGTGGGCTGCACCACGTAGTCGGCAATGCCGGCGCCGAACTCGTGCCTGGCCATACTCAGTCCACCACCCAGCTGATACCTGACGCGGGAAGCACGTTGTCCCCGCTGGAAATGGTCGGCTTGTTGACCAGCCACACCTGACCGGCCCGGCTGCTGGACTTGTTGTAGACGATGATCCGTCCGATGTCGACGCCGGTGATGTAGGCCAGCACGTACTGATCGCGCGTCGGATGCTGATACGCCTCGGGGATGATCGCGGGCAGCCGGGACTCGATGTCCGCGGCAAGGGTGCCCCCCGCACGCTGGAAGCCACCCAGCCGCAGGTGCACGTTGCCGTTGCGCTTCTCCAGGACGGAGTCGACCTCGTTCGCCCAGGCCGAGTTGGGCGCGTTGACGTTGATGATCCCCGAGTCGTCGAAGATGACCCGCCAGCTGCTGCCGGTCCACTGCACCGCCCGCCCGGTGTCGGTCTCGAAGTTGATCTCACCGACGACCGGGACGGGGTTGCGTGTGGACGAGGTGCAGGGGCGGACCCTGCTGCCGGCGTACAGCTCCTTGCGGGTCACGGTGACCGAGCCGGCGCCGTTGAGGATCCTCACCTCGGCGAGGGCGATCTCGTAGGTGCCGGTGTCCCCGGTCGACTGCGACAGCGAAGGCACACCCGCCCCGGGTGTGCCCTGTTTGACGACCGCGCGGACGGTCCAGTTCGCGCGGTCCAGGCGCAGCACCACGCGGTCGGTGCGGGTCTGCCCGCTGGAGTTGGCGGCGATGGGCAGGGTGTCGCCGTCGGCGCCGGACGTCCAGCCGTGCCCGCGGACGCTGGCGTTGACGCCGGCGCGCACCGTGACGGACAGGCCCACGCCTGCGGTGATCACCGCGGGGTCCGAGGGGATCCCGTACACGCCGTTGTCGGAGAACCGTGCGGCCATCCGCTCGTACTCCACGTCCGTGACGGCCCGTGCGTTGTGGCCCGGGCTGGGCCATGAAGCTTGTGCCACTGGCGCTTACCTCGTTTCCAGTCGTCCGACTCGGCGGCCCAGTTCACGCACGGTGCGAGCTACGGCCGACACGGTCGTCTTGTCGGAGTCGCCGATGACGGAGGTGACGACCTCGCCGTCGTCGGGGGTGACGTCCAGGCGGATGGTCTGGACGATGTCCGCGATCTCCAGGCCGCTCGGCAGGACGATCGTGACCAGGTCGCCGAGCCCGTAGTCGCGTCCGGCTTTCAGGTCCTCGGTGTCGACGGTCACCGTGGCGAGGGAGCTCTGCGGGTTGTCCTCGCCCAGCGCGAGCGCTCCGGCCTGGGTGAGTTCGCCGTCGGTGTCGTCCTTGCCGCTCTCCTCGATGAGCTTCTCCACCCGGTACCAGTCGGCCTGTGCGCCGGAGGTGACCTCGACGTAGACGCGGGCGTTGGCCGGTTCGCCCGCGAGCGCCGGCACCTTGGGATCGTTGCCGCCCTGCACGAGTTCCGACGTGGCCAGGGGTGCGGCCTGGGTGAAAGCGACGGAGCGCAGATTGCCGAGCCCGGCGGAGAACCGTGCGGTGCTGGTCCGGTTGACCGGCGCGTACACCCCGAACTTGATCAGGCTGCCGTCCTGCCTGGTGCGAAAGCCCAGCCGGTTCCAGGCGGCGGCCGTGCGGCACGCGTCCAGGAGCGGCTCGAACCGTGTACTGATGGACCTGGTGCTGCCGACCCCCGCCACGGCATCGAGGACGAGCCGCTCGATCCGCCGGGCAGACAGAGCGCCCGGCCCGCAGTTCTCATCCACCAGCGCCCGGATGATGAGCTCGGCGTTGACGCTCTTGCGCGTCCACCTCACATCCGCTGCGGGATTCTGCAGGCCGAACCCGAGCGCCGGTTCCGGGTAGGTGAGGTATCCGGCGATGCGCGCCAGGTCGTCGCTGAACCTCACCGTGACCGTGCCTGGGTCGGGGTTCTGCTCCAGGTCCCAGACATAGTTCTGCGGCTGCTCCAGCGGTCCGGCGCACCAGATGCCGCCGTCGCGGATCACGACCAGGCGGTTGCCGGGCTGCAGCACCTGCATGTACTCCGCCCGTGCGGGCAGCGTCACTTCCCCCGAGGCGGGCTGGTTGAAGTTCAGGTCGCACGACAGCTTCGTCCACCCGGCAAGCGGGTCGCCCAGGACGTTGAGGTTGCGGTCGGTGACCAGCAGCTGGATCGTCATGCCGTCTCGTATCTCGGATGGAAGGTGAGGTCGACGGCGCTGCCGGCCGCCGCACCGCCGAGTTGGAAGGTCACCGGTGTCTCACCCGGCGGGAGCGACCACAGCACCGCGGCGGGCCAGTTCAGCCCGGTGCCGAGGTTCTCGCCGGTGCCGGAGCGGACACGCGGCGGATCGGTGGACACCGTCACGGTTTCGCCTGCCAGCAGCGGCCCGTGCACGGTCTGCGCCATGGTGAGGGTGAAGGCCTCGCCGGTGTCCCCGCGGGTGAACGTGATCGCGGAGGCGGGACCGGTGATCGTCCACACCGGCCATACGTCGACGTCGCCGGGATTGGTCACCGTGGTGGCGCCGAGGACCTGCGAGGACGACACCGACGGGAACGGCACCAGGAAGTCCACCTGCGCGCCGGACTCCCGGTGCACCGTCTGCGGCTGGAGGTCCACCCAGTACGGGTCCTCGCACCACAGGGTGACGACGGCGCTGTCCCAGGTGATGCCGGATGCTCTTTGCCCGCGGCCGTCCCAGCCGCTGCTGTAGTGCACGGCGATGCGGCGGGCCGTGCCGTCCGGCCGGGCCACCTCCAGCAGGCCCGGCCCCTCCCGCAGGGTGCGGGTGAAGGCCCGGGCCAGGGCCCGCCAGTTCGCCGTGAACTTCAGGTGGTCGGCGCCCTTGACGAGGAGCGGCCACACGATCGTGCGGGCCTGCGGCTGAACGTGCCGCAGCCGTTCACCGCCCCGCGGATGCGCATCCGACGTCAGCTTGTACGGGGCCGCGCCCAGCCCTGACACGCCCTCGGCGAGCGTGTACCAGTCGCCGGTGATGTCGGTCATCGGCCAGCGCGTACCGGCCGGGTCGATGTAGGTGACCGACGCGTAGCCGATCTCCGGCAGCTCGACCGGAGGTGTCTCCGGTACCGGGGTGACGACCGGTGCGGTGATCAGTGGCATCTACCGAGGCCTCCCTACGCGCTGACGCGCCTCCTCCTGCCGCTGCAGCAGCCGCAGGTCCTCGACGCCGATCACCGACTGGCGGGGGTAGACGTTGTACGTCACCCGGGATCCTTGTTCGGTGCTGGCCGTGGATGCGACGGGTGCAGC
The DNA here is from genome assembly GCF_053592195.1 of Streptomyces sp. NPDC002776. Taxonomy (NCBI): domain Bacteria; kingdom Bacillati; phylum Actinomycetota; class Actinomycetes; order Kitasatosporales; family Streptomycetaceae; genus Streptomyces; species Streptomyces sp. NPDC002776. Next base: position 150,076 of record NZ_JBSFVG010000011.1, on the reverse strand, counting down.
GGGCCGTCCGGGGGCTGCGGCCCGGGCTGCTGGCACGGGCAGTGTCTTGGCGTTGAGGGCGTCGAACAGTGCTTGGCCGTAGTGGTCGACGGCCGCCGCCTTGATCATGTACTCGCCGGTCGACCCCCACAGCAGGATGGAGTCCGACGTGGGGGTGCCCGGGCCGCGCAGCAGTCCGCCGCCGGGGAAGCCGGGGATGGGGCCGCCGTGCGCACGGCGGATCGGGCCGCCTTGCGCGCGGAACATGTTGGCCTGCTGCTCCAGCAGGTCCGCCGTCGTGGACGGCGCCGACCCGATCGTCTGGAACACCGACCGGTAGGTGACCGTCACGGTGGCGGAGGCGCTCTTGCCGTCGAACTTCCTCAGCCGCGCCTCGGCGTCCGCGATCTTCCTCTTCAGGTCCTCGATCTCGCCTTTGAGGTATGCCTTCTTCTCCGAGGGCGCCTTGCGCAGCCGCTCCTTGGCGTCGGCCAGCTTCTCCTTGAGGTCCTCCAGGTTCCCCTTCAGCTTGGCTGTCTTGTCCGGGGTCTTGAGGATCTGGTCGGCCAGCGCCCTGGCCTCTTCCCGGTTAAGGCCCATCTGCATGGCGTTGGCGATGAGCTGCTGGCGGCCGCGCTCGTAGATGCCGTTGACCGTCTCCCACGACTCGCCCGACTCGCGGGCGGCCGAGGCGGCCTCGTCGGTCTTCGCCGCGAGGTCGGTCAGCGAGCTCGCCGCCTCGCGCTGCCGCTCGGTGTTCAGGACCAGCTTCCCGCCCTGCATGTCGAGGACGCCGGCGTTCTCCTGCGCCGCCAGGGTTGCGGCGTCGATGGCGGCCTCGAACCCGATCATCCCCGACAGTCCGGACCGGTTGACGTCGTTGAGGGCGACGAGACTCTGGCGCAGTCCGTCGGCGCTGGCCTTCTGTTCATCGAGCTGGGCCTGCACCTGCTGGGCCTGCTCACCGAACAGCCCCATGCTCTGCGCCGCCAGCTCCTGCTCGAGGCGCTGCCCGGCCAGCGCGTCCCTGTAGGCGTCGAGCTGGCTGGTCACTTCCTCGCTGGTGAACCCCTGCTTCTCCAGCTTGCTGATGACGTTCTCAAGGCCCGCGGCCGCAAGGTCGGCCTGCCCGTTCGACACGAGACGGGCCAGCGCCTGGTCGAGGGCGTCGATGTCCTCCTTCGCCTGCTTTACCGGCGTCGAGTCCGTGCCGAAGAACGACACGATGGACTGCTGGACCTGGTCCAGGCCCTCGGGGTCGACGACCTTCTGCAGACTGTCGCCGAGGCCGGCGAGGTCGTTGCCGTAGACGCGCAGCGCCTCGCCGCCCACCTTGCCCGACTGGCCGAGCTCGATGATGGACGTCGACAGCTTCTCGACGTCGGCCTTCGGCTCCTCGCTCTTGGACGACAGGTAGTCCAGGCCCAGGAGCAACAGCCCGATCCCCGTGCCCGCCATGGCGAGCTTGGCCGTTCGGGACAGGGCACCGACCGCCGCCGTCGTGGCAGCGAGCGGGCCAGGTGCTGCCGCCGCGGCCGCGCGCATGGCACCGATCTGAACGCCGAGCGCAGCCACGGCTGCGCCGGCCACGGCACCGCCGGCCGCCGCAAGGTTGACGGCCTTGATCGCAATGGCCAGCTGCAGGATCGTGGCGATGGCCTCGGGAGGTACAGCCGAGACGATCCCCGACAGGACGTTGACGACCTCCAGCATGCCGACGCCGACACCGGCTCCGGCTTCAAGGACGTGCAGCAGCGCCTCGGCCACGTTCTCCAGCGTGTCGAACACAACCGGCCCGGCCTGCTGCGCGTAGTCCCACCACTGCCGCAGCTCAGAGTCGTCGTACTCGCCTGACTCCAGCTTGGCGAGGAACACGGTCAGCCGGTCGATGCCGTGGTCCAGGGTCTGGTTCGTGAACTTCTCGAACCGGCCGGTCAGCGCGTCGAACCCGGGGGTGCTGATGGCGCCCCCGACGAGGGTGATCAGCCGGTCGAACTGGGTCGAGGCACCCTGGACCAGGCCCGTGGTGCGCGGCAGCAGTGCGTTGGCGACGGCGACGCCCTTGGTGAACGGGGCCATCACGTCGCCGGACAGCGAGTCCGACCACTCCTGGTAGTTGTCCTTCAGGATGCCGACGGCGACCGCTGCTTCCCGTGTGGCCGGGGGAAGTTTCTCCAGCTGCCGCTGATACTCCTGCTGCGCCTTGACGGCCTCCTGCGACCCGGCGCCGGACTTCCTGACGGCCTCCTCGTACTTCCCCTGGGCGTCGACCGCCTCGCCGATGGCGGAGATCTGCGGGCCGAGCGCGAGGGCGTAGGCACCGGCCGCCACGGCGACGGCGCCGAGCTGCCCGGCGAGCGCGGCCGCCGAGCTCGCCATCCCGGCGGCCGCCGGGATGGCAGCGGGCAGCAGGCTGATCAGGTTCGCCTTGAGGGATTCGCCGAGCCGGTCGGAGGCATCCGACAGATCGCCCATGCTGCGGCGGACGATGGATGCCCGGTCATCGACCAGACGCTGCGCTTCGGCCAGCGTCAGGAACCGGCCCTGCAGATCCCGCAGGCTGCCGTCGGCGCCCGCGGCGATGCCGGCCAGCCGCAGCCGCAGCCGGTCCGCCGAGTCGGCACTGCCGTCCATGACCCGGCTCAGCTCGTCACGGCCCGCGAGGGTGAACGTCAAACGCTCCGGCACCGCTCACCCCCTCATTCCCCGTGCGGCGACGTGACGGCGCAGCCAGTCGACCGCCGACTCGAACTCCTCGACGGACAGCCGCCGGATCTCCCATGGCCTGATGTGCAGGTAGTGCGCGAGCAACCACCGGTACTCGTGGATCAGGCCGCGGAGGTTTTCCGCCGGCGCACCAAGTGGCCTTTTCCCAGAGCGTCGAGGGCCTGGTCGACGTCGTCGGGGTTGTGCGCCAGCTTGCGCAGGTGCGGGGTGAGCACGTCGATCGTGCTGTCCTCGTTCTTGGCGAGGGCCTCACGCATCACGTTGGTCAGCGCCTCGTCGATCTCGGCGCGCTCGATGCGTGCCCGAAGACGGCGGCGCCACCCGGGGACATCGAACGTGGCGAACTCCAGGTCGGGTTCGTCGCGGCGCCGAAACGCCCACAGCACCGCGCGCATGGCGGTGGGGTCCTGCACCTGCAGCCGCGCCTCGATGCCCCGCCAGGGGACATCACCCATGGCTTCCTCGATCGCGGCCGCCTCCAGGGCCGACAGGTCGTCGGTCGATACCCGCCGCTCGGTCCCGTCGTCCTGCACATGAGTGATGATCATCATTGCCTCTCTTACTGGAGATCCCGGCGTACGTCGTCGAGGATCCGCTCCACCTCGGCCCGCATCCGCGGCACGCCGGCGTCGACGGTTTTCGACCACCAGCCGGTCGGCCGCGCCCACTGATTCGTCCAGCGCTTGTTGTTGCCGAACACCGGATGCCTCAGCCGGCCCTCGTCGATCCGGGCCGCCACTCCTGCCGTGATGTCATCGGGCAGGCGGGAGTGGTCCAGCCACACCCGGGCACCGGGGGCGGAGCCCTGGCGGACGCTGATGCGTACGGCGCCCGCCAGCGCCTGGCGCAGCGGCCTGGTGGTCGGCGACGGACCGCCCCGCTTCTTGCGGCCCGAGCCGGGCAGCTGCACCGAACGGATGGAGCGCTGCAGGTCCTTCTGCAAGGGCTCGGCCGCCCGCCGGATGCGGCGGGAGGTGTTCGCCCGCACCCGCGGGCCGCTTGCCCTGCGCAGTCGGCGGGACAGCTCCACCAGCTGCCCGGTGCCGACGATCTGCACGGAGACCGGCATGATCAGGCGGGGATCGTGACGTTCTCGGCCGGCTCGCTGGTGATGGCGAACTGGGCCATGATCTGGGCGGCCTGGTCGAGCTCGCGGACCTTGGCCTGCGAGGTGACCGTGACCGGGTAGACGTCCATCGTCTGACCGGCGACGTCGCCCTCGTCCATCCACACGATGAACCCGGGCGCCTCGCGGATCAGGAGGCTGCGAACGTCGGTGCCGTTCTTCGACGCCCAGAACGTCAGCGACGAGTCCGCGGCGGTGATCTCACCGCCCACCACCGGCGTGAAGCGGGAGCCGAGGGCGGGGGTGGGCACGGTGCCGGATGTGGTCTGCCAGCCGGACATGGCGCCGGTCTCGCCCTCCAGCGCGGTGCCCGCGTTGATCTCGGCGCGGGTCGGGCTGTTCTTGTTCGCGATCGCCGGCACCCACAGCACCTTCGTGGTGCCGCGCCGGTAGTACCGGACCGAGGCGTTGATCGGAGTGGACATCAGCCGTCAGTTTCCCTTCGTGGTTCGTGGCCGGCGCGTTGTGGCCGGTGTGGTTGTCCGCGCCTCGTCGGCCACCTGCCAGCCCGACGCCTGGTAGTGCGCTACCGACTCCGCGTGCACGGTGATGGGCTGGCTCGGCAGGTCGGGGTGCGTCATCGTCACGGTCGCGCTCATGAGACCGGCACCCGGATCACAGCGACCTCGACCAGGTTGACGGCGTCGTAGGTGATGTCAGCGCGGCCCGTGGACGGGTTGCGGTAGTCGCTCGTGACGGGGATCGCCTTCGTTGCACCGGCCGCCACCGGGATGGCCCGGTCGGCGATCGCCAGACCGTTGACGGTGCCCGGGGTCACCAGGGTCACCGTGTGGCTGGCGGCGTCCCCGTTCTTCACGAGCAGCAGGACACCGGCCCCCGTCTGGCAGGTGTCTCCGCCCGCGGCCGCGGGGTCGAAATCGACGGTCAGCCCGGTCAGGGGTGTGACCTGTGTGTTCAGTGCAGCCATGTGCTCGTTCTCCTTAGGTGAAGGCGCGGCCGGCCACGACCAGCAGCAACCGGACGCTCGCGCCCTGATCCGTCTGGTCCTGCACCAGGCGCGTGCCGGCGATGGCAGCCTCGAGCGAGGGCAGACCCAGGTCCGGGGACGCCCGCAGCCAGGCCTCCACGCACGCGCCGATTTCGTAGGCGCGCCGACGGGCGGAGACGATGTCGGTGTCGCCGCGGTTCGCGATTGCCGCGACGGTGACCTGGAATTCTTCCTCGCGGCCGCCGCCCAGGTCGGACCAGCCGCCCATCGTCTGCGCCGCTTCGAAGTCGCCGTCGGGGTCACCGTCGAAGCCGACGACCAGCCAGTCGGGGGCTGTGTTGTCGGTGACCTGCGGGCCGTCCGCAACGACGACGCCACCGGCGCCGTCCGCGTCCGCCTCGTACTGCGGTTCCGTCTTGCCCAGCGCCACCAGCGCTGCGATCACTTCGGGGACTCGGGAGCCCATTTATGCCACTCCAGGGGGGAGCCGGTAGGGGGCGAGCAGTTCGAGGACGCGGTTGGGGATCGCGTAGCCGTAGCCGACGATCGGCTCGCCCACGCTGTAGTCGTCGCCGCCGCCGGCCAGGCCTCCGCCGCGGCTGGGCCGTTGGGTGCGCCAGAGGTGCTGCACCAGCATCCGCGCGGCGAGGTTGATCGTCGGCGTGACCGCGGGGCGTCCGGCCTGCAGGGCGACGTCGAGCAGGCCGCGGAAGACGCCCCCGTCGAGGCGCCGCAGTTCCCCGGTGTCCGGATCCAGGGTCAGGCCGTCGACCGGGTAGGAGGCGCCGCCAGCGAGGACCGGTGTCACCGAGGTCAGCGACAGCACGGGCATGGTGCGCAGCACCAGGAGCCGGCGGCCTGCTTCGGCGTCGTGGCGCTCGAGGACCGCGCGCGGCTCGACCGGCCCGATGTACTCCTCGATCGGCTCGGTGACCGCGTCGACGTATGCCTGCAGCTCGTCGTCGTCCGTGTTCGAGGTGAGGTTGAGCTGCTTCTTCGCCTCGGCCAGGGTCAGCAGCGCCACACCAGCCTCCTCATGTGCGGGAGATCGGCGTGGTGTTGGGGAAGCCAAGCAGGATCTGCGCGCCGTAGATCCCGCCGGTCGCCCCAGCGGTGACGGTGGTCACCGCGCGCAGGTAGCGCTTGGTGCCCGTGTAGCCGACCTCGAAGACCTTGTCGTCGTCGGTGGCGGTGATGCTGGGCAGTGCGCCCTGCAGGTCGGTGGCGGCGACGTTGGCCCAGGCCGCGTTGTCGTCGCTCTCCTGCAAGGTGATGGCGTGGGTTCCGTCGGTGACAGTGCCGGTGTGCACCAGCAGCATCGCGGACTGGTGCCATTCGTTCGTGCCGCTGGCCCCGGACGACATCCGGTCCACGGACGTGCCGTTGGCGGTGGCGTTGCGGGTCGCAATGGCCAGGGTCGCCTTGGACCGGACGTAGTTGTAGACGGTGCGCCTCACTGCGCGTCACCTCCTGCGGGCTTACGCAGCACGGGGGTGGGCTTCTTCGCCGCGGTCTTCTTCGCGGCCGCCGCAGGCTGCGGCTGGTCGCCGCGGCCGCTTCCGTCCCCGGGCGCCGTGGCGGCTGCACCAGCGGCCTCCTTGCTGGGGGCTTGTCCGGAGGCGGCGGTGTCACCGGCCGTGGCCTCGGGGCTGTCGCTGTTGTGCTCGCTCTCCTGGGCCGTGGCGGCCTCGGCGGGAGTGAGGGCCTGGGGGATGACAACAGCCTCGAACAGGTCCTCGCGGCCGGTGACAACCGGATCGTGGGCGGCGACCAGGTCGCCCTTGACGATGCGCCGGTTGTCCGGCGCCCAGAATGTTTCCTTCGCTCGGTACATCACGGGTGCTCCTCGCACAGCAGGGCGCGGGCAGCTGCGTGTACGGCTGCCCGCGCCGGGACGGGGTGGGATCAGGCGTTGAGCAGCCGGAAGGCGTCGGGGTTGACGACGTCGGAACCCGTGCGCCAGTAGGCGAACCAGCCGGCCTCGCCGGTCGGGCGGCCGTTCGCGCCCTTGACGAGCGGCTCGTAGACCATGGTCATCCCGACCCGGTCGACGATGTAGAAGTTGCGGAAGTCGCCGAGCAGCAGGATGTGGTTGTTCTGGCCCGCGTCGATCACGCCGTCCATCGCGGACGCCTCGTAGATGGGGGCGCCGAGCAGCTGCTCGGGCTGGCCCATGCCGAGGTTCGCCCAGAAGCTGGATCCGCCGGCGGTGTCGAACTGCCGCGTCTTGTTGATGATCGTCTTGGACGCCATCCAGGACGGGCGGCCGGTGATCCGGTGCCGAGGCGGCAGCGCCTGTTCGACGGCGTACACGTCCGCCACGGCGTAGGTGTCGGCCGTGGCCGTGGCCACGACCGACCCGCCGACCGCGGAGACTGCCGTGACGACGCCCTTGGCCTGCCCGGCACCGGTGCCGGTGGCGAACGCCGTGGCCTCCAGGCGGTCCTTGGCGTCCGCCAGGAGCGGGCCGACCTCGGCTCCGAACCCGGAGTCCGCCAGGACCTCGAAGGACCCCTGCACCCAGGCCGCGGCCTTCTCCGGCTTGATGGACGGCTGCGCGAAGCCGGGCGAGTTGTCCCCCACCTGGTTCGCCTCAGCCAGCCACCCGGCGGTCACACCGGCCGAAGAGACGCCGTTCCACGTGTCCGTGGTGATGGTCTTGACCGTGGACACCTGCCGGAAGGGGTTCGCGCTGCCGGCGTTCGTGAGGATGATCGTCGGGTCGAGGGTGAACGGCACCAGGAACCCGCCCGCTGCGTCCGTCAGAGACATCGCCCGCCGGTGCGCCTCGGCCAGCCGGTAGGCGGCGTACTCCTCTTCCTCGAGGAGCGCGGGGTTGCCGGCGTTCTCCAGCAGCGACTCGAACGCCCGCATGTAGTCGTCCGAGCCGGTCAGGAGCACGTGCTGCGCGATCCGGCCGCGCCGCTCGGTGCGGACCAGGTGCTCGATGCGCTCCTGCTGGTCCTCTGTCAGCTGCTCGGCCGCGAGCTCCACCGCGTACAGGGCGCGACCGCGCAGATCGCTGCGGGTCGCCCGGTCGGCGAGGTTCGCGCCGCGGACGCGGTCGAGCTCCTCGTACGGGTTGCCGCGCGAGCGCATGAACTCCGGTCCGTCGCCGGGGGTGCGCTCCTGGCTGCCCGGGGTGAGCGCGGCCGCCCGGACGGCGTCGACGCGCTGCTCGTGCGCGAGCTGCTCGTTGTAGGCCTCCTGCGCGGTGTCGAACTCGCCGAGGAGTTCGCCGGCGCGGGTGGCCTGTTCGTCGGTCGGCTCCTCCAGCTCTTCGAGCTGCAGGAGTTCGGAGCGGATCGACTCCACCTGCTCCTTGAGCTTGTCGCTCTTCTTCTTCCTCTTCGTGGTGGTCACAGGGCCCTCCTGGCCTTGATCTCAGCGCGGACCTTGGCCCACGCGATCTTCTGCCGAGCGGAGTGCCCTGCGGCGGGCGGGTCCTCGGCGGTGGCCCCGGGGTCGGGATCACCGGCGGCCGGCGGGTCCGTCGGAGTGCCCGGGTCGGGCGAGTCCAGCGGAGTGCCGGTCCGAAGCATGTCGGCGAGCTTGCACCGCTCGTCGGCGGTCAGCTCCGAGAGCAGGGGCATGACCTGCTCGGCCCGTACGCCGATCACCGCGGCGTCGGGGTAGGCGGGGAACGGGGTGGGCCCGTACTCCTTGAGCGCGATCTCCTGACGGCGCACGGCCTTGAGGCGGCCGTCGCGGTCGGCGCGGTAGCCGCCGCGTGGTGAACGGCCTGGATCCGAGCGGGTGAACCGGCCGGTGAAGGACTGCCCGGTGATGGCGCCCTCGCGGATGTTCTCCAGGACCTCGTCGGCCAGCTCGGTGCGGTTGTACCGGGTGATCGTGAGCAGGCCTCGGGAGTCCGCCTTGAGTTCTACCGGGGTCCCGATCGGCATGCTGCCCCGCTCGGACGGGGTGCCCCACAGGGTGCGGCCGTGGTTGTAGAACACCCCGACGCGCCAGGTGCTGCGGGATCCGGCGGGGGCGAGCTGCTGCAGGGTGCGGTCGAAGGCGCGGCGGTCGATCTGCTCGACGTAGTCGCCGTCCTGGTCGTGAATCTCGACGGGGGTGTCGAACACCGCGGCGTAGGCCTCGACGGTGCGGCCGTCCCCGCCGGCGCGGACGCGGATGTCTTCCAGCGGGAAGTACCGCAGGAATGTGTCGTTCATGGTCCCTCCTCCGGGGTCGTCGTCGGGGCGCCCTGGGCGCTGCCGGGTTTCTGCAGCTGCACGGAGTACAGGCCGGTGTGCCGCAGCAGAGACCAGTCCTCGGCCTCCACGGCGACACGCACACTGTCGGGCTCGTATCCGGCATCGACGAGCTGGCGGATGGTGCGGGACTGCAGTCCCTGAATCTCGGCCGCGTCCCGCCGGTCCTCTCGCAGCCACGCGATGTCGCGGTCGTCGTACCAGAGTTCGGCGCCGGCGGGGACGTTGATGATCTGCGCGAGCGATCCGGCGGCCTCGCGCCACAGCGGCCGCATCGTGCCGTCCGCCAGACGGCGCCTGGAGGAGGCGTAGTTGCCCGCGTTCAGCGACGAGCCCGCCAGTCCCTCGGAGAACCCGACGACGACCGGGGGCACACCGGCCGCGGCCGCCAGCCGCGTTTCGCCGGCGCCCTGCGTGGCCTTGAAGTCGATCTGCTGCAGGTCCTTGCCGATGACCGTGGCGTCCGCCCCGCCGCCCAGGTACAGCGTCCGGTAGGCGGTATCCACGCCGCGGTGCTGCGAGTCCATCAGCGCCTGGAACCGCTTCACCTTGTCCATCGAAACGGACGAATCGAACGACACGATGACCTGCGGCGTTGCCCCGTTCTCGAAGAACTTCAGCTTGTGCCGGGTCGCCGCGGTGTCCCCGACGATTTCCCGGATCACCGGGGTCACCCAGGACATGCCCCGGAACTGGAACTCCGGGTCGGGGATCGGGGCGAAGTGCGCGACCTGCTCGGGCAGCAGGAACCACGGCTCGCTGCCGGTGGGCGGGTCGTACATGTAGCCGACCAGCTGCGAGTCGATCGCCTCGCTGGGCAGGCCCGGTTCTTCGTCCGAGCCGGTGATGATCGTGACCCAGTCCGGCCGAAGAATCTTCAGCCTGCCGGGGTTGTAGTTCGTGACGTACCCGTTGCCCTCAAGGTCCCCGTTCTGGATCATCCGCGACAGGAGATTCCCGGTGGTGCCGCCGGGCCACGGCCGTTCCAGCAGCGCCAGGTCGCCGGTGCCGAACAGCTCACCCGGGCGGCCATTGCGGATCTGCCGGAACTGGAACCGTGCCTCGGAAAAGAGCAGTTGCCGCACCATCATCAGTGCGAACACCGGGCCGTTGGACTTGTAGGCGTGCCGGACCTTGGCCTCGAACTCCAGCGGGAGCGGCCGCTCCTTGCCGTCCACGGGGCGCCCGGTGCCGTAGTAGACGTTCCCGTCCACCATCCACGACTCGTCGTCCCGTGCAGCCGTACGCCGCGCGTGCTGCCACAGGCTCGTCAACGCTCCCCCTCGGGCCGCAGGTCCTCGATCAGCGCGACCGTCAGACCGGGCGGCGAGGCCTGCCACGCGGTCACCTGGTAGACGACCTGGTCCGCGATCGTGATCCGGTCCCCGGTCACCCGCAGGGCATGGCCGCACGCGTCCGCGAGGGCCTCCAGCGAAATACACGCGAGCCGGGGCGCGTGCAGCACCCTGATCCCGCCGGGCACCTGCTGCAAGGTCAGGTCACCGTTCACCGTCGTCCCCCTCGTCCTCGTCGCCCTCGACGTCGACCACGAACAGGAAACTGGCGGCCGTCACCGCCCCGCCGGCCATGAGCCCCACCCCAACCCCGAACTGCACGGCTGCGCCCGCGGAGAGACCTGCACAGCCCGACCAGTAGCCGAGCCTCACCCGTGCCAGCCGCGGCCACCGGCTCACGCGTAGAAGCCCCATGCCTCCGCCTCCTCCGGCTCGTCGTCGTGGTGCATCTCCCACCCCCACACCGCGTACGTCCCGGCCACGAGCGGACTGACGTCGACGCCGTCCGACCTGCGGGTCCACAGCCATGCGTCGCCCACCTCCCGCTTGCGTGCGCCGGCGAGCGCGACCGTCATGTTCGCCTGGCCGAGGTGGGCGAGCGTGCCTTCCTCGACGCGGTCGTAGAACTGCCCGCAGGCCTGCGTCAGTTCGCGCACCTTCGGGCAGAAGACCAGCTCAGAGCGGTCCTCACGGTCCTCGTCGTCCTCGTACTCCAGCGCCTTGCGCAGGCCCGGCACGAGCGAGCCGGCCGGGCCGCCCTCGTCGATCACCCACGCGCACGGGGACCACTTCAGGTCGAGCTCCTTGGCCCGCTCGATCACCCAGTCCGTCCCCGGCCGGTGGTCGACGACCTCGACGTGCACGCCGTCACCGGACGCACCGGCCACGGAGATCGACGACCAGGTCCGCTCGGGGTTGGTGTCGATGGCGAACCCCACCGGGTCCGCGGGCTTGGACGAGGGGGCCTCCAGGGCCTCCCACTTGTCCTTGGCGATGACCTGCCAGGTCTCGTCCGTGACCTCGGGGTAGTCACCGACGCCAAGACGTTCACGGTCGAACAGGTCCGGGCGCATGCCGCGCATCTCCCGCAGCACGTACGCGGTGCGGATCCGGATGCCGAGCGCGGGGTTGGCCCGGGCGAACGACCGCTCCTCGTCGCGGTTGTCGTGCTGGTCGCAGACGATCCGGTCTTGGGCATCGCGCGGGCAGTCCTTGGTGTGCGGCGCGATCGAGTATTCGAGGTAGCACAGCGAGGGGTCCGGTGCGCCCTCGGCCAGGGCGCGGGCCCGCAGCAGCGCCAGCTGCTCGCTCTCGTCGCCCAGGCCCGCGCTGCCGGTGAACACCAGCTGCGGGTTGGGGCGGGCGGAGAGAACCGGCATGAGGGCGCCGATGGGCGCTGCCCGCAGTTTCATCGCCTCGTCCATCAGGACCAGGTCGCCGGAGAACCCGCGGCCGGAGTCCCCGCCGCGGGCCAGGAACCTGATCCGGGCCCCGTTGAAGAACTCGAACCCCTCCTCGCCGTGCGAGCGGCGTACGCGCTTGACGCGGCGGGACAGGGCGTACGAGCCCTCGATGACCTGGTCCAGGCGCAGGAACGATTCCTGCGCGGTGTTGAACTGGTGGGCGGTGTGGATGACCAGCTTGCCGCCGAACAGGATGACCTCGCCGAGCTGGCGGGCCTCGAGGAATCCGCCCTTGCCGTTCTGGCGGGCGACGTTGAGGACGACGTCGAGGGAGGACCACCGGCCCTCGTCGTCCTCGACGAGGGAGTGGTGCAGGGCGAGTTGCTGCCACGGGTCCAGGAAGAGGCCTGCGTCCTCGGCGAGCTCGATGCACTCGGTTCCCGCCGGTGACCGGAAGTCCAGGGCCTCCTGGTCCTCGACCCCGTCCCACCGCCTGGTGTCGACGCGCCGCCGCCACGGCGCGGACAGGATCCGCGGGGTCTGGCAGCCGATCACCCGGCGCCCTTACCGGCCCGAGGAGAGAGCCGCTGTTCCCGCCGGGCAGCGATCTCGTCGACCTTGTCGCCGCGTTCCCGCGGCGGGGCGGCCGCGCGCACCACAGCCATGGCCTGGCGCAGTTCGCGGGCGGCGGTGGCGGCCGCCTTCGGGTCGGGGGCGGAGTCGAGCTCGGCGGCCAGGCGCAGCGCGGCCGCGGCCTGAGCGTTCGCCGCGGGATCGACGCCGAGCTCGGCGAGTTCGGCCGTGGTCGCCTTCGCGACGGCGCCGCGGCGCAGGCGCCGCTTCGGGGCGTCATCCATTCGGACATCACCCCCCGTAACAAGCCAGAACGTCACTGAATGTGACAGACAGGGAGTGACTGAGCGTTACGACTCAATAGGTAACAGAGTGTCACTAATTCGCTGGAGCGTGCGTCGGCGGATCAGGATGCACCGCCGCGGGGAGAGAGGCGGGCGACAAGGGCTTTTGGGTCGCCCGCCTCTTCATTCCACGTCGGAGCACGGCCCCCCTCCCCTCCACCTCAACCACCCCAGCAGATAGGGCGAATCGGACACGAATCACTGATCGGCTGCAGGCACCGACCGCCCACGGCGTCCGGGCGCGCTGCGTCACCAATCACGGGACGACTGGGCAGTGACGGGGCGTGACCCACCCTTGCGGTAGTCCCGGTACCACCGGGTGACCACGCGGTCCATGCCGTCGGAGCGCATCGCCTTCACCCGCTCACGCACGACTTCCTCGCCGGGATCCACCACCACGATGCGCGCACCGAGGCGCCGGTACCTGGCCCGGGCCTTGGGGCTGGGCATGGTGTGGATGAGGTAGACGTCGACGTCGTCGAGGTGCTTCACGGCCTCCTCGATGGCGGCGAACCGTGCGCGCTGGGCGACGCGCTGCACGAGCGGGTCGTGGTTCCACTGCGGTGCGCCCGGGCCGGTGAGTGCCACGGCGATACGGTCCAGGTCGATGACGATGTCACGCGCTGTGGCGTGCGCCTGGATCCACGTGGACTTGCCACCGGCGGGCGGACCGGTGATGACATACAGCACGCTGTGTCACCCGGAGTGGAAGCGCCCGACAATGCTCGGGTTGGCGAGTCTGTCGGTCAGGCTGCCATGGCCGTCGTGCGAGCCGCGGACCTCAAGGACGTTGGTGACCGGCGGCTCACCGTCGCCGAGGGCGGGGGCGACGCGTGCCCACATCTCGGCAAGTTTGAGGGCTTCGGTGGACCGTACGCCGTGGAACTGGGCCAGGGCGCGGGATTCGGCCGCACGGTCGCGCTGCCAGCCGGAGTCGTACTGCTGGCGCTCGCGGGCGTCGTCCTCGTGCTGGACGGCCCGGTTGTACTCAGCGGTGGCGCGGGTGGCCCAGTCGTATGCCTGCACCTGGGCCTGCTGGTGCTGGTAGGCGCGTCGCGCTCCGTAGTCCTGCTCTTGGTCGCTCATGGTCACCATCTCCTCGATGCTCGGGTCTGCGGCTGGGTGGTGCGGTTGCCGCGGGCGCTGTTGCAGCTGCGGTGTGCGCTGCGCGCGTTGGTGGGGTCGAGGAGGCTGCCGCCCTTGGACAGGGGTATGGCGTGGTCGAGGGTGAAGGCCCAGCGGGAGCGCTGAGCGGCGTAGCCGGTGAGGCTGTAGTCGATGGGGTGGCCGCAGCGCCAGCAGGGCAGGCCGAGGGCGCGCTGCTGGGCGGTGAGTCTGCGGTAGGGGCGCCCGTTGCGGGGGTTGCCGGCCACGGGCGCCCTCCCTGCTACTGGTCGCTGTCGAGCAGCTCGTCCACGTCGACGTTGCCGTCATCGTCCACAACTCCGCTGTCCTGCAGTGCCTGTGACATCAGCAGGGCGTCGTAGTCGTCCTGCGTCAGTCCCTCGCAGGCCTCGGGCCGTTCGGTCTTGGTGGCCGTGGCGCCGTCGGCGAGTGCCTGTTGGCAGTCGACTGCGATCTCTTCTTCGGATTTGTCGCTGCTGCAGCCTGCCGTGGCGGCCGCGAGGACGAGCAGGGCGCCGGCGAGTGCCGTACGGATGCGCATGATCCCCCCAAGGATGGTGTGCGTCGGGGGTGCATCATCGCGTGTTGTGTGCGCTGCGTGAGGCCGGTGTGGCTGTTCTGTGACGTCGTCCCGCTGCCCGGTCCCGGGCCCTCACCGCGGGCGTTGGGGCGCCTCGCGGGGGCTCCGGCCGCCTCGCCGGGCAGCGGGGGTCTAGGGGGCGCTGATGCCTACGAGGCGCAGTGCGCGGGCGCGGGTGGCGTGTTCGGCGCGGGCGAGGTCGGCGAGGGCGTAGAGGGGGTGGCCGTGTTCGTCGAGGCCTGCGACTTGGAGGTGGCCGCGGTTGACCCAGTTGCAGATGGCGGAGCGGGTGACGGCGGCCGCGGTGGCGCTGACTGTGCGGCGCCACTGGGTGGCGAGTTCGGCGGCCTGGGCGCCGGTGTAGAGGTTGGCCACGTGTACCTCCCTGCGGACATGCGACAGCCCCCGGTCGTAGCGGGGGCTGTCGGGGGTCGATGGGCACACGTGTGCTACTGGCACCATGTTCACGCTACGTGCCGATCTTGTCCAGCACGAAACGGCTGCCACATCACTGAGAGCGGTCTCGGTGGTATCCGCGGCGGCCCTCGAGGGCCTTGGTCGCGGTGGCGCCGCGCCAGCGGTTGGTGCCGTCTGTGGTGTCGTCGGGGGCGGGCCAGCGGCCTCGGGCGCGGTCGGCGCGGATGGTGCCGGCGGTGATGCCGATCCCGGCGGCCTCGAGCTCGCGGGCGGTGTAGAGGTGCTGGGGGTCCAGGGTGGTCGTGTCGCGGTCGATGTGGGTGCGGACGAACTGGTCGACGGCGGCGGGGTCGTACTGGACTCGGCGGCCGCGCTTTTCCGGCAGCGGCTTGGGCCATGCAGGGTGGCGGCGCCAGGTGTTCTTGACGGTGGTGAGTGGCCGTCCGAGGCGTTCGGCGGCCTCCTCAACGGTTTCGGGCGAGCGAGGGGCCGCGGGTTGCTCGCGGTCTACCATGGGGCCCTGTCCTTCCTGTGAGATGGATGGATCTGACCGGCAGGGGTTTCGCGACGGCGCGTGCGCCGCAGGCTTCGGCCTGGCCCTTGCCGGTCTCTGGTCTTCAGTGGATACCGCCCCCGGCCGGGTGCCGGGGGCGGTAGTGGATCAGTCAGCCTCGTTGATCACCAGCCACAGAGCCAGAGCCTTCAGCTCCTGCTCTGCGAGGAAGAGGTTGAGCCCCGAGCCCTCGGCCCTGGTCTCCTCGTACCTCA
The DNA here is from genome assembly GCF_053592195.1 of Streptomyces sp. NPDC002776. NCBI lineage: Bacteria > Bacillati > Actinomycetota > Actinomycetes > Kitasatosporales > Streptomycetaceae > Streptomyces > Streptomyces sp. NPDC002776. Next base: position 134,573 of record NZ_JBSFVG010000011.1, on the reverse strand, counting down.
TGGCGCAGAGGCCGTAGAGGTCGATGGCGGCCAGGAGGTGGATGCAGCCGGTGTAGAGCTGCAGAGCCTGGGTCTCACCCATCGGCTGGTCTCCGGCGACTTCGGTCACCCGCTTGATGGCGGGGACTGCGTCCGATGCCGGGATGTGCTGGTCGGTCGGGAGACCGATCGGCACGGGGAGTGCCCGGCAGATGTCGACGAGCATCGTGTAGATGAACGAGATGGAGAACGCGAGCGCTTCCATGTTCTCGTCATTACGGTCAGCCATGTGACTGTCCTTCCACTGTTGAGTTGAGATGGATCCGAGTTCGGGGTTCGCGGCCCCTCCCTCTTGAGTAGTACTTTACAGCCCACGGGTAGTGCTTTGCAACACCCGTGGGCGGGGAAATGCCCCCGGATCTCGCAGGGATCCGGGGGCATGTTCGTCCTACGCCAGGCGCCAGCCGGACAGGCGGTCGTCCTCGCCGACTTCGGCCGTCAGCCGAGCTCCGGCGAGCTTGTCGAGGGGGATGCCGACGGCCTCGCTGATGGCGGCCGCGGGGTAGCGCTGGGGCTCGTCGCGCTCGTCGGCCGGGACGTCGGCGACGATCTCGGCCTCGTCGCCGATGAGGAGCAGGACGCGGACGGGGATGCGTTCGGTGGACATGGGCGGGTCCTTTCAACGTGTTCTGGTCAGGCGGCGGTGGCGGTCTGGTGTGCGTCCAGGATGCGTGCGGCGTGCTCGCGGTACGCCTCGGGGTCGAGGTGGTGACCGCAGGCCTGGCAGGTGACGCCGTCGTGGCCGTCGATGCGGGCGAGGGCGAAGTGGTTGCAGGTGGGGCAGGCCGCCACGGTGATCGGGTGCTCGTGGGGGGTGGAGTGGGTGAGGTCACGGAGGCGGGCGATCAGGTCGCCGAGCTGGCGGTGGAGTTCGCCCGCCCAGGGGTGGGCGAGCACGTACGGGAGGTAGGCAGTGAGCCACACGCACCAGCCGGTGATGCTGTCACCGCGGCGGGGTCTGGCCTGCTCGCAGGGTGCGGTGTGCTGGGTGCCGTACAGGTCGCGGTGGACGGCGGGGTAGCTGTACGCGATGTATCCGGCCCAGCTGTACAAGAGCACGAGGATCGGCACGGTGCCGTCGTCGTCGGGGCCGACGGTGTCGGCGTGACCCGGGCCGAGGAGGGCCAGGACGCGTAGGTCGACGGGTGCGGGGGCGTGGGCGCGGCCGGTGCTGCCGAGGCGGCCCTGGACGGGTGCGCCGGCCGAGGCGAGGAACTCCGCCAGGAGCTCGGCCAGCCCGGGCAGCTCGGCCAGCCAAGCGCGCAGTTCGCCGGCGTGAAGCTGGCACAGGTGGTGATGGTCGGCGGCGCTGCGGGGGCAGGTGGTGCAGGTGCTCATGGTCGCCCTTTCCGGCCGTGCTAGTTGTGGCGGCCGTGGTGGGGGTCGCGGCTGTGGTCGAGGGTTTGGTGGATGGCGGTGCTCCAGGTGGCGCGGATGCGGTCGGGGGCGTCGGCGGTTTCGGGGCACAGGAGTCCGTCGACGACGGCCTGCACGCACAGGGCGCCGAGCCTGCGGGCCTCGTGGTCGGTGCTGGTGACCTGCTCGGCGATGTTGATGGGCGTGAGGAAGGGCAGGCCGTCGGCGGGGAGGTCGTCGGCGGTGTAGGGGCCGTGTTCGGGGTTGAGGGCGACGACGAGGATTTCGTGGGTGACGCCGGGTCGCTGTAGCCGAGCTGGGGGTGCGCCGGCGATGTCGGCGAGGGAGATCACGGCGAGCTGGTACTGGTGCCAGATGGGGTGCCAGTAGGGGGAGGTGATGATCCAGGCGTCGAGGGTGGCGGGGGCGGGGTTGCGGTAGGCGTGGCGGGGGATGCGGTGTGCTGCGCCGAATGCGCCGGCGCGCGCGTCGGGGTCGTCGGTGTGGGTCATCGGGTACTCCATGGCTGCTGGTGGGGGCATGTGGGGTCGTGGTCGGTGGCGAGGGATGTCCACCAGCGTTCGCAGCAGGCGGCGTCGAGGTCGTTCAGGGCGTGGAGCCACGCCTGGACTTGGGTGGCTGCGGGGTCGCCTGCGGGCTCGTCGTGCTCGTCGGTGGGCTCGGGCGCGCCGGTGGGCTGGTGATCGTCGGCACATGAGGTCTCGCGATGGACAGCGACGATCAGGAGGACGGCCGCCAGGGCGCAGGCCGCGGTGTACAGGGCGTGTGCGGGGCCGCGGTTGAGGTGGGAGATGACAGCGCAGGTGCCGAGGCCGGAGGAGGTGGCGGTGTACAGCAGGCGGATGGCTTGGCTCATCGCTGCCACCTGACGGGTCGTACGCCGGTGCGGGCGCGGGGGGTGGTGCGCCGTGCTCGCGCCCGGGCGAGGGCGACGGGGCAGGTGGCGATGTGCGGGCGGCGCAGGACCTCGCGTTCCTCGGGGCGGGGGCGGTCGCTGCTGAGCTGGCGTGTCCAGTAGACGCTCTCCCGGACGCTGACGGCCTGGTTGCCCTTGGGGTCCTCGGGCGGGTCGATCGGGATGATCTTGCGGTGCTTGGTGGTCAGGGCGTACAGGACGCTGCGGCCGCAGTCGTCGCAGGTGCCGTAGCCGGTGGTGGTCCGGCGGTCGGGGATCGGATACATCGGGTGTCCGTTTCGAGTGGGCGGGTCAGCGGGGTCAGGCGCACGCGGCGGGTGGCGGGCCGCGCCACACCTGGAGGTCACTGCCGTGCCAGGTGGGGCGGTGGGGGTCGGAGAGGTCCCAGCCGTGCCAGCGCTCATCGAGGAGCTCGCCGGTGACCGGGTCGACGACGCCCTCGGGCACCAGCCGGAGCCGGGGCCGGGCCAGGGCGCGCTGCTGGGCGCGTTCTTCGAGGTGGCGTTCGAACGCGGCGCGCTCGTCCGCGTGACGGCGCGCCCGGCGGGCGCCGAGGCCTTCGGTACCGCGCTGGTCAGCGGCCTGGGCCAGGAGGCTTTCGTCGGGCGTCAGGCGGCCGTGGCCGGACATCTCGGGGGCCAGGTAGTACAGGCCTTCGCGTTCGTGGACCAGGCCGTCAGCGGTGAGCCGTTCCATGCGCCGGGCGACGGTCGTGCGGTGCAGGGAGGTGGCCTGCTGGATCTGGGTGCGGCTGAGGCCTTCGGTGGCGTCGAGGCAGGCCAGGATGCGGGCGCCGCTGGTGCCGTGGGCCCAGTGGTGGCATGCGTCGTGGGCCATCACCGAGGCCAGCGCCACGGTGTCGACCGCCACGGTGTCGCTGGTGGCGGGGGTGGTGTGCACGTCCGGGACAGTCGCCAGCTGCGGGCCTTGGGGGGGCAGTGCCTGTCCCGGCCGTGCACGTGCGAGGAGTGTCCGCACGTGCGGGGGGATGGCCAGCCGCCACCGTGAGGGCCGCTCGCGGCCGGTCCCGGGCTCCAGCAGGACCAGCCAGCCCTCGCGGACGAGGCGGGCGTTGCTGGCCTCGGCGGTGGAGCGGGCGCAGCCCATCTGCTCGGCGAGCGGGCGCACCGCGCTGAAGTGGTCGACTCCGCCGGCGGACTCGGCGAGGCGCAGGCGCGCCGCGAGGTTCTTCTGGTCGACGGCCTTGCCGCCGCGGGCGGGCCAGGCCAGCGCTTCCACTGCCCGGCGGATGTGGCCGAGCTGCTCGACGGCGTCCTGGCGGCCGGTGACCGCCGGGGTCTCGCCGACGAAGCGGGCCGCCTTGGCGAGCATCGCGGTGAGCTTGTTCTCGGCGTACTCGGCGCCCTTGCGCTCGCGCAGCCGGCGCGCCCACACGCCGCCCGGTGTGGGGGTGTAGATCAGGGCCTGGTGGAAGTCGGCCGGCGCCCATGCGCGGCCGGGCTGTGAGCATGCCACGGCCAGCGCCATCGTCAGGCGGTAACCGGAGTCCGCCTCGTCGCGCCCGGTGTAGCGGCCCTCGGTGTCGCCCTCCAGGAGCAGTCGCAGTGAGCGTCCGCTGATCGGGCGCCGCTGCCACACCTGCCCCGGCGTGGCTGTGGCCCGGCCCACGCCGCCGGCCCCGCCGCGGCTGCGGCGGGGCTCGGCAGACTGCGCGCGGGCCTGGGCCATCGGGTCCTATCCGGGGTCGTCATCGGGTGAGCTGTGGGCGGGCACGGTGTAGGTGGCGCCGCACGGGCCGCGGCGGATGCCGGGGCCGGTGTGGCGGTGGAGCTGGTCGCAGCCGCCGGGGCCGGTGCAGCGCACCGTGTACTCGGTGCGGCCCGAGGTGCTGATCGGGTCCGCAGGCACGGCGGCCGGACCGCCCCAGCGCGGTGGGTCCTCGGGCAGCAGCGGTAACTGCTCCTGACGGCCGCTCACGAGGCCTCGCCGGTATGGGGAGGCTCGGTGCGCGCGGCGGCGGCCGCCGGGATGATGAGGGTGATCGGGCGGCGGCCGCGGCCGCGGCCCCACGCGTGCCGTGACGGGCGGGCAATCAGCCGGGCCTGGTGGAGCGCCTCGAACGCCCTCACGGCCTGTTCCTGGCTCAGTCCCGCCTCAGCGCGCAGTCCGTCCGCGGGCACGCGGGAGCCCTTGATGATGTGCCCGGAGGTGTCCGCGTGCTCTGCGAGGGTGAAGGCCAGGGCCCTGGCGGCCGCGTCCAGGCCGCCGGCCAGTACGGCCTCCTCCCAGGCGTTGCGGTCGAACGGCGTCACCGCAAGGACCGGGGCCAGCGCGGGGGCGGGGGCGGGGCGCCGGCGTGCCAGGTCTGCAGGGGTCGGTATCGGGCGTATGTCAGTCACGGGATTCCTCCGGTGCCGGGCCCGGGCAGCGCCGGGCGTGAACGAAGTGGACGGCGGCGACGAAGCGGGCCACGTCGACGGGCTCGCCGCGGCATTCGAGGACGCAGCCGTAGCGGCAGGTCAGGCGGGCGTAGGGGGTGTGCACCCAGCCCTTGGGTGGCCGGTAGTCGGCGACCACCCACAGCCCGGGCAGCGTGGCCGGTGCCCACCTCTCGGCGGCCACCGCTACCGCCCCACGGCCGCAGCCGGGGCGGAGTTGAGGCGGATGAGCACCGGCCACCTCCAACGGGGTCGTTGTACGAGGGGTGGGCCGCCCGCCCCGGCAGGGGGCCGCGGGGCGGACGGCCCGGTCATCAGGCGGCCCGCCGGTCAGCCGCCGCGGGACGGACGTGCACAGCCACCTCGACCGCCTGGCCCGGGTGGACCTCGCCCAGGGCGAGCGCGTGACGGTAGGCCTCGGCGAACGCGGCCACCGCCATGTCGACGGCGTCCGGCGCCTGCAGCCCCAGGTCCACCAGCACGGTCAGGTTGGCCAGCAGCCGCGGCCGCCGCACCAGATCCAGCCGCAGCGCAGGCCTGCACGGCTCCTCCTCGGCCACCTGCTCAGCCGCGGCGGACGGCCGGTCGGCCACCTCCTCAGCCACCCGGCCGACCGGCTCAGCCACCGGCCGGACGGTGTCGGCCACCGGCTGAGGCAGCGGCCGCGCGAGCAACTGGGTGGCCGCGTGCCGGCTGATGCCGAGCTCGGTGGCGATCCGGCGCGCGCCGTAGCCGAACTCCGACTTCAGCCGGTGCGCCTGCTCGTGCGGATCCACGGCGCTCACTCGGTCACGTCCTCGGCACCGGTCGTCTCCCGCTCAGCGCGGGCGGCGGCGAGCTGCTTGCGGTGCTCCTCCTTCGGCCCGAGGAGGACGAACTGCAGGGCCCGCTCGAGGACCAGGCCGTAGGCGTACGCGGCATCGGCGGTGCCCTCGGCCACGGTCCACGCGTCGTGCATCTGGCTCGCCTCGTGGTCGGCCACGTACTCCTGCGAACCGATGGCCTCTGCAAGCTGACCGGCATACAGGCAGCGGTCCAGCGCCTCGTACGCAGCGATCACCTTGGCGGCATCGACGTAGCGGGCCGCGGTCAAGGCCTCGGTGCCGACCCGGTCGCTGCACGGGGCCAGGACGAGCATGGTCTCGGTGCCCTGCCGCTGGGGGAGCTCAACATACGAGGGCTGCATGCCTTCCTGGACCTGGCGCACGGCCCAGGCCGCGCCGGACGCGTACAGGCGCGCGGCGTCCTCATACCCGGCACGGGCCGCGTACATGGTGTCCCGGTAAACCTTCTCCACCTGGCGCTGGGCGGCCAGATGCGGCCGGTGGCTGGTCGTCCTGGCCTGCCAGCCGACGGCGTCGGCCGGGGGCAGGCCCGTCACGCGGCCCTCGTGGTAGCCGATGCCCGGGTGGTCGGCGCGCGCATGGTCGACGACCGCGGCCTGGGCGACGAGCTGCCACTCGCGGGCGGCCTCACCCAAGCCGCGGACGCTGTCGGTGAGGTGCTCGAACCACGGGGCGTGCTTCGGGGCAGTGTTGTACATCCGGGTACTCCAGGCGGGCTGTTGGTGTCCGGGCGGGGGACGGTTCAGGTCACGTCCCCCGCCCGGGGATTGAGGGAGGGTCAGGCGGTGGCCGACAGGGCGGCGCCGGTATGGCGCTCCCACGGCACGGCGAGCGCGTCGAGGCGGGTTCCGGGGGTGATGCGGCCAAGGACGCGGCCGCACTGGCAGACGCCGACCATGTCCGGGCCGCGGTGCTGGATGCCCAGGGCGTGTCCGGCTGCCGCAGGGTCGGCGGCGGCCGCGGCCGCCCGGGCGTCGTGGACGGTGAGGGCGGTGTCGATGGCCTCGGCCAGCTGCGGCACGGTGGCCGTCCACTCCGCGACGGTGGACCCTGCGCCCAGGCCCTGCACCAGGCGGCCGCGCAACTCGTGCCCGAGCAGGGGCCGGTGCAGGGCGGGCCGGTGCAGGACGGAGGCGATGGAGTCGGCGCGGGTCACCGGGTCCCTCCCAGTCGGCGGTGCCGGCCGCTGCCGGGGATAGGGCCGGGGATGGCGATGTGGGAGTGGTCGGTGTGCCACCCCGCCGGCGTCTGGGGCAGCGGGGGCGGGGTAGGCCGTACGGGCTGCCCGATCCGCTGCTGTGTGGGAGGGGCGCACCACGCGTCGGCGGCGGCCGCCAGCAGCAGCACCGCGCCGACGACGAGGCCGCCCCCGATAAGCCAGATCACGGTGTGCTCCCCTGCTCGGGCTGTACGGCGGGGATCCAGCCCGATGCCTGGCAGAGCCGGACGGCGTGGTCCATGTCCTGGGCGTCCAGGCGCTTGAGCGCGCGCCGGTAGTGCGAGGACACCGTTTCGAACGACAGGCCCAGCCGCCGCGCCATGTTGTGCACCGACTCACCCGCGGCAGCCGCCGCAACGACGTTCAGCTGCGCCGGGGACAGCGGGCACTCCTTCAGCCGCTCAGCGGCCCGGGCCGCGGCCGCCACCACATCCGTGCGCCTGGGCAGGGCCGCCTGCTGGCGCAGCCGTCCGACCTCCTCCAGCAGGATCTGCCGTGCTCGGTCCAGCCGGTAGGCCTCGCGCAGCAGATGCACCTCGGCGTCCGTGCGCGGCTTCCACTCCTGCCCCGGCTGGGCGGAACGGGGCCGCACCAGGCCCGCGTTGCGCAGCTGCGCCAGCGTCTTGTCCGTGAGCACGATCACCGGATCCCCTCCTGCTCGGTGAAGGCGTCGAGGGCGGTGTCGAGGACGTCGGCGTGCTCCCAGCGTCCGCCGACCGCTGGCGCCCAAGCGCTGTCCAGGCCGTGGATGGCCAGGTGCAGCACGGCGTCCGCGATCAGCGCCGGGGGCGCGAGGTCGTCCAGGTCGCCGTCGAGGGCGCGGACGGTGTCGCCGTCGTGGGTGGACCAGCCGGTCAGGTGCGACCAGGCCAGCGTCAGCCCGTGGGGCCATACCTCCCGGTCCAGGTCGGCGTGCCCGGGCGACCAGGACACGGTCAGGAACAGCTCCCGCCCGCATCCCGGCTCGCGGCGCACCCCTGCCTCGACTGTGTCGGGCTCCAGCCCCGAGGCGGCCAGCTCGCCATGCACGGCGTCCCCGTACGGCAGGTGCGGCAGGGCCGGGTGAACGCCGTCCGCCGACGGCTGCATGCCGTCGCGGATGTCCTTCCCGGCATCCTCGACCGCGCGCAGGTTCTCCGCCTGGGCGGTCACCGGCCCTCACCACCCGGCGCAAGCTCGGCGCGGGCAGCCGCCGCCTGGTCCCGCTCGGCGATCCATGCCTCGCGCTCGGCGTCGTCCATGTTCCGGACACCGAGGAGGTGGATGCTGACGTCGTCGACCGGGCCCGCGGCCTCGCAGGCCCCGTAGACGCTCTCGTAGCCGGTGCTGAAGGTGTGGCTGCTGATGGTCACCTCGACGCTCAGCCCGAGGCGCTCGGCCATGAGTCGGGCGCCGTCGCTGTCGCCGGTGGTGATGTGCAGTTCGGCGGTGCCGCCGCTCACGGGCCCCGGGCGGATCTTCTCAATGGGGATGTCCGGGTGATCGGCAAGGAGGCGGCGGGCCATCGATCCGGTACGGAACGCGGCCGCCTCCATCGCCTCGATCGCGGCCAGGGGGTTGACGTTCTCGCTCACAGGCCACCGTCCAGCTCGGCCTGGGCGTCGGCCTCGGCGAGTTCCTCACCGGCCCGGGCCAGCGCGTCGGACACGCACATCGGCGAGCAGTACCAGCGCGCACCGCTGTCCTCGACGCCGGCGACCTCAACGCGCGCCCACCCGGACAGGGCCGGGTCGGATGCGTCGTACTCATCCGCCGTGCCGCACCCCCTGGTCGGGCAGGGGGCGTGGACGTTGCGCAGCTCGGCGTCGAGGAGTGAGACGAGGGCCTGGCGCTTGGGACCGGTCAGGATCAGGTCGGCGCGGCCGCCGCGCGCGGTGGTGCACTCCACCACGGCGCGGGCCTCGCGCATGGCGCCGTCGGGAAAGCTGACGGTGCCGTCCCACTCCACCGTCAGGGGCGCAGTCGTGGGCGTCTTGCCGTCGATCGCGGTCAGGACCTCGCCCACCTGCAGCATGTGCTCCAAGGGGCGGCCGGCGCAGAGGTGGCCGACCTGGCGCCACCGCTCGCGGAACCAGGCCAGCGTCTCGCGGTCCTGCTGGGCCTGGGCGAGCTCGGCCGCGATGTCCTCAGCGAGCCGCGGGTCGACCACGCCGGCGTCCGGCTCGGCCTGGGCGGCCACCGCAGGGCGGGCTGGCATCGGCGATCCGGAGGGCACGGGGAGCGCCGCGGAGTATGAGGCGACGGCAGCCTGCAACGGGGCTGGGTCATGCGGGAAGTTTTGGGGCTGGGCCCCGGGAGGGCTCTGGGATGATGCGGTCACGGTGACCTCGATTCCTGTGTGGTTGAGGTGTGCCGGAGGGGTCGTGCGCGGGTGGAGCCGGGCACGGCCCCGTACTTGTGCGGGTCAGGCAGCCTTGGGTTCGGCCTTCCGCGGTCCGGCCGCGGAATCAGCGGCCGGCCTGGGGTCGGGCCGCAGCAGGACGGCCAGGCGGGCCCGTTGCTGCGGAGTGAACGGCGGCCAGTCGTCGACCTGGCGGCGGATGAACTGGCGCCGCTCCTCGCGCGTCACCTCGCGCTCCCGGCCATCTCGTCCGGCCCCGAACGCTGTTCGAAGACCTCGATGTCCAGGTCGAGCAGGGTGGCGAGCACGCTCCGGAGCCTCGGTCGCGGGGTGTAGATGCCGCGTTCGATCCGACTCAGGTGCGATTCATCCACGGGTGCGCCAGCTTCCGCACACAAATCGGCCAGTTCCTGCTGAGTCATGCCACGCCGCAGCCGCTGCTGCTTCACTCGACTTGCTATCTGACTGGGCATGCGGCACAAGTTAACGCAGAGAAACACAGAAACGCAAGCAGTGGACAGCAAGTCGACACAAGTTGCCTGCGGTGTGGGGTTGCGCAGGTTGCGCTAGCCTGTGTTTCCCTGCTCAGGAGGGGTCTTGAATGTCAGATCCGCATAAGCGGCTTGACGATGCGATGAACCAGCGCCGACTGGAACTTGGGCTGCAGTGGCGCGACCTCGCCGCGGCAGCGGGCATCTCCTACGAGGCCCTCCGTGCGATCCGCAGAGGCACATCCAGGCCCGCCGAGCTGACAGCTCGCAAGCTGGATGAAGCGCTGCAGTGGGAGCCAGGTGGCGTGCGGGCGGCACTCGCTGGCCGCACGCCGGCCGTACGTGAACCGGACCCGGACAGCCCATCCACTCAGCCCCCTGGGCCACCCCCTGGTGAAGCACTGAGGCTCGTCATCAGCGCGGCCGCCCAGAAGCTGGGACTGGGAGCCGATGACCTGGAACCCGTCTTCCAGGCCGTGCGCAGCGACCTCGCCCAGGCGGAGGCGGCCCGCAACGCGGACCCCGCCGAGTTCCCGCCCTATGGCACTCCGGACCTCTCGGTCATGGTGGTCGAAGCGCGGCTCGCGGCCGGCCTCAGCCTGAAGGACGTCGCGCGGCTCACCGCCGAGGCTCCCGGCGCCCCCGCGGGGCTTGACGAGGGCTGGCTGAGCCGCCTGGAGAGCGCGTCCTTGACGCCGGACGAGCTCCCTGAGTACCCACAGCTGGACGCCCTGGCCTACACCCTGCACCTGGATCCCGCGCGGGTACAGGAGGCGGCCGGCGTGCAGTTCATGAACGTTCACAGCGTCTGGAGTGATGACGGCCAGTCCAGGGCCATTGGTGTCGGGCCGGTGAGCGCCGAGGACCGGCAGAAACTCCAGGCCCTCATGCGGATGTATCGGCGCGCCCCGAAGAAGTGACGGGGCGGCTGACCCGTTTTCCGGGCCAGTCAGTCGGTTTCCGGACATCCAACTCGTGTGCTTATTCAACGGTTTGAACTCACTCGAATGGGCTATCCGTAGTTACACCGTGGCCAAAAGTGATCGGTCGTGTGCATGATGTCGCCCCGCGTGGCAGCGGATCGGTAAGTTCACGCGCGGCCTTCCCTGGGCGGATCGGGCTGCGCGGCAGCTCAAGGAGGCTGTGTGTCGTACACGCCCCATACGCTCGTGCAGTACCGCTTGGCCGAGGACGGAGAGCTCGACGACGGCTGCCTTGTCGACATGCGCACCCCGGCGGCAAACCGCGTCGCAGTGCTGTTTTCGCCGCCACAGATCGATGAGCGCCTGACCCATCAGCTCACGCGGCTTTCCAGTCACCAGGTGGCTCACGGAGCGTGGCGCCAGAGCGGGTCTGCTGTGCCCGAGGGGCAGTGGCTTTCGGTCACCCGCTGGGAGCGCGTACCGGGTTCCTGGCTGCCGACAGGGTGGCTCGTCCTCGGGGTGGAGGAGGCCGGCAGCTGCATATGGCTGGTCAACGAAGACGCGTGCACCCAGCGCCTGCAGCACGGCATGAACGACCTGCTGTACCGGCTCGCCTCCAAAGGGGTGTACCTGCAGTGCTGGTTCCGGTGCTCGCCTCCCCCGGCTGGCGCCCTTCCTGAGCCGGTGCTGCGCCCGTCGGCTCCGCTGGCCGCGCTGTAACGTTCCTGCACCTTGCGAGTTCACTCAGCTGGCCAGGCCGTTACCAGCTGAGTCGCTGGTAAGGGTGCAGCCGGGGCGGCCTTCACCAGTGAGGCCGCCCCGCTATCGCCTTACGCCTGCGGCTGTTTCGGCTCGATACGCACGGACCGCTCGTCGAAGTAGGTGTCGCCAGGCCGGAACCCCTCGGGGCGGCCGCGCGGGGCAGGAAGGATCGTCACCGACATGATCGCGTCGATGATCGCCCGCTTGCGGTCCAGGCTGTAGGACTTCCAGTCCTCGGCAGCTTGCTCACTACCCAGCTTCACCCCTCTGAGGACGGGAGCGGTGGTGCGCCTGCCCCACTCCGTCTCGATCTCCCGGAGCTTTGCCCGTAGCCGGGCATTGCTCTCGAGGTACTGGGCTCGCGTCTTGAGGTCCTCGTCGTAATCCCGTTGATTCTCGGCGAGTTTGCCTCGTACGGCCTCCTCACGCGCGACGAGCTGCTGAACAGGCTCCTGCTCTGACGTCGGCTGCGTCAGCAGCTCAGCAGCGTCCGGGCGACTGAGACGCTCAATGGCCCACTCCTCAACGTACTCGTCGACGTACTTCGCGACCCGCGAGACATGTCCGCCCGACCGGCACCTGTACGCCGTATCGGCCCCGGCTCCCCGGCCGAGCGTCTGCATGGTCTCGGTACAGCCTCCCCGGCCCTGCGCGGCAGTGACCTCCACGACGGCCAAGTCCTCGCCACAGGCCTTCACGAGTTCCTCCTTCGTCAAGCCGGCACGCTCAGAGGCGCCATCGCCCACCTCCACATACAGCGGCAGGTCCTGGTCAGTGAACTCCCCAGTGTGCTCGAACACGCGCCCAACGCCTGTCTCCAAGCGAACCTCCAACGCGCCGCACCGGTACAGGTCGCCGCCGAGCCACCTCCGTGCCGTGCTCTCCGTACTGCGCCGCTCAGGCTGCTCGAGAATCGCTTTGCCCGCTCGCCACTTCTCCTCCGAGGTGATGGCCGGCCACGCAGCGCGGCCGGCGATCTCACCTTTCACCTCGAGCAGCCCTGCGTTGCGAGGCCTCAGCAAAAGGCGCCGCAGAGTGGTCGGCACGAACTCGCCCGGGATCGGCTCAGTGCGGGTACCGTCCGGAAGGCGCCGGCGGCGCGGGGCGCTGCTGATCCCCTTCGCCTTCCAGCTGCGGCAGACACTGCGCAGTGATTCCCCGGCCAGAACAAGATCGAGCGCCTTGTCGACTTCCCACGCTTCGGATCCCTCGGCAATCTCCGCATCGGCGCCGCACTCCTCACACACGGCCTTCGCGGTGAAGCCGTCACCAGTCTCGCAACGCAGGCACACCCGGTCCGGGGTGAGGTCGTGCCCGCTCCCGCACCGAGTGCACAAGAGCACGATGGTGAAGTCCTGTGAGGGGCAGCGAGGGCAGCGCAGGCTCCGAGGAGTCCTCCCGTCTGATTCGTACCCGAAGGGCCGCGGCCCGCCGCGGTAGGTTCCCTCGCGTACGTTGTCGGCCTTCGCATCGCGCACGCGCTCGGCGGTCTCCTCTGCTTCGTGCTGGTCATCGATCGCCTTGCGGCGCGCTTCGCGGCGCCCGTCTGCGGTGGTCAGGTCATACGTGCCGCCCTTGACCGTGGCTACCAGCAGGTCCTTCTGCTCCACCAGGTCGAGGAACTCGAACGCCTCACGGAACCGGCGCTGCAGGCGCCGAGAGGTCAGCGCAAGCACCCCATCGGCCTCGCCGCCTCGCAGCATCTGTATGAGCTGCTCGTACTTGGGGCGCGGCTTGCCGGTGTAGGCAGAGGTGTCATTCTCGACCAGGACCGCGACGATCTCGTTCGGAATTCCCCGGCGCTCCAGCTCCTTGGCGAGCTGCCGGCAGTCCCGTTCCTGGCGCTTGACGCCGTACTTGCGGCCCTCGCGGTCGTCACTGATTCTGCAGTAGATGACCAGGCGGCGCCGCCCGCCCGGTTGGGCTTCCGTCTTCATGCCGGGTGACGGTATCCCTTAAGAGGGGTGTCTTCCAACCTTTGACGCGGCGGTGGTATCGCTGGTGCTGTGCAGCGTCCGTGACGTGCCGCGCGCGCTCGGGGAGATCCGGCGGGTGCTGCGGCCGGGCGGCGTCGTGCGGTTCCTCGAGCACGGCCGGGGCGGCGGACGGGTGATGACGTTCACCCAGCAGGCACTCGACCGTACGGTGTGGCCACTGCTGACCGGCGGCTGCCATGTGGGCCGGGAACCGATCGCGTCCCTGCGCGGCGCGGGGTTCGAACTCGGCCCCTACCGGCGGATGCTGATCCCGGAGAAGGGACCGGTGCTGCCGACGTCGTACTGCGTGCTGGGCACGGCGTGGCGGCCCGGCGCCCCGGACTGATCACCGCGTCGCGGCTCACTCGCACCACTGCCGCAGTTCGTCCGCGATGTCCTGCACCGTGGCCTCACCGCTCTTGACCAGCCGGGCCAGTTCGCGGACCCGTTCCGGCGAGGTGACGACCTTCAGGCCGCTCGCGACCAGATAGGCGTAGGCCACGGCGGAGGCGAACAGGGCGTTGGAGCGCTCCAGCGCGGGGACGTGGATCAGCAGTTGGAGCAGTGCCGCGGCGCGGGCGTACGGGCCGTCGCAGACAGGGACGTCGAAGATCTCGGCCTCGTGCCGGGCGACGGCGGCGATCAGCGCGCCCCAGTCGGTGACCCGCGGATCCCCGGGGGTGTTCTGCTCGGCGAGCATCAGCAGCCAGGCGAGGTCGATCCTCACGGTGCTCAACGGATCGGCGACGGCCTTCGCGCTCGGCGCCGAACTCCTCGGCGAACACGGACTCGTACTGCTTCATGAAGTCGGCGGCGGCCTCCACGAAGGTGTGGCCGGTCTCGCCGGTGTCCTGCCGGACCAGTTCCTCGATGTACCGGTTGACGCTCATGCCGCGCGCGAGGGCGCGTTCGCGGGCCGCGCGGGCGGTGCCCTCGTCGACGCGGACGTTCAGCTGGGTCTTCGCCATGTCCCGAAGCCAGCGCCGAGACGCTAGCAGTGGCAAGGGCGTCATTCCTGGGGTGGAGACCGGCTCGGACCCACGGGGGATATCCGGTGTGCGCCGGATCACACTACGCTCGGGGCCCTGACAAGGACGTCGCGATGTCCAGGATCGAGGAGGCACCCTTGTCCACTCCTGCTGCGGCACACGACCCGGCCGACGGGATCGCGGCAAGGGCCCGCGGTCTGACCAAGGCCTACGGCTCGGGCGAGACCACGGTGCTGGCCCTGGACGCGGTGGACGTGGACATCGCGCGCGGCCGGTTCACCGCGGTCATGGGCCCCTCCGGCTCCGGCAAGTCCACGCTCATGCACTGTCTCGCCGGGCTCGACAACGTCTCGGCCGGACAGGTCTGGCTCGGCGGCACCGAGATCACCGGCCTGAAGGAGCGCGAACTGACCCGGCTGCGCCGGGACCGGATCGGGTTCATGTTCCAGTCGTTCAACCTCATACCGACGCTGAACGCCGCCGAGAACATCACCCTGCCCATGGACATCGCGGGCAAGCAACCCGACGAGAAGTGGCTGGACCAGGTGATCGACACGCTCGGTCTGCGGGACCGCCTCAAGCACCGGCCCGCCCAGCTCTCCGGCGGCCAGCAGCAGCGCGTCGCCTGTGCCCGGGCCCTCGCCTCCCGTCCCGAGCTGATCTTCGCCGACGAGCCCACCGGCAACCTGGACTCGCGGGCCGGCCTCGAAGTGCTCGGCTTCCTGCGTGACGCCGTGGACCAGCTCGGGCAGACCGTCGTGATGGTCACCCATGACCCGGGCGCCGCCGCCCACTCCGACCTGGTGCTCTTCCTCGGGGACGGACGCATCGTCGACGAGATGGCCCGCCCCACGGCGGAGGCGGTGCTGGAGCGCATGAAGCGGTTCGACGTGATCCGGGGGGCCGCCGACTCCTCCGAGGAGGACTGACCCGGTGCTGAAGGCGACCCTGCGCAGCTTCCTCGCCCACAAGGGACGGCTGCTGCTCTCCGCGCTCGCGGTGATCCTGTCCGTCGCGTTCGTCGCGGGCAGCCTGATCTTCTCGGACACCGTCGGCCGTACCTTCGACCGGCTCTTCGCCTCGACCGCGGCCGATGTCACGGTCAGCCCGAAGGAGAACCTGGACGAGGCGATCCCCTCCGGATTCACGCCCACCCTGCCGGCCTCCCTGGTGGACCGGGCGGCCAGGGTCGAGGGCGCCGCCTCGGTGCGCCTCGAGGTGGACGTGGAGGGCATCACCGTCGCCGACGAGGACAACGAGTCCGTCGGGCCGACCACCGGCGCGCCCACCATAGGAACCAACTGGAGCCCCAGCGACCGCAGTCCGGTCGAGCTGACGTCGGGGCACGCGCCCGAGGGCCCGGGCCAGGTGCTGATCGACGCGGACACCGCCGACTCCCGGAACGTCGGCATCGGCGACACGCTCACGGTCATCGCCGCGCCGGGCTCGTTCCGGGCCGAGGTCGTCGGCATCGCCACCTTCACCACCACCAACCCCGGCGCCGCGCTGGTCTTCTTCGACACCAAGACCGCGCAGACCAGGCTGCTGGGCGACGCGGACGCCGCCACCAGCATCTCCGTCGAGGCCGCGGAGGGCGTCAGCGACCCGCAGCTCAAGCAGCGGGTCGCCGAGGCGCTCGGCGCCGGACGCTACGACATCCGCACGGCCGACGAGCAGGCCGAGTCGGACGTCGAACAGCTCGGCGGATTCCTCGACATCATCAAGTACGTGATGCTCGGCTTCGCCGGGGTCGCCGTGCTGGTCGGGGTGTTCCTGATCGTCAACACCTTCTCGATGCTGATCGCCCAGCGCACCCGCGAACTGGGCCTGCTGCGCGCACTCGGCGCGGACCGGCGCCAGGTGCGGCGCTCGGTGCTCACCGAGGCGTTCCTGCTCGGGTTCGTCGGCGCCACGCTGGGGCTGGCCACCGGGATCGGGCTGGCCATCGGGCTGATCGAGCTGATGGGCCTGCTCGGCATGAACATCCGCTCCGCGGACATGGTGATCGGCTGGGCCACCCCGGTCTCGGCGTACGTCGTCGGCCTCGGGGTCACCTTCGTCGCCGCCTACCTCCCGGCCCGGCGCGCGGCGACCGTCTCCCCGATGGCGGCGCTGGCGGACGCCGAGATCGCCGGGGTGGGCCGGCCGCTGCGGGTGCGCGCGGTGGCGGGCACGGTCGTCGGGGCGCTCGGCGTGGCCGCGCTCGTGGGCTGCGCCACCGCCTCCGAGACCTCCTCGTCCGCCTCCCTGCTCGGCCTCGGTGTGCTGCTGACCCTGATCGCGACCGTGATCGCGGGGCCGCTGCTGGTGCGGCCCGTGATCCGGGTGCTGGGAGGTGCGTTCCCGGCGCTGTTCGGCCCGGTCGGCCGGATGAGCCAGCGCAACGCCCTGCGCAATCCACGCCGTACCGGCGCCACCGCGGCCGCCCTGATGGTGGGGCTGGCGCTGGTCGGCGGGATGTCGGTGGCGAGCGCCTCGATGACCGAGTCGTTCGACGAGCAGATCGACAAGACGCTGGGCGCCGACTTCGTCGTGCAGAACACCAACTTCGTGCCCTTCCCCCGGGAGGTCACCGAGAAGGTGCGCGACACCGACGGCGTCGGCCTGGTGGTCCGCTCCCGGCTCACGCCCGTCGCGGCACGGCTCCCCGACGGCGACCGTATCGAGACGACCGCCGCGGGCTACGATCCGCAGCTCGACGAGGTCGCCAACATCACCTACGCGCGGGGCGACACGGCCGCCGCGCTGGCCGACGGCCGCATGGCCATGGACCGGGAGTTCGCCCGGGACCACGGGGTGCGCGTCGGCAGCACGATCCCGCTGGAGTTCCAGGGCGGGCGCACGGCCGAGCTGACGGTGGCGGCGCTGACCGACCAGGACGCCGCCGACGGCTTCGGCACCCAGGGCGGCATGTACGTCGGCCTGGGCACCCTGGAGCGGTACGCGCCGGGCGGCCAGGACGCGGCGGTGTACGTCAACGCGGCGTCCGGCACCAGCGCCGACGACCTGCGCGCGAATCTGGAGCGGACGCTCGACACCTATCCCCAGGTGCAGGTCAGGGACCTGGCCGACTACAAGGAGCTGGTCCGCGACCAGATCGCGGTCCTGCTGTACCTGGTCTACGCGCTGCTCGGGCTGGCGATCGTCATCGCGGTGCTCGGTGTGGTCAACACCCTCGCCCTGTCGGTCGTGGAACGGACCCGGGAGATCGGCCTGCTGCGGGCGATCGGCCTGTCCCGGGTCCAGCTGCGCCGGATGATCCGGCTGGAGTCGGTGGTGATCGCGGTGTTCGGGGCGGTGCTGGGGCTCGCGCTCGGCCTGGTGTGGGGGGTGTGCACCCAGCAGGTGCTGGCCCTGCAGGGCATGACCGCGCTGGCGATTCCGTGGGGCACGATCGTCGCCGTGGTGATCGGCTCGGCGGTGGTGGGCATCGTGGCGGCCCTGCTGCCCGCGCTGCGCGCCTCGCGGATGAACGTGCTGACGGCCATCGCGCACGAGTGACTGTCCGTACTGCGGAATTCCGGGCTCCCGGCCGAGACCGCGTGATGTGATCATGGCATGACTGAGCTACGGATACGGGCCGCCGGCCCCGAGGATCTGGACGCCGTACTGGCCTTCTGGAAGGTCGCCGCCGAGGGCACCAGCATCAGCGACGACCGGGACGGGGTGGAGCGGCTGGTCGACCGCGACCCCGAGGCGCTGATCCTGGCCGAGCGCGGCGACGCGTTGGCCGGCACGGTGATCGCGGGCTTCGACGGCTGGCGCTGCCATCTGTACCGGCTGGCGGTGCACCCGGACCATCGCCGCCAGGGCATCGGCGCGGCTCTGCTCGCCGCCGCCGAGGAGCGCTTCGTCCGGCTCGGCGGCCGGCGCGGGGACGCCATGGTGCTCCAGCGCAACGAACGAGCGCAGCATGCCTGGCGCGCGGCCGGGTACGTGCCGGAGGAGCACTGGCGGCGGTGGGTCAAACCCCTCGCGGACTGACCCTTTTGCTGCTCCTTTACCCTTGGGGGACCACTTACGGTCCTCGAACGAAAGGTGTGTGAGCGTCCGCCCATGGGCGAGCCTCCCAGTACGCGACATCGCGCGTTCCCAGCCACCCTGTCCGATCATGGGACGGAGGTGACCCGATGACCGAAGTGCTTCTGCTGCTCGTGGCGATTTCGCTCTCACTGGCCTGCGGCGCCTTCGTCGCCGCCGAGTTCTCGCTCACGACCGTCGAGCGCGGCGAGCTCGAAGCGGCCGTGGAGCGCGGCGAGCGGGGCGCCTCCGGGGCCTTGAAGGCCGTACGGAATCTGACCTTCCAGCTGTCCGGCGCCCAGCTCGGCATCACCGTCACCAACCTGGTGGTCGGCATGCTCGCGGAGCCGTCCATCGCGCGGCTGCTCGCGGGGCCGCTGGAATCGCTCGGCGCCTCGCCCTCCACGGCGAGTTCGATCGCCCTGGTGATCGGCACCGCGCTGTCCACGGTGGTCCTGATGGTCGTCGGCGAACTGGTCCCGAAGAACTGGGCGATCTCCTCGCCGCTGGCCGTGGCCAAGCGCGTGGGCAACGCGCAGCGCTGGTTCAGCGCCGCCTTCCGCCCGTTCATCACCCATCTGAACAACACCGCCAACCGGATCGTCCGCCGCTTCGGCGTGGAGCCCGCCGAGGAGCTCGCCTCCGCGCGCGGTCCCCAGGAGCTGGCGGCGCTCGCCCGGCACTCCGCCAAGGAGGGCGCCCTGGAGGCGGACACCGCCGAACTCTTCGTGCGGACCCTGAACCTGGCGGATCTCACCGCGGAGAACGTGATGACCCCGCGCGTGCAGGTCATCGCGTTGGAGGCGTCGGCGACCTGCGAGGACGTGGCGAACGCCACCCGCGCGACCGGCCTGTCCCGGTTCCCCGTCTACCGCGGCACCCTCGACTCGGTCGTGGGCACCGCGCACATCAAGGACGTCCTGGCCGTGCCCGCCGCCCGGCGGCCGCGGGTACGGGTCGCCGAGCTGATGCGCGAACCGCTGCTCGTGCCGGAGACCCTCACCGTCGACCGGCTGCTGGACCGGCTCTCCGGCAAGCGCACCATGGCCGTCGTCATCGACGAGTACGGCGGTACGGCGGGCGTGGCCACCCTGGAGGACATCGTCGAGGAGGTCGTCGGCGAGGTGCGCGACGAGCACGACCCGCACGAGACCCCCGACCTCGCCCCCGCCGGCAGCGACGACAGCGGCCGCGCCCTGTTCTCGGCCGACGGCTCCGCCCGCGTCGACCAGCTCGCTCGCGTCGGCCTGCGGGCCCCCGAGGGGCCGTACGAGACGCTGGCCGGGCTCGTGGCGAACGAGCTCGGCCGGATCCCGGAGACCGGTGACCGCGTGCAGGTCGCCGGCTGGCAGCTGGACGTCACGGACGCCTCGGGGCACCGGGCGGCGCGGGTGCTGATGCGCGCCCCGCTGGACGAGGCCCTGGCGGGCGCCGACGACAAGGAGGGGACGCTGTGACCGCGATCCAGTTGCTGATCGGTCTGGCGACCCTCGTCGTCAACGCCTTCTTCGTCGGCGCCGAGTTCGCGCTGATCTCGGTGCGCCGCAGCCAGATCGAGCCGTACGCCGAGGAGGGCGACCGGCGCGCGAAGAGCGTGCTGTGGGGTCTGGAGCACGTGTCCGCGCTGATGGCCGCTGCCCAGCTCGGCATCACCCTGTGCACCCTGGTCCTCGGTGTGGTCGCCGAACCGGCCATCGAGCACCTGCTGGAGCCGTTGTTCCACGCGGTGGGCATGCCGGCAGGCGCGGGACACGCGGTGTCCTTCGTGATCGCGCTGACCTTGGCGACGTATCTGCACATGCTGCTCGGCGAGATGGTGCCCAAGAACATCGCGCTGGCCGAGCCGGTGCGCAGCGCGCTGCTGCTCGGGCCGCCCCTGGTGACCCTGTCCCGCGGGCTGCGCCCGGTGATCTTCACCATCAACGCCTTCGCCAACGCCCTGCTGAAGCTGTTGCGCGTGGAGACCAAGGACGAGGTCACCGCGACCTTCTCGGACGCCGAGCTGGCCCGTCTGGTGCGGGACTCCGGCGAGGCGGGCCTGATCGACGACCGCGCCAGGGAACGGCTGCACGACGCCCTGGAGCTGGGCCGCCGGCCCGTGCGGGACGTCGTCCTTCCGCTGGAACGCGTCGTCTACGCGCGCGTGGGTGTCACGCCGGAGCAGTTGGAGGGCCTGTCGGCCGACTCCGGGTTCTCCCGCTTCCCGGTGGTCGACGAGGGCCGCCGTATCGTCGGCTACCTCCATGTGAAGGACGCGCTGGACGCCTCGCCGCGGGACCTGCCGTTCCGGGTGCCGGACATGCGGCCCATCGCGCGCGTGCGGGAGAGCACACCGCTCGACGACGTGCTCACCGCGCTGCGCGGCAGCCGTACCCACCTGGCGGCGGTCCTCGGGAACGACGGACGGCTGTCGGGCCTGGTGACCATGGAGGACGTGCTGCGGGAGCTGTTCGGCCAGCGCGCCTGACAGGGGATCCCGGGGCGACCGACCGACGGGTATGCGCCCCGGGATACCATCTTTCCCGCCATGGAGACGAACCCCTCTTACACCAGCATGGTCGCCCTCGGCGACTCCTTCACCGAAGGCATGTCGGACCTGCTCCCGGACGGTACCTACCGGGGCTGGGCCGATCTCCTCGCCGCGCGGATGGCGGCCCGGGCGCCCGGCTTCCGGTACGCCAACCTCGCGGTGCGGGGCAAGCTGATCGGCCAGATCGTCCAGGAGCAGGTCCATGTCGCGGCGGCCATGCAGGCCGACGTGATAACGCTGGTCGGCGGCCTCAACGACACCCTGCGCCCGAAGTGCGACATGGGCCGGGTGCGCGCCCTGCTGGAGGAGGCCGTGGAGCTCCTCGCGCCGGCCTGCAAGCAGCTGGTGCTGATGCGCAGCCCCGGCCGCCAGGGCCCGGTGCTGCAGCGGTTCCGGCCGCGTATGGAGGAGCTGTTCACTTACATCGACGACCTGGCCGGACGGCACGGCGCACTCGTCGTCGACCTGTACGGCGCCCCCTCGCTCGCCGACCCGCGCCTGTGGGACGTGGACCGGCTGCATCTGACCGCGGAGGGCCACCGCCGGGTCGCGGAGGCGGTCTGGCAGGCACTCGGCCACGAGCCGGAGGACCCGCAGTGGCGCACTCCGCTGCCCGCCTCGCTGCCGCCGGGCTGGGCCAGCCGACGGGCCGCGGACGCCCGGTTCGCCCGGCAGCACCTGCTGCCGTGGATCGGCCGCCGCCTCACCGGGCGCTCCTCGGGCGACGGCCTGCCGCCCAAGCGGCCGGACCTTCTGCCGTACGACCTGCGGTGACGCGCGTCTCGTAGGTTCCGCCGGAGGGGCCCGCGGCGCAGACCTGCACGAACCGCCAGTAGAATCCGGTCACGTGACTTCAGCGCCCGCCAAGCCCCGCATCCCGAACGTCCTCGCCGGACGCTACGCCTCCACCGAGCTCGCCACGCTCTGGTCCCCCGAGCAGAAGGTGAAGCTCGAGCGTCAGCTCTGGCTCGCCGTGCTGCGGGCCCAGCAGGACCTCGGGATCGAGGTGCCGGACCAGGCGCTCGCCGACTACGAGCGTGTCCTCGACACCGTCGACCTGGCCTCCATCGCCGAACGCGAGAAGGTCACCCGGCACGACGTGAAGGCGCGGATCGAGGAGTTCAACGACCTCGCCGGGCACGAGCACGTGCACAAGGGCATGACCTCCCGCGATCTGACGGAGAACGTCGAGCAGCTGCAGATCCGGCTCTCCCTGGAGCTGATGCGCGACCGCACGGTGGCGGTCCTCGCGCGCCTCGGCAGGCTCGCCGGCGAGTACGGCGAGCTGGTCATGGCCGGCCGCTCGCACAACGTGGCCGCGCAGGCCACCACCCTCGGCAAGCGCTTCGCGACCGCCGCGGACGAGCTGCTCGTCGCCCACGGCCGGGTCGAGGAGCTGCTCGGCCGCTACCCGCTGCGCGGGATCAAGGGCCCGGTCGGCACCGCGCAGGACATGCTGGACCTGCTCGGCGGTGACACCGCCAAGCTCGCCGAGCTGGAGCAGCGGATCGCCGGGCACCTCGGCTTCTCGCAGGCCTTCACCTCGGTCGGCCAGGTCTACCCGCGCTCGCTGGACTACGAGGTCGTCACCGCGCTGGTGCAGCTGGCGGCGGCGCCGTCCTCGCTGGCCAGGACGATCCGGCTGATGGCCGGCCACGAGCTGGTGACCGAGGGCTTCAAGCCGGGCCAGGTCGGCTCCTCCGCGATGCCGCACAAGATGAACACGCGGTCCTGCGAGCGCGTCAACGGCCTCATGGTCATCCTCCGCGGCTACGCCTCGATGACCGGCGAGCTGGCGGGTGACCAGTGGAACGAGGGCGACGTGTCCTGCTCGGTGGTGCGCCGGGTCGCGCTGCCGGACGCGTTCTTCGCGCTGGACGGTCTGCTGGAGACGTTCCTGACGGTCCTCGACGAGTTCGGCGCCTTCCCCGCCGTCGTCGCCCGGGAGCTGGACCGCTACCTGCCCTTCCTGGCCACCACCAAGGTGCTGATGGGCGCGGTGCGCGCGGGCGTCGGCCGTGAGGTCGCGCACGAGGCGATCAAGGAGAACGCGGTCGCCTCCGCGCTCGCCATGCGGGAACAGGGCGCGGAGCGCAACGAGCTGCTCGACAAGCTGGCCGCGGACGAGCGCATCCCGCTGGACCGCGCTCAGCTCGACGCGCTGATGGCCGACAAGCTGTCCTTCACGGGCGCCGCCGCCGATCAGGTCGCCACGGTCGTGGGCCGGATCGAGGAGATCGTCAAGCAGCGGCCGCAGGCGGCCGGTTACACCCCCGGAGCGATCCTCTGACCCGCTTCACCCGCGCGGAGCTGGAGGCCGCCCGCGACCGTCTGGTACCGGACGTGGTCGCGGACGGCCTCCGCGTGCTGTTCTGCGGCATCAACCCCGGGCTGATGACGGCGGCCACGGGCCACCACTTCGCCCGTCCCGGCAACCGCTTCTGGCCGGCGCTGCACCTGTCCGGGTTCACGCCGAGGCTGCTGAAGCCGTCGGAGCAAGGGGAGTTGCCAGCCTACGGGCTCGGCATCACCAACGTCGTGGCGCGGGCGACGGCTCGCGCGGACGAGCTGACCGCCGAGGAGTACCGGGAGGGCGGGCGGCTGCTGACCGCGAAGGTCGGCAGGCTGCGGCCGGCGTGGCTGGCGGTGGTGGGGGTGACGGCCTACCGCGTGGCCTTCGACGACCGCAAGGCCCGGGTGGGGCCGCAGGAGCGCACGATCGGGGACACCCGGGTGTGGGTGCTGCCCAATCCGAGCGGGCTGAACGCGCATTGGACCTTGCAGACGATGGCGGAGGAGTTCGCCCGGCTGCGGATCACGGCGGATCCGTCGTCGTGACCACGACGTGCACCTGGGGATGCCCGGCGTCCTGGTCGACGACCGTCAGGACGACCCAGTGGCCGGCCACTTCCCAGGTCCGCAGTTCTGTCGCCACCGCGCCGAGCATGCCCCACGGCTCGGGTATGGGTTCCCCGCGCGCGGCGCGCTCGACGAGCGTGGTGGTGCCCCACCGCGACGGTTCACCCCACCGCTCGGTCAACCGCTCGGTCAGGGCCGCCTCGTAGGCGTAGCAGTCCTCCGCGCTCCGCCAGGGGCGCGGCCCTAAGACGGCCTGGCGGTAGCGGTCTTCGTCCGGCTGCGCGGGAACGACGCCGGTGCGGAGCCCGTCGATCAGGGCGAGGTGCTTAGCGATGTCCATGTGATCCAGTAAACCGGCCACCACTGACAATTGGCGCGGCGTCAGCCGACGACCGGTCAGGCGTCCCGTCGCCGCACGCTCCAGGCCCCGGCGACCAGCGCGGCCGCCGTCCACAGCGCGGTCACCGCCAGCCCCGACCACGGGCCGAGCGTCCCGTCGTACCTCTCGTACAGGACGACCTGACCCGCCTTGTCGGGCAGGAAGCCGGTGGCTGTGCCGGCCGCGTCGCCGAGGACGAAGGAGACGACGAGCACGAACGGGATCAGCAGGGAGAGCGTGGCCACGCCGCTGCGCAGCAGGGCCGTGAGCCCGGCCGCGAACAGGACCATCAGTGTGAGGTAGAGCGCGGATCCCAGGACACCGCGGACCTGTTCGCCCGCGCTGAGGCCGCTCGCCGCGTCGCCGAGCCCGGCGCGGCCCACGGCGAGGGCGGACAGTGCCGTGGCCACTCCCACGACAAGGGCGGGTACGGCGATCGCCGTCATCTTGGCCGCGAACCACCGTCCGCGCCGCGGGACCGCGGACAGCGACAGCCGGAGCGCGCCCGTGTGGTACTCGGCCGAGACGGCCAGCGCGCCGAAGCTGATCGCCGCGATCTGGCCGGGCAGCACCCCGGACAGTGCCGTGAACAGCGGGTCGAGGCCGGGCTCCGGGGCCTCCGCCGAGGCCAGCGCCGAGAACGCCGTCGTCGCGGCGAACAGGGCCGCGAGCGTGCCGTACAGGGAGCGCAGGGTGCGGATCTTCAGCCACTCGGCGTGGAGGGCGGGGGCGAACGTCGTCATGGCCTGGCCTCCTGAGTGGGTGCGGTGAACTCGGTCTCGGCGGCCGTCAGATCGAGGTAGGCCTGCTCCAAGGTGGCCTCTTCGGCGGCGAGTTCGAGGAGAGGGACGCCCGCCTGGGAGACGACGCGGCCGATGTCGTCCACGCGTGCGTGGTGCACGGTCCAGTGCCCGTCCTCGTGCCGCACGGGGTCGTGGCCGGCCCGGGAGAGGGCGGCCCTCAGGGCGGTCGCGTCCGTCGTGCGGATCCGGACCCGCGGCCGCACGCGCGCGTGGATGAACTCCCGCATCGGGGTGTCGGCCAGCAGGCGGCCCCGGCCGAGGACCACGAGGTGGTCGGCGAAGGAGGCGGTCTCGTTCATCAGGTGGCTGGAGACCAGGACCGTGCGCCCCTCCCTGGCCAGCGTGCGCAGCAACCCCCGGATCCAGATGATGCCTTCGGGGTCCAGGCCGTTGGACGGTTCGTCGAGCAGGATCACCTCGGGGTCGCCGAGCAGCGCGGCGGCGATGCCGAGGCGCTGGCGCATGCCCAGGGAGTACGTCCTCACCCGGCGCCGGGCGACCGCGGCGAGGCCCGTCTGCTCCAGCACCGACTCGACCCGCTCCCGTGGGATGCGGTTGGCGGCGGCGAGGACGTGCAGGTGGTCCCGGCCGGTGCGCGAGCCGTGCGCGGCCTGCGCGTCGAGCAGGGCGCCGACCCGGCGCAGCGGCTCGTGGAGTTCGCGGTAGCGGCGGCCGCCGATGGTGGCGGTGCCGGAGGTCGGCCGGTCGAGGCCGAGGACGAGCCGCAGGGTGGTGGACTTCCCGGCGCCGTTCGGACCGAGGAAGCCGGTGACCCGGCCGGGGAGCACGCTGAAGGTGAGGTGGTCCACGGCTCGGCGGGTTCCGTACTGCTTGGTGAGGGCTTGGACTTCGATGCTGGTCATGGCCTCAGCGTGGGGTGTCGCGGGGGGCCGGGGCCTCCCCCGCGCGTGGAGATCGTCTCCCCCGTGCGGGGGAGGCCCGGTGTCAGGGGCGGCTGGCACGATGACGCGATGGCCCGCCTCTTGCGCCCGCTGCTGCGGGGGACGACGTACACCCGCCTGCTGCACCTGTGGGTGCCGATGCTGTTCGTCAGCGTGTGGATGTTCATCGACCCGTCGACTCCCTGGGTGCCCGCGCTGGTGCTGCTGCCGTTCGGTCTGATCCCGGCCGTCCGCAGGGGCGAGGGCGTGCAGGCGCGGCTGCTGCTGATGCCGGCCGACGAGGAGTCGGTCATCTCCGTCAAGGCGTCGGCGAGCCGGCGGGACCGGCTGCGTACCGTGCTGTGGCTTCAGGTGCGCATGGCGCTGGGTGCGGTGGCGATGTTCGCCACCGTCTGGCTGCCCGTCCTCACGGTGGAACTGGTACAGGTCGCGGTCGGCGGGAATCCCGGAGACACCCCGGTGCTGCGGGACGCACGACCGCACTGGGCGTACGCCCTCCTCGCGCCCCTCCCCCTCGTCCTGCTGTACGGCGTGGTGACGGGGCTGGGCGAGCTGGTGACCCATGCCGCCCGCCGGCTGCTCGGTCCGTCCGCCGCCGAGCGGCTCGCCGCCCTGGAGGAGCGCACCGAGCGGCTGCTGGAGCGCAACCGCATCGCCCGGGAACTGCACGACTCGATCGGCCACGCGCTGACCGTCGCCGTCGTCCAGGCCGGAGCGGCGCGCGCGGCCGGCGACCCGGCGTTCACCGACCGGGCCCTGGACGCCATCGAGGAGACCGGCCGGGCCGCGCTCGAGGATCTGGAGCGCGTCCTGGGCATCCTCCGGGAGTCCGACCGGCCCGTGAGCGGCCGGCCGACCATGGTGGACGCCGGCCGGCTGCTGGAGTCGGCGCGTGCTTCCGGGGCGAAGGTCGACGCCGAGATCACCGGCCCGCTGGACACCGTGCCGGGGCCGGTCTCCCGCGAGGGGTACCGCATCCTCCAGGAGTCGCTGACCAATGTGCTGCGGCACGCGGGAACGGTCCCCGCCGGGGTGCGCGTCGACGTCACCGACCGCGCGCTCGTCCTGGAGGTCCGCAATCCGCTGACGGCGGCGACACCCGGTCCGGGCCGGGGCAGCGGGCTGCGGGGCATACGGGAGCGGGCCGCCCTGCTCGGCGGGCG
This sequence comes from Streptomyces sp. NPDC002776, assembly GCF_053592195.1. NCBI lineage: Bacteria > Bacillati > Actinomycetota > Actinomycetes > Kitasatosporales > Streptomycetaceae > Streptomyces > Streptomyces sp. NPDC002776. The sequence goes on along the minus strand of NZ_JBSFVG010000011.1, from coordinate 107,640 downwards.
GGCCCGCACCGGCCCCGCCGACGGTGACTGGCAGGTGCACGTCGAGCTGCCGTTGCGCTGATCTACGCTGGCCGGATGCCGGTCACCGTTCTCCTCGTCGACGACGAACCCCTCGTACGCGCGGGCCTGCGGGCCGTGCTGGACGCGCAGCCCGACATCGAGGTCGTCGGGGAGGCCGCGGACGGTGCGGCGGTGATCCCGCTGGTGCGGACCCTGCGGCCGGACGTCGTCGCCATGGACGTACGGATGCCGCTGCTGGACGGGATCGAGGCCACGCGCGCGGTGCTGCGGACCATCGACGATCCGCCGAAGATCCTCGTGGTGACGACGTTCGAGAACGACGAGTACGTCTACGAGGCGCTGCGCGCCGGGGCCGACGGGTTTCTGCTGAAGCGGGCCCGGCCCGCCGAGATCGTGCACGCGGTCCGGCTGGTCGCGGAGGGCGAGTCGCTGCTGTTCCCGGCATCGGTGCGGCAGCTCGCCGCCGAGCACGGCGAGGACGGCGGCAACCCCGCCGCGCGCGCGGCGATGGAGCGGGCGCAGCTGACCGAGCGGGAGGCGGAGGTGCTGCGGCTGATGGCGCGCGGGCTGTCCAACGCGGAGATCGCACAGCGGCTGGTGGTCGGCACCGAGACGGTGAAGTCGCATGTGAGCGGCGTACTGGCGAAGCTGGGGGCCCGGGACCGGACGCAGGCCGTGATCGCGGCGTACGAGTCGGGGTTCGTGGCGCCGGGCTGATCCGGCGCCCGGGACGGCCTGGACGGACCGGTCGGTAGGCGGCAGGTTGCCCGGCGCTCGCCGGGGTCCGCCGGGCCGAGTACGATCCGGCCAACACGCGCACGAGCTGGGAGGACGGACGGTGGGGCGGCTGACCGGCGGGGATCCCTCGCTGCTGCGAAGGATCAACTCCGCGGTGGTGCTGCACGCGCTGCGTGCCACGGACTGCGCGACGCTGACCGAGATCACCCGGGTGACCGGGCTGTCCCGGCCGACCGTCGAGGGCGTGGTCGAGGACCTCATCGGCACGGGCTACGTCGTGGAGAAGGCCGCCGACGACAGCGTCGCGAGGCGTCAGGGGCGGCCGGCCCGGCGGTACCGGTTCCGGGCCGAGGCCGGGCATCTGCTGGGCCTGGACATCGGCCCGCACCGGGTGGCCGCGCTCCTGTCCGACCTCGACGGCCGGGTGCTCGGCTCGATCGCCAAGGACGTCGAGGAGACGGCCACCGCCGACGAGCGGCTGGAGAAGCTGCGGACCGCGGTCGCCGAGTTGCTGCGCCGGGCCGGGGTGGCACGCGGCTCGCTGCGGGCCGTGGGCGCCGCGACACCGGGGATCGTGGAGGCGGACGGCACGGTGCGGCTGAGCACGGCGCTGCCGCAGTGGTCGGGGCTGCCGCTGGGCGAGCGGCTGAGCCGGTCCTTCAAGTGCCCGGTGCTGGTCGAGAACGACGCCAACGCCGCCGCCGTGGCCGAGCACTGGAAGGGCGCGGCGACCGAGTCCGACGACATCGTGTTCGTGCTGGCGGGGCTCAGTCCGGGCGCGGGTTCGCTGATCGGCGGGCGGCTGCACCGGGGGTTCGGCGGGGCGGCGGGCGAGATCGGCGCCCTGCACCTGCTGGGCCGGGAGGCGACGCCGGAGACCTTGCTGTCCACCACGGACGAGCCGCTGCACCCGCTCGACGAACAGGCGGTCGCCGAGGTGTTCGCCAAGGCGCACCAGGGCGACCAGCGGGCCCGCGCGGCCGTGGACCGGTTCAACCACCGGCTCGTGCACGACGTGGCCGCCCTGGTGCTGGCGCTCGACCCGGAACTGGTCGTCGTGGGCGGCTGGGCGGCCGGTCTGGACGGCGTACTGGAGCCGCTGCGCCGGGAGTTGGCACGCTACTGTCTGCGGCCGCCGAAGGTCACGCTGTCCCTGCTCGGCGAGGCGGCGGTCGCGACGGGGGCGCTGCGGCTGGCGCTGGACCATGTGGAGGAGCAGCTGTTCGCGGTCGAGGGGACGGTCACGGCGCGGCGTTGACCGTGCAACGCCGCGCGCCCCGGTGGAGTTCCGGGGCGCGAGGAGTGATGCGGGCTGACCGTGGTCACGACGCCCGGCGTTCGGGGCCCTCGTCGATCTCCACACCGCCGGAGTCGCCGAAGGTGAGCCGGCAGGTGTCCGCCCGGTAGGTGGCCACCGACAGGGCCGCGGTGCGGCCCTCGGCGACGTAGCGGGTGGTGACGACGAGGACGGGCGCCCCGGGGAGCCGGTCCAGCTGCTTGGCGTCGTCCGCGCGGGCCGAGCCGAGTTCGACGGCCCGCTCCCGGCCCTCGAGTTCCCGTCGCTGCAGCTCGCGCAGTACCGCACGCGCGCGTGCCGCTCCGGCGGGCGCGTCGATGGCGGTCAGGTCGGGCACCGAGGACGCGGGCACGTAGAGCAGTTCCGCGGCGACGGGCTGGCCGTGCGACACCCGCGAGCGGCGCACCAGGTGCACCGCCTCGTCGGCGCCGGTCTCCAGGGCCGCGGCGACGGACGCCGGCGGCACCTCCAGGGTGCTGTCGACGGGCTGCCAGTCGTCGCCGGTCCCCCCGGGCCAGACGTGCTGCTCGGTGCCGACCGCGACCCCCACGCGCGGCGGCGCCACCGTCGTGCCGACCCCGCGGCGACGCTGCAGCCTGCCTTCCAGTTCGAGCTGTTCCAGAGCCTGTCGGAGCGTGGCGCGGGCCACGCCGAAGCGAGCGGCGAGATCGCGTTCGTTGGGCAGGATCTCGCCCACCGCGAACTCGGAGTCCAGCGCCTCGCTGAGCACGGTCTTGAGATGCCAGTACTTCGGTTCCGGCACCGGTTCCAGTTGCGTGGTCCCCACCCTGTCCTCCGCAATCGCCGTGGTCCGGCAGCGTTTCAGCGCCTTGTTTATTAAAGGTTGTTGCACTTCTCTGCGACCATAGGGCGGCCCCCACCCTTGGTCAATACCAATCCTCGGCCCCTTATGGGCGGCGCGTCGGCCGTGCAGCGGAGCGTTCACGGGGCGTTCGCACAGGGCTGTTTTCCTGACACGACGGCAAAGATCCGTCGCCTCGGCCGAGCTCCAGCGACCGCAGTTTGTCGGGGTTGCGGATGACGTAGATCGACTGGATGCGGCCTTCCAGGACCTCCAGCTGGAAGACGCTGTCGGGCCTGCCGTCGCCCAGGGCGAGCACGGCAGGGCCGCCGTTGACCTCCAGGAAGCGGAACGACACGTCGGGTGCGCCCTTGTCCGCGGCGCCGACGAGGAAGCGGCCCACCTTGTCGGCGCTCTCCACGACGCGCAGGGGCGCCCGGGACTTGCCGCCGCTGTCGCCGACCAGGCGTACGTCCGGGGCGAGCAGGGCCATGAGTCCTTCCAGGTCACCCTCGGAGGCGGCGGCGAGGAAGCGTTCGGTGAGATCACGGCGTTCGGCGGGGTCGACGTCGTAGCGGGGGCGGCGCTCGTCGACGTGCCGGCGCGCCCGCCCGGCGAGCTGACGGACCGCGGGTTCGCCCCGGTCGAGCATCGAGGCGATGTCCGCGTAGGGGTAGCCGAAGGCCTCCCGGAGCACGAACACCGCCCGCTCCAGCGGCGACAGCGATTCCAGGACGACGAGCACGGCGAGGGAGACGGTGTCGGCGAGGACGGCCCGTTCGGCGGTGTCCGGAACGGTGTCGCCGAAATCGGTGACGTACGGCTCCGGCAGCCAGGGCCCGACGTACGCCTCGTTGCGTGCCTTGAGCCGGCGCAACCGGTCGACGGCCAGTCGGCTCGTGACCCGTACCAGGTAGCCGCGCGGGTCGCGCACCTCGGCGTGGTCCGCGGCCGTCCAGCGCAGCCAGGCCTCCTGGACCACGTCCTCGGCGTCGGCGACGCGTCCGAGCATGCGGTACGCGACCTCCAGGAGGACGGGGCGGTGCTCTTCGAAGAGATCGGTCACGGTGTCGGTGCTCACGCCACCATCCCAGCCGACCTGTCCGGCCGTGTCCAGGCGAGGCATCGCAGACGCAAAGAACACCGCTCGAATCACGCCGTGTTCACGGCCGCCGACAACGGCGCACGCCGGGGTCTACCCGTCGGTAGTAATTGCTGACAAGCTGTCTACGACGTTCGACGAGTCCCAGACGAGGAGCACTCCATTGTCCGCCACCGTCTCCTTCGAGGTCCCCTCCGCGCAGGGCCCGCGGCCCGTGACCCTCTCCTACGCGCGCGTGGGCCGCGGCGAGCCGCTGCTTCTTCTGCACGGCATAGGTCACCATCGGCAGGCCTGGGACCCGGTGCTGGACATCCTCGCGACCGAGCGTGAGGTGATCGCCGTCGACCTGCCCGGGTTCGGCGCGTCCCCCGCGCTGCCCGAAGGGCTCGCGCACGACCTGCCCACGATGACCGCCGCGCTGGGCGCCCTGTGCGAGGCGCTGGAGATCGAGCGGCCGCATGTCGCGGGCAACTCGCTGGGCGGGCTGCTCGCCCTGGAACTCGGCCGGGAAAAGCTCGTGCGGTCGGTCACCGCCCTGTCCCCCGCCGGGTTCTGGACGCAAGCCGAACGCCGGTACGCCTTCACCCTGTTGCTGTCGATGCGGCGGATCGCCCGCGGCATGCCGCTGCCCCTGGTGGAGCGGCTGTCCCGCACGGCGGCCGGCCGCACCGCGCTGACCAGCACCATCTACGCCCGGCCGCACCGCCGTTCACCCGAGGCCGTGGTCGCCGAGACGCTGGCCCTCGCGAACGCCACGAGCTTCACCGAGACCCTCCGGGCCGGGAACGCGGTCCAGTTCACCGATGACCTCCCCGGCCTTCCGGTCACCGTGGCCTGGGGCAGCAAGGACCGGGTGCTGATCCGCCGCCAGGGGGTCCGCGCCAAGCGGATCATCCCCCGCGCGCGGCTGATCCGGCTGCCCGGCTGCGGTCACGTCCCGATGAACGACGACCCCGCGCTCGTCGCGCGCGTGCTCCTCGACGGCAGCCGCTGAGACGGCGGCCGCCGACCCGCGCCGGGCGAACGCGCCCGATCCCAGGGCGACTCCGGCGCCGACCAGGGCGCTGCCCGCGGCCTGGGCGGCGCCGTAGGAGCCCGTGCCGACCAGCGGCGCGGTGCAGGCCGCGGCGACCGGGATGAGGCCGGAGAACAGCGTGGCGCGCTCTGCGCCGATCCGCTGCATGCCCATGTACCAGCAGACGAATCCGATCACGGTGACGATCACCGCCTGCCACAGCAGCGCGGCCGTCTCGGTGGCGTCCGGCCGGCGCAGCCACCCGGTGCCGTCGACGAGCAGCGCGGCCGCCGCGGACTCGACGGCGGCGACACCGCACACCGTGGCGGACAGCAGCCGCGGGCCCAGGGGGCGCAGGACGGGCACGGCGAGGACGGCGAACCCGACCTCGCCGACCAGCGCGCACAGCGAGAAGGCGATGCCCGCCGCGTCCGTACGACCCCAGCCCTGGACGGTGAGGGCGCCGACGGCGACAAGGGTGGCCCCGTACAGCACGACCCGCTGCGGACGGCGGCCGTCCAGCAGCGGGACGAGGACGGCGACGACCACCGGGGCGCAGCCCACCATCACGCCCGGGACGGCCGGTTCGGCGGTGCGTTCGGCGGCGATGACGGCCAGGTTGAAGCCGACCATGCCGACGGCCGCGAGCATAGCCAGGCGCCCCCACTGGCGGGCGGTGAGCCTCCTCAGCCGGGCCGTGGCGCCCCGGCCGGCGAGCGGGACGAGCAGCAGACAGGCCAGGGCGTAGCGCAGGAACTGGCCGCCCGCGTACGGGTAGTCGCCGAGGACGCTGTTGGCGGTGAAGGACCCTCCGACGAGGACACAGGCGAGCGCGGCGAGCAGGGACCCGCGCGTGGTGGAGTTCATGGGAGCGACGCTAGGAAGTGCGGCGGTCCGGATTAAGGTCCACTTTCATGACGGCGTCACAGACCAATCCGGATGACCACACGGAGGCGGCCCGGACGGGCACGGGCTCGGCCGCGTGGGAACTGCTGCTGCCCGCCGCCTCCGCGCCGGCCCGCGCGCGTGGGCGGGCGTTGCAGGCCGCGTTGCGGGAGGCGGTGCGCTCAGGGCAGCTCACTCCGGGAACGCGCCTGCCCTCGAGCCGCGACCTCGCCGCCGACCTCGGGGTGTCCCGGGGGCTGATCACCGAGGCGTACGAGCAGCTCACGGCGGAGGGCTATCTGCGCAGTGGCCGGGGCGCCGGGACCTGGGTGGGCGGTGCCGTACGGTCGGCGCGGCCCCGTGCGCACGACCTCGCGCCGCGCTCTCCGGGCGCCCGGGCCGACTTCGTGCCCGGCACCCCCGACCTGTCGCTGTTCCCGCGCGCCGCCTGGGCCGCGGCGCAGCGGGGCGTACTGGCCGAGCTGCCGCACCAGGACCTCGGCTACCCCGACCCGCGCGGGCTGCCCCGGCTCCGTACGGCGCTGGCCGAACTGCTGGCCCGGCGACGGGGTGTGGTCGCGGACCCGGAGCGGCTGGTGGTCGTCTCCGGGGTGGCGCAGGCGACGACGCTGCTCGGTTTCGCGCTGCACGCGCGCGGGATGCGCACGGTCGGCGTGGAGGACCCCGGCAGCCCCCAGCACAACGCGCTCTACGCCGCCGCGGGCGTCGCCGCCGTGCCGCTGCCCCTGGACGAGGAGGGCCTCGCCCTCGACCCGCTGCGGGCCTCGGACGCCCGGTCCGTGGTGACCACCCCCGCGCACCAGTACCCGACCGGGATCGCGTACTCCGCGCGGCGCCGCGCCGAACTGCTGGACTGGGCGCGGTCCGTGGACGGATTCGTCCTGGAGGACGACTACGACGGCGACTTCCGCTACGACCGCGCTCCGGTAGGCGCGCTGCAGGGCCTGGACCCGGAGCGGGTGGCCTACGCGGGCTCGGTCAGCAAGTCGCTCGCGCCGGGACTGCGGCTCGGCTGGCTGCTCGTCCCGGAGGCGCTCGCCGACGACGTCGTCGAGCGCAAGCGGACGATGGATCTCGGCCATCCCACCATCGACCAGGCGCTGTTCGCCCGGTTCGTGGAGCGCGGGGACTACGACCGGCAGTTGCGCCGCTGCCAGCGCGCCTACCGGGAGCGGCGCGACGCCCTGGTCGCCGCGCTGGAGGAGTACTTCCCGGGGTCCCGGGTGTCGGGCATCGCCGCCGGGCTGCATGTGATCGCCGTCCTGCCGAAACGGTTCGGGCCCGAGGAGGACTTCCTGGCGCGCGCGGCCGCGGCCGGCGTGGCCGTGCGCCTGCTCTCCCACTGCGCACACGCGCGCGGGGAGCACGACGACGTACGGCTGGTCCTGGGGTACGCGCACCTGTCCCCGGCCCGGATCCGGGAGGGCGTACGGGCCATGGCCGAGGCGGTGTGAACCGGCCGCCGGTTCCTCTGTCCCGGCGGTCAGTTGTTCACTTGCGGTTTCCGTGGGCGCTGCGGCGCCCCAGTAGGTGTGGCACTGCACACTGGCCGGATCCCGTCCTGGAGGCTCATCCATGTCACACCGTCCGCTCCCCGGCCGCCGCAGCGTTCTGCGCGGCTCGCTCGCCGCCTCCGCGGCCCTGTCCCTGCCCACCACGCTCGGCGCGGCGCCCGCGTTCGCGCTGTCCGGACGGCCCGAGGCGGCCTGGGGCGTGCAGACGGGCGATGTGACGACGGACTCGGGCCTGGTGTGGGTCCGCTCCGACCGGCCCGCCCGGATGATCGTCGAGACGTCCGCCACCGAGTCCTTCCGCAACCCGCGCCGATGGCACGGCCCCCTGCTCGGCGCGGGCACCGACTTCACCGGTACGACCCGGCTGCGCGGGCTGCCCTCCGGCGAGCAGATCCACTACCGAGTCCTGCTCGCCGACCCCGACGACCCGCGCCGCACCGGCGAGCCGGTGACCGGTACCTTCCGCACCGCGTCGGCCAGGCGGCGCGACGGTGTCCGGTTCGTCTGGTCCGGCGACCTCGCGGGCCAGGGCTGGGGCATCAACCCCGACCTCGGCGGCTTCCGCATCTACGACACGATGGCCGGCCTCGACCCGGACTTCTTCCTCTGCAGCGGTGACAACATCTACGCCGACGGCCCGATCAGCCCGACCGTGGCCCTGCCCGACGGCCGGACCTGGCGGAACATCACCACCGAGGAGAAATCGAAGGTCGCCGAGACGCTGGCGGAGTTCCGCGGCAACTTCCGCTACAACCTGCTCGACGAGAACCTGCGCGCCTTCAACGCCCGGGTCCCCTCGATCATCCAGTGGGACGACCACGAGGTCACCAACAACTGGTACCCGGGCGAGATCCTCGGCGACTCCCGCTACACCGAGAAGCGCGTCGACGTGCTCGCCGCCCGTGCCCGGCAAGCGTTCGCGGAGTACTACCCGATCTCCACGCTGCGCCGCCCCGACGGCCGCGTCTACCGCACCCAGCACCACGGCCCGCTGCTGGACGTGTTCGTGCTGGACATGCGCACCTACCGCAACGCCAACTCGCCGGACGACCAGACCACCGATCCGGTGGGCATCCTCGGCCAGGAGCAGCTGGAGTGGCTCAAGCGCGAGCTGTCCCGCTCCCGGGCGGTGTGGAAGGTCATCGCCTCCGACATGCCGATCGGCCTGGTGGTGCCGGACACCGGCGACGGGAAGCCGAACATCGAGGCGGTCGCGCAGGGCGACCCGGGCGCCCCGCTCGGCCGGGAGCTGCAGATCGCCGAGCTGCTGCGGTTCATCAAGCACCGGCGGATCACCGGCACGGTCTGGCTGACCGCCGACGTCCACTACACCTCGGCGCAGCACTACCAGCCCTCGCGGGCCACGTTCACCGACTTCGCACCGTTCTGGGAGTTCGTCTCGGGTCCGCTGAACGCCGGCTCCTTCCCCGCCAACGCGCTCGACAACACCTTCGGGCCGGAGCGGGTCTTCCTCAAGGCTCCGGCGGTCGCCAACGTCTCCCCCGCCGACGGCTACCAGTTCTTCGGCGAGGTCGACATCGACGGCGACAGCGGCGAGCTGACGGTACGGCTGCGCGAGCAGGACGGCACCGTGCTGTTCACCCAGGTGCTCCAGCCGGGGCGGGTCGGCCAGTAGGCGGCGTACCCTTCACCCGTGTCGCGCACCGGCGTCATCCCCCGGCGCGCGGCACCTTCAAGACGGCCTCGCTGAGGGCGTTTTCGCAGGTGGGAACCGGTTGTCAGTGGTGGCCTCTACGGTTTTCCCATGACGCGATCACTGCACGCAGTGGCCTATCGCCGACCCTCCGTGCTGGACTCCACCGCGGACGGCCGGCGCCTGGGCCTGGAGACCTCACGGGGCGCGACGCCCACCGGCACCACCGACCATCCCCGCTTCTTCACGGGGTTCCTGACGGCCCCTCAGGCGGCTTCCGCCGGGCTGCTGGCGGTGGCCGACGTGGCGGCGGCGCGCTACTTCCAGCGGCAGTTGCGCGCCTCGCTCGATCCGGTGGTGACCGGCAACGGCGACCGGCTGCGCTTCGAGTCGTTCTCCGGCTGCGGCGGCGTATACGCCCGGCTCGACGTGCTGACGGCGGGCCTGGACGGCGACGAGGTGGGCCACGGCACGACCAACGTGGACGTCAACAACCCGCTGCGCGAGGCGCTGTCCAGGATCGGCACGGACGATCCGCTGCACCTGCGCGTCGGTCCCGACGACCTGACGGTGACCACGCTGGACGGGCCGGTGGTGGAGAAGAAGGTCCCGCTCCCCGACCGCTGGCTGCGCGGATTCGCCGAGTCCCAGGTGATCGCCGCCGGCTTCGACCTGCGCGCCGAACTGCCCGCCGCCGAGGCGGTGCGGTTCCTGCGCGCGCTGCCGAAGGCCGGACCGCGCGGCGCGGTGGGAGGTCCGCGCTGGGTGGTCCCGGCGGGCCGCGGACTGCGCCCGACCACCCGCGCGGTGCCCGGCGCGGTCTGTCTGCCGGGCCCGGAGCGGCTGAGCGCGCTCCAGCGGGTCCTCCGGCACGCCACCACCTTGCGGGTGTACGGCCCCGCGGTCGGCGCGGGTTCGGCGGCGACCGCCAGTGCCTGGGAGATGGTGCTCCCGGGGATGCGGCTCACCCTCACCCTGTCGCCCGACGCCTCCCGCGGCTTCTCCGGCGAGGGCGGCGTCCTCGACGCGCTCGCCACCGACGAGGCCGCCGGGGACGCGGAGCTGATCTCGGTGCTCCTCTCCTGGGAGCCGCGCATCGACGTCACCGACCTCGCCGCCGCCTCGGGCCTCGCCCCCGACCGGGTGCGCGCGGCCCTGGTCCGCCTGGGCACCTCGGGCCGGGTCGGCTACGACACCGCGGAGGCGGCCCATTTCCACCGGGAGCTGCCGTACGACTCCGCGCGCGTGGAGCGGCACAATCCCCGGCTGCGCTCCGCCCGGGCCCTGGTGGCGGCGGGTGCGGTCGCCCTGGACGGCGCCCTCGGCACGGTGACCGCGGAGGACGGCCATCTGCACCGGGTGCGGGACGAGGCGGGGGTGCTGAGCTGCACCTGCCTGTGGTGGGGGAAGTACCGGGGCGGGCGCGGACCCTGCAAGCACGCCCTGGCGGTACGGATGGTGCGGCGCGGCGCCGCGGCTGAGCAGGGGACGGCAGCGGCGACGGCACGAGTCGACGGGGGTGTGCGATGAGTTCGCTGATGGACGCGGTACGGGCGGGACGGATCGCCGAGGTGGCGAGCCTGCTGGACGGGATGACGGACGCCGAACGGCGGGACGTCTTCCCCGAGTTGAAGGCGCTGCGCAAGGAGTTGCGTCCGGACCGCTGGAGCGAGCGGGGGCAGCGCATCCTGCCCGCCCTGCATCTGGCCGGCGCCGCCTGCCAGACCGGGGCCGCGGCCGTGGCGAACTGGCTGGCGGCGACCGACTTCCTCTGGGCGTCCGCCTCGCCGGCCCGGCTGGTCGACGCCCTCGCCGACCGGGACCTCGTCTGGATCGCCGATGTCATCCACCGGCTCGCCCGGCGTCCGGTCGGTGCCCGCGTCCCCTTCGAGCTGATGACGGGCCTGGTACGGCTGGCCGCCTGCCCGGTGCCCACGACCGACGCCTACCTCCAGGGCTGGCTGAGGCACGTCGGCAGCACCTGGGCGCGCCTGGGCTCCCTCTCCGACCGGCTCCGTCAGGAGCCGCAGCTGGCGGAGCTCGTGGCCGCGCTCTTCGAGATCGAGGACATCGGCTCGGTGCTCGGCTGGATCGCCGGGGAGGGACACAACAGCTGGCCCGCGTCCCTGGCCCGCCTCACCGAGGACGGCACCCTGGACCGCAAGTCGATGCTGGACGGCTGTGTGGCGCGCCTGCTGCGGGGCGGCCGGGCGTCCGACGTGCGGGTGTTCCTCCAGCTGTTGCAGGCGCTGGCCCCGACCCCTCAGGAGGAGCGGGAGCGGGTGGCCGACTGGACGGCGCTCGCGGCGGACGCCGCCTCCCCGGTCGCCGGGCACGCCCAGTCGGTACTGGCCGGGCTCGCCCTGGCCGGCGAACTCCCGCCCCGGCGGCTGGCGGAGATGTCGGAGGCGGTGCTGTTCCGCACCGAGAAGAAGCTGCTGCGGGCCCAGCTCGTGCTGCTGGGCAAGGTCCTCGCCCAGGACGCCTCCGGGGTCGACGCGCTGCTGCCCGCCCTGGCACAGGCCCTCGGGCACCCGGACTCCGAGGTGCGGGAACGCGCGGTCAAGCTGGTGGAGCGGCACGCGCCGAGGATCGGCGACCCGCGAGTGCGGGAGGTACTCCTCGCCGGCGCCGAACAGGCCGGTCCGGTCCTGCGTGCCCGGATGGCCGAGGCCCTGGGCAGCGTCCCTGTCCCGACGCAGGGGTACGAGGAGGCGCTGCCACCGGTACCGGTGCCGTTGCGCCTGGCGCCCGCCGCGGAGTCTGCGGCCGAACTCGCCGAAGAGGTGGGGGCGTTGCTGGCGGGCGGCGCCGATGACATGGTCGCCTTCGAGCGCACCCTCGACGGCTTGGTGCGCCATGCCCACCGAAACCCGCGCGCCCTGCGGGAAGCCCTCGAACCGGTGGTGAGCCGACTGAGCTGGTTCACCGCCGACACCGTCCATGCGAGCAGCTTCTTCGGCCACCGTCATCTGGAGGTCGTCCTCGCGGGCCTGCTGCGCACGTCACCGGGTGAGGGCTTCCGTGCGCCGCTCCAGGACCCGCTGTCCGGGGCGGGCTGTGTGCACAGCCCTCTCGGTCGCGCCTTCAACGCCCGGATATGGGAGATCGCGCACCGGGTCCACGCCGATCCGCCGCCCTTCCTCCTGTCCACCCCCACCTGGAGCACCGGCATTCTCGAGCCTGACGAGCTGGTCACCCGGCTCGGCAGCTACCGCGAGCTCGGCGTCCGGGTGGTGCCCGCCGACTTCGCCCAGGCACTGCTGCGGGTCCGCCGCCAGGACCACACGGCGGCCGGGGCAGCCGCGCAGCGGGCGGCGGCGCTCGGCAGCCCCGAGGGCACGCGTCTGGCACAGTGGCTCACCGCCGACGGGCCGGCCCTGCCACCCGTGCGACGGCGCACCGTGGGGCCCCGGGTCCTGTTGGAGTCCGGCGAACTCGCGGAGCTGCAGCAGGACTTCCCGCCGGACTTCCAGCCCCTGGGCGGACCGGTGACCGTCTACCAGGAGCGCTGGCGCTGCTACCACTGGGACGCCGACCTGCGCCCGCACTGGACGGCCCTGCTGCCCGAGCGGCGCGAACTCGTGGCGGTCCGGCTGCTGCGGGACTTCTCCTCGCTGGCCGTGGACGACACCCGGGGCGCCGCCGGGATACTCCCCCGGCTCGCCGAGTCGGACGGCGCGGCAGGTCCCGCCCTGCATCTGGGCGTCGCGTACGCGCTCGGCGCGCGGCACGAGGAGGACCGGCTCGCCGCCGTGGACGCCCTGCTGGTGCTGGCCGCACGGGGACAGCTCGACGCGGAGCGGCTGGGTGCCGACCTCGGGGAGCTGATGGGCAGGGGGGCGGTCAAGCCGGTGCGGCTCGTGGAGTCCGTGCGGACGGCGGCGGCGACCGGGGCGAACTCCACGGTCTGGGAGATACTCCGGCACACGCTGCCCGCCCTGCTCGCCGGCCTCGCCGGTGACCGGCCGCCCGCCCCGCCACGCGGGCTCGCGGATCTGCTGGCCCTGGCGGCGGACTGCGCCGAGCGGGCCGGTGCGCGGGGCGAGGTGCCGCACCTGGCGCAGACGGCCGGGCGGGGCGGCTCCTCCCGTCTGGTGGCCCAGGCCCGTCGGCTGCGCAGCACGCTGGTCACGGAAGTGGCCGCCTGACGTAGCCCACTACGCCGTATGCCCGGGGCCCGGCGTGGACACGGGCGGACGACCGGGCAGGAGGCGGAGGTCGGCCGACGCCAGCGACACAACAGCAACAGAAACGACAAAAGGTGCAGAATCGATCTTTACCGCCCGGACACAAAGCGTTCGTGATCACGCAACACCATTCCTTCACAGTGGCTGCATGAGTCGAGACATGTCTGATGTGACGCGTGCGAAGCACGGGCGCCCCGTCCACCACTGGCGGCGGGACGTCATCGAACTCGCCGCGCTCTTCACGGCCGTCGCGGTGGCGGACGCCGTGGCCAACCTGGTCGGGCACGGCCCGGACGGACCGGAGCTGCTGCTGGTGTCGGCGGTCCTGCTGGTCGCCACGGCCGCGTTCCACACGTGGTGGTCACGCCGCCACGGCCACGCACCGCCGACGGACGATACCGGTGCCCGGCCCGCCGCTGAGCGGCAGGCCGGGCCGTCGGACCCTTCGTCGCAGCAGCCGGCCGGGGGCACCCCCGGCGAGAGCACGCTGTGGCGGATGCGGACGACCGTGAAGGACGAGCCGGGATCCCTGGCCGTGCTCTGCACGGCCCTCGCCGAGCGGCGGGTCGACATCCTGAGCCTCCAGACCCATCCGCTGGGCGACGGCACGGTGGACGAGTTCCTGCTGCGCGCCCCCGGCGACCTCCCGGTCGCCGAGATCACCCGGGCCGTCTCCCGGGCGGGCGGCACCAGCACCTGGACCGAGCGCGCCGATGCCCACGACCTGGTGGACGCGCCGACCCGGGTCCTGGGCCTCGCCACCCGCACCGCCCTGGACGCGGCGGAACTGCCGCTCGCGCTACGCCAGTTGCTGGGCCGTTGCACCATCCGCCAGCTGCCCGCAGCGCCGGTCGCCGGACGGGCGCCGGAGGGCGTTCCGGTGGAGGGCGTCCTGGAGGACACCGTGATGCGGCTGCGGGCCCCCGAGGGCGGAGTGATCACCGTGGAGCGGCCCTATCTGCCGTTCACCCCCACCGAGTTCGCGCGGGCGCGGGCCCTGGTGGAACTGGACGCCCGGCTCGGCCCCCGGGTGCCGCGCAGCCAGGACGTGCTGACGCTGCAGGAGGGCAGCGACATCACCGTCCGGCGGGCCGACACCGGCGATGTCGAGGCCGCGAAGGCCATGCACGAGCGGTGCTCGTCGCGGACGTTGGGCATGCGGTACCACGGGCCCGTAGGTGACGCGGACCGGTATCTGAACCACCTCCTCAGCCCGCGGTTCGGGCGGACGCTCGCGGTTCGGACGGCGTCCGGGCGGATCGTGGGACTCGGCCACCTCCTGTGGGACGGGGACGAGACGGAGGTCGCGCTGCTGGTCGAGGACGCGTGGCAGCGGCGCGGGATCGGGACGGAGTTGCTGCGCAGGCTGGTGGGGATGGCTGTCGAGGCCGGGTGCGAGAGCGTGTACGCGGTGACTCAGTCGTCGAACACCGGGATGGTGGCTGCCATGCGAGGGCTCGGGTTGCCGCTCGACTACCAGATCGAGGAGGGCACGCTGGTGATCACGGCCAGGCTCGCCTCGCAGGTGCGGGTGGGTGTGGAAGAGGCCGCGCGCCGTAGGAGCTAATGCCGTATGGCGGGTGCGGGTGTTCTGTGGCTTGTCGCGCAGTTCCCCGCGCCCCTAGGTGGGTTCCCGCCCAGGGCGTTGTCCAGATCCGTCCAGAGGTCTTCCACGTCCTCCAGGCCCACCGACATGCGCAGCAGTCGGTCGCTCACCCCGGCGTCCCTTCGGTCACCCTCGTTCACGATGCGGTGGCTGATGGACGCCGGGTGCTGGATGAGGGTGTCCACGCTGCCGAGGCTGACCGCCGGGGTGATCAGGCGGACCGCGGCGATGACCTCGTGGGGGTCTTCCGCCACCTCGAAGGCGACCATCGCGCCGCCGATGCCCGGGTAGTGGACCCGGGTCACCCGGGGGTCGGCGGCGAGGCGGCCGGCCAGTTCGGCGGCGGTCGCGGAGGCCGCGCGGACCCGCACCGGGAGCGTGGACAGGCCGCGCAGCAGCAGGTAGCCGGCGAGCGGGTGCAGGACCCCGCCGGTGGCGAACCGGATCTGCCGCAGGCGTCCGGCCAGCTCCTCGTCGCAGGCCACCACGCCCGCCATCACGTCGCCGTGTCCGCCGAGGTACTTGGTCGCGCTGTGCAGCACCAGGCGCGCCCCCTGCTCGGCGGGGCGCTGGAGCACCGGGGTGGCGAAGGTGTTGTCCACGAGCAGCGGGACCGAGCCGCAGGCGTGGGCGACGGCACGCAGGTCGACCTCGGCGAGGGTCGGGTTGGCCGGGGACTCCACCATCACCAGGCCGGTGTCGGGACGCAGCGCGTCCTCGATGCCGGCCGGGTCCGTCCAGGTCACCTCCGAGCCGAGCAGACCGGCGGTCAGCAGGTGGTCGCTGCATCCGTACAGCGGGCGTACGGCGACGACATGGCGCAGGCCCATCGAGGCCCGTACCAGCAGCACCGCGCTCAGCGCGGCCATGCCGCTGGCGAACGCCACCGCGCAGTCGGTGCCCTCCAGCCGGGCCAGGGCGGTCTCGAAGCGGGCGACGGTCGGATTGCCGAGGCGTCCGTAGACGGGCGGTCCGTCCGGATCGGCGCCGGTCTCGGCGAACGCGTCGATGCGGGCGGCCTCGCCGCGGCTGTCGTAGGAGGGGTAGGTCGTGGACAGGTCGATCGGCGGGGCGTGCAGGCCCAGACCGGCGAGGTCGTCGCGGCCGGCGTGCACGGCTTCGGTGGCCAGAGCTCTCGAGCGCACAGGGATCTCCATGGGCGGAAGAGTGAACGCCGACCGGGTCACCGGAGGCGAACACCGTGCTACGTTCGGCCGGTGGCCGAAACTGTCGTACTGGATCCGGTGGATCTTCATCTGCTGCGGCTGTTGCAGAACGACGCCCGGACGACGTACCGGGACCTCGCCGCGCAGGTCGGGGTCGCGCCGTCGACCTGCCTCGACCGGGTGACCCGGCTGCGGCGGGCGGGGGTGATTCTCGGCCATCAATTGCGGCTGGACCCGGCGAAGCTCGGGCGTGGGCTAGAAGCCCTGCTGTCCGTGCAGGTCAGACCGCATCGGCGGGAGCTGGTCGGGCCGTTCGTGGACCGGATCCGGGCCCTGCCGGAGTCGCGGACCGTCTTCCACCTCACCGGTCCCGACGACTACCTGGTCCATGTCGCGGTGGCGGACATGACCGATCTTCAGCGGCTGGTTCTGGACGAGTTCACCTCGCAGCGGGAAGTGGCGCGCGTGGAAACCCGGTTGATCTTCCAGCAGTGGGAGTGCGGCCCGCTGCTCCCGCCTTCGCCCTCGGCTCAATCCGGGTGACGCCCGGCGGGCGCCGTACGAGGATGGTCCGCATGTCAGAGACCAAGAGCCCGCTGCCCCGCGCGGTCGCCGACGCCTATGTCGACGACCTCATCGCCCTCGATCCCGTGACCGGTACCTATCTCGGTGTGAAGGAGAGTTCGAGCCGTCTGCCCGACCTCTCGCCCGCCGGCCAGGAAGCGCTGGCGGAGCTGGCCCGGGCCACCCTGGCACGGCTCGACGAGGCCGAGCGGCAGCCCGGCGCGGACAGCGACATCGAGCGCCGGTGCGCCCGCCTGCTGCGGGAACGGCTGACCGCCGAACTCGCCGTGCACGAGGCCGACGAGGGGCTGCGCGCGGTCGGCAACCTGGGCACGCCCGCGCACTCGGTGCGGGAGATCTTCGCCATCACCCCGGCCGAGACCGAGGAGGACTGGGCGGCCATCGCCGAGCGGCTGCGCGCGGTGCCCGCGGCGCTGACCGGTTACCGCGAGTCGCTCACGCTGGGCCTGGAGCGCAAGCTGTACGCGGCACCGCGTCCGACCGCCACCTTCCTGCAGCAGCTCACCGAGTGGGCGGACACCGGTGCGGGCCGGGGCTGGTTCGAGGACTTCGCCGCCGCGGGCCCCGAGGCGCTGCGCGGCGAGCTGGGCAAGGCGGCCCGCGGGGCGACCGCGGCCGTGGTGGAGTTGCGGGACTGGATGCGGGACGTGTACGCCCCGGCCATCGAGGGCGCCCCGAACACGGTGGGCCGGGAGCGCTATGCCCGGCTGGCGCGCTACTTCAACGGCACCGATCTCGACCTGGACGAGGCGTACGCGTACGGCTGGTCCGAGTTCCACCGTCTCCTCGGCGAGATGCGGCAGGAGGCGGAGAAGATCCTGCCCGGCGCCGAAACGCCGTGGGTGGCGCTCGCGCATATCGACGAGCACGGCCGGCACATCGAGGGCGTCGACGAGGTGCGGGCCTGGCTCCAGGGCCTGATGGACCGGGCGATCGAGGAGCTGGACGGCACCCACTTCGAGCTCGCCGAGCGGGTGCGCCGGGTGGAGTCCCGTATCGCCCCGCCCGGTGGCGCGGCAGCCCCGTACTACACCGGTCCGAGCGAGGACTTCTCCCGTCCGGGCCGCACCTGGCTGCCGACGATGGGCAGGACCCGCTTCCCGGTCTACGACCTGGTGTCGACCTGGTACCACGAGGGAGTTCCGGGCCATCACCTCCAGCTGGCGCAGTGGGTGCACGTCACGGACCGGCTCTCCCGCTACCAGGCCACCGTCGGCCAGGTCAGCGCCAACTGCGAGGGCTGGGCGCTGTACGCGGAGCGGCTGATGGACGAGCTGGGCTTCCTCACTGACCCCGAGGAGCGGCTCGGCTACCTCGACGCGCAGATGATGCGCGCGGCCCGCGTCATCGTCGACATCGGCATGCACCTGGAGCTGGAGATTCCGGCGGACTCGCCGTTCCACCCGGGTGAGCGCTGGACGCCGGAGCTGGCCGAGGAGTTCTTCGGGGCGCACAGCAGCCGTCCGGCGGAGTTCGTGGAGAGCGAGCTGACGCGCTATCTGACGATTCCGGGGCAGGCGATCGGCTACAAGCTGGGCGAACGGGCCTGGCTGCTGGGCCGCGAGAAGGCGCGCGAGCGCCACGGCGACGCCTTCGACCTCAAGGCCTGGCACATGGCGGCCCTCTCGCAGGGCTCGCTGGGCCTGGACGACCTGGTCGACGAACTCGCCCGGCTGTGAACCGGACCGAGCGGCGGCAGCCGCCCGCCTGAGCGGTGCCCGGTCCGCCTCGTCCGGCGCGAGCCACGCGACGAGGCGGACCGGGCCGCCGCCCTCGACAGCCCCGGCAACCCCCTCGCCGGGCCGGCGTACGGAATCGGTGTCCCCGGCACCTGTGGGCGGGCGCTGTCAGCAGCCGCAGTCCTCGCTGTCGACCGGCGCGGTGAGCGGGTCGGCGGCGCCGCGAGCGGGGCCCTGCCAGGTCTCGTACGCGAAGCCCTCGCGGGCCCAGTACTCGAAGCCGCCGAGCATCTCCTTGACCTGGAAGCCGAGTTCGGCGAGGGCGAGGGCGGCCCGGGTGGCGCCGTTGCAGCCGGGGCCCCAGCAGTAGGTGACGACGGGCACGGACTTGTCGAGGAGCTGCTCGGCCTGCTCGGGGATGAGCGCGGTGGGCAGGTGGACGGCGCCGGGGATGTGGCCCTGGTCCCAGGAGGCGGTGGACCGGGAGTCCAGGACGACGAACCCGGGGTCGCCGTCGGCCGCCAGGGCGGCGGCCACGTCGGAGACGTCGGCGTGGAAGACCATGCTGGCGCGGAAGTAGGCGGCGGCCGCGGCCGGGTCCGCCGGGGCCACCCGCAGGACGGGGTTGACGGCGGTGGTGACGCTGCTCATGCTCGAGCCCTTCTGTGGTCGCTCCTTCGGCCTCGCGGTCGCCGCGGTCACGGCTGCCCCGAAGGCTCCTGACCAGAAATCTACGGCCCGAAGATCAACTCCCTGAAGGGCCGATCCCCGGCACTCCTCTTGATCGGCCGGGGAATTCCCTGTTAGCTCCGGCCATGACCACGTATTCACCGGACGCCACCGACTGGCGCATCCTCGATGTCCTCCAGCGCGAGGGCCGGGCCAGCTTCGCCGAGCTGGCGCGGGCCGTGTCGATGTCCGCGAGCGCGGTCACCGAGCGGGTGCGCAGGCTGGAGGAGGCCGGTGTCATCCAGGGCTACTCGGCCGTGGTGGCGCCGGAGCAGCTGGGCCTGCCGATCCTGGCCTTCGTCCGGCTGCGGTATCCGACCGGCAACTACAAGCCGTTCCACGACCTGGTGGCCGTGACGCCGGAGATCCTGGAGGCGCACCATGTCACCGGCGACGACTGCTTCGTGATCAAGGTCGCCGCCCGCTCGATGCGCCACCTGGAGGAGGTCTCGGGCAAGATCGGCGCGCTCGGCTCGGTGACCACGTCCGTCGTCTACTCCTCCCCGCTGCCCCGCCGACCGCTGGGCCGGTAGCCGCTCAGCCGGCGCCGCGCTGCCGCAGGGTCGATCCCGAGCGGCCCTTCACGACCTCCAGCTGGGCGTGGATGCGCCGCCGCAGATCGGCGACGTGGCTGACGATGCCGACGCTGCGGTCGCGTTCCCGCAGCGAGTCGAGGACGTCGAGGACCTCGTCCAGGGTCTGGTCGTCGAGGCTGCCGAAGCCCTCGTCGATGAAGAGGGTGTCCAGGCGCACCCCGCCGGCCTCGTCGGTGACGACGTCCGCGAGGCCGAGGGCGAGGGCCAGCGAGGCGAAGAAGGTCTCGCCGCCGGAGAGCGTCGCCGTGTCCCGCTCGCGCCCGGTCCAGGCGTCGACGACATGCAGCCCGAGACCGCTGCGGCCGCGTCCGGCGCGGTCGTCGGAGTGGACGAGGGTGTACCGGCCGGACGACATGCGCCGCAGCCGTACGGTCGCGGCGGCGGCCACCTGTTCCAGGCGGGCGGCGAGGACGTAGGACTCCAGGCGCATCTTGCGTTCGTTGTCCGCCGAGGTGCCCGCGGTGAGGGCGGCCAGGCGGGCGACCCGGTCGTACTGGGCGCGCAGTGGCGCGAGCCGGCGTGCGCCCTGGGTCGAGCGGGCGGAGAGCCGGTCGAGTTCGGCGCAGCGCCGCTCGGCGGCGTCCCGCGCGGAGGCGGCGGCCCGCAGCCTCCGGCCCGCCTCGGCCGCGGCCTCCTCCGCCCCGGCCAGGTCGGCGGCGGGTCGCTGGGCGGCGGCCGTCGTGTCGGCCTCCCCGAGCACGGCTCGTACGGCGGCCTCCTCGGACTGCCACGCGTCCAGGCGCCGTTGCAGTTCCCGGTGGGCGGTGTCGTCCAGGAGGGCGTCGGCGGCGGCCTGCGGTGTCGCGAAGCCCGCGCGGAACGCGGCGTCCGCGAGGCGCGCGTCGGCGGCCTTGAGCCGCTGCGCGCTGTCCTCGGCGGCGCGGGCGCTGTCGGCGGCGTCGGTGAGCAGAGCGACCTGGCGCTCCAGCTCGGCGGCCCGGGCGGCCACGCTGTCCAGGGCGCCGCGCGCCTCGGTCAACACCGCTTCCAGGGAGGCCCGTTCGCGGTCCAGGCGGTCCCGGTGGCCGATCCGCGCGGCGGCCCTGACCTCCGCCTGCTGACGTGCCGCCACCCGCCGCTCGTGCTCCTGCTCGGCGCGGCGCAGTTCCTCGTGCGCGGGGTGCAGCGCGGAGGCGTCCCGGCGGGCCTCGGCGAACAGGCGCTCCAGCTCCGCGACCTCGTCGGCGAGTGCGGGGGTGGGCGTGTCCCCGGCCTCGGCGGTGGCGGCGGCCAGCGCCTCGCGGACGACGCCGAGCCGCCGTTCCCGCTCGGTCTGGCGCTCCTCCGCGGCCTGGAACGCGGCAAGCGCCGTCTCCTCGGCCTCGCGGTCGACGTGCCCGGCGTCCTTGCGGGCGGGCGCGGGGTGCTCGGTGGCGCCGCAGACGGCGCAGGGCTCGCCGTCGGTGAGCTGGGCGGCGAGTTCGGCCGCGATACCGTTCAGGCGGCGCTCCTTCACCTCCAGCCAGTGCGCCTTGGCGGCCAGCGTGTCGTCCTGCGCACGGCGGGCCCCGTCGGCGGCGGTGTCGGTGTCCTCCGCCAACTGGTCGCGCAGTCTGGCCGCCTTGAGCCGTACGGCCGCGGACTCCCGCTGGACGGCGAGCTGTTCGGCGCGGGAGGCGGCCTCCTGGGCGCTGTCGATCCGCGCCTGGAGTCCCGCGCGGGTCGCGTCCCACCCGGCGAGCCAGCTCTCGGCTTCCTGGAGGATGTCCTCGTCGGCCCGCTCCTGGCGGTCCAGCCCGGTGCGCTCCTCGGCGAGTTCGGCCAGCCGCCGCTCGGCACGGCGGGCCGAGTCCAGGCCGCCCAGCTCCTCGGCGGCCCGGCGCGCGGCGGCCGCGAGTCCGGCGGCGCCCGCGTCGGCGAAGGCGGCCGGCAGCAGGCCACGCGTGTGGGCCCCGGCCGCCGACGCCCGCCGGTGTTCGGCCTCGGCGGCGTCCCGCAGCTCCAGGGCGGGGGCCACCGCCTCGGCCTTGCGGCCCCGCTCCATCCGCGCCTGCGCCGCGCGGTGGCCGTCGGCGCGCTCCTCCAGTGACCGCGCCCGCTCCCGCGCCTCGGCGAACCTGCGCTGCAACCGGGCGGTTTCGCGTACGTCGGCCAGTGCGCGCTCGGCGCCGGCCTGGGCGGACTCGGCGGCGGCGAGGCGGCAGTGGGCGACGGTCAGTTCCTCGCGGGCGGTGCTCCGGGCCACGGCGGCGGCGCTCAGGACGGCCTCGGCGAGTCCTGGTTCGCCCGGCGTCAGCTCGGGCAGCTCCATGAAGTCGCCCGCCGCCTGCTGCATGCGGTGGGCGTCGGCCAGCAGGGCGGCGTCGCCTTCGCGGACCTCCGCCTCGGCCGCGCGCCGGCGCTCGGCGAGGCGCTTTTCGACCTCGGCGAAGCGGTGGGTGTCGAAGAGCCGGCCGAGCAGTCGGCCGCGCGCCTCGGCGTCGGCGCGCAGGAAGCGCGCGAAGTCACCCTGGGGCAGCAGCACGACCTGGCAGAACTGTTCGCGGCTCATGCCGAGCAGCTGGGTGATCTCCTCGCCGATCTCCTGGTGGGAGCGGCTGAGGTCCTTCCAGGCGCCGGTCGTGGCGTCGTACTCGCGCAGCCCGCTCTGTGCCTTGTCCAGGGTGGTGCCCGAGCCGCGCTTCTTGGGGCGCTCCCAGGGCGGCTGCCGGGTGATCTCCAGCCGGCGTCCGGCGACGGTCAGTTCGAGGGTGACGGAGGTACGGGTGCCCGGCGCGGCGTGGTCGCTGCGCAGGGTGAGGCCCTGGCCGCTCTGCCGGGCCCCGGGCACCGCGCCGTACAGCGCGTAGCACACGGCGTCGAGCACCGAGGTCTTGCCCGCGCCGGTGGGGCCGTGCAGCAGGAACAGTCCGGCCGCGGACAGGTCGTCGAAGTCGACGCTCTGGGAGCCGCCGAAGGGGCCGAAAGCGGTGATGTCGAGGCGGTGCAGCCTCATCGGGCCACCTCCCGCACCACCGCGTCCGCGCGCACGGTGTCGAACGCGTCCCGCAGCACCCCTTGCTCGTCCTCATCCGGTCCGGCGCCGCGCACATGGGCGACGAAGTCCTCGGCGATCTGCTGGTCGCTGCGTCCGGCCAGCCGTCTGGCGTAGGAGACGTCCGGGTCGTCCGGGGCGCGGTCGGGGTCGAAGACAAGGCTGAGGGTGTGCGGGAAGCGCTCGGTGAGCCGGGCCATGGGGTCGGCCGGACGGACCGCGTCGGTGAGGGTGGCCTCGATCCAGGCGTCCTCGTGCCGGGCGAGGGCCGGATCGGCGAGCAGGTCCGCCAGCTCCCCCCGGATCCGGGCGAGGGCGCGCGGCGCGGGGCAGTCGATCCGCTCGGCCGTCACGACGCCGTCGGCGTCCAGGTCGACCAGCCACATGGTCTTGCGGTGGTCGGCCTCCGAGAAGGAGTACGCCAGCGGGGAGCCGGAGTAGCGCACGCGCTCGGTGATGGTCTGACAGCCGTGCAGATGCCCGAGCGCCGCGTAGTCGACGCCGTCGAAGACGCCGGCCGGGACCGCGGCCACCCCGCCGACGGTGATGTCCCGCTCGCTGTCGCTGGCCTCGCCGCCGGTGACGAAAGCGTGCGCCAGTACGATGGAACGGGTGCCGCGCGCGCGTGCGGCGAGGTCGGCGCGGACGCGGTCCATCGCGGCGGCCAGCACCGCCTCGTGCCCTGCCTTCTCCACCGCGAACTCGTCCTTCACCAGGGCCGGTTCGAGGTAGGGCAGGCCGTAGAAGGCCACCTCGCCATGGCGGTCGGCCAGCACCACCGGTGTCCCGCACGCCGAGGGTTCGGTGCGCAGATGGATGCCCGCGCGGTCGATGAGCCCGGCGCCGACACCGAGCCGGCGGGCCGAATCGTGGTTGCCGGAGATCATCACCGTGGGCACCCCGAGATCGGCGAGGCGGTGCAGGGCCCGGTCGAACAGTTCCACGGCGGCGAGCGGCGGGACCGCGCGGTCGTACACGTCTCCCGACACGAGCACCGCGTCCACCTCGCGCTCGCGCACGGTGGCGACGAGGTGGTCGATGAACCCGGCCTGGGCGCCGAGCATGTTCACGCGGTGGAACGCCCGGCCCAGATGCCAGTCGGAAGTGTGCAGGAGCCTCATGATCCCCGAAGACTAACGGCCGGGTCTGACATCACGGGCGGTTACTCCCGTATCAGCCCGTCATGACCGCACCGGGCGACGCCCGTTGCGCCCGATTCCATCCGTTATGCGTCTCCGTAGGCCTCTCCCCCGAGCTCGAACCGGGCCGTCTCCGCGGACGCGTCGGCGAGCCAGGACCGGAAGGCGTCCACGTCGGCGTCCGGGAGGCCGATGTCGAGGGTGACGTGCTCGCCGTAGCGCACGTCCCGTACCTCGCGTCCGGTGGCGCGCAGGTCGTTCTGGATCTTCCCGGCGCGCTGGTGGTCGACGGTGACGGTGGCAAGGCGGAAGCGGCGGCGGGTGAGGGTGCCGAGGCTGTCCAGGGCCTCGCCGACGGCACCGCCGTAGGCCCTGATGAGGCCGCCCGCGCCGAGCTTGACGCCGCCGTAGTAGCGGGTGACGACGGTGACGACGTACCGCATGTCGCGGCGCAGCAGCATCTGGAGCATGGGGACGCCCGCGGTGCCGCCCGGTTCGCCGTCGTCGCTCGCCTTCTGGATGCCGGCGTCGGCGCCGATGACGTAGGCGTAGCAGTTGTGGGTGGCGTCGGCGTGTTCCTTGCGGACGGCCGCGACGAAGTCCTGGGCCTCCTGTTCGGTGGCCGCCGGGGCGAGGGCGCACAGGAAGCGGGAGCGGTTGACCTCGGTCTCGTGCACGCCCGCGTGGGCCACTGTGCGGTACTCGTCCTGCATCCGGTCAGCCTATGCCAGGCGCCGTCAGCGCTTCTTTCCCCGGGGCACGGTGAACCAGGTCAGCAGGGCGGTACCGGGGGTCAGGGCGGTCCAGTCGCTGCCGCGCCAGGCCAGGACGGCGACGGCGGAGGTGGGGAACTTCACCCTCACCTGCTCCAGCGCGTCGTCCAGGCTGTCCCCGGCCAGCTCGACCACCAGTTCCTCGAGCCCGGGGTTGTGGCCGACCAGCAGCAGCGTCTCCACGGCGGTGGGCGTCTCGTGCACGGCGGCGAGCAGCTCCGGTACGTCGGCCGCGTACAGCCGCGGCTCGTAGCGCACCGGAGGCGGGGTGCCCCACTCGGCGAAGGCCAGCTCCCAGGTCTGTCGGGCGCGTACGGCGGTGGAGCACAGCGCGAGGTCGGGCAGCAGGTCGGCCTCGGCGAGCGCCCGGCCCGCGGCGGGGGCGTCCCGTCGCCCGCGCGGGGCGAGCGGCCGCCGGTGATCGGGCACCCCGTCGGGCCACGCGGACTTGGCGTGCCGCAACACCACCAGCCGCCGCAACGGGCCCGTCCCGGCACGCGCGATCATTCGGGGGCTCCTGGGGCGGGGATCGAATCCGGCCGGCCGAATTCAGCGAGGACGCGGTCCGGGACGCGGCCCCGGGCACGGTCCGAGACGCGGTCGGGGGTGCGGTTCGGGACGGCGGTGCCCCGGCGACGCTGATCGGACACGCCCGCACGGCACAACGGGCCCGTCCCGAGGGGCGTGATCCCGCTGGGGAACCCAGGTCGCTGGGGCCGACCGGACCGAGCGGCCGGCCGACCCGCGACGGGCGCTGTCCGGCGGCACCGATCGAGCACGCCGACAGCCCACGACCGCCGCACCTCGACCCAGCGACCCGCTCCGATGCTCGCGATCACGTCCGGGACCCCCAACCGCAGGGACGTTCCAGGCCGAACAGCCGGCCGACCCGCGGCGGACACCGTCCGGCGGCGCCGATCCGGCATCCCTTCGCGCCGCACCCCCCACCGCGCCACCCGGCAACCCCGCCGACCCGTCCCCGAGTACGCGATCACTCGGGGGATCCCAGGTCGCGGGTGAGGTCCAGGCCGAGGAGTCGGTCGGCGTAGGCGTAGGTCTCGAAGCGGGCGCCGTCCGGGAGGTCCGGGTCGGTCTCGACGCGGGCCAGCAGCCGCAGTACGCCGGGCAGGTCCAGGTCGTCCTCCCAGGCGCCGCGCAGATCGGTGCGCACCTCCTCGGGGATGGGCCGCGAGGGGTGCCGCGCCCAGGACGCGACCGCGCGCCGCCAGCGGACGAGGGTGTCGTGGGCCTCGGTCAGGGCGGCCGTGTCGAGCCGTACCGGCCGGTCCCGGCGCCGGCTGAGCAGGGCGAGGCGCAGGGCGACGGGGTCGGCGCCCGTGAGCGGCGCGGGTGACGTGGCGTGGACGGGCGCGACGTGGACGCGGACGCCGTCCGGGGCCGGGCCGTCCTCCGGCACGACATGGATGACCTGCTTCTCACCGAGCCCACGGCCGGCCTCACGGCTGTCCTCCAGCGGGCGGATCCCCAGGGCCGCGGCCCCGGCCCGCAGCTCGGGCTGTTCCCGTTCGCCGTGGAGCACGGCCCAGACCGGGGTACCGCCGAGTTCCAGCGCGCGGACGAGGAGATCGGCGACGAGGAGCACGCGGAGGGCGCCGGTGTCGAAGCCCGGGGCGTGGGCCTCGACGCGGGTCAGTCCGCGCCGGGTGGGCGCGGCCTCGACGGGGACCCCCGTTCGGGAGTCGATGATGCGCAGCACTCCCCGAGCCTAGGCGGGCGCGCGCCCCGGCGCAGCACGCGGCGCGGTTTTCCGGACAGGGAGCGGCCCATCCGCCCGGGAAACCGCACCTCGGCCCGGGAATCTCCCCGCCCCGTTGGCCGTTGTGCGGACAACAGGCACGTCATGAGGTCGAGGAGGCCCTGGGTGTACGGCGATGAAGCGACGGTCCGCAAGATCCTCACCGAGCTCGGCGACACCTGGGCCGTGGTCGGTCTGTCGTCGAACCAGCGGCGTGCGGCGTACGGCGTCGCCCAGGTGCTCCAGCGTTACGGCAAGCGCGTGGTGCCGGTCCACCCCAAGGCGGAGACGGTGCACGGCGAGCAGGGTTACGCCTCCCTCGCGGACATCCCCTTCGACGTGGACGTCGTCGACGTCTTCGTCAACAGCGAGCTGGCGGGACCGGTGGCCGACGACGCCGTGGCCAAGGGCGCCAAGGCGGTGTGGTTCCAGCTCGACGTCATCGACGAGGCCGCCTACGACCGCACCCGGGCGGCCGGCCTGGAGATGGTCATGGACCGCTGCCCGGCCATCGAGATCCCCCTCCTGCGGTAAAGCACAAGCGGTGACGTTCAACCGGTGACGCACAAGAGCAGGGCGTAGACAGGGTCCGCGCCCGCCCGCTCGTCCGCCCCCGAGGAAGCATCGATGCCCGACCCCCGCTCCCCCAACCGCTGCTGCACGCCGTCGTCCGCGACCGGCGGCCCGCTCAACCCGCCGCCGCAGACCGCCACAAGCCGCCCAGCCCTCCCCGACGGCCGCCCCGCCTCGACCGACGGCATGATCCTGCTCCCCGGCGGCGAGTTCCTCATGGGCGCCGAGGACTCGGAAGGCTTCCCGGACGACGCCGAGGGCCCGGTCCGGACAGTGCGGCTGCACCCCTTCCGCATCGACGCCTGCGCGGTGACCAACGACGACTTCGCGGCCTTCGTCGCCGACACCGGCCACCTCACCGACGCCGAGCGCCTGGACTGGTCGTACGTCTTCGCCGGGTTCCTGCCCGCCGCGCTGCGCCAAGGCGCCCCGCGGCCCGAGCGGACGCCCTGGTGGTGCGCGATCGCGGGGGCGGCCTGGGACCGACCGGAGGGCCCGGGCAGCGATCTCGCCGGGCGCGGCGACCATCCCGTGGTCCACGTCTCCTGGTACGACGCCGCCGCCTACGCGGCCTGGGCGGGCAAGCGGCTGCCCACCGAGGCCGAGTGGGAGTACGCGGCCCGCGGCGGCCTCAGCCGGCGACGCTACCCCTGGGGCGACGAACTCGACCCGGACGGCACCCACCGCTGCAACATCTGGCGCGGCACCTTCCCCACCAGGAACACCGCCGCCGACGGCTACTCCGGCACGGCTCCGGTGACCGCCTTCGAGCCCAACGGCTACGGCCTGTACAACACTTCGGGCAACGTGTGGGAGTGGT
This sequence comes from Streptomyces sp. NPDC002776, assembly GCF_053592195.1. NCBI lineage: Bacteria > Bacillati > Actinomycetota > Actinomycetes > Kitasatosporales > Streptomycetaceae > Streptomyces > Streptomyces sp. NPDC002776. The sequence continues at coordinate 80,005 of NZ_JBSFVG010000011.1, read as the reverse complement.
GCGCGGACTGGTGGTCCACGGAGCACCGCGCCGGGGAGCAGGGCGGAGCGGTCGACCCGGTAGGCCCGGCCGAGGGCACGGCCAAGGTGATCCGCGGCGGCTCCTACCTGTGCCACGCCTCCTACTGCAACCGCTACCGGGTGGCCGCCCGCAGCGCCAACACCCCGGACAGCGCCAGCGGCCACGCGGGATTCCGCTGCGCGGCGGACGCCTGAGGCCCGGCGCGCACATAATGCTCGGGTGACTTCCCTCCCCACCCACCCCAACCCCGGTGCCGCACACCGCTTTCCGGTCGTCATCGTCGGCGCGGGACCGGCCGGGCTCACCATCGGCAACGTCCTGCGCGCCGCCGACGTGGACTGTCTGGTCCTGGAGACCGAGAGCCGTGAGTTCATCGAGCGGCGGCCGCGGGCCGGCGTCCTGGAGGAGTGGGCCGTACGCGGGCTCGATCAGCGCGGCCTCGCGGCGCACCTGCTGGCGCACGGCCAGGTGCACAACGAGTGCGAGTTCCGGTTCGCCGGGCGGCGTCACCGGTTCGAGTACGCCGAGCTGACGGGGTATCACCATTACGTCTATCCGCAGCCGTTGCTGGTGACGGACCTGGCGCGGGAGTACGCGGACGTGCGCGGCGGCGCGATCCGCTTCGGCGTGCGGGAGGTGGAGCTGCACGACCTGGACTCGGACCGCCCCTCCGTGTCGTACACGGACCCCGGCTCGGGCCAACGGCACACCGTGCACTGCGACTTCGTCGCGGGCTGCGACGGCGCGCGCGGGGTGAGCCGGGACGCACTGCCGCCCGGCCGCGCCCAGGTCTCGCGCTACGACTACGGCATCGGCTGGCTGGCGCTGCTCGCCGAGGCGCCGCCGTCCAACGACTGCGTGGTGTTCGGGATGCATCCGCGCGGATTCGCCGGGCACATGGCCCGCAGCCCCGAGGTGACCCGCTACTACCTGGAGTGCCCGCCCGGCGACGACCCGGAGAACTGGTCCCACGAACGGGTCTGGTCCGAGCTCCAGCAGCGGCTCGGCGCGGCCGGCGCGCCCCGGCTGACGGAGGGACGGCTGATCGAGAAGCGCGTGCTGGACATGCACGGTTACGTCGTGGAGCCCATGGCGTTCGGCCGGCTCTTCCTGGCCGGGGACGCGGCCCATCTCACCGCGCCGATCGCGGCCAAGGGCATGAACCTCGCCCTGCACGACGCCTTCCTGCTCGGCGACGCCTTCGTCGCACAGCTCACCAAGGGCGACGGGAGCGGCCTGGACGGCTACTCGGCGGCCTGTCTGCGCCGAGTCTGGGACTACCAGGAGTTCTCGCAGTGGCTGTCGGAGGTGTACCACGGCGCCTCCTCCGGCGACCCGCATCGCGCGGGCACCGCGCTGGCCCGGCTGCACCGTCTGCTCGGCTCCCCGTCCGCGGGACTCGCCTTCGCGGAGCAGTACTTGGGCAAGAACACGTACGGCTAGGTCACAAGCACCCGTACTGCCGGCTCAGTCATGCGGGGGCCGGTCGCCGATCCGGTGGTCCGCCACCTTCAGCGCCTCCTCCACCAGCCGCCGCAGATGGCCGTCGTGCAGGGAGTAGATCACCCGGCGGCCTTCCTTGCGCGTGTTCACCAGACCGGCGAGACGCAGCCGTGCCAGATGCTGGCTGACGGCGGGCCGGGCCGCTCCGCATGCCTCCGTGAGCGTGCTGACGTCGGCCTCTTCCCGGGTCAGCGCGTGCAGCAGGGCAAGGCGGGTGCGGTCGCCGAGGAGGGCGAGGAGTTCGGCGGCGAGGGCGAACTGCTCCTCGCCGGGGGTGCGCGGATGCGCATCGTGCGCAGATGACAGGTGCATGCGTGCGCTCATACGCACATAATGACGCCGTGGACCGGGTAAGTCCACCACCGTCACTGGAACCGCCGTCACCGGAACCGCCCGCCACCGGAACCGCCGTCACCGCAAGGGGGCCCCGTGAGCCACCCGCACCGCCCACCGCACCACCACCCCACACGCCGCCACCGCATCACCCACCTCCTCCGGCCCCACTCCCACGACACGGCCGACAAGCTCGACAACGCCCTGGAGTCATCGGCCCGCGGCATGCGCGCGCTGTGGGTGTCGCTCGCGGTGCTGGGCGCGACGGCACTCGTCCAGGCGGTCGTCGTGGCGATGTCCGGCTCGGTGGCCCTGCTCGGCGACACCGCGCACAACACCGCCGACGCGCTGACCGCCGTACCCCTCGGCATCGCCTTCGTGCTGGGCCGCCGCGCGGCTACCCGGCGCTTCACCTACGGCTACGGCCGCGCGGAGGACCTGGCGGGGCTGGTGATCGTGCTGACCATCGCGGCGTCGGCGGCGTTCGCCGCGTGGACGGCGTTCGACCGGCTGCTGGACCCCCGCCCCGTCCAGCATCTTCCCGCGGTCGCCGCGGCGGCGCTGGTGGGGTTCGCGGGCAACGAGTGGGTGGCGCGGTACCGGATCCGGGTCGGCCGGGCGATCGGCTCGGCCGCACTCGTCGCGGACGGTCTGCACGCCCGTACCGACGGATTCACCTCGCTCGCGGTGCTGCTGAGCGCGGGCGGGGCGGCGCTCGGCTGGCAACTGGCCGACCCGGTCGTCGGGTTGGCGATCACCGCGGCGATCGTGCTGGTGCTGCGGGACGCGGCGCGGGAGGTGTTCCGGCGGGTGCTGGACGCCGTGGACCCGGCCCTGGTGGACCGGGCCGAGCGGGCGGTGCGGGAGGTGCCCGGGGTGCGCGGGGTGGGCGAGCTGCGGCTGCGCTGGATCGGGCACCGGCTGCGCGCGGAGGTCGCGGTCGTGGTGGACGGCGAGGCGACGGTACGGCAGGCCCACGCGATCGCGGTCGACGCCGAGCACGCCCTGCTGCACGCCGTCCCCCGGCTCACCGCGGCCCTGGTCCACGCGGACCCGGCGCCCGTGCCCGGCGAGGCGGATCCACATCTGCCGCTGGCCCACCACACGGCGGCCTGAGCTCAGGCGAGCCCGAGCCCTTCCAGTACGACGGCTCCGGGCAGCTCGGCGAATGCCTTGCCCGGCACCAGCAGCTTGCCGCGGCGGCGTCCGCTGCCGACGAGGACGTAAGGAAGGTCGACCACGGCGGAGTCCACCAGCACCGGCCAGTCGGCGGGCAGTCCGATCGGGGTGATGCCGCCGTACTCCATGCCGGTCTCGCCGGTCGCGGTGTCCATGGCGGCGAAGGATGCCTTGCGGGCGCCGAGTTGGCGGCGGACGGCACCGTTGACGTCGACGCGAGTGGTGGAGAGCACGACACAGGCGGCGAGTGTGGTCTCACCGCCGCGCTTGCCCGCCACCACGACACAGTTGGCGGACTGCTCCAGCAGCTCCTGGCCGTAGTGCTCGACGAACACGGCGGTGTCGGCCCATTGCGGGTCGGTGTCGACGTAGACGATCTGGTCGGCGGGGACGGCGCCGCTCCAGTGGCGTACGGCGTCGGCGACCGGGGCGGTCAGCTCGTCGAGGCAGTCGGGGGCCGGGACGGCCCGGTCGAAGTGTCCGATGGGTGCGCGCATGGCCGCACGGTAGCAAGCGTGCGGCGCCGCTCAGTTGACGGGTGGGACGGAGACCGCCATCACCATGCGCATCGGCACCTCGCCGGTATTGCCGTACGTGTGGGGGGTGTTGGCCTCGAAGGAGGCGGTCGCGCCCGCCGGGACGCGGTACTCCACGCCGTCCACGGTGAGGGTCAGCTCGCCCTCCAGGACGTGGAGCAGTTCGGCCGTGCCGGTCGGATGCGGGTCCGAGGCGCTGCTCTCGCCGGGCATCAGCCGCCACTCCCACAGCTCCAGCGGTCCCGGTGCCTCGGTGCCGGCGAGGAGGAGGTTGTAGCTGCCGGTGTCGGTGCGCCACAGCCGTACGGCCTGGTCGGCGGGGACGATACGGACCTGCGGGCCCTGCTCGTACTCCAGCAGCGTGGTGATGCTCACGCCGAGCGCGTCGCCGATCTTCACGACCGTGCCGAGGCTGGGGTTGGTGCGCGCCTGCTCGATCTGGATGAGCATCCCGCGGCTGACGTTGGCCCGGGTGGCGAGCACGTCCAGGGTGAAGCCGCGTACCGCACGCCAGTGCTTGACGTTGCGGGCCAGGGACTGGGTCAGCAGGGCGAGGTCCGACACGTTCCGTCCAACGTTTGGTCCATCACAGTGAATGGCACGGTTCAATTTACTGCACTACGGTGGGGTGCACCCGATCGTGCACCGAACTGTACTGCGAGGCAGCCCCGTGACAGCACTCTTCGCCCTGGCCACCAGTCTGCTCTGGGGGCTGGCCGACTTCGGCGGCGGACTGCTGGCCCGGCGCATCCCGGCGCTCACCGTGGTGGTCGTCTCGCAGTCGGTCGCCGTGGTCGTGCTGGGCGTGATGGTCCTCGCGACCGGCGGCTGGACCGAGATCGGCCCGCAGCTGTGGTTCGCGGTCGCCGCCGGGGTGGTCGGACCGGTCGCGATGTTCGCCTTCTACAAGGCGCTCGCCCTCGGCCCGATGGGGGTGGTGTCCCCGCTGTGCTCACTGAGCGTCGCCGTCCCCGTGGGCGTGGGCCTCGCGCTCGGCGAGCGTCCCGGGATGTTCCAGCTCGGCGGGATCGTGGCGGCCGTGACGGGGGTGGTACTCGCGAGCGGGCCGCAGGTCAAGGGCGCCTCGGTGCAGCGCCGGGCCATCGTGCTGACGCTGGTCGCCGCGCTCGGGTTCGGCGCGGTGATGGCGCTGATCTCCGAAGCGTCGACGTCCCTCACGGGCCTGTTTTTGGCCCTGTTCGTCCAGCGCGTCACCAATGTCGTCGTGGGCGGCACGGCCCTGTACGTCTCGGTGCGGCGCGGCTCCCCCGCCCTGCCCGAGGGCGGTTTCCCCTGGCGCGCGCTGCCGGCGCTCGGTTTCGTGGGGCTCGCCGATGTCGCCGCGAACGGCACGTACTCGATCGCCGCCCAGAACGGCCCGGTCACCGTGGCGGCGGTCCTCGCCTCCCTGTTCCCGGTGGTGACGGCCCTGGCCGCCCGCATCACCCTGAACGAACGGCTCCGCGGGATCCAGGCGGCGGGAGCAGGCCTGGCCTTGGCCGGCACGCTATTGCTGGCCACGGGCTGAACCATCTCGCCGCCCCCGACGGCGACCATCCCGCCCGGGATCGACACCGGCGCAGAGGCCCACCCGCATAGGCCCCACTGGCGCCCGCCCACATCAGCCCCAACCGCCGGGCACGTCCAGCACAGCCACTCGGAGGGATGCCCAGCAACGCCCACGCCCACAGACCTCGACACCCCACCGCAACGGCCACCCGTCATGGGGTCCAACCCCGCCCGACCCGGCCCGGCTGTCGCCGCCCGCTAGCAACACCGACGCAGCCGCCCCCGCCGGGAGGCGCCCGGGGCAGCGCCCGCTCAATCCAGGACGGCCCGCCCCATCAACCCTCGGCGCCCGCCACCGGCACCGGCACCGGCACCGGGCCAGCACAGCCCACACCAGGACCGGCGGACACTCCCGCCCTGGCGACTGCCACCACGCCCATGCCCAGGCTCTGCACCCCTCAGCTCACCCCTCCGCGTCCAGCTCCGCCAGTCGCGCCACCGACTCCTCGTCCAGGTCCGCCAGGGCCGCCAGTTGCTGCGAGGTCACGCCGTCCGGTATGGGGACCGGTGCCGGTGTCCGCAAGGGGGGCTGCCAGCCGTCCGTGGGGGTCCAGCGGCGTACGACCCGGGCGGGCGCGCCCGCCACGACCGCGTGGTCGGGGACCGCGCCGCGGACCACGGCCCCGGCCGCCACGACCACGTTCCGGCCGATCCGCGCACCCGGCAGGATCACCGCGCCGGTGCCGATCCAGCAGCCCGGTCCGATCGACACCGGCTCCATCCGCGGCCACTGCTTGCCGATGGGCTCGTGCGGGTCGTCGTAGGAGTGGTTGGTGGACGTGACGTAGACGTACGGGCCGAAGTAGCAGTCGCTGCCGATGGTGACCGTGGTGTCGGCGATGACATGGCTGCCCCGGCCGAGGACGACACCGTCGCCGATGCGCAGGATCGGTTCGGGGCCGAGGTCGAGGTCGGGCATCAGGCCCGCGGTCAGCGTCACCTGCTCGCCCACGATGCAGTGGGAGCCCAGGTGGATCCACGGTTCGCCGAAGACCGTGCCGAGCGGAAACGCCAGGCGGGTGGCCTCGCCGATCGCGCCGAAGTGGAAGCGCCCCGGCCGCTCGGCCGTCACCGAGCCGGTGCGCTGCACCCAGGCCCAGCCCGCGTGGACGGCCCGCTGCGCCACTCGGCGACGCCAGGATGAGAACGTGTTCTTGCTCTTCGGCACGCGCTCACCGTACTGAGCGTCCGGCGCCCTGATGAGCCGGAGGGCCTGTGATCTTCACCCCAACCGGTGGCGTACGGTGCCCTGAGTCACATGACCGGGAGGCGATGATGATCAAGGGAATCGGCGGCCGGGAGCCGAAGGTGGACGAGGACGTCTTCGTGGCGCCCACCGCCTCGGTGATCGGTGACGTGACGCTGCGGGCGGGGGCGAGCGTCTGGTACGGCGCCGTGCTGCGCGGTGACGTGGAGCGGATCTCCGTCGGCGCGAGCAGCAACGTGCAGGACAACTGCACCCTGCACGCGGACCCCGGCTTTCCGGTCACCGTGGGGGAACGTGTTTCCATCGGGCACAACGCCGTGGTGCACGGGGCGACCGTGGAGGACGACTGCCTCGTCGGGATGGGGGCGACCGTGCTCAACGGGGCGGTGATCGGGGCCGGTTCCCTGGTCGCCGCGCAGGCGTTGGTACCGCAGGGGATGATCGTGCCGCCCGGGTCGCTCGTGGCCGGAGTGCCTGCGAAGGTCAAGCGGGAGCTCACGGAAGAGGAGCGTCAGGGGATCACGCTCAACGGGACGATGTATGCGCAGTTGGCAGGGGCTCACCGAGAAGAGCACGGTCACTAGGGGTCGTATGCGGTCTGCGGCGGCGCGGGGGTCGATCGCGCGGTTCCCCGCGCCCCGGAGGGAGCCCTACTCCCCGGCGCTCACCAGCTCCGGCTCCGCGGACGGCGCCCGCTTCGCCTTGCGCTTCAGGATCAGGAACGACGTCAGGCCGATCAGGACCGCCGCCACCAGGCCCAGCCACGAGAACCGCTTCAGCCAGGACTCGGCGACCACGCCCACGTAGTAGATGACCGCCGTCGTGCCGCCCGCCCAGAGGATGCCGCCGAGGACGTTGGCCGTGAGGAACTTCCAGTACGGCATGTGCAGGACGCCCGCGAGGGGGCCCGCGAAGATGCGCAGGAGGGCGACGAAGCGGCCGAAGAAGACGGCCCACATGCCCCACTTCTGGAAGGAGCGCTCGGCGGTCGCGATGTGCCCCTCGCTGAAGTGCCGGGGGAACTTGCCGCCCAGCCAGGCCAGCAGTGGCCGGCCGCCCCTGCGGCCGATGGCATAGCCGATGGAGTCACCGATGATGGCGCCCGCGGTGGCGCAGGCGCCGAGGATCACGGGGTCGATCTCACCGTGCTGCGAGGCGAGCAGCGCCGAGGAGACCAGGATGATCTCGCCGGGCAGCGGGATGCCCAGGCTCTCCAGACCGATGACTACGCCCACCAGCAGATAGATGGCGAGCGGGGGCACCGTTTCGAGCCATTCCTGGACGTGCAACACCGCTTCCTCTCCTCCGGGCGTGTCCCCGGCGCGCGCTCGTGGGCGAGCGCGCGCCGGGGAAGCCTACCTGGTCAGCGCGGTGGCTCCGCGTCCCACAGGTCGCACTGGTGGTCGCCGTACACGGACGTGGTCGGAGCGTTGCCGCCCGCGGACGCCGTCCGCAGTGACAGCACTCGCTCCGGCCCGCCCTCCGGCATGGCGGGCTGCCCGTGGGCGCGGGGCACTCCGGTGCGGACGAAGGAGCCCCAGTACTGGACCGTCTGCCGGGCCAGCGCCCGCTGCTCGGCGTTGAGCGGGGTTTTCAGCCCGAAGTGCTTGAAGAGGTACTGCACCTCGTTGACGTGGGTGGCGCCGAAGTCGAAGTCGGTGCCGAGGCCGCGCAGGGAGGCGAAGGGCGGGGAGGTGCGGTCGGCGAACTCGTACGTGTACACCGGGCCGCGTCCGGCGAGCGTGCCGTCGAGCCGGAGCGCGGAGCAGGCGAACATCCGGTCGCCGAGGGCGGTACCGAAGGCGATCGTCGGGGAGGGGTGGGCGGTCAGGGGGTAGCGGGCGAGCGCCTCTTCGCCGAAGGAGGCCCGCATCACCGCCGGGTACCGGTCGGCCGTGAGCGGAGCGCCCGCCCCGTCGAAGCGGCCGAAGGCGAACAGCCGCCCCTCGTCCAGATTGGCGCCGTTCATCACCGGCACCCCGGCCGCCGTTCCGGAGGCGAAGGCCGCGGCGGGCTGCACGGGCAGGAAGGCGCCGCCGGTCACCGGTCCCCAGTCGAAGCCGCCCTGCGCGGCCAGGATCTCGGCGGACGACTTACCGCGCAGACACGCCACCGTGGCACAGCCGAGCTTCTCGGCGAAGGCGGCGCCCTGTTCCACCGCCGTTTCCCGGGTGCGGGCGGCGCAGTCGTCGTAGGCGCCGCTCTGGATGATGCCCGCCCGGAACAGGCCCGTCGCGGTGGGCGAGGCGAGCTGGGTGCAGACCGAGCGGCCGCCCGCCGATTCGCCCGCGATGGTCACGCGGCGAGGGTCGCCGCCGAAGCGGCCGATGTTGGCGCGCACCCAGCGCAGCGCGGCCTGCTGGTCGAGCATGCCGAAGTTGCCGGAGACGCCGTCCTGGGCCGCGTCGTCGAGGCCGGCTGTCGCAAGGAAGCCCATCGCCCCGAGGCGGTAGTTGACGGTCACGACGACCGTGCCGGTCTGCCGGGCGAAGGTGTCGGGAACGACGTCCTGACCGGCTCCGGCGGTGAGTCCGCCGCCGTGGAACCAGACGAGCACCGCCCGCTGCCGGGAGCCCTCGGGCACGTAGACATTGAGGTCGAGGCAGTCCTCGGTGTGGCTGGGCCGCTCGTACCCGGGGTCCCAACTCGCGCCTTGCACGCACTTGTTGCCGAAGTCGCGGGCGCCGCGGACGCCTTGCCAGGGGCGGACCGGCCGGGGCTCCTTCCAGCGCAGCGCGCCGACGGGCGCCTCGGCGTACGGGATGCCGAGGAACTGCCGCCCCTCGGCGGTGCGTTCACCGCGCACCAGCCCCGCCTCGGTGCGTACGACCGGCCCCCGCTGCCCCTCGGCCGCCTGCGCCGGAGCGGGGACGATCACCGCGGCCGCGAGGGCCGCCAGTGCTGTCACGACACGACGTATCACCCGTGCACCTCCACACTCGTACGAAGCCGCAGATCCCCCGCGGACGCCCCTACCCACACGCTGCGCCGCCCGGTGCCCAGCACCCAGTCGTGGCGGTCCGCGTCCCAGGACGACAGCGTCCGCGCCGCGACCCGCACGGTCACCCGGCGCCGCCGCCCCGCGCCCAGCGCGAGCCGCCGGTATCCGCCCAGCACCCGTACCGCCTGGTCGAGTTCCAGGTCGGGCGAGCGGCCCACGTACACCTGCGGTACCGCGATCCCGGCGCGCCGCCCCGTGTTGCGGACCGTGAAGCGCACGTCGAGGCCGCGCCGGTTCCACTGCGCGGAGACGTCCTCGTAGGTGAAGGAGGTGTACGACAGCCCGTGCCCGAAGGGGAACAGCGGGCGCTCGCCCTCGGCGTCGTACCAGCGGTGTCCGGCGTGGACGCCCTCCGAGTAGACCTCGGTGCCGTCGACGCCCGGGTAGCGGCGCGGGTCCCCGGCGACGGGATGGCGGTCGTCGTCGACGGGGAAGGTCTGGGTGAGGCGTCCGCCGGGATCGCAGTCGCCGAACAGGACGGCGGCGGTGGCGGCCGCGCCCTCCTGACCCGGGTAGTACATCTGGAGCACGGCTCCCGTGCGCTCCAGCCAGGGCATCGAGGTGGCGGAGGAGGTGTTGAGGACCACGGTGGTGCGCGGGTTCACCGCCGTCACCGCCTCGATCAAGTCGGCCTGCTGACCCGGGAGTTCGAGGGTGGTGCGGTCCTGGCCCTCGGTGGCGTCCTCGTAGGCGAACAGGACGACCTGGCGGGCGGCGCGTGCGGCCCGTACGGCCTCGGCGACGTCCTGGGCCCGGGTCGCGCTGGTGATACGGCGCAACCGGAACTCCTGCCCGGTGTCCCCGCCCGGTGCGGTGATCCTCAGCTTGTGCGGGCCCCGGGCGAGCTCGACCGTCCTGCGGCGCACGGACATCCCGTCAGCGGCGGTGGTGACGTAACCGCCCATGAAGTACTCGCCCCAGCCCGGCACGAGCGGGAAGAGTTCCTCGCCGTCGAGGACCACCTTCGGCCGGATCGTCGGCGCGCCGGAGTAGTGGATGACGAAGGTCCACTCGTCGTCCTCGTCGACGGTGAGCGTGCCGTCGTACGACCAGGTCCGTCCCGCCTCGACCCGCTTGCCCTCGCTGGCGAAGCCGGGGCTGAGCGCGGCGGCGGGGAGGGGCTTGCCGAAGATGTCCTCGCCCAGGGCATGGGTCACCCGGCCGCCGCGGGCGCGAAGGGCGTCGAGGGGGCTGTCGGCGCGGTCGGGCACGACATGGGCGCTGCCGCCGCCGCTGATGAAGGGCAGGGACCCGGGCTGGCCGATCACGGCGATGCTGCCGCCGGTCAGCGGGAGGGTGCCGCGCTCGTTGCGCAGCAGGGTGGCGCCCGCCTTGGCGACCTCCAGCGCCACGGCCGCTCCCGCCCGGCTGTCGCGAGCGGGTCTCGGCGGTGCGCTGCCGTCGAGGAGACCGAACCGGTCCATCACCGACAGGATCCGGCGTACGGCCCGGTCGACGGACCGCTCGGCCACGCTGCCGTCGCGTACGGCCCGCTGCAGCGCCGGGCCGAAGTGGGTGCCGTCCGGCATCTCCAGGTCCAGGCCCGCGGTGAGGGCCTTGTGGGTGCTGTGGGCGGCGAACCAGTCGGTCATCACCAGGCCCTCGAACCCCCACTGGGTGCGCAGGATCTCGGTGAGGAGGGCCTTGTTCTCGCAGGCGTAGGTGCCGTTGACCTTGTTGTAGGCGCCCATGACCGCGCCGGCGCCGGCGCCGACGGCGGCCTCGAAGCCGCGCAGTTCGACCTCGTGCATGGTCTGCTCGTCCACCCGGACGTCGACGGTCTCGCGGTCCCGCTCCTGGTTGTTCAGGGCGAAGTGCTTGACGGTGGCGACGAGTCCCTCGCCCTGGATGCCCTCGATCTCGGCGGCCACCAGGTCGGAGGCGAGCAGCGGGTCCTCGCTGAACGTCTCGAAGTTGCGCCCGGCGTACGGGGTGCGGATGAGGTTGACCATCGGGGAGAGCAGGACGTCCTGGCCGAGGGCGCGGCCCTCGTGCCCGATGACCCGGCCGTAGCGGCGGGCCAGCTCCGGGTCGAAGGCGGAGGCCAGCAGGACGGGTGCGGGCAGGGCGGTGGCATGTGCGGTGACCCGGACCCCGGCCGGGCCGTCGGCCAGGCGCAGGGGCGGGATGCCCAGGCGCTCGACGCCCGGGAGGTAGCCCGCCTGGCCGAGCGGGGCGGGGTCGGTGGCGCCGTGCAGGAGGGAGATCTTCTCGTCGAGGGTGAGCCGGGCGAGGAGGCTCTCGACGCGCCGCCCGGCGCTCGGGCCGGTTCGGCCGTGCGCGTGGGCGCTGGACAGTGGGGCCGGTCCACCGGTCGCCGCGGCGGCGACGGCGACGGCGCCGCCCACCAGCCGCAGGGCGGATCGCCGGGAAACAGTGTCGGTCATGGCAGCCGTCACTCCTTCGGTGTGCGGGCACGACGATGTGAACCGCGGTGCGCTGGAGCGCCCGGTCTGTCTTCGCCCTTTGAACGCACTATGCGTCAATCGGACTTGACACCCCGTGAGCGACGCCACCGGCGCGTCGGAAACGTAGGACCGGCGGTGACTCGTGTCAATAAGCCGAGCAGAGAAGGGGCCACCCCGGTGGGAGTGGCCCCTTGGTCTAGGAGAGCAGCGAGTCGAGCGGCTCGGTGACCGCGGAGAGGGTGTCCAGCGCCCCGGCGGGGAGGAAAGCGGCCCCGTCCACGGGGTCGGGCTGAGCTGCCGGTTCGGGTTCTGTACGCGTGTCGGCCTGGGCGACGCGGGTCTCGTACGGCTCCTGTTGCCGGCTCCGGTCGGGGGTCTGCCGCTCCTTCCTCACCTCCGGGGTGTCGAACGCCCAGCGCTGGTCCGCGGATCCGTCCCGCCCCGCGACCGTCACGTCCTTTTCGTCGCCGGGCGCCACGACTCGGTCCTGGCCGCCGCGGAGCAGGAGCTCGCCGTGCACGGTGAGGTCGTGGCGCACCTCGCCGGCGTGCACCAGGCAGTCATCGAGCACGACCGTGCCCTCCTCGGCGCGGGAGTTCAGGCAGAGGGTGGGATCGGCGGCGCTGCGCAGCAGGCCGTCGCTTCGGTACGACCACCGCTGGGATCCGGCGGCCGAGCAGCCCGCGAGGACGGTCGCCACGCCGGGCCGGGGCGCCGCGCCGTGGAGGTCGAGGCAGAGTCCGGTGCCGAGGTTGCGCAGTCGGCCGTGGCCCAGTTCCGGGGAACGGCTCACGGAGGCGGGGTCCGGCGTCGGCGGCTCGGTGGCCGCGCTCGGCGCGCCCCAGGTGGCGTGCGGGGCGGGGACACCGTTGTCATCCGTCCAGCCTTTGCTGATCAGGACGGTCGCGAGCAGGGCGAGGGAGGTCAGACCGACACCGACGACGACCTTGGTCCGCCCGGCGGGCCGGGTCGTCTTCCGTGCCGCGACGGGCCGGTGGCGTCCGCCACGCGCGCGTGCCGATGTCGTCGGGTGCTCGTGGGCGCGGCCGGGGCGGGAGTCCAGATAGCGCCGGGCGCCCCAGCCGAGGACCGTCTCGGCGAGCAGTTCCTCCAGGCCGCCCTCGAAGTGGCTGAGCTGTTCGGCGGCCTGCCGGCAGTAGCGGCACTCGGTCAGGTGCCGCTGGACATCGGGCAGCAGCGAACCGCCCCGGCGGATCGGGACATCGAGGAGGCGGTTGTAGAAGCGGCATTCCCGGGTGGGCGCGAGTTCATGGTGGGCGCGGACACAGGCGGTGCGGAATTGCTCGCGGGCCTGCTCCAGGGCGGCCGATGCCGTCACGCCGTCCACGCCCAGCAGACCAGCCGGTACGGATATGGGTTCCGCCTCGACCTCGGTGTGCCACAAGAGGCATTGCGAGGCGCCCGGAAGGGCCCGGAATGCGTGTTCGGCGAGCCGTCGCCTTTCAGGGGTCACGGACCTCGCCGCCCGAAGCCCACGGGCTCCGGTCGTTTTACGGAGTTCCGGAAGGGCGGCGGAAATCCTTTCGTCGGCCGCCCACTCCTTGACCGTCTCGCGTACGGCCATGAGGAGTTGGGGACGCAGCGCGCCGCCGGCCGGCTTGCCGAGGACCCGGTGGAAGGCGTTCGCGGTCACCATGGACGCCGGGCTACCGGCCACGGCCAGGCAGATCACGGCGTACTCGTGGGCGGGCCGCCAGTGCCGGGCCATCAGCAACGGAACACCGTCGGCACCAGTGCCTGACGGTGCGAGACGGGCGAGGAGATCACGGTCGGAGTCTTCGAGGCGCAGTCCTGGGCGTGGGGGGTACGGGGGGCGTGGGGGGTAAGGGGATTGCACGGAATCATTTCCTTCCAGGCCGCTTGCGGCACACCCCGTGAGGGGGCGCTCACTTTCGCACAAACGACTGACGGGAAACAAGGAGTTCGAAGGGCCCGTTAGGCAAGTGCCTTGGAATGCAGAATAGTTACCGCCGGTATCCGCACCGGCATTCGAAGCTGTGGTCCGAACCAATCCCGAAGGTGTGCGCACGGCAAGGGGATTACCGCACGGATTCTCCGCACATGACACAGAGGGCCCCCACCGGGGACCCTCTGCGGAAGAACTCTGTGTCCGGTCAGCCGTTGGGGCGGAGCGTCCACACCACGGTCATCTCGGTCGTGACCGCGCCGTCCGCGCGCTGGATCGCCACGCTCACCGGGAACTCCGGCCGCTCGCCCGCGTCGAGCTCGGCGACGACCTCGTCGATCGGACGGCCCAGCGTCGCGGTGGCGGTGACCGCCCCCAGGGCGATCTTCTTGAAGGCGATCTCCGCGGTGACCGGGAGCGGGACGGCCCGGGACAGCTGGTCCCCGAAGGCGGCGAGCACGATCGCCCCGCTGGCCGACTCCCCCAGCGTGAACATCGCGCCGGCATGCGGTCCGCCGACGTGGTTGCGGTACTCGCTCTGGTCCGGAAGGGCCAGCACGGCCTTCTCCGGGGTGGTCTCCAGGTACTCCAGGTTCAGCGTCCGAACCATCGGCACCGTGGCGGCGAGCAACTCGCCGATCGACATCTGATCTGCGCTCATGGCGGCATGTTACCCACGAGTAGCGTCGCTGGCCAGATTCCCGTCCCGCTCGCCGTACGGACGTTCCGCCGATCCGCCACCGTTTTGCTACGTCCCTGACAAGGTCCGGTGACCGAATCGTGTCCCTGGCGCCGTTAGGGTTGCTGCCCATGTGGCCAGGACAGCAGCCGCCCGGGGGCGAGCAGAACCCGCAGCAGCAGAACAACCCGTACCAGCAGCCGGGGTACCAGCAGCCGAATCCGTACCAGCAGCCGGGCTATCAGCAGCCCAACGCCTACGGTCAGCAGCCTCAGTGGGGCGCGCCGACCCCGGCCGGGGCGCCGGCTCCGCAGGGCGGTGGGGGCGGCGGCAACCGGACCAAGCTGGTGGCGATCGTGGCGGCCACGGCCGTGGTCGTGGCGGCCGGTGTCACCGGGCTCCTGGTGCTGGGCGGCGACGACAGCGACAAGGCGGACGGCAAGGCGTCGCCGAAGCCGACCGTGAGCAAGTCGGCCGAGCCCACCGCCTCCGAGTCCGGCTCTGAGGCCGACCCGCGCGGCGAGGAGGAGCTGGAGCCGACCGTCGAGGGCTGGAAGGTCGTCGTCAACCCGCGCTTCGGCACGATGTTCGACGTGCCCGCCGACTGGGAGATCGACAACGCCGACACCAGCGTCGGCTTCGAGTGGGAGGACAAGGACGGCAAGCTCGACCGGTCCACCGTCACCGCCCCCGCCTACCTCAAGTCCAAGTGGTGCACGGTCGACTCCGACAAGGACGGCCGCACCGAGGACACCGCCCTGGTCACCGCCGGTACCCGCGGCGAGAACGGCGCGAAGGACCTCGCCGAGGCCGCGGAGACCCGGGTGCCGTGGTGGATCTTCGGCGGGTACACCCAGCCGGACCGCAAGAGCGTGAAGTTCACCAAGCCCAAGCCGTACACCACGACCTCGGGCATCGAGGGCAGCGTGGCCACCGCCCACTCGGAGAACACCCCGCAGAACGGCAAGTGCGACAGCGAGGGCAAGGCGATCACCTTCGCGTTCGAGAACGGCGCGGGCGACTTCGTCACCTGGAACCTCTTCGGCGCCAAGGGCGTCAAGGAGGAGATCCCGGAGGCGACGATCCAGAAGATCCTGAGCACCGTCCGCCTCACCGAGGCCATGCCGACCGACACCTAGGCGCAGCCGGCGGGGACCGAAGTTGCCCGGAATCGTATTTGGCAAGTCGGCCCCGCCGCGGCGATAGTCGCCGGGTGAAGCCCACCATCCCGCTCCGCCGCCCGACCTGGGCGGGCCGCAACTACACCCTGCTGACCGCGTCCGCGGTCGTGACCAACCTCGGCAGCCACGGCGCGCTGATCGCCGCCGCGTTCGCCGTACTGGAGTCGGGCGGGGACGGCGGCGACGTGGGCCTGGTGGCGGCCGCCCGGACCCTGCCGCTGGTGCTGTTCCTGCTGATCGGCGGAGCCGTGGCGGACCGGCTGCCCCGGCACCGGGTGATGGTCGCGGCCAACGCCCTGAACTGCGTGTCGCAGGCCGCTTTCGCGGTGCTGGTGCTGACCGGCGAGCCGCAGCTGTGGCAGATGATGCTGCTGACCGCGCTCGGCGGCACCGGCCACGCCTTCTTCTCCCCCGCGGCCGAGGGCATGCTGATGTCCTCGGTCAGCGGCGACCAGGTGAGCCGCGCGTTCGCCATGTTCCGGATGGCCATGCAGGGCGCCGCGGTGGGCGGTGCCGCCCTGGGCGGTGCGATGGTCGCCGCGATCGGTCCCGGCTGGGTGCTCGCGGCGGACGCCGCCGCCTTCGCCGTCGCCGGGTCGCTGCGCGCCTTCCTCGACGTCAGCCATATCGCGCCGCGCGCCCCCGGCGGCGGCCTGCTCTCCGATCTGCGGGAGGGCTGGCAGGAGTTCAGCGGCCGGCCGTGGCTGTGGGCGGTGGTCGTGCAGTTCTCGATCGCGAACGCGGTGGTCGGCGCGGCCGACGCGGTCTACGGCCCCCTGGTCGCCCGCGACCATCTGGGCGGCGCCGCGCCCTGGGGCCTCGCCCTGGGCTTCTTCGGCGCGGGCACGGTCGCCGGCGCCCTGCTGATGACCCGCTGGAAACCCCGCCGGCTGCTCCTCGCCGGCTCCCTGTGCGTCTTCCCGCTGGCCCTGCCCTCCGCCGCCCTGGCGATCCCCACCTCGGTGGGCGTCCTGTGTGCCGTGATGTTCCTCACCGGGGTGACCCTCGAGGTGTTCGGCGTCAGCTGGATGACCGCGCTCCACCAGGAGATCCCGGAGGACAAGCTCTCCCGGGTCTCCGCCTACGACTGGTTCGGCTCGGTCGCCCTGGTCCCGCTGACCGCCGCGCTGGCGGGCCCGGCGGAGTCGGCGTTCGGGCGGACGTCGGCACTGTGGGGCTGCGCGGTGCTGGTCGTCGTGGTCACGGCGGCGGTGCTGTGCGTCCCGGACGTACGGAATCTGCGCCGCCGTACCAAGCACGTGACCGCGGCCTCCGCGCAGCCGTCAGCCGATGCCGAAAGCCCCGTCGGGGGGCTCGGGTGACGGTACGGCGTCCTCGTCCCGTACCGGCCGCGCGCCGCCGATGAACCTCCGCAAGGCCGGCCCGTGTTCCACCCGGGCCGGGAAGGCGTCGGACGCGGTGAGCCGGGTCAGGGCGGCGAGGTCGACGGGCCGGTGCGCGGCGACCAGAACGGCGTTGCCGAACCGCCGCCCCCGCAGCACCCCCGGCTCGGCGATCAGCGCCAGCTCCTCGAACACGGCCGCGAAGGTGGCGAGCTGGGAGCGCAGGAACGTGAACGGCGCGGCGTCGGCGAGGTTGGCGAGGTACACCCCGGTGCCGCGCAGCACGCGCTCGGCCGCGCGGGCGTAGGACAGGGACGTCAGATGCGCCGGGACCCGGGACCCCCCGAAGACGTCGGCGACGAGGACGTCGACGGAGTCGGCGGGGGCCGCCTCCACCCAGGCACGAGCGTCCGCGGGGTGCAGCCGTACGCCTTCGGGAACCGGCAGGTGCTCGACGACCAGCTCCAGCAGCCCCCGGTCGGCCTCGACGACGTCCTGCCGTGACCCCGCGCGGGTGGCGTCCACGTACCGGGGCATCGTGAGCGCCCCGCCCCCGAGATGCAGCACGTCCAAGGCCGCACCCGGCTCCGCCACGACATCCAGCACATGCCCGAGCCGCCGCGCGTACTCGAACTCCAGATGAGCCGGCTCGTCGAGGTCGACGTAGGACTGCGGAGCCCCGTCGACCGTGAGCAGCCAGGCCCGCTCACGGTCGACGTCGGGCATGAGCTTGGCGGTGCCGTGGTCGACTGTCCGGCTGACGGGGAGGGCTTCGGTCACGTCCCCATTGTGCGGGGCGGAGAACGCCGGGAAGGGGTGCGGGGGACTGCGCGACCAGCCACGACCGGGCCGGCAGTCCCCCACGCACATCAGCCGGCCATCACACGGGTCACGGTCCCCGCGCCCACGGTCCGTCCGCCCTCACGGATGGCGAACCCGAGCCCGGGCTCCAGCGGAACCTCGCGCCCCAGTTCCACGGTCATCGTGACCGTCTCCCCGGGCCGCGCGACCCCCGCCGCACCGAGGTCGACGTCGCCCACCACATCCGCCGTACGGATGTAGAACTGCGGCCGGTAGCCGGTGGAGACCACGGTCGTACGGCCGCCCTCACGAGCCGACAGCACATACACCTGCGCGGTGAACCGCCTGCGCGGCACCACGCTCCCCGGCGCGGCCACCACGTGCCCGCGCCGCACCGCGTCCCGGGGCACCCCGCGCAGCAGCAGCGCCACACTGTCCCCGGCCTGCGCCTCAGCCATCGGCTTGCCGAAGGTCTCGACGCCGGTGACGACGGTCTCGACGCCGGCTCCGAGCACCACCACCCGGTCGCCGGCCCGCACGGTGCCCCGCTCGACGGCGCCGGTGACGACGGTGCCGCGGCCGGTGATGGTCAGCACGTTCTCGACGGGCAGCAGGAACGGCGCGTCCACATACCGCTCCGGTGTCGGGACGTAGGTGTCCACCGCGTCCAGCAGCGCCTCGACGGCCGCCGTCCACTTCGGGTAGCCCTCCAGGGCGCGGAGCCCCGAGACCCGTACGACAGGGGCGCTGTCACCGCCGTATCCGTGCTCGGTGAGCAGGTCGCGAACCTCCAGCTCGACGAGTTCGACCAGCTCCTCGTCGGCCTCGTCCGCCTTGTTCAGCGCGACGACCACATGGTCCACGCCCACCTGCCGGGCCAGCAGTACGTGTTCGGCGGTCTGCGGCATGATCCCGTCGAGCGCGGAGACGACGAGGATCGCCCCGTCGAGCTGCGCGGCGCCGGTGACCATGTTCTTGACGTAGTCGGCGTGGCCCGGCATGTCCACATGGGCGTAGTGCCGGGTGTCGGTCTCGTACTCGACGTGCGCGATATTGATGGTGATGCCGCGCGCGGCCTCCTCCGGCGCCCGGTCGATGCGGTCGAAGGGCACGTAACGGGTGCCGGAGTCGCGCTCGGCGAGGACCTTGGTGATGGCGGCGGTCAGGGTGGTCTTGCCGTGGTCGACATGGCCCATCGTGCCGATGTTGAGATGCGGTTTGGTGCGAACGTAAGCCGTCTTGGACATGGCGGTACCTCGAAGCGTCAGAAGTGGCGGTGGGACCCCGGGAAGCGGCCGACCCTCCCCCTGCGGGGTCCGCCGGACGATCCGGAGAGGGTCAGCTTCGGGCGCCGTCGACTGCGGCCGGGAAGACGAGGACGGCAGCCTTCGGGGCATCCGCGACCGCGGATGCTGCGAGGACGAAGGCGTGCCGGAACATGAGGCCGATACTCGTCGACGCGGTGTCCGACGTCGAATGGTTTTCGGCGGTATCACCCCAGGCGCCGCCCGGGATACGGGACTTCAGGCCCCGATGTTCTTCAGCGCCTCCCGCACCGACAGTGGCACGAAGCGTCCCTGTCGGTGTGTTGCCGGTAGCGCAGCTGGTGGAGCAGGGCGGTAGCGCAGTACTGGTACTCGCGCTCCGGCAGCCGCCAGCAGCGCAGGACGGGGTGGGCCACGTCCTTCATGTACGCCCGCATGGGCGCGGCCCGTTCCGGATCGGCCGCGGCGCCGTGCACGCGCTGTCGGGGACCTCGGGGGTTCTCCCGCCTGTCACGCTCATGAGACGAACCATACGGCGATCACACACATTTGTCGGTTAGTGTCACCGGATGCTCGATGCCCACACCCGCTCTGGGGGCACTGCCGTGGTCTCTCCCCGGGCCGCCACTTCGGAGCTCGCCGTCGCCGTACCCTCCAGCTTCGCCGCGCGCTGCACCAGAGCGCTGCTCTCGCCCTGGACGCGGCTGTCCCTGCTGGTCGCGCTGCTGGCCTCGGCCGCGGTCACCGTGCTGCTTTTCGAGCCGCAGCGGCTGCTGGCGGACGGCTGGCCCCCGCAGGTGAGCGGGGCCGCGGCGACGGTGGTGTTCGCGGTGGTGTACGGGCTGTGCACGGTGGCGTTCGTGCCGCGGCCGCTGCTGAACCTCGGCGCGGGCGCGCTCTTCGGTTCCCAGCTGGGTCTGGCCGCAGCGGTGGCGGGGACCGTGCTCGGGGCGGGGCTCGCCTTCGGGCTCGGCCGGATCCTCGGCCAGGAGGCGCTGCGTCCGCTGCTGCGGGGCCGCTGGCTGAAGGCGGCGGACGGGCAGCTGTCCCGGCACGGCTTCCGCTCGATGCTGGCGGTGCGGCTGTTCCCCGGGGTGCCGTTCTGGGCGGCGAACTACTGCGCCGCCGTCTCCCGCATGGGCTATGTGCCGTTCCTGCTGGCGACGGCGCTCGGTTCGATCCCGAACACCGCCGCCTACGTGGTGGCCGGCGCCCGTGCCTCGGCGCCGACCTCGCCCGCCTTCCTGATCGCGCTGGCCTGTATCGCCGTACCGGCTCTGGCGGGCGTGGTGGTGGCCTGGCGCAAGCGTCATCACCTGCGCGGCCACTGAGCGGTCAGACCGACTCCAGGATCATCGCGTTGGCGAGGCCGCCCGCCTCGCACATCGTCTGCAGGCCGTAGCGGGCGCCGCGCTCGCGCATCGCGTGCACCAGGGTCGTCGTCAGCCGGGTGCCGCTGGCGCCGAGCGGGTGGCCGAGGGCGATGGCGCCGCCGTGCACGTTGACCTTCGCGAGGTCGGCGCCGGTCTCCTGCTGCCAGGCCAGGACCACGCTGGAGAAGGCCTCGTTGACCTCGAACAGGTCGATGTCGTCCAGGGTGAGCGAGGCCCGGCGCAGCACCTGCTCCGTGGCGGGGACGACTCCGGTGAGCATCAGCAGCGGGTCGGAGCCGGTCACGGCGAAGCTGTGCAGCCGCGCGAGCGGGCGCAGGCCGAGCCGGGCCGCGGTGTCGGCGGAGGTGATGAGCACCGCGGAGGCGCCGTCGTTGACGGGGCTGGCGTTGCCCGCGGTGACGTTCCACTCGATCTGGGGGAAGCGCTCCGCGAAGGCGGGGTCGTGGTAGGCGGGCTTCAGTCCGGCCAGGATCTCGGTGGTGCTGTCCGGGCGGACGCACTCGTCGCGGGCGACCCCGTCCAGGGGGGCGACCTCGGCGTCGAAGCGGCCCGTGGCCCAGGCCTCGGCGGCCTTGTGGTGGGAGGAGACCGCGAAGGCGTCCATCCGGTCCCGGGTGAGCGACCACTTGGCGGCGATGAGTTCGGCGCTGATGCCCTGTGGGACCAGGCCCTCGGGGTAGCGCTCGGCGATGCCAGGGCCGAAGGGGTCCTTGCCGGGCGGCACGTTGGACCACATCGGCACCCGGCTCATGGACTCCACCCCGCAGGCCACCACCAGGTCGTAGGCGCCCGCGACGACGCCCTGCGCGGCGAAGTGCACGGCCTGCTGGGAGGAGCCGCACTGGCGGTCCACGGTGGTCGCCGGCACCGACTCGGGGAAGCCGGCCGACAGGGCGGCGTAGCGGGTGGTGTTCATGGCCTGCTCACCGACCTGGTCGACGGTGCCGCCGATGACGTCGTCGATCAGCGCGGGGTCGACGCCGGAGCGCTCGACGAGGGTGCGCAGGGTGTGGGCGAGGAGTTCGACGGGGTGGACGTGGGCGAGGGCACCGCCGGGCTTGCCCTTGCCGAGGGGGGTGCGTACGGCTTCGACGATCACTGCGTCACGCATGGAGCGGCCTCCGCGACTACTGGTCAGTAGGAAATCCAAACTCACCATAGACCGGTGAGTTGGAAAAACAAACCCTCTATTAGGCTTGGCGTCATGCCCGCCCCCAAGGACCCGCGCCCCTGTTCCATCGCCGACGCCCTGGCACTGGTCGGCGAGAAGTACTCCCTGCTCGTCCTGCGGGAGGTGTGCCTCGGCAACGGCCGCTTCGACCAGCTGGTGCGCAACATCGGCGCCCCGCGCGACATCCTGGCCACCCGGCTGCGCCGCCTCGTGGACGCCGGGATCCTGACCAAGCGGGCCTACAGCGAACGGCCGCAGCGCTTCGAGTACCGGCCCACCCGGGCGGGCCTGGAACTGGAACCGGTCCTGGTGACCCTCATGGCGTGGGGCGACCGGCATCTGCGCGGGGACGAGAACCGGCCGATGGTGATCGAGCACGTCTGCGGCAACGAACTGCTCCCGGTGGTCACCTGCTCGGCCTGCGGCGACGAGGTGCGCCACGAGGACCTCAGCGCCCATCCGCAGGCCGAGGGCTGGACGGTGGCGGGGCCGACGGCGGCGGCCTGAGCCCTCACGCGTGGGCGTGGCAGAAGGCGCGCACCGCCCGCGTGAACCCCTCCGGGTCCTCCAGGTTGCTCAAGTGCCCCGCCCCGGGCAGCAGGACCAGCTCGGCGCCCGCGATCTCCGCGGCGAAGTCCCGGGCGACCGCCAGCGGCGACCGGGCGTCGGCCTCGCCCCACAGCAGCAGGGTCGGCACCGCGACGCGAGGCAGCACGTCCCGGAGATCGGCCTCGGCCATCAGGTGCAGCTGTGCCCCCAGCGTCCTGGGGCGCACGTCACGCCGCATCGCGTCGAGCAGGGCCGCGAACTCGGCGGGCGGAGCGCCGGTGGCGAACAGCCCCGGCAGCGTCGGATCGAACTCCTCGGGCGGCGCGGCGAGCATCCGCTCGGCGGCCACCACCCGCGCGGTCACCTCGTCGGCCGGCAGCGAGCCCTGCCAGCCCGCGTAGGTGCCGGCCAGGAGCAGCGTCCTGACCAGCTCCGGCCGCTGCCGGTACAGCTCCAGCACCACGGTGCCGCCCCAGGAGAGCCCGGCGACATGGGCCGGGCCGAGCCGCAGGTCCTCGATGACGGCGGCGAGGGCGCGGGCGTAGTCGGCGAGCCCGAATCCGCCGGGCACGTCCGAGGAGCGCCCGGCGCCCGGTTCGTCCCAGGCGACGACCGTGAAGTCGCCGGCCAGCGCCTCGGTCTGCGGCCGCCACATCCGGCCGTCCAGACCCGCGCCGTGCACCAGGACCAGGGGCGGCCCCGGTCCGTCTCCCACGCGCGCGTAGGCGACCTCGACCCCTCTGACCCGCACGGTAGCCATGAATCCAGGCTAGCGACGGGCGGGGCCGGGCGCTCTCTGCCAAACCCCTGTGCCATGGCCGTCACCGAGGGGCGCTACGCTGCCCTCGACCACTGTGATCACCGTGCCCCCGTGGCGCGGTGTGGCCGTTCTCGCCTACCGCCATCAGCACTTGGACGTCGTACTTTCATGACCTGGTTTGAATCCCTCATCCTCGGACTCGTCCAGGGGCTGACTGAGTTCCTCCCCGTGTCCTCCAGCGCCCACCTGCGGCTGACCGCGGCGTTCTCCGGCTGGGAGGACCCGGGCGCGGCCTTCACCGCGATCACCCAGATCGGCACGGAAGCGGCCGTGCTGATCTACTTCCGCCAGGACATCGGGCGGATCATCCTGGCGTGGTCCAGATCGCTCACGAACAAGGCGATGCGCAGCGACCACGACGCTCAGATGGGCTGGCTGGTGATCGTCGGCTCGATCCCGATCGGTGTCCTCGGCGTGACGCTGAAGGACCAGATCGAGGGCCCGTTCCGCGATCTGCGCATCACCGCGACCATGCTGATCGTGGTCGGCATCATCATCGGCATCGCCGACCGCATGGCGGCCCGCGACGAGAGCGGCGGCAAGCACCGCGCCGCCAAGCAGCGCAAGGAGCTCAAGGACCTCAACGTCCGCGACGGCCTGATCTTCGGCCTCTGCCAGTCCGCGGCCCTGGTCCCGGGCGTCTCCCGGTCCGGCGCCACCATCAGCGGCGGCCTGTTCATGGGCTACACCCGCGAGTCGGCGGCCCGTTACTCCTTCCTCCTCGCGATCCCCGCGGTCCTCGCCTCCGGCCTGTTCGAACTCAAGGACGCCATGGAGGGCGGCCACGTCACCTGGGGCCCGACGATCTTCGCGACGGTCATCGCCTTCTTCACCGGATATGCAGTCATCGCCTGGTTCATGCGATTCATCTCCACCAAGAGCTTCATGCCCTTCGTCTACTACCGCATCGCCCTCGGCATCCTGATCATCGTGCTGGTGGCCACCGGTGCGCTGAGCCCTCACGCGGGCGAGCCTGCGCACTGACCGCGGCGGAATTTTCCGTGACTCATCACATACGGGATGCGTAGCCGTTCGGTAGCGCAGTGTCAGTGCTTGCCCCTAGGCTTGCCCGCATGTCCCCGGATTTCTTAACCCCTGGTTCCGTGCGCTCGGCCGCCGAGGTGAACGAGCAGATCCGCGCCCTGTGGGTGCGTGCGGGCGGCACCCTGTCCGCCCAGGAGCGCGCCGAGTACGAACTGCTGGTCGTCGAATGGGCGTCCGCGATCCGCTGCGAGGTCATCGAGGCGGCATAGGGCGACGCAGTCGCGGCATGCCTCTTGGCGTCGTTCGTCCCATGCCCAACACTGAGCCGATGACGCAGCGTGTGGAGCTCGCGACCGTGATGGACCGGCTGGCCGTCGACGGTCTGATCACCGAGTACGCGGTGGCCGTGGACGACGGCGACTGGGAGGCGTACCGCGGGCTGTTCGCCCCCGCGGGGCGCGCGGACTACCGCTCCGCGGGCGGTATCGAGGGGGACGCCGGACAGATCGCCGAGTGGCTCGCGGAGAACATGCGGCTCTTCCCGATGCGCCAGCACCTCATCGTCAACCGCCGCGTGCGCTTCGGGACCCTGGACCAGGACACCGGGGACACCGCCCAGGTGCAGGCCGACTACGTCAACCCGATGCGCCTCGCCCGCGACGGCGAGCCCTCCGCCGCCCCCGACTTCGTCTGCGGCGGCCGGTACGCCTTCGGCATGACCCGCACCGACGACGGCTGGCGGCTCGACCGGGTCGTCGTGCGGGAGAAGTGGCGGCAGCTGCCCGCGACACGATGATCGATTCCCTGCGGGTGCTCTGTTTAGGGGCCGATCCCAGCGCGCACACTGGAGGAACCACGGGTCAGGGAGGCGCCGCATGCAGAGGTTCGGCCGATGGCTCGTCATCCCGTGGCGGCGTTCCCTCGTCGCCACGGCGGCCGGTGCCCTGCCCGTCCTCGCCTTTCCGGGTCCCGCCCTGTGGTGGTTCGCCTACGTCGCCCTGGTGCCCTGGCTGCTGTTGCTGCGCACCGCCCCGACCGGCCGCCGGGCGCTCCGCGACGGCTGGTGCGGCGGTTTCGGCTTCATGCTGGCCATGCACCACTGGCTGCTGCCGAACCTGCACGTCTTCACCTTCGTCCTCGCGGCGCTGCTCGGCGCCCTGTGGGCCCCGTGGGGGTGGCTGGTGCGCCGCTTCCTCGCCGGCGCCCCCGGGCCGGGCCGGACCGGGGCCGCCCTCGCGGTCCTGCCGTCGGGGTGGCTGGGGGTGGAGCTGGTCCGTTCCTGGGAAGGGCTCGGCGGCCCCTGGGGCGTGCTCGGGGCCAGTCAGTGGCCGGTGGAGGCGGCGCTGCGGCTCGCCTCGGTCGGCGGGATCTGGCTGCTCAGTTTTCTGGTGGTGGCGCTCAACGTCGCCGTCGCCGTCCTCGTCTCGGTCCCCGGCGCGCGCGTCCCCGCCGTCGCGGGACTGGTCGCCACGGCCACCGTCACCTCCGCGGCCTGGGTCTGGTCACCGCGGCCCGACGCCGACGGGCGGACCCGGATCGCCGTCGTGCAGCCGGGCGTCATCCAGGGCGGCGACAGCGCCGACCGGCGCTTCGCCGCGGAGGAGCGGCTCACCCGCGAACTCGTCGGCCAGGACGTGGATCTGGTCGTGTGGGGCGAGAGCAGCGTCGGCTTCGACCTCGGCCGCCGTCCCGACCTGGCGGACCGGCTCGCGGCCCTCTCCCGCGAGACCGGGGCGCCCGTCCTCGTCAACGTCGACGCCCGCCGCTCCGACCGGCCCGGCATCTACAAGAGTTCGGTGCTGGTCGGCCCCGACGGCCTGACCGGCGCCCGCTACGACAAGATGCGGCTCGTCCCCTTCGGCGAGTACGTCCCGGCCCGCTCCCTGCTCGGCTGGGCGACCTCGGTCGGCGAGGCGGCCGGCGAGGACCGGCGCCGCGGCTCCGGACAGGTCGTCATGCACGCCGGAAGCGGCCTGCGCGTGGGCCCGATGGTCTGCTTCGAGTCGGCCTTCCCCGACATGAGCCGCCATCTCGCCGAGGACGGCGCCCAGGTGCTGGTCGCCCAGTCGGCGACGTCGACGTTCCAGCAGAGCTGGGCCCCCGAGCAGCACGCCTCCCTCGCCGCCCTGCGCGCCGCCGAGACCGGCCGGCCGATGGTGCACGCGACCCTGACCGGCGTGTCCGCCGTGCACGACGCGAGCGGACAGCGCGTCGGCTCCTGGCTCGGCACCAGCGCGCGCACGGCGCAGGTCTACGACGTGCCGCTGGCCCGGGGCACCACGCCCTACGTCCGGTTCGGCGACTGGCCGGTGCAGGCGGCGCTGCTGATCCTCGCCGCCTGGTGCGTGGCCGAGGGCGTGCGGACCCTGCGGATCAGGCGCCCTGCTCCTGCACCGCCCGCACCACCCGCTCGCACACCTCATGAGTCGCCAGCGCGTCCCGGGCGCTGAGCACCTTGCCCGCGCGCACCGCGTCCAGGAACGCCAGCACCGCCTGCTCGATGCCGCGCTGCCGGGCCACCGGCACCCAGTCGCCGCGCCGGCGCACCGTGGGCTGCCCCTTGTGGTCGATCACCTCGGCGAGATTGAGCACCTGCCGCTTGGTGTCCTGCCCGGACACCTCCAGGATCTCCTCGGCCGAGCCGCTGAGCCGGTTCATCACCCCGAGGGCGGTGAACCCGTCGCCGGCGAGCTGAAGCACCACATGGTGCAGCAGACCGCCCTCGGTACGGGCCCGCACGGTCACGTCGTCGACGGGCCCCGGCGCCAGGAAGCGCAGGGTGTCCACGACATGGATGAAGTCGTCCAGGATCATCGTGCGCGGCTCCTCGGGGAGCCCGATCCGGTTCTTCTGCATGAGGATCAGCTCGCGCGGATGATCCAGGCACTGCGCGTACCCGGGTGCGTGGCGCCGGTTGAAGCCGACGGCGAGGCTCACCCCGCGCCGCTCGGCGAGCTCCACCAGCCGCTCGGAGTCGGCGAGTTCGTACGCCAGCGGCTTGTCGACGTACGTCGGCACGCCCGCCTCGAGCAGTCGCGCCACGATCTCCGGGTGCACGACCGTGGGCGCGTGCACGAAGGCCGCGTCCAGGCCCTGGGCGAGCAGCGAGTCCAGATCGGCGTGGCGCTGCCGCGCGGGCAGATGGAGGGTGTCGGCGACGCGGTGGAGCGTGGCGGGCGTGCGGGTCTGGAGGTGCACTTCCACACCGGGCTGGTGGCCGAGCACGGGCAGGTATGCCTTCTGTGCGATGTCGCCGAGTCCGATGCAGCCGACCTTCACTGATGCTCCTACCGTGTTCCTGGGGGTGACACGACGGAAGCATACGGCGGCTGCGGGGGCCGCCAGTCGGCGATGCCGTCGAAGCCCCGCAGGAGCAGCGCGGGCCCGGCCTTGGCGACGGCGGTGATCAGGGCGTCGCGTACGGCGATGCTCGCGCGGCCGGTCATCAGGTTGAGGCGGGCGGTCCTGACGGACTGCCGGGCGACGGCGGTCGCCCGCGGACGGCGGGCGGCGCTGTAGGCCGGGAGGTCATCGGCATGGTGCGCCAGCACGACGGCGTCCTCGATCGCCTGGTTGCCGCCCTGGCCCAGCATCGGCGGCATGGCGTGCGCGGCGTCGCCGACGAGGGCCACCCGGCCGCGGTGGAAGGCGGGCAGCGGTGGGGCGACGTGGTGGACATCGTGGCGCAGGACGTCCTCGGGGCGGGCGGCGGCGAGGATCGCGGGCACGGGGTGGTGCCAGTCGCCGTAGCGGCGCAGCAGTTCGGCACGCTCGTCGTCGGGGGCGCGCTCCCCGGCGGGCGCCAGGGCTGCCGCGTACGCGTACACCCGACCGTCCTTGAGGGGGTGCGAGCCCCAGATGCGGCCCCGGCCCCAGGTCTCGTGGGAGGCGAACTGCGCGCCGGGGACCGGGATCACGACCCGCCACGTGGTGAACCCGCAGTACACGGCTCCGGGATGGTCCGGGAACAGCACCCCGCGTACGGCGGAGTGGATGCCGTCGGCGGCCACCACCAGGTCGGCCTCCCGGTCGCCGTCCGGGGTGCTCACGCGGGCCGGGCGGCCGGCGGCGCCCGGATCGGCGACGGTCGCGGTGACGCCCGTGCGGACCGTGCCCGGCGGGAGGCCCGCGGCCAGGCTGGTGACGAGGGTGGCCCGGTGCAGCAGGACCAGGGGGCCGCCGAAGCGTTCGGCCGCGGCGGTGGCGTCGGTGTGCGCGAGCCACCGTCCGGACGGGGCGCGCAGTCCTCCGTCGCCCTGCCAGGCGGCCAGATCGCGGATCTCGTCACCGAGGCCGATGACGTCGAGGGCGCGCAGGGAGTTGGGAGCGAGCGAGATCGCCGCGCCGACCGGCTCCAGCGACGGGGCCCGCTCCAGTACGGTCACCTCCAGGCCGCGGCGGTGCAGTGCCGTGGCGGCGGTCAGCCCGCCGATCCCGCCACCGATCACGACGGCCCGCTTGGGCTGTGCCATGGTTCCTCCCGATGCAACTACAGCTGTAGTGAGCATTACCGTACTACGGATGTAGTGAGCCGGGTAGGTTGATCTCCATGTCCGCACGCACCGCAGGCGCCGCCCGCGCCGACCTCGTCGCCGACGCCGCCCTCCGTCTGCTCGCCGAGCGCGGCATGCGCGGCCTGACCCACCGGGCGGTCGACGAGGCGGCCGGACTCCCCCAGGGCTCGACCTCCAACCTGGCCCGCACCCGGCAGGCCCTCCTGGAGCTGGCGGTACGGCGGCTCGCCGAACGCGAGGCCCGCGTACTGGCCCTGGAGGAGATGCCCCACCCGCGCGGCGGCCGGGACGCCCTGGTGGACGGACTCGCCCTGGCCACCCACCGCTCCCTGACCCGCAACCGCGAACTGACGCTCGCCCGCTACGAACTGGCCCTGGAGGCCACCCGGCGCCCCGAGCTGCGCGCCTACTTCGACGCCACCGGCGCCCGCTTCCACGAACAGCTCGGCGCGCTGATGACCGCGCTGGGGTCGACGGATCCGGCCCGGCACGTGCTGTCCCTGGTGGCGTGGGCGGACGGGCTGATGTTCTCCTGCGTGGCCGGTTCCTTCGGCGCGCGGCAACCGACCCTGGACGAGGTGCGCGCCGGACTGCGCGAGCTGCTGGAAGGGATGTTCGGGCCGTCGTAAAACCGCTGGTGGACGTGGGCGAGTTGGGCAAGGATGCGGCCATGACGACCGAACGCCGTGAACCCGCCGTGAACGCCGATGAGCGCACCATGCTGGAGGGCTGGCTCGACTACCACCGGCAGACCCTCGGGTGGAAGTGCGCGGGCCTGACCGAGGCCCAGCTCAGGACCGCCTCCGTGGAGCCGTCGGAGCTCACCCTGATGGGGCTGGTGCGGCACATGGCCGAGGTCGAGCGGTACTGGTTCCACGAGGTGCTCCTCGACGAGGACCTCGGGGTGCTCTACTCCTCCGAGCAGGACCGGGACGGCGACTTCCACTTCTCCGCCGCGGACACCTGGCAGGAGGCCCACGACACCTGGCAGGCCGAGATCGAAAGGGCCCGGCGCAACACCGCCGGCCTGGGTCTCGACGACTTCTCCAAGGGCACCAGCCGGTCCGGGGAGACCTTCAACCTCCGCTGGATCTACACCCACATGATCGAGGAGTACGCACGCCACAACGGTCACGCCGACCTCCTCCGCGAGCGCGTCGACGGGTCCACCGGCGACTGACGTCACCCTCGGCGGACCCACGGCCTCCGTACGGGGGCGGAGATCACCCGTGCGGGGCATCCTGCGCTTGTGGGCTGTCCCGGAGGGGGCCCCAACCACCAGAGTGACCCGGGTGCATCGAACGACGACGACCGCAACGCTCCTGGTCACCGTGGCTGCGTCGGCCCTGGCGGGCTGTGTGACCGTCCAGCACCCGCCCGCCCCGGGGCCGGTCACGGCACCGTCCCGGCCCTCCGTGCCCCGGCCGGACGGCAGGGCGGAGCCGCAGATCGTGCAGGCGCCGGCCCAGGAGGCGCTGGAACTCATCGGCCCGCCCCGCCGCCCGGAACGCACACCCCCGGCGACCCGGCGGCCGACCCGCCCCGCCCCGCCGCCGGCACCACCCGCCCGGCCGGACACTCCCCCGAGTCATCCCCGCCCGGCACACCCCCGCCCCGAGCGCCCCGCTCCGCCGCACCCGCGGGTCGAGATCCCGGACGTCGCGGATTCGGTCCGCAAGAACACCGACGTCTGCGCCCTGGGCAGGAAGTACGGCGGCTGGCGCAAGGAGAGCCCGGAGACGAGGATCTGCGAGCAGACGTACGGGCGTTGAGCGTCAGGACCGCCGCCCCGGCGGCCCCCAGCCTCCGGAGGAGCCCCCGTCGTCCCCCAGCCGCAGCTCCAGCCGGTGGATCGCCGCCCGCACTCCGTCCCCGTAACTGTCCTCGGCGAGCGCGTCCGCCGCCGTCCGGGCCCGCCGCAGATGTGTCCGCGCCGCCTCGGCGCGGTCCAGCTTCACATAGTCGGCGGCGAGGTTCAGATGCAGCGACGGATACAGCGCCCGGACCGCGAGCGCCCCCTCGTGCTCGGCGAGGCGGTCGTCGGTCAGTTCCTCCGCCGCCGTCAACGCCCGGAGGTCCCAGGCGAGTTCGTCGTCCGGCTCGTCCTGGGTGTCGGCGAGGTAGTGGGCCAGGGTGCAGCGGTGCAGCGGGTCGCCGTCCTCGCCGATCTCGGCCCACAGACCGAGCAGGCGGTGCCGGGCCTCCTCGCGGTCGCCCGCGTGATGCAACATGACGACCTGCCCGATCCGTGTCATCACGGCATCCGGCGCCGTCCGCTCCTGTCGCTCCGCCACCGCGTCCTCCACACCCTCGGCGCCTGGTCGCCCCCGACGCTAACCGCAGCCACCGGCAATCCCGGCGAGGCGGGGCCGACCCGCAGGAGCGGCCCCGCAGCAGGTCAGCCCAGGTTCGGCAGCCGCCAGTCGATGGGGTCGTGGCCCTGCGCCGCGACCGCCTCGTTGATCTGGGTGAACGGACGGGACCCGAAGAACTTCTTGGCCGACAGCGGTGAGGGGTGCGCGCCCTTGACCACCGCGTGCCGCGTCTCGTCGATCAGCGGGAGCTTCTTCTGCGCGTAGTTGCCCCACAGCACGAACACCGCCGGGTCGGGCCGGTCGGCGACCGCACGGATCACCGCGTCGGTGAACTTCTCCCAGCCCTTGCCCTTGTGGGAGTTGGCCTCGCCGGAGCGGACGGTGAGGACCGCGTTGAGCAGCAGGACGCCCTGCTGGGCCCACGGCATCAGATAGCCGTTGTCCGGGACCGGCAGGCCCAGCTCCTGCTCCATCTCCTTGTAGATGTTCCGCAGCGAGGGCGGGGTCCGCACACCGGGACGGACCGAGAAGCACAGGCCATGGCCCTGCCCTTCGCCGTGGTAGGGGTCCTGACCGAGGATCAGGACCTTGACCCGGTCGAAGGGCGTCGCGTCCAGCGCGGCGAAGACCTCCTCGCGCGGAGGGTAGACGGGACCCTTCGCTCGCTCCTCCTCGACGAACTCCGTCAGCTCCTTGAAGTAGGGCTGCTGCAGTTCGTCGCCCAGAACCCCGCGCCAGGACTCGGGCAGCATGGCGATGTCGGTCACGTCAACTTCCTTCGGTGTGCGGTCACTACGACCTGCGTCGCTTCCTGACCACAGAACCTACCGGCGACCACTGACAACGCGCCCGGGGGACGGCCCTACCAGCTGGTCTTGCGGTACAGCGCGCCCATCATCATGATCGTCGACGGGTCCAGCGCCCGCTCCGCGCCGGAGATGTCGTTGTTGGCCGCCACGTACTGCCGGCCCTGCCACAGCGGCAGCAGACGGGCGTCCTCGACGAGGATCTTCTGCGCCTCCTCGAAGTCCTTCTCCACGTTGGCGCGGTCGCTCTCCTTGCGGGAGCGCGGCAGCAGCTTGCCGGTGATCTCCGGGGCCGGGTAGGGCGTACCGAGGGCGTTCTGGTCGCCGACGAAGGGGGCGATGAAGTTGTCGGCGTCGGGGAAGTCGGGGGACCAGCCGCGGCCGAACACCGGGTACTCGCCCTTCTGGTAGCCCGTGACGTACGTCTTCCAGGGGCGGCTCTTGAGGGTGATCTCGAACAGTCCGGAGCCGTCCAGCTGCTTCTTGATCTCCTCGAACTCCGCCTTGGTCTCGGAGCCGTAGCGGTCGGTGGTGTACCAGAGGATGAGCGGCACCTTTTCGGTGATACCGGCCTCGGAGAGGATCTGGCGGGCCTTGGAGGTGCTGGGCTGGCCGTAGTCGTCGAAGAAGCCGGTGGTGTGCCCGGTCAGGCCCTTGGGGACCATGGAGTACAGCGGCTCGACGGTGTCCTTGTAGACCTTGTGCGCGATGGCCGGGCGGTCCAGGACCTGGGCGATGGCCTTGCGGACGGCGGGCTTGGCGGCCCACGGGTCCTTGGGGTTGAAGACCAGGTAGCTGATCTGGGTGCTGACGCTCTCGACGACCTGGAACTCCTTCTTCGCCTCGTGCGTCTGGAGCTCGAGGATGTCGTCGGCGGCGATACCGCGGAAGGCGACGTCGAGCTCGTGCTCGCGCAGGGCGCCCACCATCTCGCCGGAGTCCTGGAAGTAGCGGATGGTCACGGCGCTGTTCTCGCGCTCCGCGTAGCCCTCGTACTTGTCGTTGCGGACCAGCTCGGCCGTCTTGCCGTCCTCGTAGGACTGGAGCGTGTAGGGGCCGGAGCCGACGACCTTGCCGTCCTCGCGCAGCTTGTCCGCGGGGTAGCTGTCCGGGTCGACGATCGACATGGCGGGCGTGGCGAGCACGAACGGGAAGGTGGCGTCCGGCTTGTTGAGATGGAAGACGACCTCGCGGTCGCCCAGCGCCTGGACCCGGTCGAGGCTGCCCAGCAGACCGGCGGGACCGCCGTTGACCTTGATGTCCCGGATGCGGTCGATCGAGTACTTGACGGCCTGGGCGTCCAGCGTGCTGCCGTCGGAGAACTCCAGCCCGTCACGCAGTTCGCAGCGGTAGGCCGTGTTCGTGCTGTCGGTGAACGCGCACTCCTCGGCGGCGTCCGGCTCGGGCACGCTCGCCCCGGCGGGGTAACTGAGCAGTGTCTGGTAGATGTTGCGGAACAGTTCCCAGGAGCTGTCCCACGACGCGGCGGGATCCAGCGTGCTCGGCGCACTGGTGGTGCCCACGACGATCGGCCCTTCGTCCTCGGAAGAGTCCGAGGAGAGAATTCCGCATCCTGTCATCAGGGACGATATGGACGCGATGGCCGCCACCTGCCGCAGGCATCGGTTCCGGTTGAACACGCGCACGCTCCTCGATCTGCCATACCAAGGGTCGGCAGACCATACCGCAGAGCTCGGCCGATTGAACCGGTGTCTCACAGGGGTTCTTGATCGATAAACCTTTGACTACGTTGTCAGCCGTCGGTCAATCTGTTCGGTCGAAGCGGGACGACCGGCTTGTACGGATTCGGGCCCGTGCCCCCGCCGGGAGACACGGGCCCGACGCAGGTCAGCCGACGCCGGCGTTGAGGAAGATGCCGCCGTCGACGACGAGCGTCTGACCGGTGACCCAGTCGGACTGCTCGGAGGTGAGGAAGGCGGCGGCGCCCCCGATGTCGGAGGGCACGCCCAGCCGGGCCAGCGGGTAGGAGGCGGCCGCCTCCTCCTCCCGGCCCTCGTACAGCGCCTGGGCGAACTTGGTCTTCACCACGGCCGGGGCGATCGCGTTGACCCGCACCCCGGGCGCGAACTCGTGCGCCAGCTGCTGGGTCAGGTTGATCAGCGCGGCCTTGCTGACGCCGTAGGCGGCGATGAAGGGCGAGGGCGCGATGCCCGCGACGGAGGCGATGTTGACGATCGCGCCGCCGTTCTCCTTCTGCCAGGCGTGCCAGGTCTTCTGGGCGAAGCCGAGCGCCGAGATCACATTGGTCTCGAACACCTTGCGCGCGACACCCAGGTCGAGGTCGGCGATCGGCCCGAAGACCGGGTTGGTGCCGGCGTTGTTGACCAGGAAGTCGACGCGCCCGAAGGCCTCCATGGTGCGCTCCACGGCGATGGCCTGGTGGGCCTCGTCGTGGGCCTTGCCGGCGATGTAGATCGCGCGGTCCGAGCCGAGCTGCTCGACGGCCTCCTTGAGGGAGTCCTCGTTGCGGCCGGTGATGGCCACCCGGTCACCGCGGGCGACGAGCGCCTCGGCGACGCCGTAGCCGATGCCGCGGCTGCCGCCCGTGATGAGGGCGACCTTGCCGGAGAGTTCCACTGCAGTCATGTGCCTGATCCTCTAGTCGAGCGGTCCGCCGGCGACGTACAGCACCTGGCCGGAGACGAAGCCGGCGTCATCACCCGTGAAGTAGGCGATGGCGCCCGCGATGTCCTCGGGGTAGCCGACACGCTGGACGGGGATCTGGGTGGCGGCCGCGGCCTTGAAGTCCTCGAAGCCCATGCCGACGCGCTCGGCGGTGGCCGCCGTCATGTCGGTGGCGATGAAGCCGGGGGCGACGGCGTTGGCGGTGACCCCGAACTTGCCGAGCTCGATGGCGAGGGTCTTGGTGAAACCCTGCATACCGGCCTTGGCGGCGGAGTAGTTGACCTGGCCGCGGTTGCCGAGCGCGGAGGACGAGGAGAGGTTGACGATCCGGCCGAACTTGGCGTCCACCATGTGCTTCTGACAGGCCTTCGACATCAGGAAGGCGCCGCGCAGGTGGACGTTCATGACCGTGTCCCAGTCGGAGACGCTCATCTTGAACAGCAGGTTGTCGCGCAGCACGCCCGCGTTGTTGACCAGGATCGTGGGCGCGCCGAGCTCCGCCGCGATCCGCGCGACGGCCGCCTCCACCTGTGCCTCGTCGGAAACGTCGCAGCCGACCGCGAGAGCCTTGCCGCCCGCCGCGGTGATCTTCTCCACGGTGTCCTTGCAGGCCGCCTCGTCGAGGTCGATGACGGCGACCGCGCGGCCCTCGGCGGCCAGACGTACGGCGGTGGCGGCGCCGATACCGCGCGCTGCGCCGGTGACTACGGCGACCCGCTGGTCAGTGGTGGACATGGCTGCTTCTCCTCGCCCTTGGGGGTGCGGCTCCACGGTCCGCCCATCGGTGAGCGACCGCTTAGTACCTTCAGCAGACGTGACGCTAGAAGCCCTGGCACCCGGTGTCAACGGCACACCGCCACGTGTGATCCATTCCCCGCGCCCCCGGCTCGCGGCGGCCCTCCCCCGCCACCCGATCGGCCCAGCTGAGCGCGTCCCCGCGCCGGGCGGCCCCTAGCGTCGGCCGGAGGCCCTCGTGGCCGGAAAGGAGGCGCACCATGCGCCCTCGCACCGCAGCCGTCGGCACGCTGATAGCCATAGCCGCGATCGTGCCGCCGGCCGGCATCGCCCACGCGCAGGACCTGGACTGCGTCAACTTCACGTACCGGGAGGAGGCACAGGCCGTCTACAACTCCGACCCCAGTGATCCGCACGACCTCGACGCGGACCAGGGCCCCGACGACGGCGTGGCCTGCGAGGCGCTGCCCGCGCGCGGCACCACCGCCCGCGGCACGCTCGCGCCCGCCACCTCGATCCCCGCCCCCGTCACGGCCACACCCACCCCCACCGCCGCCCCTACCCCCACCCGCGTCACCGCCAGTCCGACGCTCGGTGTGCGCGGTGGGGTGGGCGGCGCCACCGACTCCGGTCTCGGCGGCTGGGAGACCGCCGCCGGGATCGCCTTCGTCGCCTGCGGTGCCGTCGCGGCGGGATTCGTGGTCAAGCGCCGCCGCGCCTGAGTCAGCGGACGAGCAGTTCCAGGAGCCGTGCCGTCTCCGCCGCCGGGTCGGTCGTCAGCCCGGT
Organism: Streptomyces sp. NPDC002776; assembly: GCF_053592195.1. Classification (NCBI taxonomy): domain Bacteria; kingdom Bacillati; phylum Actinomycetota; class Actinomycetes; order Kitasatosporales; family Streptomycetaceae; genus Streptomyces; species Streptomyces sp. NPDC002776. The sequence continues at coordinate 44,332 of NZ_JBSFVG010000011.1, read as the reverse complement.
GTGGACCGGGCCGGGCTGGACGATCGTGGAGCGGGGGGCGATCAGCCAGCGGAAGCGGCGGCCCGCGTCGTCCGAGGCCGCCTGGCCCGCCGCCGCTCCCCCGGAGCAGACCCGCTCCACCGCCCCGAGCGCGGCGCGCACACCGGCCAGGTCGGCCTCCGGGTCCAGCGCCAGCAGACGGCGCTCGTCGAGGTGGGTGAGCGCCCCGACGTACGCCTTGGCACGGCAGTAGACCAGCACCCCGGCGTTGATGCACTCGCCGCGCTCGACCCGGGGCACGACGCGCAGGACGGCGTACTCGAAGACCTCGCGCTCGCTCGGGCCTCCCTTGATGAAGTGGCGGTCGTCGCTCACGCGGTGCCCTCGATTCGCTCGTGGATGACGGCCGCCCTGGCCAGCAGCGGGCGGGCGTAGGCCCGTCTGAGGTCGTCCGGGGTGTCGAAGCCAGGTTCGTCGGCGAGCCAGGCGTCCGGGATCTCGGCGGTCACCTCGGCGAGCAGGTCCTCGGTGACGAGGGGCGCCAACTCCCCGGCGGCCGCGGTCACATCGGGGCCGAAGGGCATGAGGGCGTGGTCGCGGGCGTCGTAGGGGCGGGCCGCGGAGGCTTCGGCGGCGGGCCAGTTGTGCTGCCAGATCATGGTGGCGCCGTGGTCGATGAGCCACAGGTCGCCGCGCCACATCAGCAGGTTGGGGTTGCGCCAGGAACGGTCGACGTTGTTGACCAGGGCGTCGAACCAGACGATCCGCCCGGCCTCCTCGGGGCTCACCGCGAAGGCGAGCGGGTCGAAACCGAGCGCGCCGGACAGGAAGTCCATGCCGAGGTTGGTGCCGCCGCTGGCCCGGAGCAGCTCCTGCACCTGCTGGTCGGGTTCGCCGAGCCCGAGCACGGGATCGAGGGCGACCGTCACGAGCCGGGGCATCCGGAACCCGAGCCGCCGGGCGAGCTCCCCGCACACCACCTCGGCCACCAGCGTCTTGCGGCCCTGCCCCGCGCCGCGGAACTTCATGACGTACGTCCCGAAGTCGTCGGCCTCGACGAGTCCCGGCAGCGAGCCGCCCTCACGCAGCGGTGTGATGAACCGGGTCGCGATGACTTCCTTGAGCATCGCCCCAGGTTACCGGCGCTCTGAACGGCACCCGCGCGCCGCCCGTACCTGTGGGCGCAAGGCATACCTCCGTGGAAGGGAAGACCGGCATGACCAGCGAACCGCTCCACCCCGTCGCGCCCCCGAGCCGCCGTACCGTCGTGGCGGCGGTCGGCGCGGTGGGCCTCACCTTCGCGCTGAACGCGTGCGGGTCGGAGGACGAGGAGCCGTCCGGGGCGGCCGGGCCCGCCGAGTCCGCCGAGTCCGGTGGGACCGTCGTCGCACGGACCTCGGACATCCCCGAGGGCGGCGGCAAGGTCCTCAAGGACCACAAGGTGGTCGTCACCCAGCCGACGGCGGGCACCTTCAAGGCGTTCTCGTTCGAGTGCACCCATCAGGGGTGTCCGGTGACGGGTGTCTCCGAGGGCTCCATCACCTGCCCCTGCCACAACAGCCGGTTCTCCATCCAGGACGGCAGCGTGCAGAAGGGGCCCGCCACCCAGCCGCTGCCCGCGCGGGAGGTGGCCGTGGACGGCGACTCGATCACGCTCGCCTGACCCGCAGGGCGGCGAGCATGTCGGCCGTGGTGGTCAGCGTGGCGACCAGGGCCAGGGTGTTGCGGATCATCGCGCGGGTGTACTCGGCGGGCACCCCGGCTATCGCGTCGGTGGGCACCACGACCGTGTAGCCGCGGTTGACGGCGTCGAACACGGCGTTCGGGATCGCCACGTTGGCCGATACCCCGGTCACCACCAGCGTGCGGCAGCCCAGGTTGCGCAGCAGGGCGTCGACCTCGGTCCCGTGGATCGGGGACAGGCCGTGCAGCCGCCGTACGACGAAGTCCTCCTCGGTGACCTCGATCGGGGCCGCGAGGCGGACCGCGGTGGTGCCGGACAGCTGCTGGACCGGGAGCCGTTCGGCGGCGCGGAACAGACGGGCGTTGCGGTTCGCGCCGCGGCCGTCGGGGCGGCGCTCGGCGATCGCGTGGATCACCTGGAGCCCGTGGGCGTGGGCGCCGTCCACCAGCCGGGCCACGTTGGCGAGCGTCCCGGAGGAGCGGGCTTCCTTGGCGAGTTCGGGCAGGGCGCTGTCCGGTCCGACGACCCCCTGTTGGCACTCGACCGTGAGCAGCACGGCGGTGGCCGGGTCGAGGACTTCACTGAGCTGCTCGTACGACGGCACGGTTCCCCTTGTCGCGGGCGGTCCGGGCGGGCGAGGGTAACGACCATTGCGCGAGGAGGGAAGACGACCCATTCTTTTCTGACGTGATGTCAGAGGATCTCCTCTGACACGACGTTGGAGAAAAGGGGACGCATGACCGTCACTCAGCGCCGGGGCCGGAAGATCATGATGACACCGGGTGAGCTGGACGAGTTCCTGGCCACCCAGCGCACCTGCCGGGTCGCCACCGTGTCGGCGGACGGCGCCCCGCATGTGAGCACCTTGTGGTTCGCCTGGGACGGCACGTCGCTGTGGCTCTACTCGGTGGTGCGCAGCAGGCGTTGGGCCCAGCTGCGCCGCGACCAGCGGGTCGCCGTCGTGGTCGACACGGGCGAGGAGTACGACGAGCTGCGCGGCGTGGAGCTGTCCGGGACCGTGGAGTTCGTGGGCGAGATCCCGCGGACCGGGGAGCTCTGCGCAGAACTCGACGTGCCGGAGACGCTGTTCGCCCGGAAGAACTTCGGCCTGGAGGAGATGCCGCACGACGGCCGGCACGCGTGGATGCGGCTGACGCCGGAGAAGATCGTGTCCTGGGACTTCAGGAAGCTGTCGTCGCTGTAACGTCCGGCCGCACTGCAGAGGCTGTCGTCGCTGTGGCGCCCAGCCGCTCCGCTGAGGCTGCCGCCGCTGTGGCGCCCAGCCGCTCCGCAGAGGCCGTGGTCGCCGTAGCACCCACCCGCTCCCCCGCCGACCGCAGTGCCCGTACCGCCGCCCGGATCGACGGGCGGCGGTCGGCGTCCGCCCGCCAGATCACGTACACATGCCGCCGCACCCGCTGCTTGAGCGGCACGGTGACGACCTCCGCGGGCATCGGGTGACGGCCCAGCAGCGGGACGACGCACACACCGAGGCCCGCGGCGACCAGACCGAGCTGGGTGTGGGTCTCGGCGGCGCGGTGGCCGACGATCGGCTCGATGCCCTTGGAGCGGAGGGTGAACATCAGCCACTCGTGGCAGAACTCGCCCTGCCCCCAGGTGATCCACTCGTCCTCGGCGAACTCGGCGAGATCCACCTCGTCGCGGCCCGCGAACCGGTGGCCGACCGGCATCGCCACATCGGCGGGGTCGTCCAGGATCGGCGCCTTGACGAGGCCGTCCGGGAGGGGCATCGGCTTGTTGTACCAGTCGAGGACCACCGCCAGGTCCAGATCGCCGCGCACCACTCCGGCCACGGCCTGCTCCGGTTCCAGCTCGCAGGAGCGCAGCCGCAGCGCGGGGTGCTCGGTGCGCAGTTCGGCGAGGGCGGCCGGGAAGAGTCCGCGCGCGGCGGTCGGGAACGCCGCGAGTCTGAGCTCCCCCGCGACCTGGCCGCGCTGCGCCTCCAGGTCGGCCTGGGCCAGCTCCACCTGGGACAGGATCCGCGCCGCGTGCTCCGCGAGCAGCCGCCCGGCGTCGGTGAGCCGGACCCCGCGGCCGTTCTTGGCGAGCAGCCGCTGGCCGACCTCCCGCTCCAGCTTGGACATCTGCTGGGAGACGGCGGATGTGGTGATGTGCAGCCCTTCGGCCGCGCCGCTGACCGAGCCGTGCCGGGCGAGGGCGTCCAGGGTTCGCAGGCGCTCCAGGTTCAACATGTAAGCAATACTACGAGATACAACTCGAAAAATCTCGCTTGTGCTACGACGTCCTGAGCCCCCACCCTGATCCCATGACCCGCTCTCGCTCCCTGCTCGACTGGCGGCTGCGCTTCGCCGTCCTCTCCCTCATCTGGGGTTTCAGCTTTCTGCTCATCAAGGTGGGCACCGAGGGATTCGCGCCGTTCCAGGTGACTCTCGGCCGGCTGGTGTTCGGCACGGCGGTGCTCGCGGTCGCGATGGCGATGCGGCGGGACCGGCTCCCGCGCGGGGCGCGCACGTGGGGGCATCTGACGGTCGCCGCGCTGCTGCTGAACGCGCTGCCGTTCTCGCTGTTCGCCTACGCGGAGCTGACGATCCCGTCGACGCTCGCGGGCATCTGCAACGCCACGTCACCGCTGTGGGGCATGGCCCTGTCCCTGGTCGCGCTCTCCGAGGACCGGCCCACCCGGATGCGGCTCGCGGGTCTCGGCCTGGGATTTCTCGGCGTCCTGACGGTGCTCGGCGCCTGGCAGGGCTTCACCGGCATGGACGCCCGGGGCACCGGCATGGCCCTGCTGGCCTCGCTGTGCTACCCGGTCGGCTGGATCTACGTCCGCCGCACGCTGGCCGGCTCCGACTCCTCCCACCTGTCGCTGACCGGCGCCCAGTTGCTGCTCGCCACCCTCCAACTGGCCGTCGTGACCCCCCTGTCCACCACGTCCCCGGAGACCTTCCCGCTGCTCCCCCTGCTCGCCGTCGCGGCCCTCGGCGCCCTGGGCACGGGCATCGCGGTGCTCCTCCAGTACGGCCTGGTCGCCGAGGTCGGCCCGACGACGGCCCAGATGGTCACCTACTTCATCCCGGTCATCGCCACCGCGGCAGGCGTCACCCTGCTCGGCGAGTCCCTGACCTGGTCGACCCCGGTAGGCGCGGCCATCGTCCTGGCAGGAGCGGCCCTGACCCAGATCCGCCCCCGCGAACGCGCCTCCATCCCGACCGAGACGGCCCACCCGGTACGGACCCCGGCGAAGACGGCACCCTAGTCGGCGGCGACCGTGCCCACGGGGGCGGACCTGACACGGAAACGTCCCCCCGAGCGCGACGAGATCCCGGCCTACGCCGACCCCTCCGACCACGCAACACGATCCCGGCCGACCGCCCTCGACCGCGCGATGCGATCACCGGCCCGAACCCTGCCCCGACGAGGACGGCCGTACAGCCCAGGCGACGGGGTCTGCCCGGGCTTGGGCCACCGCCGGCGGGGGCACCACGGACGCAGCTACGCCCTCCGCGGCGCGGCCCCGCCTACGACCGACCCCGCCGGCCGAAGTCGAGCCCTACACGCCGCTCCGGCCACGCGACGGGCGTACGGCCGAGGCGATGGCTTCGGCCAGGGCGTGGGTTTCCGGTTCGGTCAGGGTGGAGATCGTGACGCGCAGGCCTGGGCTGGTGTTCAGGCGGAAGCGGGCGCCCGGGGCGACGGCCCAGCCGGCGTGGAGGAGGCGGGAGACGGCGCCGGTCTCGTCGGGGACGGGGATCCAGACGTTCATGCCGGTGCGCCCCCGGGCGGTGATGCCCCGCTCGGCGAGCGCCCCGATGAGCCGGTCCCGGCGTCTGCCGTACGCCGCCGCCACCACCTTCGGGTCGACCGAGCCGTCGGACCACAGCCGGACCACGGCCCGCTGGACGATCAGGCTGACCCAGCCGGGCCCGAGGCGCTGTCGGCCGCGCACCCGGTCGAGGGTCACCTCGTCGCCGGTGAGCACCGCGAGCCGCAGGTCGGGGCCGTAGGCCTTGGCGGCGGAGCGGGCGAAGGCCCAGTGCCGGGTGGTGCCGGCCAAGGGGTGCAGCGGGACGTCGACGATGGCGTGCCCGTGGTCGTCCTCGATCAGCAGGGTGTCCGGGTACTCCCGGAGCACGGAACGCAGCGCACGCGCACGCGTGGCGCTCACCGCGGCGCCGGTCGGGTTCTGGGCCCGGTCGGTGACGATCAGGGCGCGGGCCCCGGCGCCGAGCGCGTGGCGTACATCGTCGGGGAGCGGCCCCTCGTCGTCGACGCCCACGGGTGCGACGCGCAGCCCGAGCGCCGGGACGAGGTCGAGGACGCTGCCCCAGCCGGGGTCCTCGACGGCGACGGTGTCCCCCGGCTTCAGATGCGCGGCGAGGACGCGCTCGATGGCGTCCAGCGCGCCGGAGGTGACGGCGAGGGGCCCGTCCGGCACCCCGTCGGCGTCCAGTTCGGCGCGTGCGGCCCGCGCCAGCTCGGGATCCAGCGGGTCGTCCCCGTAGAGGACCGGCGTCCGGTCACCCTGTTCCGCCGCGGCCGCGAACGCCGGGCCGAGCGGGGGCAGCAGTGCCGGGTCCGGGTTGCCGTTCGCCAGGTCCCGCACTCCGGCGGGCACCTCTTCCCGGACGTACTCGCGCGCGGTGGTGGCCGGTTTGGGCCGCACCCGGCTGCCCCGGCGCCCGGCGGTCTCGATGACCCCCCGCTCCCGCAGGGTCCGGTACGCGGCCGCGACGGTGTTGGGGTTGACGCCCAGCTCCACCGCCAAGTCCCGCATGGGCGGCAGCGGTTGTCCCGGCTCCAGCTCCCCGGAGCCGACCGCCGCCTCGATACCGGCCGCAATCTCAGCTGCGCGCCGACCTCTGATCCGGTATTCTCCTAGCACAAACCCAATTATGCACTAGTACAATGGAGACCGCAATGCAGGGGACCGCACAGCCGACGTCGCAGCCCACCGCCTACACGCCGACCGACCGCACAGTCCCCACGCGCTCCGCCGAGCGGGCGTCGTACGACAAGGAATTGGTGCACTCGATACTCGACGAGGCCTACGTCTGCCATCTGGGCTTCGTCCGGGACGGCGCCCCGGTGGTACTGCCGACGCTGTTCGGGCGGGTCGGCGACCGGCTCTACGTGCACGGCTCGACGGGCTCGCGCCCGCTGCGGATGACGGGACAGGCCGACCCGGGGCTGCCGGTGTGCCTGACGGTCACCCACGTGGACGCGCTGATCCTGGCCCGCTCGGCCTTCCACCACTCGATGAACTACCGGTCCGTGGTGGTGCACGGCGTCGCCCACCAGGTGACGGACCCCGAGGAGAAGCGGATCGCGCTGGACGCGCTGGTCGACCATGTCGTGCCGGGCCGCTCGGCGGACTCCCGGCCCGCCAACAAGAAGGAACTGGCCGCCACCGCCGTCATCCGCCTCGACCTGAACGAGGTCTCCGCCAAGCTCCGCACCGGCGGCGTCAACGACGAACCCGAGGACCTCGCCCTCCCCCACTGGGCGGGCGTGGTCCCGCTGCGCAAGGGCTACGACACCCCGGTCGACGACCCGAACCTGGCGCCCGGCACCGAGGTGCCCGCCTACCTCAAGGCGCTGTGACCCACGACGCGCACGACGGACGCGGCGGCATCACCCCGACAGCCGCCGCACTCCCGTCCGACCCGGGCCCTGATCCACGATCCCGGGCCCTGGCACTGCAAGCCCCGGGCAACACGACCACCCCGTCGGACCAGCAGGCCCGGACGCACCCCTCACGCCGCAGAACCCCGCCGTGACATCTCCCGCTCCTCACCACCACTGGCCACCGGCTCGGCGGAGCCCTTCACCGGTGCCGAGGACTGGGCGATGAAGGCGCCGAGCAGGACGACCGCCCCGCCGATGATCTGCGGAGCGGAGAGGTGCTCGCCCAGCAGGACCCAGGCCAGCACCGTCGCGACGACCGCTTCGAGGCAGGCGACCACGCCCGCGACCTGCGGGGAGAGCCGGCGCACCGAAACCACGCCGGTCACATAGGCGAGGACCGTGGCGATCAGCACGATCCAGGAGAGCAGCAGCGCCGCCGCGACGGGGGTGCCGTCCATGTCCGCGCTGTGCGCGAGTACGGCCCACTCCATCGACCAGGGCCGGGCCACCACGGTCAGCACGGCGGCGCCCACGAGCAGGCCGTAGGCGATGACGCCGAGCGGGTCCGGCGCCTCCTCGGCCGCGTCGCTGCCCTGGTCGGACAGGACGAAGTAGCCGACCTGGCAGCAGGCCGCGCCGAGGGCGAGGAGCAGGCCGAGGGCGTCGAAGCCGAGCCCGGCCCAGATCTCGACGACACAGGCGAGACCGCCCACCGCGAGGACCACTCCGAGCGCCGCGGCCCGGGTCACCGGACGGCGCTGCACGAACCGCACCCAGCCCAGCACCAGCGCGGGCGCGAGGTACTCCACGAGCAGCGCGACGCCAACCGGGATACGGGAGATGGAGGCGAAGTAGAAGGCCTGGACGCCGGCCACCCCGAGCAGTCCGAACCCGGCGAGCAGCGCGGGGCGGCGGCGCAGCAGCGCGCGGTGGCGGACGGCGAGCGGCAGCATCACCAGGGCCGCCCCGGCCACCCTCAGCCACACCACGTGCAGCGGGTCGAGGCCCGCTTCGATCAGCGGCTTGGCCGCGACACCGGATCCGCCGAAGGCGAGCGCGGAGACGAGGGCGAGACCGAGCCCCATCCCCTTGCCGCCATGGCCCTGACTGCTCGTTGACGTACGCACCGGCACATGATGACAGGCGATGACATGAGCGTCACCCCCGATGACACCTGTCTCAACGACTGGACGGCACCCGGCACCTGGGCAGCGGCGCCCTCAGCAGCCGCTCTCGCCGGGGTAACTCCCGGGGCGGCTGTCGATGCGCGCGTACACCTCACCCGCGTCGATCCCGGCACGGGCCAGCACCTCGACGGCCCGCGCCTGGCTGTCCACGAGGATGGCGGCCAGCAGGTCCACGCCCCGGGCGGGTCCGTCCCCACGGCGGGCGGCGCGCTCGCAGGCGTACTCCAGCGCACCCGCGGCCAGCGGGGAGAAGCCCTCCGCCTCGGTCACCCCGGGTACCGCTCCGGAGTCCTCGACGCTGCCCTGCCAGCGCAGGCCGTAGCCGATGCTGCGCTGGACGAGATAGCCGAGCAGCCGGGCGATCCGGGGCCCGTCGCCGAGGACGTCCCGCACCTCGGGGTCGTGCTCCAGCAGGGAGTGCAGCAGGTGGGCGGTGTCGACCTGGCGGTCCGCGTCCCGTACCACGCGACGCCGGGCGCCGGAGATCACCGCTGCCAGTTCGGCACTGAGCCCGGCATCGTTGTCGAAGCGTCCGCCGGCCTGGTGAGGGCCCGGCCGGTGAGGGGTACGGGGTGGCACATCCCTTACCCCATCAGCCTCCGCCGGACAGGGCATCCCCGGCGGGACGCATCTTCGCGTCCCACACAGAGTGGACCCGGCGGGCCGGAATCTCCTCCTTGAGGAGGAGATCACGCCGGGCTTCCCCCGCGGGCGTGCGCCGCCTTGCGTCGCGCCCCGCGCGCAACCACGGCGCGCTCCCGTACGTCCCACAGGTGCATGGAGAGCATGTGCTGGCTGGTGGCGTTGCCGGCCGTGGACGGAAGACAGTACGTCTACCGGGTGTACGCCCCGGAGGACGCACTGCCCGCCGATCTGTTCTGGGACGCCTGGCACTGCCACGACGAGAGCGCCTTCCCGCGCGCGTGGGACCTGTTCGACGCGGCGGTGATACGGCTCGTCGGCCGAGCCTCGCCCGCGCCGGGCTGGTGACATGAGGGCCGTACGGAAGAGCCGTACACGAGAAGGCGCCCCGCGGATCGCTCCGCGGGGCGCCTTCGTTGCACGGCGGGAGGCCGTCAGTCCTCGTCGGCGAGGATCAGGTACATCTTCTTGCGCGCGTCGTTGATCACGGAGATCGCCTTCTCGCGCTGTTCCTTGCTGCCGGTCTTCCAGACCTGCCCGAAGGCCTCCATCAGACCGAAGCCCGCCTGGCGGATCTCGCCGAGGGCCTCCCAGTCGACGCCCTTGGAGGCGTCCTCCCAGGGTGCCTCGGGGCCCTCTTCGGCCGCGGTGCGGCCGGCGTCGGTGAGGGCGAACAGCTTCTTGCCGCCCTCACTCTCACTGGCGATCAGGCCCTCGTCCTCCAGCAGCTGGAGGGTGGGGTACACCGAGCCGGGGCTGGGCTTCCACGCCCCGCCGCTGCGCTCGGCGATCTCCTGGATCATCTCGTAGCCGTGCATCGGCCGGTCCCTGAGCAGGGCCAGGATCGAGGCGCGTACATCACCCCGCCTCGCCCTTCCCCGAGGTCCGCCGCGACCCCTGGGGCCCCAGTGCCCGGGGCCGAAGCCCGGTCCACCGAAGCCGGGTCCACTCGGCCCGAAGGGCCCGAAGGCGGCACGGCCACCCTCGAAACCACCTCGGCCGGCTCCACCGTGTCCCTGTGCGAATCCATGGGAACGCATGTCAATCACTCCATTCCATCGTTGATCTGTCGCGATGCCTCAACGATATATCGGAACAGTTCGCATGACAACCCCCGGTCGGTCCACTGACCCCGAATTGGCCTTGGCCCGCGGCTTCGTCGCCCCTCTACGGTCGGCCCATGCGCATCCGAATCGTCGACGCCTTCACCGACCGCCCCTTCGCCGGGAACCCCGCCGGGGTCCTCCTCCTCGACGCCTTCCCCGCCGACGACCGGCTCCAGCAGGTCGCCATGGAGGTCAACCACGCCGAGACCGCGTTCGCCCACCGACTCACCGACGACCCGGAGGCCGACTGGGCGCTGCGCTGGTTCACCCCCGCCGCCGAGGTCCCGATGTGCGGTCACGCCACGCTCGCCACGGCCCACGTCCTGCACAGCACGGGCGCCCACGAGGGCCCGGTGCGGTTCGCCACCCGCAGCGGCGTCCTGATCGCCACGCCCCGCGAGGACGGCTCGTTCATCCTGGACTTCCCGACGGCGCCGCTCACCGCGGCCCAGATCCCCGACGGCGCCGCCGAGGCACTGGGTGCCGAGCCGCTGGCCGTCTTCGACACCGGCCCTGACGTCGGCAACCTGCTGGTGGAGCTCGCCGACGAGAAGACCGTCCGCGCCCTGAACCCCGACCACCGCTCCCTCGGCGCCTGCTCCGAGCGCGGCTTCATCGCGACCGCCCGCGCCGAGGACCCCGCACGCGGCTACGACTTCGTCTCCCGCTGCTTCTTCCCGAACATCGGCATCGACGAGGACCCGGTCACCGGCAGCGCCCATACCGCGCTGGCCCCGTTCTGGTCGCAGCGCCTCGGCCGCCCCGAGCTCACGGGCCTCCAGGCGTCCGCCCGCTCGGGCCTGGTCCGCACGGAGGTGCGCGGCGACCGCACCCTGCTCGGCGGCCGCGCGGTCACGGTGATCGACGGCGAGCTGCTGGTCTGAGCCCGGACAGACGGAAGGGGCGTACGCATCCCGCGTACGCCCCTGTCGCTGCCTCTCACGCCGTGGGCAGCCAGTCCACCTTCCCCGCGAGCAGGGCGTACCCGACGAACGCGCCGATGTCGAGCAGCGAGTGCGCCACGACCAGCGGGCCGACCCGGCCCCAGCGGCGGTAGAGGTAGACGAACACCACGCCCATCACCAGGTTCCCGATGAAGCCGCCGATGCCCTGGTAGAGGTGGTACGAGCCGCGCAGCACCGAGCTGGCCATCAGCGCGGCCCCGGGCGTCCAGCCCAGCTGGTGGAGCCGGCGCAGCAGATAGCCGACCACGATGACCTCTTCGAGGATCGCGTTCTGGAGCGCCGAGAGGATCAGTACCGGGTACTTCCACCACACCTCGGGCAGCGCCTCGGGGACCACGGTCAGGTTGAAGCCCAGGCCCCGGGCGGCGAGATAGAAGGCGATGCCGCTGCTGCCGATCACCGCGGCGATGGCGGCGCCCCGGCCGAGGTCCGGCCAGGGCCGGGTGCGGTCGAACCCGAGGGCCCGCAGACCGCTGCCCTCGCGCAGCAGGAAGTGCGCGACGAGGAGGACCGGCACCAGGGACGTCGTGATGCCGAAGAGCTGCCAGGCGAGGTCCAGCCAGGGCCGCCCGGGAGCGGCGGAGGCGTTGAGGGTGGCCGCCTGGTCCTTCAGACCGCCTGGCCTGGTGACCGAGCCGATGAAGCTGATGAGGGCGGAGACCCCGCTCGCCCCGAGCGAGAGCGCCAGCACGAGCAGCAGCTCGTCACGGAGGATCCGGCGCGAGGGCCCCTCCTGCGGGAACGACTCGGACACAGGGCCCGCCTCCGCCTGCACACTGCCTCCCAGGGGCACCACCGTCATAGGACGTCACAGCTTGCCCGACCAGTATGAGGCGGACGGCGGCGGCCCCCGTTCAGGCGCCCCTCAGCCCAGCGGCATGGTCTCCGGCAGGCCGACGGGCCAGGCGTGGACCGGGTCGCCCACGTGCATCAGCTGGCGGTAGCGGCGGGTCGTGGCGGCCAGGGCGGCGTCCCGGGACAGCCCCTGCTCCAGGGCGCGGTGGAAGGTGGCCGACTGCCAGGATGCCCCGTTGGCCCGCCGCCGGCAGCGCTCCTCGATCACCCCGAGGTACAGGTCGCGGTCGGTGGCCTCCACGCCCCACGCGTCCAGTCCGCTCGCGGCGAGCGGCAGCAGTTCGTCGCGTACGAGGGTGGCCGCGTCGATCTCCGCGATGCCGCCGTAGCGTCCGCGCCGGGGCCACTGGAGGCGGGCGTCGATGCCGTACTGGCAGGCGGTGTCGAAGTTGGCGGCGGCCGCCTCGAAGGGCAGCCGCGTCCACACCGGGCGCGGTTCCTCGGCGAGGGCGCGGACGAGGCCGTAGTAGAAGGCCGCGTTGGCGAGGACGTCGGTGATGGTGGGGCCGGCGGGCAGGACGCGGTTCTCCACGCGCAGGTGCGGGACGCCGTCGGCGATGCCGTAGACCGGGCGGTTCCAGCGGTAGACCGTGCCGTTGTGCAGGACGAGCTCCGCCAGCGAGGGGATGCCGCCCTCGTCGAGCACCTGGAGCGGGTCCTCGTCGTCGCAGATCGGCAGCAGGGCGGGGTAGTAGCGCAGGTTCTCCTCGAAGAGGTCGTAGGCGGAGGAGATCCAGCGCTCACCGAACCAGGTCCGCGGGCGTACCCCCTGCGCCTGGAGCTCGGGCGGGCGGGTGTCGGTGGACTGGGTGAACAGCGGCGGGCGGGACTCGCGCCACAGCTCCCGGCCGAACAGGAACGGCGAGTTGGCGCCGACCGCGACCTGGACGGCGGCCACGGCCTGGGCGGCGTTCCAGACGTCGGCGAAGCGGCCCGGGGTGACCTGGAGATGCAGCTGGACCGAGGTGCAGGCGGCCTCGGGCGCTATGGACTTCGAGGTGCAGGTCAGTCGCTCCACGCCGTCGATGTCGAGCAGGAAGTCCTCGCCGCGGGCGGCCACGATCTGGTCGTTGAGCAAGGTGTAGCGGTCGACGTCGGAGAGGTTGGAGGAGACCAGGTCGTCCCGGTCGAGGGTCGGCAGAATGCCGATCATCACGATTCCCGCGTCCAGCTCACCGGCCTTACGGTCGGCATATGCCAGCGAGGTGCGGAGTTCCTCGGCGAGCTGATCGAATACCCGGCCACCCAGCCGGTGGGGGGCAATGTTCACCTCCAGGTTGAACATCGCGAGTTCCGTTTGGAAATCCCGGCTCGCGATCCGCTCGAGAACCTGTGCATTCAACATTCTCGGCATGCCGTCGGCTCCGGCGAGATTCAATTCGATCTCGAGCCCCATGAGATTCTTGGGTCGATCGAACCGCTTCTCCGCCAGAAGCCGCTCCAGACCCGCCAGACACTTCCGGAGCTTGTCGCGGTAGTGCTGGCGGTCGGCCAGATCGAACCGACCTGCCGCGACCTTCTCGCCCATGGAAGCATCCCTCTCGATCGTCGGGCCGAAGATCGGCCGTCGGTGTCCTGGGTCACGTGGGATGATGCCCCGCCCAAGCGATCGATAACGTCCCGCCTCGCCCCGAGGCCCGCTAGGCTGTCGAACGTGACGGGCGGCACATTCGCCAGGCATGGAGCAGCGCGCAGTTTCGGGCCGCCGACGAACTCGTGAAAAACGCCGACGAGAATTGGCCGACCGCTTCTCCCGTATTTCCCGAGGTCACCGCCTTACACTCCTTCCGGAATCGGGATGAAACCCGCGGATCGCCGTCCGAATGCGCCCTTGCCGAGTGCGTCCGAAACGGCTAGACGAAACACTCCCTGAACACTTGTCGTATAAACTCCGCGAACAAGGCGGATGCTTGGCGCCCGGTCGGAGAACCTGCCGTAGCGATGGACGTGCGGCGGGCCTCTCGCACACCCACGCACGCAGGACCTCGGCCCGAGCCTCTCCGCCTTCGCGAGCTGACAGCGCCGTCCGCCCCCGCCCTCGCGCCACCGTGCCTGTCTCATGAGAGGCGACCCACCATGCCGCTGCATGTCCCCCCGGCTCCCGCGCCCGCACTTCGCTCCGTCATCACCGCACTCGGGTCCCCCACCGCGGTCCGCGAGGCCCGAACTCCCGCCCTGCGCTCCGCCCAGGGACCCGCGACCCCCGAACTGCCGTTGCCGGTGCATGTCCTGGACGGCATCACCGCCACCGGACCCGCCACCACCCGGCTCGCCGGATGGCGGTTCCTGATCCGCTGCGGCGACCGAGCCGTCGCCGCCGCCGAGACCCGGCTGACGCCCGACGGGTGGGCCTTCTCGCACTTCTTCGAGGGCCCCTACATCACGTCCACCGAGCGCGCGCTGCGCCAGGCCGAGACGATGCAGGCGACCTACCAGCCACGGCTGCTGTCGATCCCCGGCCTGTACATGCTGGCCCTGTGGCTGCACGGCGACATCGCCGCCGACGCCTCCGCCGGCCATCCCGAGCCCACGGACGTCCTGGTCCCGCTGGCCCCGGCACCCCCCGGCATCGCGGCCCACCGACCGCATCAGGCCGCCGATCTCCTCTCGGTGCTGACCCACCGCGTGACCCGGGCGCCGCTCCTCGGCTCACCCGCCTGACCGTCCGCACCGAGGGTCCCGTGCCCCGCCGCCGGTCGCCGGCCGCGGGGTACGGCGCTGCCCGCGGCGGCCATACGCTCGTACGAGCGCCGGCGCGCTCCCCAGAGCCCGCTACCTGCATGGACTAGCCCCATCCGGCCCCCCTGAACCACCCGAAATGACAGTGCAGTTGGGATGAACCGTCCGCGCGGGTGACGCGTCCTCAACCTGTGAGAAGCGGTGCACCGAAATCCCTGCGGATTGACGCCCGTGGGGCAACACTGGGTTCGAACCACTTGTCGCAACGGGGGCGGCCATGAACAACACGTCAGAGCGAAAGATCCCACCCATGTGCCAGCACCAGCCACCGTGTCCCTCCGCAGACTCCGCCGACCGGGAATCGGCGCGCCTCATGGCGCATCACCCGGAACAGGGCTGGAGCCTGCTGTGCAACGGCGTTCTGCTCTTCGAGGACACCGGTGAGCTCCTGCCCGACGGCCAGATCATCGCCCCGCACCGCCCAGTGGGCGCCAACCAGGTGATGACCGCGGCCTGAGCGCGGCCGGGCGGTCGACCGACCGCGCGGAGACCTTGGGGGCCGGTCCGCAGATCCGTTCTGCGCTCCGGCCCCGACCCATGTCCGGCGATGGTCACTCCCCGTACCGCACCACCGTCCGCGCGGTGACGGCTACTTCAGCGCGTCCCGGATCGCGTAGTACGCGGGCTTGGGCCGCAGCTCCTCGTCCCAGGGCAGGGCCGCGCCCTCACCCTCGAAGAAGGCCGGGATCCAGGAGTACTTGTCCGTGTAGTCCCACAGCGTGATGCCCACGCACCGGCGCACCGCGAGGCACGCCTCGGTCAGGTCCCGGTACCACTCGGCCTGCGTGGCCAGCTTCTCCTCGTCCGCGGGCAGGTACATCCGGATGTCGACCTCGGTGAGCGCGGTGTCCAGACCGAGCCGCGCGAAACGGCGGAGGTTGTCCTCCAGCGTCGTCGGATAGCCGTACTGCAGCGCCAGATGGGCCTGGAGGCCGATGCCGTGCAGGGGGACGCCCTGTGCCCTCAGCTCCTTGGCGAGCCGGTAGTAGGCGTCGCTCTTGGGCCCGATCGACTCGATGTTGTAGTCGTTGAGGTACAACTTCACCCGCGGGTCGGCCTGGTGGGCCCAGCGCAGGGCGTCGGCGATGTAGCCGGGACCGAGGGTCCGGTAGAAGATCGTGTCCCGGTAGGTGCCGTCCTCGTTGAAGGCCTCGTTGACGACGTCCCAGGCGAAGACCTTGCCGCGGTAGTGCCGTACCTCCGTCTGGATGTGCTTCTTCAGTACGTCCCTCAGCTCGCCGGCCGTCCACTCGCGGCCGGTGAGCCAGTCCGGCAACTGGCTGTGCCAGACCAGGGTGTGGCCGCGGACCTTCTGGTGGTTGGCGCGGGCCAGGTCGACGATCTCGTCGCCCTGCGAGAAGTCGAAGACGCCCTGCTGGGGTTCCGTGGCGTACCACTTCATGCCGTTGCCGGGGGTGATCTGGTCGAACTCACTGCCGAGGAGCGAGACATATGGGGCGTCGGTGAGTTCGGGGTTGTCGGTGGCGCTGCCGAAGTAGCGGCCGTGGCGCTGGGCGAGGTCGGCGAGCGTGGGCGGCTCGTCGTGGGCCACGGCGGCCGGCCCGGTGACGGTGACCAGCACGGCGGCGAGGACACCGACAACTCGGAGACGGTTCTTGCGCATGGTGCGACTCCTCACGGAACAGGGGTGGGTGAGCCGTACGTCCGCGGCGCGGGTCATCCCTTCGTGGCGCCGGCGGTGAGACCGCCGACGAGCTGGCGCTCGGCGACGGCGTAGAAGGCCAGGGCGGGGACCATGGCGAGGACGAGATAGGCGAACACACGGGCCACGTCCTGCGAGTACTGGCCCTGGAACTGCTGAACGCCGATCGGGATGGTCCACCAGGTGGGCTCGTTGAAGACGAGCAGCGGCAGGAAGAAGTTGTTCCAGCTGGTGACGACGGCCAGGACCGAGACGGTGCCGAGCGCGGGCCGCGCCATGGGCAGCAGCACCCGCCAGAAGAAGCCGAGCGGACCGCAGCCGTCGAGGGTGGCCGCCTCCTCCAGTTCCCCGGGGATCTGCCGGAAGAAGCCGCGCAGGATGATGATGGTCATCGGCAGCCCGAAGGCGGCCTGCGGGAGGATCACACCCAGGGGGTTGTCCAGCAGGTTCATCTCGCGCAGCAGCAGGAACAGCGGCAGCGCCGCCACCGCGAAGGGGAACATCAGCCCCATCGTGAACAGGGTGAACAGCATCTCCCGGCCCCGGAAGGCGAACCGCGCGAAGGAGAACGCGGCGAGCGCCGATGCGGCGACCACGAGGGCCGTGGTGGCCACGGCGATCAGGGTGCTGTTGCCGACCAGCCGCCAGAAGTCCCCCGTGGCCAGGATGTCGGTGTAGTTGCCGGTCACCCAGGGGTCGGGCAGCCCGATGGGGTTGCGGGAGAGCTGGTCGGTGGACTTGAAGCCGGAGAGCACCGCGTACAGCAGGGGGATGCCCATCACCGCGCCGACCACGATCAGGACGAGGTGCAGCGGCATCGAGCGCCCGCGCTTGGTGGAACGGACGGTCACGTGCCGCCTCCCCGCATGGTGGTGGTCGCGCCCTCCAGGTCCCGGCGGAGCACGAACCGCTGGTAGGCGAGGGCGAAGACGAGGCTGATACCGAACATGACCACGCTGATCGCGCTGGCGTAGCCGACCTGGTAGCGCTTGAAGCCGTACTGGAACATGGTCACGGCCATGGTCTCGGAGTGATGGTCGGGGCCGCCCGCGGTGACCACCCAGACCAGGTCGAAGAGCTGGATCGCCCCGATGACGGACAGGAAGACGCTGATCCGCAGGGTGGGCGCGAGCAGCGGCAGGGTCACACTGCGGAACCGCTGCCAGGGCCCGGCGCCGTCGATCAGCGCCGCCTCGTGCAGTTCCTTGGGGATGGACTGGAGTCCGGCCAGGTAGAGCATCATGTGGAAGCCGAAGTACTTCCAGGTCATGACCAGGAACAGGGTGGCCATCACCATGTCGGGGTCGGCGAACCACTCACCGCCCAGCCCTTCGAGGCCCACCCCGTCGAGGATCTCGTCGGCGAGCCCCTCGCCCGGCGCGAAGATCATGGCGAACAGCACACCGGTGATGGCCTCGGAGAGCACGTACGGCGCGAAGAACAGCATCCGGTACACGGCCCGGCCGCGCATGCGCTGGTTGAGCGCGACGGCCATGGCGAGCGCGAACGGCAGCTGCAGCACCAGTGAGAGCACGACCAGGACGAGGCAGCGCCACAGGTCGCCGAGGAAGACCGGGTCCGCGAAGAGCCGGGTGAAGTTGTCGACGCCGATGTAGTCGGAGGGCATGCCGAAGCCGCCCCACCGGAAGAACGCGGCGTACAGCGCGAACAGGATCGGCAGCAGGACCAGGACGCCGAACAGGGCGAGGGCGGGCACCTGGAAGGAGACCGCGGTGAGCCAGTTCAGCGTCCGGCGCCTGGCCCGCCCCCGGCCCGCGGGGGCGGGCGGGGGCGGGAGGTCGAGGCCGCTCCGTTCGTCCTTGAGCGAGGTGAAGGTCATCGGCGCTTACTGCTCTTCCTTCGCGACCTTGGTGATCGAGTCGGTGACCTGCTCGGGCGACTTGGACCCGGCGATCAGCGCCCCGACGCTGTCGTTGACCTCCTGGCCGAGGGCGGGCGCGTACGCCTGGTCGAGGTAGAGCTGGAACCCGGTCGCGGCCGTCAACTCCTGCTGTACGGCCTTGACGTTGGGGTCGGTGATGGCGCTCGCGGCGGCCGGGACGACGGGCAGCACGCCGGTCTTCTTGACCAGCTCCCGGTCGGTCGCCTCCGAGGCGAAGAACTTCAGGAAGTCCACCGCCGCCTGCGGGGCGCCGCTGCGCAGGGCGTGGCCGCCGCCCCCGCCGAACACCTCGGTGATCGCGCCCTGTCCGCCCTCGACCGTGGGGAACGGGAAGAAGCCGAGGTCGTCCCCGAGGCCCTTCCCGGCGTCCGCCTGCACGACGGGCGCCCACTGGCCCATGAGCTCCATGGCCGCCTTGCCGTTGCCGACGGTGGCCGCCTGTCCGGTGGGCCCGGAGTAGGAGGCGCCGAGGAAACCCTTCTGGAACGGCTGCAGTTCGACGAGTTCCTTGAGGTGCGCGCCGGCCTGGACGAGCCCCGGGGCGGAGAAGTCCTTGTCGTCGTTGGCCTTCTGCAGAGCCTCGGCACCGGCGGTGCGCATGGCCAGGTACGCCCAGTAGTACATGCCGGTCCAGGTCTCCTTGCCCGCGAGGGCGAGCGGGGTGACACCGGCGGACTTCAGCTTGCCGACCGCCTCCAGGAAGGCGCTCCAGGTGGCGGGGGGTGCGCTGATGCCCGCCTTCTTGAACAGCGCCTTGTTGTACCAGAAGCCGATCATGCCGATGTCGAAGGGAATGCCGTACAGCTTCTCGTCGACCAGGTACGGCTCCTTGGCGACCGGCACCAGCCCTTCGGCCCACTCCTTGGTGCGGTCCGTGAGGTCCTCGACGAGACCGGCGTCGATCTGCTGCCGCAGTACGCCCCCGCCCCAGGTGTGGAAGATGTCCGGGAGCTTCCCGGAGGCGGTCAGCGCCGTCATCTTCGACTTGTAGGCGTCGTTCTCCAGCTGGACGATCTTTATCTTCACCTTGGGGTTCTGGGCCTCGAACTTCCGCGCGAGGCCTGCCCATACGTCCTTCGTCGGCTGGGTGGTGGAGATGTTCCACCACTCGACCGTGGTCGTGCCGTCGGACGACCCTCCGTCCGAGTCGCCGCCGCAGCCGCTCAGTGCCGTCATGCTCAGACCGGCTGCGGCGGAGGCCGCCAGGAAGCCGCGGCGGGACAGTGCCGGGTCGCCCATCATGCGCTCCTTGAGATCCGGGACGGCGTGTCACTCCGCCCACCAGGGATTTCGAAAGTTTCGGTGTGAATCCAGAAAGCTTCGCTGCTGCCGCACCCTAGAGACAGCGCTTGATGGGTGGCAACCCCTCGTGCACGGGGAATCCGACTGTGACGCGCCCGCGGCCGTGGGACAGCCGGGTTCAGCGGGGCTCGGGGCCCTGTTCCCGGTACTCGAACCAGTCGAAAGCCGCTCTGCCCGCGGTGACGTACATGCCGACGACCCGTCCGGTGAAGCCGCCCGCGACCTGGGTGGAGAGGTAGCGCCCGTCGAGCTCGGCCACCGTGACGGTGCCCTCCGGGCTTTCGACCGAGCAGGCGATCGTGTCGGGACCGGCGGGGCGGACGCCCTCCGTGGGCGGCGGTGCGTCGGTCGTACGGAACTCGACGGCCAAGGTCAGGGGCCCCGCGGGGACGGGGAGTCGGCCGACGCACTGGCGCAGCGGGCCGATCCGGGCCAGCACGCTGACCGTGCCGTCGTGCGCCTCCAGGTCGTAGTGGTGCGCCTCGTCCATGCGGACGGACAGGCCCGCGCGGCTGCCCGGTCCGCCGTCCAGGCGGGCCGCCACCCGGCAGTCGTGGTGCTGCTGGCGACGGCCGACGAAGGTGTGGCCCGGCCGGTCGAGGCTGTCGCCGCCGGCGTGCAGGGTGAGCCATCCCGGGCGCTCGGCCGTCGACCACTTTGGGCGTTGGCGCGGGGAGATGAAGTGCGGGGCGAGGACGGGCGCGTCGAAGTCGTCCCGGGCGGGCTCCGACGGGAAGGGGTGCAGGACGGCCGGGGCCTCGTACCGCTCGCGTACCGTGCCGACGTACGGCCAGCCGTCCACCCACTCCACCGGGGCCAGGAAGGTCTCCCGGCCGAGGACGTGGAACTTCGGGAAGAAGCCGCGCGGACGCGTCCCGAGCAGCACCATCCACCACCGGCCGTCGGCCGCCTGGACGAGGTCCGCGTGGCCGGTGCACTGGATGGGCAGCCCGGTGCTGCGGTTGCTCACCACGGGGTTGTGCGGGGCCGGTTCGAAGGGCCCCCGGGGTGTGCGCGCCCGGGCGATCGACACGCTGTGCCCGTCCGCGGTGCCGCCCTCGGCGACCATCAGGTACCACCACGCCCCGACGCGGTACAGGTGCGGCCCCTCGGGATCCGCCATGCCCGTGCCCGACCAGACGGGGAACGGCCCTTCGAGCACCTTCCCGGCCACGGGGTCGATGCGCGCGAGCCCCACACCGGCGACCGCGCTCCAGCACGTGCCCTCCTCGTCCCAAGCGAGGTCGGGGTCGATCCCGGGCAGGTCGATCCACACCGGGTCCGACCAGGGGCCCTCGGGGCGGTCGGCGGTGACGAGGAAGTTACCCCCCCCCCCGCGCCGACGTTGGTGGTGATGACGTGGAAGCGGCCCCGGTGATGGCGGATCGTGGGTGCGTAGATGCCGTCGGAGGCGCGCAGGTCGTGCGGCACCTCGAACTGCTCGGGCCGGTCGAGGACATGGCCGATCTGCCGCCAGTTGACCAGGTCGCGGCTGTGGAAGAGCGGCAGCGCGGGGAAGTACTCGAAGCTGGAGCAGACCATGTAGTAGTCCTCCCCGACCCGGCAGACACTGGGGTCGGGGTGGAAGCCGGCGAGGACGGGGTTGTCGTACGTCCGCATGCGTCAGTCCTTCCGGAGACCGAGCGAAACATTCGGTCTGGGTGGCGAACCTTACGGAGCGGACTGTAAGGGGGCCCGCGGGGGCGGACAAGAAGCCCCGCGAGCCCCTGGGCGGTCAGCGGCCGTCGATCAACTCCTTGAGCGCGATGTTGAGTGCGAGCACGTTCACGCGGGGTTCGCCGAGGAAGCCGAGGGTGCGGCCCTCGGTGTGGTCGGCGACGAGCCGCTCGACGCGGGCGACGGAGAGGTGGTTGCGCTCGGCGACCCGGTGGACCTGGAGCTCGGCGTACGCCGGGGAGATGTCCGGGTCCAGCCCTGAGCCGGAGGAGGTGACGGCGTCGGGGGGTACGTCGGAGGGTTCGACCCGGTGGCCGGCGGTGGAGTTCTCCTGGACGACCTTGGCCTTGGCCTCCTTGACCCACTTGATCAGCTCGGGGTTGTCGGCCGAGCGGTTGGTCGCGCCGGAGAGGATCAGCCGGTACTGGGTGTTGACCAAGTTCTCGCCCAGTCCGTCGGCGGGGCGGGGCTGGAACCAGTCCAGGCTGTAGCCCTGTTGTCCGATCAGGGCGGAGCCGACGACCCGGCCGTCCGCCTTCACCTCCGAGCCGTTCGCCTCGGTGGGGAAGAGCGCCTGCGCCACACCGGTGACGGATAGCGGATACAGCACGCCTGTGAGCACGGTCGACACGAGCAGCGCCCGAAGCGCCGCGCCCAGCAGGCGGCCGGTGTTCAGCACGGAGTTGTTCATGGTCCTTCACCCGATCCCGGGGATCAGCGAGACGATCGAATCGATGAGCTTGATGCCGACGAAGGGTGCGATCAGCCCGCCGAATCCGTAGACCGCGAGGTTGCGGCGGAGCATCCGGTCCGCGCTCATCGGCCGGTACCGCACTCCGCGCAGCGCGAGCGGCACCAGGGCGATGATGATCAGCGCGTTGAAGACGACCGCGGACAGGATCGCCGAGTCCGGCGATGACAGGCCCATGATGTTCAGCCTGTCCAGGCCCGGATGGACGGCCGCGAACAGCGCCGGGATGATCGCGAAGTACTTGGCGACGTCGTTGGCTATCGAGAACGTGGTCAGCGCTCCCCGAGTGATCAGCAACTGCTTGCCGATCTCCACGATCTCGATCAGCTTCGTCGGATCCGAGTCGAGGTCGACCATGTTGCCGGCCTCCTTGGCGGCCGACGTCCCCGTGTTCATCGCCACGCCGACGTCCGCCTGGGCGAGCGCCGGGGCGTCGTTCGTGCCGTCGCCCGTCATCGCGACCAGCTTTCCGCCGGCCTGCTCCCGTTTGATCAGCGCCATCTTGTCCTCGGGGGTGGCCTCCGCCAGGAAGTCGTCGACGCCGGCCTCCTGCGCGATGGCCTTGGCGGTGAGCGGGTTGTCCCCCGTGATCATGACGGTCCGGATGCCCATCCTGCGCAGTTCCTCGAACCGCTCGCGCATGCCCTCCTTGACGACGTCCTTGAGGTGGATGACACCGAGCACCCGGGCCCCGCCGGCATCCTCGACCGCGACCAGCAGAGGCGTACCGCCCGCCGCGGCTATCAGCTCGGCCAACTCCCTGGCGTCCTCGGCGACTTGGCCGCCCTGCTCCGCCACCCAGGCCAGCACCGAACCGGCCGCGCCCTTGCGGACCTTGCGCCCGGCGACATCCACCCCCGACATCCGGGTCCGGGCGGTGAAGGGGATCCAGCGGGCCTGCGCCAGTTCGCCCTCGCGCCGCTCGCGCGGCCCGAACCGCTCCTCGGCCAGGACGACGACGGAACGGCCCTCGGGCGTCTCGTCCGCCAGCGACGACAGCTGGGCGGCCCCGGCGAGTTCGGCGGCGGTCACCCCGCGCACCGGCACGAACTCCGCCGCCTGCCGGTTGCCGAGCGTGATGGTGCCGGTCTTGTCGAGCAGCAGCGTGGAGACATCACCCGCGGCCTCGACCGCACGGCCCGACGTGGCGAGCACATTGCGCTGCACCAGCCGGTCCATGCCCGCGATGCCGATCGCGGAGAGCAGGGCGCCGATGGTGGTCGGGATCAGACAGACCAGCAGCGCCACCAGCACGACCGTCGTCAAGTGGGCGCCCGCATAGCCGGCGAACGGCGGGAGGGTGGCACAGGCGAGCAGGAACACGATCGTCAGGGACGCCAGCAGGATGTTCAGCGCGATCTCGTTGGGCGTCTTCTGCCGCGCGGCGCCCTCGACCAGGTTGATCATCCGGTCGACGAAGGTCTCCCCCGGCTTGGTCGTGATCTTCACGACGATCCGGTCGGAGAGCACCTTGGTACCCCCGGTGACGGACGAGCGGTCCCCGCCCGACTCGCGGATCACCGGCGCCGACTCACCGGTGATCGCCGACTCGTCGACGCTGGCCACGCCCTCGACCACGTCCCCGTCGCCGGGGATGACATCGCCCGCCGCGCAGACGACCAGATCACCGACCCGCAGCTCGGTCCCGGCGACCACGGTCCCGTCGGCCTTGCGGGCCACCATGCCGGTCCTGGCCTTGCGCAGGGTGTCCGCCTGCGCCTTGCCGCGCCCTTCGGCCACGGCCTCCGCGAGGTTCGCGAAGAGGACCGTCAGCCACAGCCAGCCGCTGATCGTCCAGCCGAACCAGTCTCCGGGATCCGCGAAGGAGAACCCGGTCGTCAGCACCGAGCCGACCAGCACCACGAACATCACGGGAGACTTGATCATCACCCGCGGATCGAGCTTGCGGAAGGCGTCCGGCAGCGACAGCAGCAGCTGCCGGGGCGCGAACAGACCGGCGCCGACGGTGTGCGGGGCCCGGCTCGGGGCGGTGGTGGACATGGCGTCCTCGGGATGTGTTACGTCGATGGTCATGCCGCCAACCCCTCGGCGAGCGGTCCCAGCGCCAGGGCCGGGAAGTAGGTCAGACCGGTGATGATCAGGATGGCGCCCACCAGCACGCCGGTGAACAGCGGTTTCTCGGTGCGCAGGGTGCCCGCGGTGACCGGCACCGGCCGCTGCTCGGCGAGCGAGCCGGCCAGCGCCAGCACGAACACCATGGGTAGGAAACGGCCGAGCAGCATGCACAGGCCGAGGGTGCTGTTGAACCACTGCGTGTCCGCGTTCAGCCCGGCGAAGGCCGAGCCGTTGTTGTTGGCGGCGGAGGTGTAGGCGTAGAGGATCTCGGTGAATCCGTGGGCCCCGCCGTTGCTCATCGAGTGGGGCGGGGTGGGCAGTGCCATCGCCACGGCGGTGCAGACCAGGACCAGGGCCGGGGTGACGAGGATGAAGCAGGCCGCCGCCTTGATCTCGCGGGTGCCGATCTTCTTGCCGAGGTACTCGGGCGTACGGCCGACCATCAGACCGGCGAGGAACACCGCGATGATCGCCATGATCAGCATGCCGTAGAGGCCGGATCCGGCACCCCCGGGCGCGATCTCGCCCAGCATCATGCCGAGCAGGGTGATGCCGCCGCCGAGGCCGGTGAAGGAGGAGTGGAAGGAGTTCACCGCACCGGTCGAGGTGAGCGTCGTCGACGTGGCGAAGATCGAGGAGGCGCCGACCCCGAAGCGGACCTCCTTGCCCTCGTACGCCCCGCCGGCGATCTCGAACGCCGGGCCGTGGTGGGCGAACTCGGCCCACATCATCAGCGCGGTGAAGCCGAGCCAGATGACGCCCATGGCGGCGAGGACGGCGTACCCCTGCCGGACCGAGCCGGTCATGACCCCGAACGTCCGGGTCAGGGAGAACGGGATGAGAAGCATCAGGAAGATCTCGAAGAGGTTCGAGAACGGCGTCGGATTCTCGAACGGATGCGCGGAGTTGGCGTTGAAATAACCGCCGCCGTTGGTGCCCAGCACCTTGATGGCCTCCTGCGAGGCGACGGCACCCCCGTTCCACTCCCGCGAGCCACCCGTGAACTGCCCGACCTCATGGATGCCGGAGAAGTTCTGGATGACCCCGCAGCCGGCGAGCACGACCGCCGCGACGACAGCCAGCGGCACCAGCACGCGTACGACGCCCCGCACCAAGTCGGCCCAGAAGTTGCCGAGTTCACCGGTACGCGACCGCGCGAACCCGCGTATCAGCGCGACCGCGACGGCCATGCCGACCGCGGCGGAGACGAAGTTCTGCACGGCGAGGCCGGCGGTCTGCACGACATGGCCCATGGCCTGTTCACCGGCGTAGGACTGCCAGTTGGTGTTGGTCACGAAGGACACGGCGGTGTTGAACGCCTGGTCCGGGTCGATCGACGTGAACCCCAGTGAGCCGGGCAGCACGCCCTGGAGCCGCTGAAGGGCGTACAGGAAGAGGACCCCGACGAGCGAGAAGGCCAGCAGGGCGCGCAGATAGGCGGGCCAGCGCATCCGGGTGTCGGGGTCGGCTCCGATCCCCCGGTAGATCCACTTCTCGACGCGCCAGTGACGGTCGCTGGAGTAGACCCGGGCCAGGTGGTTGCCGAGGGGAATGTGGACGAGGGCGAGCGCCCCTGCCAGTGCCAGCAGTTGAAGCACGCCGGCGAGTACGGGACCCATCAGCGCTCAGAACCTCTCGGGGAAGATCAGGGCGAGGACGAGATAGCCCAGCAGGGCGACGGCCACGACGAGGCCGACGATGTTCTCGGCGGTCACAGCCTGGTCACCCCCTTGGCGACGAGAGCCACCAGCGCGAAGACCGCGACCGTGGTGACGACGAAGGCCAGATCGGCCATCGTGAGCTCCTGGAGTTGAGATGCGGTGGGAAAACAGGGACGGGTAGAGCGAACCTCTCCCCTGACCGCTTCCGACCGCCGTTGACGGCTCCCATACGGATCACCGACCGTCCTTGACGGTTCTCTTACGCCGACGGCCGAAAGCCAAGGTCGACGCCCTATCGTGACCGGCATGCAGTCCTACACGATCGGTCAGGCCGCACGACTTCTCGGGGTCAGCCCGGACACCGCCCGCCGCTGGGCGGACGCGGGCCGGATGGCGACCCACCGCGACGACAGCGGCCGGCGGCTCATCGACGGCCGGGACCTGGCCGAGTTCTCGGTGGAGCTCGCCAGGACGGCGGCCGCACCCGACGAGGAGGCCCCCTACACCTCGGCCCGCAACGCCTTCCCCGGCATCGTCACCGCGATCAAGCTCGGTGACGTGGCAGCCCAGGTGGAGATCCAGGCCGGCCCGCACCGGCTGGTCTCCCTGCTCACCCGGGAGGCCGTGGAGGAGCTGGGCCTGGAGGTCGGCATGGAGGCCACGGCCCGGGTGAAGTCGACAAACGTACACATCGACCGCACCTGAGACCCACACCTGGTCTCGCACATACGAACCTCCATCCCCCCTTCCCCCTCGCTCATACGAAGAGCCAGCAGACTTTCTCCTCGCATCTGCGTAAGTATCATCGGCGTATGCGAGGGGAGGCCGACGGTGAGTCCCGGCGGCTTCCTCCCCCGGAGACCGAGGGAGTGGACCCGTGATGACCCCTTACGCCCGCCGGACCCGCAGGACGGTGCAGGCGGCCGGCGCGGGAGCCGCCGTACTGCTCCTGCTGAGCGCCTGCTCCTCCTCGTCCGGGTCCTCCTCCGAGGCGTCCGGCTCCTCGGGCTCGTCCAGGCTCTCCGGCACGGTCACCGTCTTCGCCGCCGCCTCCCTCCAGGAGAGCTTCACCCAGCTCGGCGAGACGTTCGAGAAGGAGCACCCCGGCACCGAGGTCACCTTCAGCTTCGGCGGCAGCGACACCCTCGCGGCGAACATCACGGGCGGCGCCCCCGCCGACGTGTTCGCCGCGGCCAGCCCGCAGACCATGGAGATCGTGACGGCCGCGGAGGACGTGGCGGGCACGCCGTCCACGTTCGCCCGCAACCAGCTGGAGATCGCCACCCTGCCGGGCAACCCGGACGAGATCTCCTCCCTGAAGGACCTCACCGAGCCCGGCCTGAAGGTCGTCCTGTGCGACAGGACCGTGCCGTGCGGCGCGGCGGCGGACAGGGCGCTGACGGCGGCGGGGCTGACGGTCACGCCCGTCTCCTACGAGCAGGACGTCAA
The DNA here is from genome assembly GCF_053592195.1 of Streptomyces sp. NPDC002776. Classification (NCBI taxonomy): domain Bacteria; kingdom Bacillati; phylum Actinomycetota; class Actinomycetes; order Kitasatosporales; family Streptomycetaceae; genus Streptomyces; species Streptomyces sp. NPDC002776. Next base: position 17,086 of record NZ_JBSFVG010000011.1, on the reverse strand, counting down.
GGGCGCCCTGACCAAGGTGGAGCTCAAGGAGGCAGACGCCGCCGTCGTGTACCGGACGGATGTGCAGGCGGCGGGTGACAAGGTGGACGGCGTGGACTTCCCCGAGGCCGCCGACGCCGTCAACGACTACCCGATCGCCCTCCTCAAGGACGCGCCGAACCCGGACACGGCCAAGGCGTTCATGGCCCTGGTGCGGTCCGCCGAGGGCCGAAGGGCCCTGACCGAGGCCGGGTTCCTGAAGCCGTGACGCACCCCGCCGCGCCCTCGAAAGGCGGCCCCGGGCGCCCGCGGCCCCGCCTGGTGCCGCTGCCGCTGCTGCTCCCCGCGCTGCTGGGTCTGGCGTTCCTGGTCGTCCCGCTGATCGCCCTGCTGGTCCGCACCCCGTGGAGCACCCTGCCGGACCAGCTGACCAGCCCCGAGGTCTGGGACGCCCTGCGCCTGTCCCTGCTCTGCGCCACGGCGGCCACCGCCCTGAGCCTGTTCCTGGGCGTCCCGCTGGCCTGGCTGCTGGCCAGGACCGACTTCCCCGGCCGCGGCCTGGTCCGCGCCCTGGTGACCCTGCCGCTGGTCCTGCCCCCGGTGGTGGGCGGCGTGGCGCTGCTCCTGGCGCTGGGCCGCAACGGCGTGGTGGGCCAGTGGCTGGACAGCTGGTTCGGCGTCACGCTCCCCTTCACGACCGCGGGAGTGGTGGTGGCGGAGACCTTCGTGGCGATGCCGTTCCTCGTCATCAGCGTCGAGGGCACGCTCCGGGCGGCGGATCCCCGCTACGAGGAGGCGGCCATGACCCTGGGCGCGTCCCGCTTCACGGCGTTCCGCAGGGTGACGCTGCCGCTGATCGCCCCGGGCATCGCGGCCGGAGCGGTCCTCGCCTGGGCGCGCGCACTGGGCGAGTTCGGCGCCACCATCACCTTCGCGGGCAACTTCCCGGGCCGCACCCAGACCATGCCCCTCTCGGTCTACCTGGCCCTCCAGTCCGACCCGGCAGCCGCCATCGCCCTGAGCCTGGTGCTCCTCGCGGTGTCCATCACGGTGCTGGCAGCACTACGGGACCGATGGATGGCGACCCCATGACCGACACCCGCCCGGGTCTGGACACCCACCTGATCGTCGACCGGGACACCTTCCACCTGGACATCGGGCTCACCGCCGCCCCCGGTGACGTCGTGGCCCTCCTCGGCCCCAACGGCGCGGGCAAGACCACCGCCCTGCGGGCACTCGCCGGTCTGCTCCCCCTGACCGCCGGTCACCTGCGCCTCGACGGCAGGTCCCTGGACCGCACGCCCCCCGAGCACCGCCCCGTCGGCGTCGTCTTCCAGGACTACCTCCTCTTCCCCCACCTCACCGCCCTCGACAACGTCGCCTTCGGCCCGCGCTGCCAAGGCGCCACCAAGGCCGAGTCCCGCGCCCAGGCGCGGACCTGGCTGGACCGCATGGGCCTCGCCGACCACGCGCACGCCAAGCCCCGCCACCTCTCCGGCGGCCAGGCGCAACGCGTCGCGCTGGCCCGGGCCCTCGCCACGAACCCGCGCCTCCTGCTCCTCGACGAGCCCCTGGCGGCCCTGGACGCCCGCACCCGCCTGGAGGTCCGGGCCCAGCTGCGCCGCCATCTCGCCGAGTTCGCGGCGGTGGCGGTCCTCGTCACCCACGACCCCCTGGACGCCATGGTCCTGGCGGACCGCCTGGTGGTCATCGAGCAGGGCCGGATCGTCCAGGAGGGCACCCCCTCGGACATCGCCCGCCACCCCCGCACGGACTACATCGCCCAGCTGGTGGGCCTGAACCTCTACAAGGGCACGGCGGCGGGCCACACGGTCCGGCTGGACGCGGGACCCGTCATCACCACCACGGAGGACCTCACCGGCCCGGTCTTCGTCGCGTTCCCCCCGGGCGCCGTCACCCTGTTCCGCGACCGCCCCACCGGCGCCAGCGCCCGCAACCTCTGGCACTGCCAGGTGGAGGGGCTGGAAACCCACGGCGACCAGATCCGCGCCGACCTCACCGGCGAACTCCCCCTCGCCGCCGACCTCACCACGGTCGCCGCGGCGGAGCTGGACCTGCACCCGGGCGCCCCCGTCTGGGCCACGGTCAAGGCGACGCAGACCCACGCCTACCCGGCCTAGGCCGTCCGTCCGGCCGGCGGGAAACAGGAGCGGGAAACAGCGAAGGGCTCCCCCCGAGCCGTACAGCCCGGGCGGAGCCCCTCGCCTACGCCGGATCAGCCCTCGTACGCGTCCATCGGCGGGCACGAGCACACCAGGTTCCGGTCGCCGAAGGCCTGGTCGATACGGCGCACCGGCGGCCAGTACTTGTCCGCGGCCGAGACCCCGCCCGGGAACACGGCCTCCTCGCGGCTGTACGCGTGCTCCCACTCCCCGCCCAGCGCGGCGGCGGTGTGCGGAGCGTTCCGCAGCGGGTTGTCGTCCGCGGCCCACTCGCCGGAGCCGACCTTCTCGATCTCCCCGCGAATGGCGATCATCGCCTCGCAGAACCGGTCCAGCTCGATGAGGTCCTCGGACTCGGTCGGCTCGATCATCAGCGTGCCGGCCACCGGGAAGGACATCGTCGGCGCGTGGAAGCCGTAGTCGATGAGCCGCTTCGCGACGTCGTCGACGCTCACACCGGTCGCCTTGGTCAGCGGCCGCAGATCGATGATGCACTCGTGCGCGACGAGCCCGCCCGGGCCGGTGTACAGCACCGGGTAGTGCGGCTCGAGGCGCTTGGCGATGTAGTTCGCGCTGAGCACGGCGACCTGCGTGGCCCGCTTCAGCCCCTCGCCGCCCATGAGCCGGACGTACGACCACGAGATCGGCAGGATCCCCGCGGAACCCCACGGCGCCGCCGAGATCGGCCCGACACCCGTCTCGGGGCCGGCGCTCGGCTGCATCGGGTGGTTCGGCAGGTACGGCGCCAGGTGCGCCCGCACACCCACCGGGCCGACGCCCGGGCCACCGCCACCGTGCGGGATGCAGAAGGTCTTGTGCAGGTTCAGATGCGAGACGTCACCACCGAAGTGACCCGGCTTGGCCAGGCCCACCAGCGCGTTGAGGTTGGCGCCGTCGACGTAGACCTGCCCGCCCGCCTCGTGCACCTGCGCGCAGATGTCGGCCACGTGCTCCTCGAAGACGCCGTGCGTCGAGGGGTACGTGATCATCAGCACCGACAGCTCGTCGCGGTACTGCTCGATCTTCGCCCGCAGGTCCTCGACGTCGATCTCGCCGTCCTCGGCGGTCCGGACGACGACGACCTTCATGCCCGCCATCACGGCGCTGGCGGCGTTGGTGCCGTGCGCGGAGGACGGGATGAGGCAGATGGTGCGCTGCTCGTCGCCGTTGGCCCGGTGGTAGCCGCGGACGGCGAGCAGACCGGCCAGCTCACCCTGCGATCCGGCGTTCGGCTGGAGGCTGACCTTGTCGTACCCGGTGACCTCGGCGAGACGTTCCTCCAGCTCGCGGATGAGCGTGAGGTAACCCCCCGCCTGCTCCTCCGGCGCGAAGGGGTGCAGCTGCCCGAATTCGGGCCAGGTGACCGGCTCCATCTCGGTCGTCGCGTTGAGCTTCATCGTGCAGGAGCCCAGCGGGATCATGCCGCGGTCGAGCGCGTAGTCACGGTCGGCGAGGCGGCGCAGGTAGCGCAGCATCGCGGTCTCGGAGCGGTACTGGTGGAAGACCGGGTGGGCCAGGAACTCGTCCCCGCGCACCAGCGCCGCCGGCAACGCGTCCTCGGCCCGCGCGTCCAGCGCCTCGACGTCCCCGTCCACCCCGAAGGCGCTCCACACCGCGGTGAGCTGGGCCCGGCCGGTGGTCTCGTCGCAGGCGAGGGAGACGTGGTCGGCGTCGACCAGCCAGAGGTTCACGCCGTTCTCCCGCGCGGCCGCGACGACCTCGGCGGCCCGACCGGGTACCCGCACGGTGAGCGTGTCGAAGTAGGAGCCGTGCACGACCTCGACTCCGCCGGCGGTGAGCCCCGCGGCCAGGATCGAGGTGTACCGGTGGACCCGCCGGGCGATGCTCTTCAGCCCTTCGGGCCCGTGGTAGACGGCGTACATGCCGGCCATGACGGCGAGCAGCACCTGCGCCGTACAGATGTTGCTGGTCGCCTTCTCCCGGCGGATGTGCTGCTCACGCGTCTGCAGCGCGAGCCGGTAGGCCTTGTTGCCGTCGGCGTCCACGGACACCCCGACCAGCCGCCCGGGCAGGCTGCGCGCGAACTTCTCGTGCACGGCCATGTAACCGGCGTGCGGACCGCCGAAGCCCATCGGCACACCGAAGCGCTGCGTGGTGCCGATCGCGATGTCCGCGCCCAGCTCGCCGGGGGAGGTCAGCAGCGTCAGCGCGAGCAGATCGGCGGCGACGGTGACCAGCGCGCCGAGCTCATGGGCCTGCTCGATGACGGGCTTGATGTCCCGCACGGCACCGGAGGCGCCCGGGTACTGGATGAGCACGCCGTTGATCTCGCGCGAGGCGATGCCGTCCGGAATGCCCTCGCTCAGGTCGGCGACGACCACCTCGACGCCCGTGGGCTCGGCCCGCGTCTGGATCACGGCGATGGTCTGCGGAAGGGCGTCCGCGTCGATGAGGAACAGGCCCTTCTTGTTCTTGCCCATGCGCCGGGACAGCGCCATGGCCTCGGCAGCCGCCGTGCCCTCGTCGAGCAGTGAGGCACCGGAGGTGGGCAGCCCGGTGAGCTCGGCGACCATCGTCTGGAAGTTCAGCAGGGCCTCCAGGCGGCCCTGCGAGATCTCCGGCTGGTACGGCGTGTAGGCCGTGTACCAGGCCGGGTTCTCCATGACGTTGCGCAGGATGACCGGCGGGGTGAAGGTGCCGTAGTAGCCGAGCCCGATCATGGAGTCCAGCACCTGGTTGCGGTCGGCGAGGGTCCGCAGCTCGGCGAGCACCTCGGCCTCGGTCCGCGCACCCGGCAGGTCGAGGGCGTCGGCGTTCTTGATCACATCCGGCACCGCGGCGGCGGTGAGCTCGTCCAGCGAGCCGTAGCCGACCTGGGCGAGCATCTTGGCCCGAGCCTCATGATCAGGACCGATGTGACGCTGCTCGAAGGGGATCCCTTGCTCGAGCTCGGAGAGCGGAATGCGATAGGCGGTCATTGCGGAGGCCTCCTGGTCGACACGACCTTCGAGGGGCACCACGGCACGGGTACCCGGACGGCCTCCCCCTCTGTCATCTCAACCTGAGAGCTTCACCAGGGCATGAGGGCGCCCGGCTTTCACCGTCGGTGAGAGCGGAAGCCGTCGACACCCGCTCTGCTTTCCAGAGTGACCTCGTCCGTGCGGTACGTGGGCCTGAGAGATTCCGGGGAGGATTTGCTCCTTCGGCGCCTCCGGATGGTGTCCGGAGGACTCTCCCGCACGGGGTCAGCAGCCGCTGTCAGCCTACCAGCGAGGTCAACGCCCAGGCGTTCGAGTGGCCGCGCACCCGAATGTGCTCTTTCGTAGTGCTTACGGATGAGTTGCGACCAAGTGGAGGGCACGTGCAGACCGACATCGATCCGCGCAACCTGATCGGCCGCAAGGCGTTCGACCGCAACGGTACGAAGCTCGGCACCATCGACGAGGTCTACCTCGACGACGCCACCGGCGTACCGGAGTGGGCAGCCATACGAACGGGCCTGTTCAGCAGGGACGCCTTCGTCCCCCTGGAGCCCAGCGAACTGGTGGAGGGCGCCCTCCGCGTCCCTTTCGACCGCTCCCTGATCAAGGACGCCCCCGACTTCGGAGTAGGCCGCCACCTCTCCCCGGAACAGGAACTCCAGCTCTACCACCACTACGGCCTGGACCTGACCTCCCCCACACCCCCCGACTACGACTTCGGCAACTTGGCAGGCACAGAAGAAGCAGACACCTAAGCCCCCCACGTAGCCCCCGCAACGCGACCGCGCACCCGACACCCCTCGTGCCCCGCACCGACGCGCCCCCTGGCAGCCCCGGGATCTGGGCCTCCGCTCCCCTCCGCTCCCCGCAGCTAGGCGCCCGCGCCCGCGCCGCCCCGCAACTGCCTACCTGCACGCCCTCGCAGCGGAGCAGCCGCGTCCCTCGTGACCCAGGGTAGCCAGGCCGTCGTCGCGGATCCAGCGCTGCTCGGGCGCACCAGCTGGGTGACGACGTCCCCCGCCGCCCCGCAGCTGGGTACCCGCACCCCTCGCGCAGCCCCAGTGCTGGGCCTCCGCGTCCCTCCTATCCCCGCAGCTGAGCGACCGCGCCCCCGCCGCCCCGTAGCTGCACCTGCACGCCCTCGCAGCGGGACGGCCGCGCCCCTCCTGGCCCAGGGCAGCCAGGCTGTCGTCGCGGATCCAGCGCTGCTCGGGCGCACTAGCTGGGCGACCGCACCCCTCGCAGCCCCAGGGGCTGGGCCTCCGCGTCCCACCTCGCCCCGCAGCTGAGCGACCGTGCCACCACCGCCCCGTAGCCGCCTACCTGTCTGCCCTCACAGCGGGACGGCCGCATCCGTCGTAGCCCCCTAGCTGAGTGACCGCGGCCCCCGCCGCCCCGCAGCTGGGTGACCGCACTCCTCGCGCCCCTGGCTGCATGACCGCATGCCCATAGCTCCGAGTCGCGTGCCGTGTATCCCCTAACCCGCAGCCGCACATCCCTCAGCCTGTTGCCCACAGCCCTACAGCCCATCGCCCGCACAACCCCCGGCCCGCACCCCCAACCCGCCGCTGCGGGCAGTCGTGCCGCTGGGGCGGCACGGGTGGGCTGGGCCCCTCGGGTGAGGCACCCGGCCAACGCGGGCGAGTGCACCAACCCCCCACCAACACCGCCCCCGCCCCTCACGCCCGCACCTCATCCACAGCAACCCCCGGCCTCCGCGGCACCAACGGCAACGGCTCCGCAGGAACAAGCTCAGGATCATCGACCCGAAACGTCCGCACCCGCCCCGGCCCGGACTCCGGCGTCTCGAACCGCACAGTCACCCGCCCCACCCCACTCCCCTGCACCCACCCATGCCCGAACTCCGCATGCCGAACGTCATGCCCAGCAGCCCACCGCCGCTCCACAGCCGCCCCCACCTCCGCAGCCGCACCCACACCCCCGGCCTCGCCAACCTCGCCGGCCCCGTCCTCTCCCCCATCCTCCGCACCCCGACCCCGCTCCCCCGCGGCCTGCGCGAACAGATCCTCCTGCGTGTAGTCGGCAAGCCCACTGACCCCCACCCCCAGCAACCGCACACCCCCCGTCGTGTCCACCGACTCCAGCAACCGCCCCGCGGCCTCCCGCACGACCGCCGGATCATCCGTGGGCCCCCGCAACGTCTCGGACCGAGTCAGCGTGGAGAAGTCGTACCGCCGCACCTTCAGCACAATGGTCCGCCCGGACAACCCGGCCTCCCGCAACCGCCGCACACACCGATCCGCGAGCCGCTGCACCTCCAGCCCCACCCGCACCCGGTCATGGATGTCCACGTCATACGTGTCCTCCACGGACACCGACTTCGTCTCCCGCTCAGCCACCACCGGCCGCTCGTCCCGCGCCAGCGCCATGGCGTACAGCGCATGCCCGTGCGCCTTCCCCAGCATCCGCACGAGCTCGTCCTCGCCCGCCTCGGCCAGCTCCTCGACCGTGTGGATCCCGGCCCGCCGCAGATGATCCCCGGTGGCCGGCCCCACCCCCGGCAGGGTCCGCACCGGCATCGGCCCCAGCATCGCCCGCTCGGTCCCCGGCTCGATCACCACCAGACCGTCCGGTTTGGCCTGCTCGGAAGCGATCTTCGCGAGCATCTTGCACGCGGCGAGCCCCACGGACCCCGTCAGCCCGGTGACCGCCCGTATGTCCGCCCGCAGCTTCGCCCCCACCAGCCGCGCCGACGCCTCGTCCCAGGCCGCTCCCCCGGCCTCCAGGTCGACGAACGCCTCATCCAGACTCAACGGCTCCACCAGCGGCGACAGCGCCCTCAGCAGCGCCATCACCTGCTCACTGATCGACCGGTAGAACGCGAACCGCGGCACGAGATACGCGGCGTTCGGTGCGAGCCGCCGGGCCTGCGCCATCGGCATCGCCGAGTGCACCCCGAAGACCCGGGCCTCGTAGGACGCGGTGGCCACCACACCACGCGGCCCCAGCCCGCCCACGATGACCGCCTTCCCGCGCAGACTCGGCTTGGACGCCTGCTCCGCCGAGGCGAAGAAGGCATCCATGTCGAGATGCAGGATCGTGGGCGTGTTTCTCACATGTCCGATGCTGCCCTACGCCACTGACAATGCCCCCGAGCGGCCTCCACGCCGCCCCGCACAGCCCACACGGCGGAGCCGTCCTCAGACCGCCCGGTTCCGCCGCCGCGCCAGCTCGTCCGCCGGATTGGGGCCGACCAGCGTCTCCCCGGTGTCGATGCGCTCCCCGTGCAGCTGCGACAGCGCGCTCTCCACGTCCCGCCACACCACGCCGACGGCGATCCCGAAGACTCCCTGCCCGCTCTGGAGCAGCGCGTGGACCTCGTCGGGCGAGGTGCACTCGTAGACCGTGGCGCCGTCGCTCATCAGCGTCATGCGCTCCAGGTCACGAAAGCCCCGCTCTCGCAGGTGCTGCACCGCGGTGCGGATGTTCTGGAGCGAGACACCGGTGTCGAGGAACCGCTTGACGATCTTCAGGACGACGACGTCCCGGAAGCTGTACAGACGCTGCGTCCCCGACCCGTGCGCGGGCCGCACACTGGGCTCGACGAGCCCCGTACGGGCCCAGTAGTCCAGCTGCCGATAGGTGATGCCGGCCGCCGCGCAGGCCGTCGGGCCCCGGTAGCCGATCTGCTCGGACGTCATGGACGTCGCCCCTCCGCCGCTCGGCACGGCCGTCGGTCGCTGCGGGGCGCGGTCGGCCGCACCACCCGGCTGGGGGTATCCCCCGCCGGAGCGGAGTCGTGAGCTCGGGGGAGGGTACGGACCGCTCTCCCCGAGACCGCGTCCGGGGGCACCCCCAGCCGTACCGTCGCCGCTGCTTCTCACGCCGACCTCCGTCCTTGACCTGCCTTCTCGACGGTAGGCAGTCACCAGGGGTGCGTCAACGATCGCCACACTCGGCACGCCGAGTGATAATCACCCTAGGAGTGGTTTCCCGTACCCCACCGCGGGGAAAGGCTAGCCGAATGCGCTCGGAGCGGGCCGCAGGACGCTCTCACTCGCCGCTGGCAATTGCCGGGAACCGGACGTCTCACTGGCTGCTCGTGCCGAAATCCTCGGGCGAGATCTGGTCGAGGAACTCGCGGAACTTCTCCACCTCGTCCTCCTGCTCGTCCGGAATCGCGATCCCCGCGTCGTCCAGCACGCCGTCACTGCCGTAGATCGGCGTTCCGGTGCGCAGGGCCAGTGCTATGGCGTCGGAGGGACGCGCGCTCACCTCGACGCCGCTGGCGAAGACCAGCTCGGCGTAGAAGACGCCGTCACGCAGGTCCGTGATGCGCACTTCGGTGAGCTCCTGGCCGACGGCCTCCAGCACGTCCTTGAACAGGTCGTGGGTCAGCGGTCGTGCGGGGGCCATGCCCTGCTGGGCGAAGGCGATGGCCGTGGCCTCCCCCGGCCCGATCCAGATGGGGAGGTAACGGTCGCCTCCCACTTCGCGCAGGAGCACGATCGGTTGGTTGGAGGGCATTTCGACCCGGACACCTACGACATCGAGCTCGTTCACACAGCAACCCTAGGCCGTGCCCGGGACGTTTGGGTAGTCGGGCAGGAAACGGGCGGCCCATCCGGACCGCCCAGGCCCTCCGGGTCAGGGCAGCCGCACCCCGAGCGCGGTCTGCACGAGCGCCGCGTGCAGCTTCACCGTGAGCCCCGCCAGCTCCTTCGTGCGGGCCTCGGCATGGGCCCTGGTCTGCGGGTTGCGATGGCGTCTGAGCGGTGCCACGACCTGGTCCACGAGCCCGGCCTCCCGGTCCGCGGCGGCCTTCATCGCCCGCAGATGCCGCGGCTCGATCCCGAACCGCCCCAGTTCGACGACGAGCGAGGCCACGGTGACCGCCTCGGCGTCGTACGCCCCGTCCGGCAGCGGGGCGATCAGCCCGTACGACTCCCACTCCTCGAGCTCCCGCTCGCCGATCTCCGCGGCGGCCAGCAGCTCGCTCCGCCCGATCCGGGCCGCCGTAGGAGCATCGGAGAGCTCCGGTCCGGCCTCTCCGTCGCGCTGTCGGCCCACGGTGGGCAGCGCCACGGCCTCGCCGCGCTCCATGGCGTCCAGGTGCTCCCTGATCACCTTGAGGGGCAGATAGTGGTCCCGTTGCATCCTCAGCACATGGCCGAGTCTCTCGACGTCGTCGGCGCTGAACTTGCGGTAACCCGAAGGGGTCCGCTGCGGTTCGACGAGTCCCTCGGACTCCAGGAAGCGGATCTTGGAGATGGTGACTTCGGGGAACTCGTCGCGCAGCACGCTCAGCACGGTGCCGATGCTCATCAGCCCGCTGTCCGTGGCGGCAGTGCCGTGTCCGGCACCGCCGCTCGGTGTGTGAAGCATGGACCTTCTCCGGGGGAGGGTCAGTAGCCTCGCTGGCTCGCGTGGAAGACCAGCCGGTACTTGCCGATCTGCACCTCGTCACCGTTCGACAGGGCGACCTGGTCGATCCGCTCGCGGTTGACGTACGTGCCGTTCAGGCTGCCCACGTCGGCCACGGTGAACGAGCCGTCCGGGCTCCGGCGGAACTCCACGTGCCGGCGCGAGACGGTGACGTCGTCCAGGAAGATGTCGCTCTGCGGGTGACGGCCGGCCGTGGTCAGGTCGCTGTCCAGCAGGAAGCGGCTGCCCGAGTTCGGCCCGCGGCGCACCACCAGGAGCGCGGAGCCGAGCGGCAGCGCCTCGACGGCGGCCTGCGCCTCGGGGGACAGCGCCGGGATCTGCGTCTGGCCGGTGGCCTCGGCGTCGTAGGCCTCGAGACCGGAGATGGAGATCGTGGAGGTGGTCTCGGACGGACGCTCGGGCACCGCACCCGCCCGCAGCGGAGCACCGCAGTTGGAACAGAAGCGACTGTTCTCCGCGTTGCGGTTACCGCACCTCGTGCACACCAGGGCCGACATGGACGGATCCTCCTGCCGCGGCTGCCCCGCGGGGGCATTGGACGCATACGGGTCGGCGGTGAACCCTCCACCCGTACCTGAGGTTGAGGGTTGCCCGAAACCTATGCCTCCGGCCTGGGCAGGGTCAACAGACGGCGCGCCCTGACCTCCGGAAATGTCCCCGCCCGGGCCACCCACCTGGTCCCGGAACAACGGCCGCTGGCCCTCTGCGTCAGGCTGCGCGCGGTGGCGGGCGGTGGCGTTGTCGTTGCCCTGCCGCGCGCTCTTGCCGAACAACTTCGCAAACAACTTCACGGGCGATTCCCCTTGACTGAAACAGACCCGCCCGTGGGGCAGGACGAACCCTGACTGCACACTCCGGCCGACCCGGACATCCTCACAACGTCCGTATCCACCAGACAGTTTCCACCACGCACCACCCATTCGGTGCGCCGACCCCCCGCAACCTCATGCCCTCGCCGGACGTCCCCCATGCACCCCCGATTCACCGCGAGGACGACCGAGCGTAGTCAGGCTGCTGCGCGGCTCGCAAGGCGTCCACAACGATCTTGTCCGACCGCTCGACCGTCACCACGGCCTGCTCCTTCTCGAGGGTCTGCACCACGCCTCCAGGGATGTTGAGCGCCGGTTCGAGGTCCTGAGGTTTGCCGATGACCTTGAAACGATAGGGCGCGTTGATCTTGTTCCCGTCGACGCTCACGGAGTTTCCCGAATCGGTCAGATAGGTCCCCGCCACCACGCGTACCCCATTCACCTGGATCGCCTCCGCACCGGCCGCACGCAACTCCTGAATGGCGTCGAGCAGCATGTCCGCCTCGACCGTGCCCTTCGTGTCGTCGATGACCACCGTGATGCCGGGTCCTTGCGCCGCCACCGTGCCCGCCAGGATGCCGAGTTGCCGCTCCTTCTCGACCGTCTGCCGACGAGCCTCCTCGGCCTGGTTCGAACTGTTCTCGAGCTCGTCCCGCTGCTGCTCGAGTCCCTGCTTCTCGTCCTCAAGACGCTGTGTGCGGTCATCCAGTTCATCGAGGATCCGGACAAGATCCTCCTGGCGCGCGCCGCGCAGGGCGTCGTCCCCGTCGCTGTTGGAGGCGACCTGCACGGCCAGGCCGAAGCCGAGGCCGAACAGCAACAGGGCGACGATCAGTTGAGCCCGGGTGACCCGCGGCGGCCAGAGCCCCTTGGCGAGCCGCTGCCGTCCGGTGAGCTCCGGCCGCGTCTCCGCCTCGTGCGCGCCTACCGCGGCCGCCTGGGACGGGACCTCGTCGGGCAGTTCCTTGCGCAGCCTGTTCTCGGCCGCCTCGTCCTGGTTGCTCATCGGTCTCACGCCCGGAACACGTGCCGGCGGATCGCCGCGGCATTGGAGAAGATACGGATCCCGAGGACCACGACGACACCGGTGGACAGCTGCGCCCCCACACCCAACTTGTCACCGAGGAACACGATCAGCGCGGCGACGACCACATTGGACAGGAAGGACACCACGAAGACCTTGTCGTCGAAGATCCCGTCGAGCATGGCCCGCAGGCCACCGAAGACGGCGTCCAGCGCCGCCACGACGGCGATCGGCAGATAAGGCTCCACGACCGCCGGAACCTCAGGCCGGACCAACAGGCCGGCCACGACTCCCACGACGAGGCCCAGTACGGCGATCACGATGTGCCCTTCTCGCTTTTCTCGGTGTTCGGCTGCGCTGTTCGTACGGTCACACGGGGTGCCGCCGGCAGCCGGAGGTCCTCTTCCACGGAGATTGCCGTCCGGATGCCGAAGTTCTCCTGCAGGGCATGCAGATACAGCCCGTCGGCACTGTCCTGGAACCTGGTGCTCAGCCGCTCCCCGTCCCCCACCGCGAGCACCGTGTACGGCGGTACCAGCGGCTTGTTGTCGACCAGTATCGCGTCGCCCGCGGCCCTGATCGCCGACAGGGCCGTCAGCCGCTGTCCGTTGATGGAGATCGCCTCGGCGCCCGACTCCCACAGCCCGTTGACCACCCGCTGCATGTCACGGTCGCGCACCCGCCCGGTGTCGGAGAACCCGGAGGTCTCACGCGGATCCCCGTCACCGCCCCCACCGGCTTCCCGGGCGTCGTCGACGACCAGCTTCACCCCGGGTCCGTGCACCTCGACGGCGCCGGACAGGATGCCCACGAGCTCCCCCTGCTCGCTGCCGCTCTCCTTCAGCACCTCACGCTGGCGCGCGCTCACCTCTTCGCGCAGCTCGTCGACGCTGTCCTCGAGCTTGTCCGCGGCCTCGGTCTCCTGATCGATCCGGTCGATCAGTTCCTCGCGCTCCTTCGCCACCACAGGAGCCGCGACCCGCGCCTGGGCCGCCCCGACGGTGACGACGAGGGCGGCCAGCACCAGACCGGCCGCGAGTCCGAGCTTCGCCCTGAGGGTCTTGGGCAGACCGCCGTCCGCCGCCTTCTTCCGGGCCGCCGCCTCGGCGTACCCGTCATCGAGGCTGTGATCCATGACGTTGGTGAGCAGCGACATGGAGGCGTCCGGGCGCGAGGGTCGCGTAGGAGTGCTCCGAACGGGGGGCTGCTGCGGCATGCCGCACATCGTCGCACGTCGCGCCACGTACCTCCGAATGGCCCCACCGGCGTGCCGGACAGGCCCCCTTGGGGACACTTGTCCGGCACGCGCGCGTGCTGGGGATTTCAGCGCCCGGCGCTGTCCACCACGGCCGACCACTCGTCGAGCAGGGCCTGGGCCGACGCGTCGTCGGGACCCTCCGCCCACAGATGGGTGACGGCCTCGGCCGGGTCGGGCAGGACCATCACCCAGCGCCCGTCGGTCTCCACCACCCGCACACCGTCCGTGGTGTCCACGAACCGGTCACCGGCAGCCTCCACGACCCGTCGCATCACGAGTCCCTTGACCGCCCACGGGGTCGCCAGATCCCGCTTGAGGACGTGCGCCCGCGGAATCCGCGCGTCGATCTGGCTGAGGGTGAGCTGCGTCCGCGCCACCAGCCCGATCAGCCGCACGAAGGCCGCCGTGCCGTCGAAGACACCGCTGAACTCGGGGACGATGAACCCGCCCTTGCCGTCACCGCCGAAGATGGTGGTCTCGTCCCGGCCGACCCGCGTCAGGTCGTCGGGCGACGTCGTCGTCCAGTCCACCTGTGTCCCGTGGTACGCCGCCACCTGCTCGGCGATCCTCGTGGTGGTCACCGGCAGCGCGACCCGCCCACTGCGCCGCTCGGCGGCCACCAGGTCGAGCATCACGAGCAGCGCCCGGTCGTCCTCGACGATCCGTCCCTTCTCGTCGACCAGCGACAGCCGCTCACCGACCGGGTCGAACCGCACTCCGAACGCGGCCCGCGCGGAGGCGACGATCTCGCCCAGCCGCACCAGCCCGGAACGACGAGCGTCCGCCGTCTCGGTCGGCCGGGACTCATCCAGACCGGGATTGATGGTCAGCGCGTCCACACCCAGCTTGCCGAGCAGGCTGGGCAGCACCAGGCCGGCGCTGCCGTTGGAGGCATCCACGACGACCTTCAGCCCGGACTCCGCGATCCCGGTCGTGTCCACGTTCCGCAGCAGCGATCCGGTGTACGAGTCGAAGACGCTGGCCGGGAAATGGAGATCCCCGATCTCACCGGGGAACGCCCGCCGGTACTCCTGACGCGCGAACACCCGGTCCAGCTTGCGCTGACTGCCCTGCGACAGATCGGCGCCCTGGCTGTCGAAGAACATGATGTCCACGGAGTCCGGCACACCGGGCGTCGTCCGGATCATGATCCCGCCGGCGCTGCCGCGAGCGGTCTGCTGTCGCGCCACGGGCAGCGGTACATTCTCCAGATCCCGTACGTCGATGGCGCTCGCCTGCAGCGCGGAGATCACCGCACGCTTCAGCGCCCGAGCACCACGGGAGTGGTCGCGGGCCGTGGTGACGGTGGACCCCTTCTTGAGGGTCGTCGCATAGGCACCGGCGAGGCGTACAGCGAGTTCCGGCGTGATCTCCACATTGAGGATTCCGGACACGCCACGGGCACCGAACAGATGCGCCTGCCCCCGGGACTCCCAGATCACCGAGGTGTTGACGAACGCACCGGCCTCAATGATCTTGAACGGATAGACCCGCACATTGCCCTGAATGATCGACTCTTCACCGATCAGGCACTCGTCGCCGATGACGGCGCCGTCCTCGATCCGGGCGGCACGCATGATGTCGGTGTTCTTGCCGACGACACAGCCCCGAAGGTTGCTCTGCTGCCCGACATACACGTTGTCGTGCACGACGGCCTTGTGCAGGAAGGCGCCGCTCTTCACGACCACGTTGGAGCCGACCACGGTGTGCTCCCGGATCTCGGCGCCGGCTTCCACCTTGGCGTAGTCGCCGATGTAGAGAGGGCCACGAAGAACGGCGTCAGGATGCACCTCGGCACCCTCGGCCACCCACACGCCCGGGGAGATCTCGAACCCGTCGAGCTCGACGTCGACCTTGCCCTCCAGGACATCGGCCTGCGCCTTCACATAGCTCTCGTGGGTGCCGACGTCCTCCCAGTAGCCCTCCGCGATGTACCCATAGATCGGCTTGCCTTCCTTCATCAACTGCGGGAAGACATCGCCGGACCAGTCGACGGGCACATCGGCCTCGACGTAGTCGAAGACCTCGGGCTCCATGACGTAGATACCGGTGTTCACCGTGTCGGAGAAGACCTGGCCCCAGGTCGGCTTCTCGAGGAAACGCTCGACCTTGCCTTCCTCATCGACGATGGTGATTCCGAATTCCAGAGGATTCGGCACCCGCGTCAGGCAGACGGTGACGAGCGCGCCCTTCTCCTTGTGGAAACGGATCAGGTCGGTGAGGTCGAAGTCGGTCAGGGCATCACCGGAGATCACAACGAAGGCGTCGTCCTTCAACGCCTCTTCGGCGTTCTTGACGCTTCCGGCGGTACCGAGTGGCTTCTCCTCATTGGCATAGGTGAGCTCCATTCCGAGCTCTTCACCGTCACCGAAGTAGTTCTTGACCAAGGAGGCCAGGAACTGGACAGTTACGACGGTCTCGTTCAGCCCATGCCTTTTGAGCAGCCTCAGCACATGCTCCATGATCGGCCGGTTGGCCACCGGCAGGAGCGGCTTGGGCATGCTTGAGGTCATGGGACGAAGGCGTGTGCCTTCGCCTCCGGCCATCACGACGGCCTTCATGTCGGAAGCGTCCTCCTCTAAGACGACGGTCTAGCCGACTTCACCCGTCCAAATTGTCCCGCACTTTTCGTCAGCGGGCCATCGAGCCGCTGGAGCCCGGCAATGGGCGAGGTTCAATCGGCCATGGTGTCCGCACGGACAAGGCGGCGGACCTGTACCACGTAGAGGACTCCTGCCCACCAATAGAGGGTTGTACCCCATCCTGCGAACGCCCATCCGAAAATAGCAGCAAGTGACGGGAGCCACCCACTCCCGTCACTGAGCAGGAGCAACGGGAAGGCGTACATCAGGTTGAAGGTAGCCGCCTTGCCCAGGAAGTTCACCTGGGGCGGCGGATAGCCGTGACGCCTGAGGATGCCCACCATCACCAGCAGCAGCAGTTCTCGTGCCAGAAGTACACCGGTCAACCACAGCGGCAAAATATCCCGCCAGGTCAGTCCGACCAAAGTCGAGAGAATGTAGAGCCGGTCCGCGGCGGGGTCCAGGAGCCGGCCGAGGCTGCTGATCTGGTTCCAGCGCCGCGCGAGCTTGCCGTCCAGGTAGTCACTGATCCCGCTCAGCATCAGCACCAGCAGGGCCCAGCCATCGCTCTTCGGCCCGCCGAACTCCGGCCAGAGGATCAGCCACAGGAACACGGGCACGCCAACGAGGCGAGCCATGCTGAGGATGTTGGGGATGGTGAGGACCCTGTCCGTCTGGACACGGGTCTCCTGGACCTCCACCCGGGGCCTCCTGAGGGAAACGTGCGAACGATGCTCCCTGACCTTACCTCAACGCAAAAAAGCTCTGGCTCCTGGGCAGATGCCCAAGAGCCAGAGCTGTAAAAGGAGTTCGGCGGTGTCCTACTCTCCCACAGGGTCCCCCCTGCAGTACCATCGGCGCTGTAAGGCTTAGCTTCCGGGTTCGGAATGTAACCGGGCGTTT